>CP119316.1:677500-1355000 GCA_029202985.1 Candidatus Andeanibacterium colombiense | reverse complement strand
TTACACCAGCTACAAGCGCGACATGCGCCGCACTACCGTGCGCGAAGGTACCGAGCCGCACACGATGGATCTCGACGATTCCTTCACCAAATTGTTCGCCGACAGCCCGAAGGTGGTCGATATCCAAGGCGCGCGCGTCGGGGGGCGTTGATCGCAGCACTGCTTCCCCCAATCGCTCCGGCCCGGTTGGTTTCAATCGAGCTCGAGAATAACCGCATCCACCGCGAGGCTGTCGCCTTCGGTGGCGTCGATCCTCGCGACCGTGCCACTCTTTTGCGCGCGCAGGATATTCTCCATCTTCATCGCCTCGACCGTCGCAAGCGGCTGGCCGGGTTCGACCGCGTCGCCCTCGGCCACGTGCAGCTTCACCAGCAGACCCGGCATCGGGCAGATCAGCAGGCGCGAGAGATCGGGCGCGGGCTTTTCGATCATCCGCTCGGCCAGCGGGGAGAGCCGTGCGGGCAACACCAGCGCGCGACGCTCGGCGCCGTGTGTCGCGATGCGCCAGTGGACGCCGTCGCGCTTGACCTGAAGACCCAGGGTGAGCCCGTTGCCGCTGGCACTGGCTGAACGGTCGCCCGGCTGCCAGTCGCATGTGCCGTTGACCCGGTGGCCGTCGACCATCGCATGGCCTTCGCCCAGCGTGACGGCGAACACCCGCCCGTCCATCCGCACGACCCAGTCCGAGCCGAGCGCGGGCATGCCGTTGAGTTTCCCGGACGTACGCCCGTCGCGCGCGCGTTCGCTGATCTCGATCCCGGCGGCGATGGCGGCGATGGCGCGTAGCAACTCCTCGCTCGCGGGCGCTCCGTGGAAGCCTTCGGGATATTCCTCGGCGATGAAGCCGGTGGTCAACTCGCCTGCACGGAAGCGCGGATGCTGCATCAGCGCGGAGAGGAAATGGAGGTTGTGGCCGGGTCCTTCGATTACGAAGTCGTCGAGCGCCGCGACCTGCAAATCGGCCGCCGCATCGCGGGTCTCGCCCCAGGTGATCAGCTTCGCGATCATCGGGTCGTAATGGATCGAAACCTCGCCGCCTTCGGCAACGCCATCATCGACCCGCACTCCGCCCGTTCCGCGCAGCCCGCCGCTCCATGATCGCACCGGTGGGGCATAGCGCATCAGCCGCCCGATGCTCGGGAGGAAGCCGCGATACGGATCCTCGGCATAGACCCGGCTTTCGATAGCGTGACCGTCGATCCCGATATCGGCCTGGGTGAAGCCGAGTGTCTCGCCGGCCGCGACGCGGATCATCTGCTCGACCAGGTCGATCCCGGTGATCGCCTCGGTCACCGGATGTTCGACCTGCAGCCGGGTGTTCATTTCGAGGAAGTAGAAGCTCTCGCCCGAGGGATCGGCGCCGCTGACGATCAGTTCGACCGTGCCGGCCGAGAAATAGCCGACCGCGCGGGCCAGCGCGACCGCCTGCTCGCCCATCCGCGCGCGCATCGCCGGGGTGACGAAGGGCGAAGGTGCTTCCTCGATCACCTTCTGGTGGCGCCGCTGGATCGAGCATTCGCGCTCGTTGAGGTAAAGGATATTGCCATGCTGGTCGCCGAGCAGCTGGATTTCGATATGGCGCGGGCTCTCGATGAATTTCTCGATAAACACCCGGTCGTCGCCAAAGCTGTTTAGCCCCTCGCGCTTGACGCTCTCGAAGCCATCGCGCACGTTGGCCTCGGACCACGCGAGCCGCATGCCCTTGCCGCCGCCGCCCGCGCTGGCCTTCATCATCACCGGATAGGTAATCTCGCCCGCGATCCGCACCGCGTGTTCGGTGTCGTCGATCTCGCCGACGAACCCCGGCACCACGTTCACCCCGGCCGCGAGCGCCAGCTTCTTGCTCTCGATCTTGTCGCCCATCGCGGCGATCGCACCGGCCGGCGGGCCGATGAACGCGATCCCCTCGGCTTCCAGCGCCTCGACGAAACTCGCCCGCTCGGAGAGGAAGCCATAACCGGGATGCACCGCCTCGGCTCCGGTCGCCCTGCACGCGGCGATGATCCCCTCCGACACGAGATAGCTCTCGCTCGCCGCCGCCGGCCCGATCCGCACCGCCTCGTCGGCCATCCGCACATGCGGGCTGCGCGCATCGGCATCCGAATAGACCGCCACCGTCGCGATCCCCATGCGGCGGGCGGTCGCAATCACGCGGCAGGCGATTTCGCCGCGGTTGGCGATGAGGATTTTGGTGAACATGACGGCTCCTACAAACCGTCACCCCAGCGAAAGCTGGGGTCTCGTGCGGCCGCCTGGTGCCTCGCGGCTTGAGATCCCGGCCTTCGCCGGGATGACGAATAGGGGTTCACTCTTCGTCCCCCACCGGCGGCATATTATGCCCCAGCAACCGCAGCAAATCCGCCGCGCAGTCGAGCACGTTCGAGCCCGGTCCGTAAATGCCCTGCACCCCGGCCTCGCGCAAAAATTCATAATCCTGCGGCGGGATCACACCGCCGGCGACGACCTTGATGTCGGCGCGGCCGGCGTCGCGCAGGTGGCGGATCAGTTCGGGGACCAGCGTCTTGTGCCCGGCTGCCAGCGAGCTCGCGCCGACTGCGTCGACGTCTTTCTCCAGCGCCAGTGCGGCGGTTTCGGCCGGGGTCTGGAACAGCGGGCCGCTGGTGACTTCGAAACCCATGTCGGCGAAGGCGCTGGCGATCACGTTCGCGCCGCGGTCGTGCCCGTCCTGGCCCATCTTGGCGACCAGCACGCGCGGCGCGCGGCCAAGGCGGTGGGCTACGGCCTGGACGCCCTCTGCGACCTGTGCGTAGCGCGCGTCGCCGGCATAGGTCGCGCCGTAGATGCCGGTGACGGGAGAGGGGGTGGTTTCGTAGCGGCCGAACACCGTCTCCAGCGCGGCCGAGATTTCGCCGAGGGTCGCGCGGGCGCGAGCGGCGGTGATCGCGACGGCGAGGAGGTTTGATCCTCTCCCACCGGGGGAGGTGGCATCGCGCAGCGATGACGGAGGGGGTGCGTGCCGGGACGAGCCCCCTCCACCATGCTGCGCATGGTCCCTCTCCCCCGATGGGGGAGGATCTTTTGCCGCTGCCGTCAGCGCTTCAAGAGCGGCCCGCACCGCCGTCTCATCCCGCGCGGCTTTCACCGCCGCGATCCGGGCGATCTGGCTTTCGCGCACCGCATGGTTGTCGATTTCGAGCAGCTCGATCGGCGCATCGACCTCGGGCCGGTATTTGTTCACCCCGACGATCGTGTCCTCGCCGCGATCCATCCGCGCCTGCCGCGCGGCGGCGGCCTGTTCGATCAACCGCTTGGGCATCCCGCTCGCGACCGCCGCGGTCATCCCGCCCAAACCGTCGGTTTCGGCAATCAGCGCTCCGGCCTTTTCGACCAGTTCCGCCGTCAGCGCCTCGACGTAGTACGACCCGCCCAAAGGATCGGCGACGCGGGTCACGCCGCTTTCCTCCTGCAGCACCAGCTGGGTGTTGCGCGCGATCCGGGCGGAGAAATCGGTCGGCAATGCCAGCGCTTCGTCGAAGCTGTTGGTGTGGAGCGACTGGGTGCCGCCGAGCACCGCGGCCAGCGCCTCGATCGTCGTGCGGATGACATTGTTGTAGGGATCCTGCTCCTGCAGCGACACGCCGCTGGTCTGGCAATGGGTGCGCAGCGCCTTGGACTTCTCGTCCTTCGCTCCAAGCTCCTCCATCACTCCCGCCCACAGCACCCGCGCCGCCCGCAATTTCGCGACCTCCATGAAGAGATTCATCCCGATCCCGAAGAAGAAGCTCAGCCGCGGCGCGAAGGCTTCGATCTCCAGCCCCGCCGCGATCGCGCGCCGGGCATATTCCTTGCCGTCGGCGATAGTGAAGGCGAGCTCCTGCACCGCGGTCGCCCCCGCCTCGTGCATGTGATAGCCCGAGATCGAGATGGAGTTGAACTTCGGCATCTCGGCCGAGCAGAAGGCGATGATGTCGCCGACGATCCGCATGCTCGGCTCGGGCGGGTAGATATAGGTGTTGCGGACCATGAACTCCTTGAGAATGTCGTTCTGGATCGTCCCGGCGAGCTGGGCGAGCGGCACGCCCTGTTCCTCCCCCGCGACGATGTAGAACGCCATCACCGGGATCACCGCACCATTCATCGTCATGCTGACCGACATCTCGCCGAGCGGGATGCCGTCGAACAGCAGTTTCATGTCCTCGACCGTGTCGATCGCGACCCCGGCCTTGCCGACATCGCCGACCACGCGCGGGTGATCGGAATCGTAGCCGCGGTGGGTCGCGAGATCGAACGCGACCGAAAGCCCCTTCTGCCCGCCCGCCAGATTGCGGCGGTAGAAGGCGTTGCTTTCCTCGGCGGTCGAGAATCCGGAATATTGACGGATGGTCCACGGGCGCATGGAATACATCGTCGCATAGGGCCCGCGGCTGAAGGGCGCCGCACCCGGATATTCGCCGTCCTCGCCGGCCCCATAGACCGGCAGGACCGCGATCCCCTCCGGCGTGTGCCAGGTCAGGTCCTCGCCTTTGGCTTCCTTCGCGGCGCGCTCTTCCCAGTCGCTCCGTCTAGTCATGCGGGTCGCCCGCCGGCCATTCCATAATCTCGGTCAGCACCCCGCCCATGTCCTTCGGATGGAGGAAGAACACCGGCGTCCCGTGCGCGCCGATCCGGGTCGGGCCGAGGATGCGCTTGCCCGCCCTCGCGAATTCCGCGCGCGCCGCCCCGATGTCGGGCACTTCGAACGCGAGATGATGCTGGCCGCCCTCCGGATTACGCTCGAGGAATTTCGCGATCGGCGAATTGTCGCCGAGCGGCTCAAGCAGTTCGATCTGGGTGTTCGGCGTATCGACGAAGCAAACGGTCACGCCCTGTTCGGGCATCGGGAACGGCGCATGCACCCTCACGGCGCCCATCGTCTCGCGCCAGAAGGCAACACTCGCCGCGATCGACGGCGTCGCCACGCCGACATGGTTCAAGGACCCGAGTTCCATTCGCGTCACCTAGCGCGATGCGCAGGTCCTGGGAAATGGCTTTGCCGCATTCGTCTTGGAAGCGACGCCGTGCAATTCGCGACCACGTATCAATACGGCTCTGTCGTGATACACAAAAAGGCAAGGTTTCTCATACCTAAGAGTAGTAAAAGTCCTTATCGACTCCTAAGGCCGCGGCGACCTCGATAAAGTTAAGGAAAGCACGAAAATGCCGGATAATCGCGAGCCCGAATTTCTAATTGCCCTTACTACCGATATCGTCTCGGCGCATGTCAGCCATAATCCGGTCGCTTCCGACACACTCCCCGGATTGATCCAGTCGGTCCATGGGGCGCTCGCCGGGCTGGGCCAGCCGGTCAAGCTCGTCGCTGTTCCGCTTGAGCCGGCGGTCTCGATCCGCGCCTCGGTCAAGCCGGACAGCATCGCCTGCCTCGAATGCGGCAAGAAGATGAAGATGCTCAAGCGCCACCTCTCGACCGACCACGATTTGTCGGTCGAGGAATATCGCGCCCGCTGGAAGCTCCCCGCCGATTACCCGCTGATCGCGCCGAACTATGCGCAGAAGCGCCGCGAACTGGCCAAGTCGCTCGGCCTCGGGCGCAAGCCCGCCCAGAAGCGCGGCCGCAAGGCGGCAAGGGCGGGCTGACCGGTTAGCGGCAAGGCAGGTTGACCCGAATCACCGGGCGCGGCATGAGCGGCCCGCGCCCGTGCCGACATGGGCGCCCGAGCGGGCGGGTGTAGCTCAATGGTAGAGCAGCAGCTTCCCAAGCTGAATACGAGGGTTCGATTCCCTTCACCCGCTCCAATTCCTGCCTTATCCAGTCGAACCCTCGTCCGCCGGTGGCGCTTCGCCACAAGCGGCTGCGCGCAGGGTTCGATTCCCTTCACCCGCTCCATCGCCTAACACCGCCCCATGCCCGCCTTCTTTCTCGCCCTGATCGCCAGTTTCGCCGCCGCGACCGGCGGGCGGGACCAGCGGCTGATCGCCTGTCTCTCCGACAGGCTGGGCGCTTCTGCCGGGCTGCTGGTGGCCGGATGGATTGCCTGCGCGGTCACCGCCACCCTTGCCGCGCTGGCCGGGGAGGGGCTGGCGGCGCTGCTGCCGCCGGCGGCCAAGCAGATGCTGGTCGCCTTCGCGCTGCTGGCCGGGGCGGCGGAGCTGTTCTGGCCGGTCAATCCGCGCGAGCCAGGCGAGCCGACCCGCTCGCTGTTCGCCGCCGGGCTGGTGATCGCGCTGCGCCAGGTCGGCGACGCGGCGCGGTTCCTGATCGCGGCCTTCGCCGCCGCCACCGGATCGCATTGGCTGGCGGGGACCGGCGGGATGATCGGCGGCGCGGCCGCGCTGACGGTCGGCTGGGCGCTGGGCGGCCAGCTGGCGGCGCTGCTGCCGCTGCGCGCGATCCGTTTCGGCATAGCCGCGGCGCTGCTGGTCGCGGGGCTGTGGACCGCCGCGGCGGCGCGCGGGATTATTTGATGCGCCCGGGAACCCGGTGCTTTGCCGGCGGTTTCGTAAACACAGGCCACCTCAAAGATGCACCCGCTCCCCCCGGCGGAAACCGCATACTCCCTGGGGCCCTGGCTAGTCCTGGAAAGTGAGGCCGCCTCGGGTATTCCGTGGCGGCCTTTCTGGTTAGGGGGTACTGGGGGAAAAGATGGCCGAGACCGCAATCATTCCGGGTGCCGACGACGCCGCGATCGCCGACTGGTTGTGCGGGCGCCTGACCAAGGCGCTGGCGGCGGCGGAAGGCATGGTTGCGATCTCCGTCCCCGGGGGCTCAACTCCGTTTCCGATCCTGACGCTGCTGGCGGCGAAAGAGCTGGATTGGGCCCGGCTGGAGATCTGGCCGGGCGACGACCGGATCGTCCCCGAAACCGACGAGGCAAGCAATGTCGGCCGCATCCGCGCGCTGCTGGAGCCGGTCGGCGCGACCGTTACCGCGCTGACCGAAGACGCGCGGCCGCCGCATTTCAGGATCGCCTGGCTCGGTATGGGCAATGACGGGCATATCGCCTCGCTGTTTCCGAGCACCGATCCGCAACCCGACGACCAGCGTCTGGTCCGCCGGCTGATGCCCGATCCGCTCCCGCCCGAGGCGCCGTTCGAGCGGCTCAGCCTGACGATTCCGGCGCTGATCGATACGGACGAGCTGATGTTCGTGATCCGCGGCGCGGACAAGCGCGCGCTGTTCGAAGCGGCGATGCGGGGCAAGAACGATCTGCCGGTCGCCCGGCTGCTGCGCGCGGCGAGCGTCCACGTCACATGCTTCACCTGATCGAACGGCTGGTCCCGGCGCCGCTCCACCGCGCGGCGCTGCGGCTGGCCCATCGCTTGCGCAAATTGTGGTGGCGGACCGGTGTGCCGCGGCTGGCCGGAGTGGTCGTGCTGGCCCGCGATCCGGCGGGGCGCGTACTGCTGGTACGGCACAGCTATGGCGCGGGGATGTGGACGCTGCCGGGCGGCGGGTTGCATCGCGGCGAGGACCCGGCCCGGGCCGCGGCCCGCGAATTCGCCGAGGAACTGCGCTGCGCCACCGGGCCGCTAACCCTGCTGGAAATCCACGAAGGGACGCTCCACGGCGCGCCGAACCGGCTGCATGTGTTCACCTGCGTCACCGCCGAGACGCCCGCTCCCGATGGGCGCGAGATCCTTGAGGCGCGGTTCTTCGCGGTGGATGCACTGCCGCAGAACCGGGGCGGGCGGGTTGCGTTGGGGCTGGCGCTGCTCGCCGCTAACTAGAGCAGCGACAACTGCGCGGTGTCCGGCTTCGGCTCCGCGTCCCGATCGCCTTCCAGCGCCGACAATGTCAGGCCCATCAGCCGGGCCGGAAGCGGCAGCGGCAGGCTTTCGTCGAGCAGCCCGTGGCCGATCGCGAAGAACTCTTCGCGCCCGGCGATGAACTGCGGGAGCGAGCGGGCGCGGGTGATCGTCTTGAAGTCGGTGGTGCGCAGCTTGAGGGTGACGGTGCGGCCTTTTGCTTGCGCTTCCTCGATCCGGCCCCAGACGGTCTCGGCGATGTCTTCCAGCGCGGCGTGGAGCGCGTTGCCGGAAGAGATGTCGTCGAAGAAGGTCCGCTCACCGCCGAGCGACTTGCGCTTGCGGTTCGCGCGCACCGGCCTGAGGTCGATCCCCCGCGCGGCGCGGAACAGATAGTCGGCGAAGCTGCCGAAATGGGCTTTCAGGAACGCGATGTCCTTCGCCGCGAGGTCCGCCCCGGTCTCGATCCCGAGCCGCGCCATCTTTTCCGCTCCGCGCGGGCCGACCCCGTGGAAGCGCCGCACCGGCAGGCCGGCGACGAAGCGCATGCCTTCGCCCGGGCGGATCACGCAGATCCCGTCGGGCTTGTTCTGGTCGCTCGCGAGCTTCGCGAGGAACTTGTTGTAGCTGACCCCGGCGCTGGCGGTGAGCCGCGTCTCGGCCCGGATCTTCGCGCGGATGATCTCGGCGATGCGGGTGGCCGAGCCGATCCCGCGCAGATCCTCGGTCACGTCGAGATAGGCTTCGTCGAGGCTCAGCGGTTCGACATGCGGGGTGAACTCGCGAAAGATCGCGCGGATCGTCTGCGAGACTTCGCGATAGGCGTCGAAGCGCGGCTTGACGAAGATCAGCTCGGGGCAGAGCTGTTTCGCGCGGAGCGAAGGCATCGCCGAACGCACTCCGAATCTGCGTGCCTCGTAGCTCGCCGCGGCGACCACCCCGCGCCCGCTCGCCCCGCCGACCGCGACCGGGCGGTCGCGCAGCGCGGGATCGTCGCGCTGTTCGACGCTGGCGTAGAATGCATCCATATCGACATGGATGATCTTGCGCAGGCCGAGCGCGCCTGCGGATTCGTCATCGTCGTCGCGGTCGTCGTCCATCGGGGGATGATACCGCTGCTCCCCTGCTTGAGTCACCCCGACCTGTTCCGGGGTGGCAAGGGCCGAACGCAGCTTGGCGGTTCGCTGGCGCTCACTTTCGCGCTCCGGGCAAACTGCGGAATAGATCCTAAACCAGGTTCGGGATGACGGGAAAGAAGGTGGGACTCCGGAACAGGCCCGGGGTGGCGAGGGGGAAAACGGCCGGTGTGACAAAGGGAAGCAAAGGGAAATTGTTGCACTTGCTAACAATTCGCGCTGGCCTTTCGCGTGTACGCGGGGCTAGGGGCCACGCATGGCTACCGTCACCCCTCCCGCGCCGCGCGTCCTCGGACCTACCGAACTGGTGGTGCTGACCGCGATGATCATGGCGCTTCAGGCGCTGGCGATCGACGGCATGCTGCCGGCGCTGCCCGATATCGCGGGCGAATTCGGCGTGCTGGAGGCGAACAAGCGCCAGCTGATAGTCGGCCTGTTCCTGCTCGCCTCGGGCGCCGGCGCGCTGGTTCCCGGCGTGCTTGCGGACCGCTTCGGGCGCAAGAAACTGCTGATGATCTCGCTCACCGCCTATGTCGTGCTCGGCTTCGGCTGCGCGCTGGCGCAGGATTTCGAGCAGATGCTGGTGCTGCGCGTGCTGCAGGGCTTTGCGACCGCCGGGCTGATGGTGCTGCCGGGCGCGATCATCCGCGACCAGTTCGAAGGCGACAAGATGGCGCGGGTGTTCTCGCTGGTCACCGCGGTGTTCATCACCGTGCCGGTAATCGCGCCGAGCATCGGCCAGCTGGTGCTCGAAGTCGCCGGCTGGCGGTGGATTTTCATCGGCCTGGGAATCATGGGCATCGCGGTGATGGTCTGGGCCGGCCTCCGCCTGCCCGAGACGCTGCATCCCGAATTCCGCCAAGAAATTCAGCCGAAGGTGCTGGTGCGCAACATGTATATCGCGGCGACCTCGCGCCAGGCGGTCGGCTATGTGCTTGGCACCGCGCTCGTGATCGGGACCGTGTTCGGCTACGTCAACTCGGCGCAGCAACTGGTCGGCGAGCATTTCGGCGCGGGCGAATACTTCCCTTATGTGTTCGGCGGCACCGCCGCGACAATGGCGATTTCGAGCATCACCAATTCGCGGATCGTCGAGCGCTTCGGTGCGCGCCGCGTCAGCCATGCGGGCCTGCTGATCTTCATCGTGGTCAGCGCGCTGCAGGTATGGGTCGCGCATGGGCCGCACAACGCGTCGTTGCTGTGGTTCCTGCCGCTGATGGCATGCAATCTGATGCTGCTCGGGTTCCTCGGCGCCAATTTCGGTTCGATCGCGATGCAGCCCTTCGCCGAGATTGCCGGCGCGGCGAGCTCGATCCAGGCGTTCGTCCGCATGGTGCTCGCCGCGGTGATCGGGATCCTGATCGGGCAGAATTACGACGGTACCGCCCGCCCCCTCGCCTGGGCGCTGCTGGCGGCGTCGGTCCTTTCGCTGCTGCTGGTGCTGTACAGCGAGAAGGGCAAACTGTTCCGCCGGCTGCATGCGCGCCCGCCGGGCCACGCGGTAATCCTGCATTGATGGACGCCCAGGGATGAATGGGCCGTTCGACCTCATCGTCATCGGCGGCGGGGTCAACGGCGCAAGCATTGCGCGCGATGCACAGGGCAGGGGCGCGAAGGTCCTGTTGCTCGAGGCGCACGACCTTGCCAGCGGCACGTCCTCGGCCTCGACCAAGCTGGTCCACGGCGGGTTGCGCTATCTCGAATATTACGAATTCGCGCTGGTGCGCGAGGCACTGGCCGAGCGCGAGGTGCTGTGGGGGATCGCGCCGCATATCGTGCGCCCGATGCGCTTCGTGCTGCCGTGGATGCCGCATCTGCGCCCGCGCTGGGTGCTGCGGCTGGGGCTGTTCCTCTACGATCATATCGGCGGGCGCAAGCGCCTGCCCGCGGCCGACACGATCCGCCTGCACCGCCATCCGGCGGGCAAGCCGCTCAAGCCCGGGTTCGATTGGGGCTTCGAATATTCGGACGGCTGGGTCGACGATGCCCGGCTGGTGGCGCTGAACGCACTCGACGCGGCCGAGCGCGGGGCTGAGATTCGCACGCGGACGCCGGTCACTTCCGCGCGGCGAGACGGCGATCTGTGGGCGGTGGAGACCTCCGCCGGCATTTTCCACGGCAAGGCGCTGGTCAATGCGGCCGGGCCGGGCGCGGACGATGTCGCGCGGCTGATCGGGCTACCGGCAGAATACCACCTGCGGCGGGTGCGCGGATCGCATATCGTGGTGCCGAAACTGTTCGACCACGAATACGCCTATTTCTTCCAGCTGCCCGACACGCGGATCTGCTTCGCGATTCCCTACCAGGGCGATTTCACCTTGATCGGCACGACCGACGAGGACCACCAGGGCCCGCTCGACCATATCGCCGCGAGCGCGGAGGAGATCGCCTATCTGTGTGGCGCGGTGAGCGAGTATTTCGCCAAGCCGGTGGTCCCGGCCGATGTGGTGTGGACCTATGCCGGGGTGCGCCCGCTGGTCGATGACGGGTCGGGCAAGCCCGAGGCAGCGACCCGCGGCTATCGCCTGCCGCTGTCCGAGCCCGGTGAAGGGCCGCCGCTGCTCGATGTGCTGGGCGGCAAGATCACTTCGTCCCGGCATCTCGCGCAGGAGGCGGTCGACGAGCTGGCGGCAAGGCTACCGGCGCTCTCCGGCCCGGCCTGGACCGCGCATACGCCGCTGCCGGGTGGCGATTTCCCACTCGCCGGCCAGCCGGCGCTGATCGCGGCGCTGCGGGCAAAGCATCCGTTCCTGTCCGAAACCGACGCGACCCGGATCGTGCGCGCCTACGGCACCCGCGCGGGGCGCTGGCTCGGCGGGGCACAGGAGTGGGGCGACCTCGGCCGCAGCTTCGGCGCCGGACTGAGCGAGGCGGAGATCCGCTATTTGCGCGAGGTCGAATGGGCACGGACCGCCGAGGACGTTCTTTGGCGTCGCAGCAAGCTCGGCCTGCATATGAGCGAGGCGGAGCGGGCGGAGGTCGCGGCCTTCCTCGCCTAGCCCTCGTGATCGATCCTGCGCCTGAAGGTTTCCGGCAGGAACAGCAGCCCGACCACCAGCGTCATCGCGGCGACCCCGATCGGATACCACAGCCCGGCGTAGATATTCCCGGTCGCCGCAACGATCGCGAAGGCGATGGTCGGCAGGAAGCCCCCGAACCAGCCGTTGCCGATATGATAGGGCAGGCTGAGTGCGGTGTAGCGGATGCGGGTCGGGAACAGCTCGACCAGCAGCGCGGCGAGCGGCCCATAGGTCATCGTCACCGGGACCAGCAGCGCGACCAGGATCGCGATAACCCTGAGATAATCGATCCGGGCCGGGTCCGCCTGCGCAGGATAGCCGGCCTTGGCAAGTTCGCCAGTCAGAGCGCTTCTGAAGGCGGCGACTTCTTCCGCTGAGGGTTTTACCGGGGCAAGCGTCGGCAGCACCACATCGCCGACCTTCACCCGAACCGGCTGAGGGGGGGTGAAAGTTTCGATGGCAATCAGAAGGTTTTCCACCTTTGGGCGCCCGTCGGCATAAGGAATGCCGGCTTTTGCCAGTGCCGATTTGGCAACGTCGCACCCCGTCGTATCGAACTTGTTCCTGCCTACCGGATCGAACTGCACGGAGCAGTATTCCGGGTCGGCGGCCACGGTTACTGGCGCCGTCGCCTGCGCATCGGCCAAAGCCGGATTGGCCGCGGCGGTGAGTGCGGTGAACAGCGGATTGAGCGTGACGACGCCCAGCGCCAGGCCGGCCATGATCACAAGCTTGCGTCCCACCCGGTCGCTCAGCCAGCCGAACAGGAGATAGAGCGGCGTACCGATCGCCAGTGCTATCGCGATCAATATGTTGGTCGTCGCGCCATCGACTTTGAGGACGCGCTCGAGATAGAACAGCGCGTAGAATTGCGAGGTGTACCAGATCACTGCCTGCCCGGCGACCGCGCCGAACAGCGCGATCACGCCCCAGCGCAGATTGCTCCATTTGCCGAAGGCTTCGGACAGCGGCGCCGCCGAGGTCGCGCCTTCGTCCTTCATCTTCTGAAACACCGGGCTTTCGGCGAGTTGCAGGCGGATCCACAGCGAGATCGCGAGCAGCACCGCCGAAAGCAGGAACGGCAGGCGCCAGCCCCAATCGGCGAATGCGTCCGGCGCCATCGTCGCGCGCAGGCCGATCACCAGCAGCAGCGCGGCGAACAGTCCGGCGGTCGAATTGGTCTGGATGAAGCTGGTGTAGAAGCCGCGTTTGCCTTCCGGGGCATGCTCGGCGACATAGATCGCCGCGCCGCCGTATTCGCCTCCGATCGCGAGGCCCTGCAGCAGCCGCAGCGCGACCAGCAGCAGGGGCGCCGCGACCCCGATCGTTGCGTAGGACGGCAGCAGCCCGACCGTGAAGGTCGAGGCGCCCATGATCCCCATCGTCACCAGGAAGGTGTATTTGCGCCCGACCAGGTCGCCGACCCGCCCGAACACCAGCGCCCCGAACGGCCGCACCGCAAAGCCCGCGGCGAAGGCGGCGAGCGCGAGGATGAAGGCGGTGGTCTCGTTCACGCCCGAGAAGAACTGCGCCGAGATGATCGTCGCGAGCAGGCCGTAGAGATAGAAGTCGTACCACTCGAACACCGTGCCGAGCGAGGATGCGGCGATGACCTTCACCGAAGCGCGCGTAACCCCATCGGCTTCCCGAGCCATACGAACTTCTCCCCTCGTTGTGCGGCAAGAGTGCCCGCGTGGGGCGGCCGGGGCAAGTGCCCTAGGCTTCGCCCATCGCCGAGCGGCTCCATGCAGGCACCTGCTTGAGTTTTGGCGCCGGCAGGAGCGAGCGGAAGAACGCTCCCGCGACGAAGCGCGCCTTGGCGAGTTTCGTGGTGCTGACCCGCGCGTCCCACGCCGTTTCTCCGCGCTTGGCCACCTCGACCGCGATCGCGCCGTAAATGCCGGCGGCGGAGCGGATCGCCCAACGCTTGCGGAAGGCAAGGGTTTTCGTCCCGGCCAGCGCCGCGCGCTTGTGCTGCTTCGCCAGCACCGCGAGCCGCTCGGCCAGCGTCGCGAGTTTCTTGCGATAGCGCTTGTGCCTGAGCTTGTCGGGCGGGATCCTCAGCTCGGCGAGCCATTCGGCGGGCAGGTAGCAGCGGCCGGCCGCGTCATCCTCCAGCACGTCGCGCGCGATATTGGCGAGCTGGAACGCGATGCCGAGGTCGCAGGCGCGGTCGAGCGTTTCCTCGTCCCGCGGCGACACGCCCATCACCACCGCCATCATCACCCCGACCGCTCCGGCGACGTGGAAGCAATAGCGCATCAGATCCGCTTCGGTCTGCGGCTTCCAGCCCTCGGCGTCGAGTTCGAAGCCGCGGATGACGTCTGACGCCATCTTCGGGGTGATCCCGGTTTCGCGCGCGACGATACCGAAGCTGTCGAAGGCCGGGTCGCCGGGCGCTTGGCCCGATAGCGCCCGCTCGGTCAGCGCGCGGATCGCCTTGACCCGTTTCTTGACCCTGGACTGGTCGCCCAATGCGCCGCCGCCCTGCTGGCCGTCGGTCAGATCGTCGCAGCGCCGGCACCAGGCATAGAGCAGCCACACACGCTCGCG
The DNA here is from genome assembly GCA_029202985.1 of Candidatus Andeanibacterium colombiense. Taxonomy (GTDB): domain Bacteria; phylum Pseudomonadota; class Alphaproteobacteria; order Sphingomonadales; family Sphingomonadaceae; genus Andeanibacterium; species Andeanibacterium colombiense. The sequence continues at coordinate 1,340,587 of CP119316.1, read as the reverse complement.
GGTGGTGCGGTCGAACAGCCGGCTCGCGGCGGCGAAGCTCTTCGAGCCTGCGCGGATCGTCTCGCGTGCCTGCATCACCAGCACCCGCCGCTGGCGCTTCCCGCCTGAGATCGGCACGGTCTCGCGCACCCAGTCCGACGTGACTAGCGGTCGGTAGCCCTTGCTCACAGATCCTCCGCCTTCATCGCGAAGATCGGCCGGTGGGGTTCATGCGCTTCCATCCGTTCGAGCAGGGATTCGAGCCGCTCCTCGGCGATGATGATGCCCTGGTGGGCCGGGCGGACGAAGCCGACCTCGGCCATGTGGCGGTTGAATGCGAGCAGATGATCGAAGAAGCCGAAGGCGTTGAGCAGCCCGACCGGCTTGCCGTGATAGCCGAGCTGCGCCCAGCTGACCGCTTCCCACAATTCGTCCATCGTCCCGACCCCGCCGGGGATCGTCAGGAAACCGTCCGCGCGGTCGGTGAAGGCGCGCTTGCGCTCGTGCATCGTGGAAACCACCACCAGTTCGGTGCATTCCGGATTGGCGACCTCGGCCGCGACCAGCGCCTCGGGGATCACCCCGATCACCTCGCCGCCGGCTTCGAGCGCACCCGAAGCGACCGCACCCATCAGGCCCAGCCGTCCGCCGCCATAGACCACCCCGATCCCGCGCTGCGCCAGCGTCGCGCCGACCTCCCGCGCGAGCGCGAGATAGCGCGGGTCGTCCGGGTTCGCGGACCCGCAATAGACGGCGAGGCGGTGGATCATTGGCTGCCGGTGTCGGCAGCGGGTGCGTCCGCCGGCGGTGCCTCGGCCGCGTAATTCTCCGGCGGCGCGATGTCCTTGCCGCACAGCGCCTTGTAATAGATCGCATCGGCGCTGCCGAAGCTCACCGGATGATACTCGAGCGTCGGCGAGACCGGCTGGTTGTAGATCTTGTCGCCGTTGACCAGGCGCAGCCCGCGCAGCTTGGCGGCCGTTGCCTTGCAGTCGATCGCAACGTCGCTTTCCATGATCCCGGTCGGCATCTGACGGCGGAAGGTCGCCTGCAGCACCTCGTTGGCGCCGTCGAGTACCTTGGAGACGCTGCCTTGATCGAGTTCGACCGCGACGTCGCCGGTCAGCCGGTCGACCTCTTTCCAGTCCGCCGCCGCGACGGCGGAAGGGATCGCGGCCACGGCCAGGACGAGCGCAATCGGCAATCTCACTGCAAATCCTCCAGCATCAGTTTCGCGGTCGCCTTCGCGCTGCCGACCACGCCCGGGATGCCCGCCCCCGGGTGAGTCCCTGCACCGACGAGATACAGGTTTTTGATCACGTCGTCGCGGTTATGCGCCCGGAAAAACGCGCTTTGTGTCAAAATGGGCTCGAGGCTGAAGGCGCTGCCGACATGGGCGCTGAGGTCGAGCGCGAAATCGCGCGGGGCATAATGGAACTTGGTCACGATCCGGTCATGCAGGTCGGGGATCAGCCGCCGCGCGACCTCGTCGAGCACGCGCTTCTCCAGCACCGGCCCGACCTGCTCCCAGTCGAGCGCGAGCTTGCCCATGTGCGCGACCGGGACCAGCGCATAGAAGGTGCTGTGGCCGGCCGGGGCCATAGACGGGTCGGTCACGGTCGGGTGGTGGAGATAGATCGAGAAATCGGCCGGCAGCACGCCGTAGTCGTAGATGTCCTTGAGCAATCCTTCATAGCGCGGGCCGAACAGGATCGAATGGTGCGGGATGCCGGGCCAGCTGCCCTCGATCCCGAAATGGACCACGAACAGGCTGGGCGACCAGCGCTTGCGGGCGAGCGCGCGCGCTTCCTTCTTGCCCCGCAGATTCTCCCCCAGCAGGTCGCGGTAGGTGTGCATCAGGTCGGCATTGCTGGCGATTGCGCTGAAGCGTTCCTTCCACCCGCTACGGGTCTCGACCTCGGTCGCGTGGGTGCCGACCGTGTGGATCCGGACGACCGGGTCGGCCAGCCGCACGGTGCCGCCGAGCCGCTCGAACTGCCGCACCATCGCCGCGACCAGCCGGTTGGTCCCGCCGCGCGCCCACCACATGCCGCCGTCGCGTTCGATCTTGTGGATCAGCGCATAGATCGCGCTGGTGCTCATCGGGTTGCCGCCGACCAGCAGCGTGTGGAAGCTGAACGCCTCGCGCAGTTTCTCCGAGGCAAAGTATTTGGAGGCGATCGAATAGACCGAGCGCCACGCCTGGTACTTCGCCAGCGCCGGCGCCGCCTTGATCATCGATGCGAAATCGAGGAACGGAACCGCGCCGAGCTTCACGTAGCCTTCCATCCATACGCCCGCGGCATATTCGAGGAAATCCTCGTAGCCGGCGATGTCCTCCGGCGAGATCTTGGCGATTTCGGAACGCAATGCGGTATCGTCGTTCGAATAGTCGAAATTGGTCCCGTCGGGCCAGCTCAGCCGGTAGAACGGGTGGACCGGGACCAGCTCGACGTCGTCCGCCATGTGATGGCCGGACAGCGCCCACAGCTCGCGCAGGCAGTCCGGATCGGTGATCACGGTCGGCCCGGCGTCGAAGGTGAAGCCGTCCTTCTCCCACACATAGGCGCGCCCGCCGGGCTTGTCGCGCGCTTCGACCACGGTGGTCCGCACCCCGGCCGATTGCAGCCGGATCGCCAGCGCCAGCCCGCCGAAGCCGGCACCGATCACGCAGGCGTTCTTGCCGCCGGCACCGGCGTGCTGCTGGAGCTCGTTCGCGGCGCTCACGCCGATCGGGGATGCAGTGCCGGTGGTGCTCATGCCACTTCCTCGGGATCGTGAACGATCTCGAGCGGCCGGCCTTCGGAAAACAATGCGCCGAACGCCTTGCCGAGCGGGACCGGCGGCTTGCCGAGGAGAATGCGGAGCTTGTCGGCGAGGCTCGAATTGGCCGCGTAGAAGCGTTCGATCAGCGGCCCGTTAAGGCCATAGAAGCGCGCGAAGATCTTCCACCGCTCGCCCGGCACCGCCGCGCCGAACAGCATCCGCGCGAGCATGCGGTAGAAGCCGGTCTTGCGCCAATGCGCCTCCGCCCTCTCCTCCAGCAGCACGACGATGGCCGGGCCGCCGAGATCGAGCGAATGCGCGATCGCCAGCGCGGTCTCGACCGCCTGGGGCAACGAGTAGGATGTCAGCGGATGGAAGAACCCGCCGCGCGCGCCGGCCCGGGCGACGCCGGGTGCGCGATGCTCACCGGTGAAGCCGCCGAAGCTCCCCCCGTCGACCACGGGCAGGACGCCGGTTTCCTCGCCCAGGGTCTCGCCCGCCCAGCCGTGGCGCGCGCAATAGGCACTCACCCGCCCGGCCAGCGCATCGCGGTCGAGTTCGGGGCTGTCGGTGTAATAGGTGTCCTCGACGAAAATCTCGTCCGGGCCGAGCGGCAGGACATAGACGAAGCGATAGGCGGCATATTGCTCCACCGTCGCGTCCATGATCACCGGCCGGGTCAGGCCGTGCGGCTCGGCGGTGCGCATATGGCGGCCGTAGAACACTTGCCAGCCGCCGGTCAGGTGAGGCGAAGGGCCTTGTCCGCGGCAGTCGATCACCGCCTTGGCCGCGAGCCGCTCCCCGCCTTCGAGCGTGATTTCATTGTCGTCCAGCACCAGCGCGCGGGTGGCCGTATAGATCGTGCCTTCAGGCAGCAGCGCGCGCAGCCCGGCATCGAAATCGGCGGAGCCGAGCGAGCAGTAGGGGGTCGGAAGAGTGCGGGTCAGGCCGGGGAAGCGGACATCGTAGCCCTCGTCCCACGCTGTGTGCGGAAAGGCGCCGAGCAGCTCGGCACCTTCGGGCTGGATATCGCTCGCGAACCAGCTCCAGCGGTGGTTGCCACCCAGCGTGCCGCCAGCTTCGACCAGCGCGATCGATACCTCGGGCCGGTGCCGGGCGAGCGCGGCGGCGATCAGGCCCCCCGCGAGCCCGCCGCCGATGATTGCGATGTCAACCTTGCCTCCGTCCATGAAAGCCTTCGTAGACGATGGGGAGAGTGGTGCAACGCTTGCGCGTTAATTTATCGGGTCAGGCTGTGCGCTGAATGCGTGTTTCAGGATTTGGTTGAAATGCTCCCGCTCGTCAGCGGTCAGCGGCGCGTTCTCCATTTCGGCGCGCACCGCCATCAGCGCGGGCTGCGCGGCGGCAAGTTTGGCGAGCCCCGGGGTGTCGAGGGCGAGTCGATCGACCTCCGCCCGCTCGTCCTTGGTAAGCGCGAGGTAAGCCTGGATTCCGGTGCGATTGAGGTCCTTGCCTAATTCCTTGGCATCGACGGGCGCGTCGGGGTTTTTGGCGGCGGACCGCACGGTGCTGTCGATGTCGTAATTCTTGCTGACTCCGGCAAGCAGCTTCCGGCCCAGCGGCGAGCGATAGAAGGACGCTACGGAGCGCGTTTCGTCCACGGTCAGCCGCTCCTGCAGCACCGCGATCATCTTGGGACGATACTCGGCTTTTACGCGACACCTTCCTGCAGCGATGCATAGATATCGTCATAAACATCGGTTTCCGCATCGGGAGCGGGTTGCGTGGCTGACTGCTCGGCTGCCGGCGCCGCGGTCAGCGGATTCAATAGGAGTGCCGCGGCGAACGCAGCCAGGAATAAGGATCGCATGAAGACCGGCATAAATGCGGTTCGTCAAAAGGCAATTGCGGTTGCTTGCGGTAAGTAAAGTTCCCGTGCAGTCATCGGCGATGACCAGTCTACTGCCCAATCGCCGCGCATTGATCGCCACGGTGTTCGCCTTCGCGAGCGTTCTCGCGATATTGTTCGCGATGGGACGCCCGCCGATCTGCGCCTGCGGCAGGATCGAATTCTGGCAGGGCGTGGTCCAGGCGCCCGAGAACAGCCAGATGATCACCGACTGGTATTCGGCCAGCCACCTGATCCACGGGCTGCTGTTCTATTTCTTTGCCCACATCCTGTGGCGCCGCTGGAAAGTGTTCGGCGGGCTGCCGACAAAATGGGCGCTGCCGATCGCGGTCGCTTTCGAAGGCTTTTGGGAAGTGCTCGAGAATTCGCCGATCATCATAAACCGCTACCGCGAAGTGACGGTCAGCTGGGGCTATTCGGGCGACAGCATCGTCAATTCGATGTCCGACATAGGCTGGATGGTGATCGGCTTCCTGCTCGCGAGCCGCCTGCCGGTGTGGGCCAGCGTCGCGCTGGCAGTGGCGCTGGAACTGTTCTGCCTCGCGATGATCCGCGACAATCTGACGCTCAACATATTGATGCTGGTCCATCCGGTCCCCGCGATCGCCGGCTGGCAGGCTGGCGCATAACGCCAAGTCCAGCCGGGCGGTTCGTGTTAGGCAGCCCGCGGGACGGGGCGATCATGCCGGTCGCCCGGGATTGGTTGGAGCTATCATGAACCTTGCACCGAATTTCATCGCGCGTCGTTTGTCCGACGTGCTTGCCGCTTCGCTGGCGCTGCTCGCGCTCGCGGCGGCCCCGGCCCATGCGGCCACCGTTGCCGGCAGCAAGGTCGGCACCGCGCTGGTCAGCGCCAACGACGTCCAGTCGGTGATCGATTATCTCGCCACCAAGGGCGACAAGATGGAAAGCGGCAAGAACGACGCCGGCAACCCGGTGCTGACCGAGAGCAACAATTACTACACGGTGCTGTTCTACTGCGAGGACGATCACAGCAAGTGCGACGCGATCGAGTTCCGCGCCTGCTATTCGGATTACTCCGAAGCCGACCTGGAGAAGGTCAACGCGGTCAGCCGCGATTACTTCTTCGGCAAGAGCTACCTGGATGCCGACGGCAATGCCTGCATCGAGCTGCCGATCGCGACCGGGGTCAAGGGCATCGGCTACGAGGCGCTAGACCTTTCGTATGAGGCGTTCCTCGGTTTCACCGACACCGCCGAGGATTATTTCGGCCCGTCTTCAAGCTAGTCGCCGCTTCAAACCTCCGGCGCGGGATATCCTCCCGCGCCGGAGAATGAGTCGATTGCATGGTTATCCAAGGGGGTGGGCTATGAGGTCTTTTCCAGGTTCGTTCACACGCGTTTCCATCATTCGCCGGGCTGCTGCGCTGGCGCTCTCCGCCGTGTCGCTTGCAGCGGTTCCGGGCCATGCGGCGACCATCGCCGGCAGCAAGCCGGGCGCGCAAATGGTCTCGGCGGCGAACATCCAGTCGGTGGTCGATTATGTGGCCTCGAAGGGCGACATGACCACCCGGAGCACCGATGCCGACGGTAAACCGCTGGTGACCGAGGCGGGCAACCATTACAACATCTCGTTCTACGATTGCAGCGACGCGAAGGACCAGTGCCAGACGCTGCAATTCATTGCCTGCTATGCCGGCTATGCCCAGGGCAACGTGACCAAGACCAATGATCTGATGAAGAACTACGTCTCGGTAAAGGCCTATATCGACACGAACAACAACGTCTGCATCGCGGAGCCGGTCGCCACCGGCAAGGGCGGGATCAGTTACGAGGCGATGGACATCGTGTTCAACGCCTTCCTGTGGTTCAGGCAGAACGCCGACGCGCAGTTCAAATAGGGGCCGGGCGTCAGGGCGGGGTTCCGACCTGAGAGCTTAGCCGCGGCGGAGAATTCCGCGCCGCACGGCCGCGGCGATCAGCAGCAGCAAGCCGGTGGCCGCCACCGCCAGCCCTGCGTCGGTCGAGCTCAATCCCGCCATGCGCCACGGACCGGTTACCAGCGGCGAGAACACCGCGGCCACGCCCGCCGCGGCGAGAACGAAGCCCGCCGCCCGGAGCAGGGAAACGCCGGTTTTCGGCTCGGTGGTGCTCTCGCTCATCGCGGTGCTTTAGCCGCCTTCGGCCCGCGCGAACAGGCCCCGGGCGGAACGGGAAGCGCCGATCTTCGTTGGGATTTCAAAGATCCATCGGAGACCGGCCTATGAAACGACCCTTGCTGATCGTCGCCTGTTCGCTCGCCTTCGCCACGCCGGCCGCCGCGCAGATCGCCGATCTTCCCTCTGCCGACACCACCGATACGGTGTTCGACGACAACTGGCTCGGGGTCGGCGGGGCGGTGGTCTACATGCCGTCCTACGACGGCTCGAACGATTACGTGCTCACCCCGATACCGATGGTTCAGGGCAAGCTGCTCGGGGTCGGGATCAATCCGCGCCAGGGCGGGGTGGTGCTCGATTTCATCAACGATCCAGGGGAAGGCGTGAGCTTTTCGCTCGGCCCGTCGATCCGCCTGCGCGCGAACCGCGCGACCCAGGTGAAGGACACGGTGGTCGAGGACCTCGGCAAGCGCAAGCGCGCGGTCGAGGTGGGCCCAAGTGTCGGGGTCTCGTTCCCCAAGGTGCTCAATCCCTATGACAGCCTGTCGTTCGGGGTCGATGCCGCGTGGGACGTGCTCGGCGCGCACAAGGGCATGGTGATCGAACCCTCGGTCAGCTATTTCACCCCGGTCAGCAAGGGCGCGGCGCTGTCGCTGACGGTCGATGCCGAATACGGCAACAACCGCTTCATGGATTATTATTACAGCATCACCCCGGCGGAATCGCTCGCGAGCGGGCTCGATAGCTATGACGCGAAGGCCGGCTTCACCCGCGTCGGCGCGCGGCTGCTCGGCGCGATCGATCTCGACGGCGACCTTGCCAACGGCGGCTTTTCGCTGATCCTGATCGGCAGCTATTCGCGGATGCTGGGCGAAGCGGCGGATTCGCCGATCGTGGCGGATCGCGGCAGCCCCAACCAGTTCCTTGGCGCGGTCGGGCTCGGCTACGTCTTCTAGGCCGCTGATTTTCATTACAAATCAGGGACAAGATTACAGTTTAATGACACAGACATGGCGCCCGATATGGGTTGCTGGACCTAACCCCGCGTATTCCCTATATTTTTCCTTCGAACCTTCCGGTCGCACAGGAGGAGTGGAGGATGCTGCGTATTCTGTCTTTGGCGCTGGCTGCCGGTGTGCTCGGACTAAGCGCGGCATCCGCCGCCGCCGCCGATCCGGTTCCATCGGCTGCGGCGGCCGGGCCGATCGACACGCGCGTCATCACCGCCGCCCAGCTCAAATCGGTGACCGACTATTTCGCGACCAAGGGCGTCGGCTTCCGCCGCACCGAGGCGACCAGCGGCAATCTGTTCCTGGTCGAGAAGGACGAGGCGTTCCGCGTATCGTTCTTCTGCGGCGTCGGCCAACAGGCATGCCAGGGCCAGACCTACAACACGCTGATCTTCTGGGCCTGCGACGACAGCGGCGCCAACCGCACGGTCGAGCGCGCGAACGAGGTCAACAAGGGCAAGGTCTTCGGCCGGTCCTACATCGGCACCGATGGCAAGGCCTGCGTCGAGCAGGAAGTCGTCACCGGCGTCGGCGGGATCACCTATGAGGTGATGGACATCTATTACGCCGGCTTCACCGACATGCGCACCCAATTGCCGCAAAATTATCTGTAGAGCCTGCCTCAGGCCGCTTGCTGCGCGGTAAACTCCGCCCGGGCCCGTTGCAAATCGTCGAACTGCCCTTCTACCCAGGCGAACAAAGGCGTCAATGCGTGTTGCAGCGACAGGCCCAGCGGGGTCAGTTGATATTCGACATGCGGCGGCACAGTGAGGAAATCGTGGCGATGGACCAGCCCGCTCGCCTCCAGCGCGCGCAAGGTCTGGGTCAGCATCTTCTGGCTGATCCCGCCGATCCGCCGCTTGAGCTCGCCATTGCGGCGCACGCCCTGCGCGATCACCAGCATCACCAGCAGGCTCCAGCGGTCGCCCACAAGATCGAGAATATCGCGAGAGGGGCAATCCGCATTGCAGGGATCGACCTTGTGGACCCAGCCGGGAGGATTCATTTTAACAGGCACTCCAAGGTGCGTACTTCACTTCTGGTGCCTACCTCATCACATGCGTTCCCGCAAGGCCGGAAGGCCGCAGATACAGGAGCGAGATCATGAGCAGCGTTGCGATCGTCTATCATTCGGGGTTCGGCCACACACACATACTGGCACAGGAAGTCGCGCGGGGCGTGGAGGATGGCGGAGCGCAGGCGGTGCTGCTGCAGATCGAGCCCGGCCAGCACGAATTCGATGACTTCTTCGGTCAGATCGCCCAGGCAGATGCGGTGATCTTGGGCTCGCCGACCTATATGGGCACCGTCTCGGGCCCGATGAAGATCTTCATGGACGCCAGCGCCAAGCCCTATTTCGTCAAGGAGTGGAAGGACAAGCTGGCGGCCGCCTTCACCGTTTCCGCTTCGCCTTCGGGCGACAAGCTCAACACGCTGACCACACTGGCGATCTTCGCCGCGCAGCACGGCATGCTGTGGATCGGTACCGGCCAGAACCCGGGCAACAATGACGACACCTCCGCCGCCACCGATGCCGAGAACCGCCTCGGCAGCTTCCTCGGCATGATGTCGCAGGCCGCGAACGACAGCCCCGAAGTGACACCCAGGGCCGGCGACCGTGCGACGGCCCGCTCGCTCGGCCGCCGGGTGGCGCTGGCGGCGGCGCGCTGGGGGGCGGGGGCGAGAAGTGCCTTGCCCGAACCCGCCTTGACCGACTAAGGTCCGGCCTTCCCCGGGGAGCGAGCTTTCGCTGAGAGGGACGGGTTAAGCGCCGTCCGACCCGTCGAACCTGAACCCGTTAGCACGGGCGGAGGGAGTGGACGGCCGTCCTGCTATCGAGGGACCCGGCGCCCGCTTTCCGCCCAAGGAGAGACCGCATGGCCGACATCAATTCCCCCATCGAGATCGGCGTAACCACCGGCCCGATCCGCGGCTCCCGCAAGGTCCATATCGGCCCGTTCAAGGTCGCGATGCGCGAGATCGATCTTGAGCCCAGCAGCGGCGAGCCCGCTCTCCGCGTTTACGACACCAGCGGCCCCTACACCGATCCCGCCGCGACGATCGACATCCAGCAGGGCCTGCCCCAGCTGCGCCGCCAGTGGCAGCTCGATCGCGGCGACGTCGAGGAATATGACGCGCGCGAAATCCGCCCCGAGGATAACGGCCAGCTCGGCCCCGACCGTTCGGGCGGCGTTCCCGCCTTCCCGCATGTCCACAAGCGCGTGCTGCGCGCCAAGCCCGGCGCCAACCTCAGCCAGATGTATTACGCCCGCCGCGGGATCATCACGCCCGAGATGGAATATGTCGCCGCGCGCGAAAACCTCGGGCGCGAAATGCTCAAGGATCATATCCGCGACGGTAACGATTGGGGCGCCGAAATCCCCGATCATGTAACGCCCGAATTCGTCCGTGACGAAGTCGCCCGCGGCCGCGCGATCATTCCCAGCAACGTCAACCACCCCGAAGCCGAGCCGATGGCGATCGGCCGCAACTTCCTCGTCAAGATCAACGCCAATATCGGCAACTCCGCCGTAGCCAGCGATGTCGCATCCGAAGTCGACAAGATGGTCTGGTCGATCCGCTGGGGCGCCGACACGGTGATGGACCTCAGCACGGGGCGCAACATCCACGACACCCGCGAATGGATCATCCGCAACAGCCCCGTGCCGATCGGCACCGTGCCGATCTACCAGGCGCTGGAAAAGGTCGGCGGCGTGGCCGAGGATCTCACCTGGGAAATCTTCCGCGACACGCTGATCGAACAGGCCGAACAGGGCGTCGACTATTTCACGATCCACGCTGGCGTGCGTCTGCCCTACATCCCGATGACCGCCAAGCGCGTCACCGGCATCGTCAGCCGCGGCGGCAGCATCATGGCGAAATGGTGCCTCAGCCACCACAAGGAGAGCTTCCTTTACGAGAAGTTCGACGAGATCACAGAGATCATGAAGGCCTATGACGTCGCCTATTCGCTTGGCGACGGCCTGCGCCCCGGCAGCATCGCCGACGCGAATGACGAGGCGCAGTTCAGCGAACTCTACACCCTCGGCGAGTTGACCAAGCGCGCCTGGGCGCAGGACGTGCAGGTGATGATCGAAGGCCCGGGCCACGTCCCGATGCACAAGATCAAGGAGAACATGGACAAGCAGCTCAAGGCCTGCGGCGAAGCCCCGTTCTACACCCTCGGGCCCCTGGTGACCGACATCGCGCCGGGCTACGACCACATCACCAGCGGCATCGGCGCGGCGATGATCGGCTGGTACGGCACGGCGATGCTCTGCTACGTCACGCCGAAGGAACACCTCGGCCTGCCCGACCGCGACGATGTGAAGGTCGGCGTGGTCACCTACAAGCTCGCCGCCCACGCGGCGGACCTTGCGAAAGGCCACCCGGCCGCCAAGCTGCGCGACGACGCCCTGAGCCGCGCCCGCTTCGAATTCCGCTGGCGCGACCAGTTCAACCTGTCGCTCGATCCGGATACGGCCGAGCAATACCACGACCAGACCCTGCCGGCCGAAGGCGCCAAGACCGCGCATTTCTGCAGCATGTGCGGGCCGAAGTTCTGCTCGATGAAGATCACGCAGGAAGTGCGGGACTTTGCGGCGAAGCAGAACCAGGCGCCGGATTCATTCCTCGCCGCTCATCCCGAGACTGTCGGCGGCAGCGAGGCCGAGGCGGGGATGAAGGAGATGAGCGAGAAGTATCGGGAGATTGGTTCCGAGCTTTATATTGGAGCGAATGGGCGAGAACATGACTGAGGATTTCTAAAGCCCAAAGATTTACCTCAATCTTTTTTCAGATTACGCGGCCCAGTGGATTCGGGCCAAGGATTGACAAAGGCCTCGAATGAGAACATAATAGGAACAAAGCTGGAGGCACCCCTGGTTTCCTTTCGCGACCTTATCTATCCGCCCATAACGTTGGCAGGTTTTCAGTCGCTGCGGGCAAAAGATCCGAAGCGTATATGTTTTGGATCGGTCCATAAAAATGCGCTCAAGGATAATCCGAGCGGTAAAAGTGCAGGATTTTTCAATGTCCCGTTTTCGGAAACGATAGGAACGCTTTTTCCGTGGGAATTATTCCCCAACAAGAATGGGAAATATGGCGGATATTATAGAACGGTTATAAATAATGATGAGTACGACAAAATAGGGAAGTGGATGTCGGAAAATTCTGATGTCGTTTTCATAAGGTCACTATTTAATACTGCTGTCGCGGCTTGCGAGCATTATGTTTCACCTCAAGAGCGATCGAAAATCGGAGAGTTGGAGCATAGTGCGAAATATGAAGGTTCACTGTCGGCTAGGAATAAAATCGTTGGAATTTTGACTGAGATTTTTTCGCGAATGCATGGCGCGAGACGATTAGACGGTATTGTTTCCGTTCCGGCGTCAAAAGCAGGAGGGAGCAGCCTTCCCAATGCTCTTGCCGCAGCGCTGAGTGCAGCAGTGAACGTTCCAGACCTGACAAGCGAACTGAGTTGGAATGGAAAAAAAGGTTCAATCAAAGAGCTAGGAGTCGATGAGAAGTGGGCGGCGTTGGAAGAGGTTGGAATGACGATCGGCGAAGGCATTTCTGGAAAAAATCTTCTCTTGATCGATGACATGTATCAATCCGGCGCGACGGCTCACTTCGTTGCTTCCCAACTGCGGGCAGCGGGAGCTAACGATCTTCATCTTCTAGCGGTTTCGAAGGGACGGCGAGATACGGATAACACATGATGGTTTCGAGCCCTCCTATTGTAGCGATCGAAAGCGATGATCCGCGTTATCCGCGGAGGCTACGAACGTTGCTTGGTAAGCATGCGCCCAAAAGGCTTTTTGTTCGAGGCAATCTTGAACTTCTAAACGAACACGCCGTGAGCTTCTGCGGTGCGAGAAATGCGTCGGAGAAAGGCGTTGAGGCTGCTGTACTTTGTGCTCGCACTGCAACGAAAGAACATTTTGTTGTGACTTCGGGAAATGCCCGAGGGGTGGATCGCGCAACGCATCGTGAAGCGCTTATGGAAGGCGGAGCCACGATTTTGGTTTTACCTGAAGGGATAGATCACTTCAGAATCGCGCCGGAGCTTCGCGAGGTTTGGGATTGGGCGCGAGTATTAGTTCTAAGCCAATTTGAGCCCCACGCGGTCTGGCGTTCTTATTACGCAATGGATCGGAACCGTACGATCATGGCACTTTCGTGCGCCATGATCGTGGTTGAGGCCGGTGAAAAGGGGGGTACGCGTGCAGCTGGTGAAGATGCTCTGCGCCTAAGTATTCCGCTATTTGCAGTCGATTATGGTTTTGACGAAGAGGTAGCTCCAGGGAATCGCGAACTCATTAAGAAGGGAGCAAAGCCACTTAAAAGGTCGAGGAAGACCGGTGAGCCAAACCTCGCGCATTTGCTGCGCGATGCCGAGCAATTCTGCGCAAGTGTGCGGACGGGTTTGTTCGACGTAAAGAAGGTCAAGGAACCGAGGCTGCTCTGATGTTTGAATAGTGCATGAAACCCCGCGCCCGCCTCGCACGTTCCCACACCATGATCCGCAAACTCAAATCCGGCGAATACCGCCTCCACTCCCGCAAGACCGATCCCAAGACCGGCAAGCGGCGCAATCTCGGCACCTTCGACAGCCGCGCGGCGGCGGAGAGGCATGAGCGGGAAGTGCAGTATTTCAAGCGGCATTGAGGCGCGCCGGTTACTCCGGACGTGTTCCGGGGTGCCGCTTCTCCCCGTCATCCTGAACTTGTTTCAGGATCCATCGCGCCGCCAGCGCAGAGTTTTCGCCATCGGGCACTGCCTCTGCCGCAAGCGGCAATGTCTCACCCTGTGATCCGGGCAATTCGAGGAATGGATCCTGAAACAAGTTCAGGATGACGAGGGGAGGGAGCGGGGAAGGTGCTCGCCGTCTCCGCCTCACCGTTTCCGTACAAACTCCGCCCGCAGCACCAGCCCCTTGATGCCGGGATATTTGCAGTCGATCTCCTGCGCGTCCCCGGTCAGGCGGATCGACTTGATCAGCGTGCCCTGCTTGAGCGTCTGGCCCGCGCCCTTGACCTCGAGGTCCTTGATCAGCGTCACCTGGTCGCCGTCGGCCAGCAGATTGCCGACCGCGTCGCGCACTTCGACCGCGTTCGCGGCGGCCTGCTTGGCGGCGAGCTCGCTGGCGGGGAGCCATTCGCCGCTGTCCTCGTCATAGACATAGTCTTCGTCGGGCATGGCGGCGGTTCCTTCGTTTGCGCTGGCGTTTGCGTTGGCGGGCCTGCCTCATAGCGCGCGGACGCCGAGCAGAAACCATTTTCCTACACGCCCCCACCTGTGGCTTATCCTGCCGGATGACGCACAGCCCGATCCTCCCCGGCGTGCGGCGAAGCGCCGAACCCCGCCCCACCGTCGAAACCCGGCCCGGCGACCGCTGGACCGCGCCGAACATGGCCGCCGCCCCGCGCGCGGGTTTATTCCGCAGGAGTGTCACCCTGGTCCGACGCCGATCCGATGGCGGAATTGCGCGCTCTGTACGGGGGCGAGCCAGGGTGACAGGGTGTAACTTGTGTAACCCTGCGTGGAAGGGCGAGAGCGCGCCGGGACATTGCTCGGTTTTCGAGCATTCGCGGCCCGGCCCTCGCGGGCGGGATCGCGCGCGCCCGCGTCGGGGAGCGGCGGGCAGGTCCCCCGCAATGGCTCGGTTCCGGATCGGACAGGCCCGGCCGCCTGCTTGCCTCGCGCGTCGCTCGCCTGCACCCACGCCCGATCCGGGGAAAGGGGACAGACATGGCGTGCGAGCAGGAACAGACGGAACTCGATGCGGTGATCGCACAGCTTGCGCAGGAGGCGCAGGCCGAAGCCGATGCGCTCGCCAAGCGGGCGGAGAGCGAGGCGGCGAAGGTAGGTGCGGGGCTTGAAGACGATCCCGCGGTGCTGGAGGCGATCGGCGCCGCGGGCGGCGGTGCGATCGGCGGCCCGGCCGGCGGTGCGGTGGGGGCGGCGATCGGCCGGGTTATCGGCCAATTCTTCACCATCGAGATCGAGATGCGCCGGGTGAATTTCAGCCTCGACCTGCCCGAATTCCGGATGACGACGAAAGAGATTGCGTTCGATCTTCCCGCGGTAACGCTGCGCAACCGCGACATCATCTTCCATACGCCGTCGACGCGGCTGGAGCGGGTCAAGGTCGGCGAAACGCCGCATACGCGGTGCGAGGGTGGAGGCTGGCTGGGCCTGCCAAGCTGCACCATTACCTGGACACCCAATTACATCGACGTTCCGGTGCCTTTCATGCAGGAGCAGCGGATCGTGATCGGCGTTCCCGAAGTCACCATGGAGCGGAAAGAGATTTCCTTCGACGTTCCCGAGACGCGGATGGAGCGGCAGGAGGTGGGCTTCGACGTGCCTTCGGTCACGCTGCGCTCGAGGCTCGATCAGGCCGCCCGCGTGCAGGCGGAGGCCGAGGAGATGACCGGCCGGTACCAGGGCGAGGCCGCGGTTCTGGCGAAGAAGGCGAAGGAAGCGGCAAAGGAGCGGCTGGTCCCGAAGGTCTCGGGCGTGTTCGCGTGCCACCGCCGCCAGATCGAGGCGCAGCTGCAGAGCGCGCCGCTGCAGTTCGATCCGGCGATCGCTTCCACCCAGCGCGCCCTGGCGGAAATGAGCGCGCGCGGCGTGCCGTCGGACGATGACGATTATGTCACGCTCAACCGGTCGCTCGGCGACCTGATCGCCCAACGGCAGGCGCTGGTCGCGGAGTTGCAGAAGGCGCTCGACCAGTTGACGGCCGCAGAACAGGACGCGGCGCACCAGATCGTCGGATCGTAACTTCCCTTTGCGGGCTCCTGTCCTATAGGCTGCATTCACCTACAGGAGCCGCGCATGGCCGATCTCTATCTCAAGGCGCTGGAATCGGAGCGCAAGCAATTATGGGCGACCTGCCGGCTGAAAGGCCTGCCTCGGGGGACGCCCGAGCGGCTGCGGATCGTCGCGCTCGACGAAGCGATCGCCGCCCATAAGGCGAAGAAGGCATCCGGGTGAGCCGGGCTGCGTTTCTGCTGGCCGGCGCCGTCTGCGCGCTCGCCGCTTCCGCTCCGGCCCAGGCCGCGAGCGCGGCCTTCGTCGCGGGGGCCGAGGCTTACAGGGACGGCCGGGAATCGGCCACCCGCCCGGTTGAGCAGGCGGAGTTCGCCTATTGCGGGGGCTACTGGACCGTGTGGAACGACGCGCTGGCGGAAGAGCAGGTGAGTGAGGACGATCTGGCGGTGCTGTCGCCGGTGCTCCAGCCGCCGTCGGCGCCGTTCCAGGCGATCGCGACGTTCTCGAAGCTCAACGAAGCCGATACGCTGAACGACGAGGTGGAGGAGGGCCGGGTGGAGGCACGCAAGTTCCTCGCCGATGCGCTCGCCGGTGACGAGAGCGCGGCGCGGGCGCTGTTCGGAACCCTGGGGGCGTGCCAGCTTTAGGAACAGGCAGGAGGACATACGCAATGAAGATCAGCGCGCGCAACCAGCTTGCCGGCACGGTGACCGCGGTCACCCCCGGAGCGGTCAACGGGACGGTCAAGGTCGATATCGGCGGCGGCAATGTGGTGACCGCGAGCATCACCGAAGAAGCAATCGCCGATCTCGGGCTTCAGGCGGGCGACAAGGTTACGGTGTTCGTGAAGGCGAGCGACGTGCTGATCGGCAAGGCCTGACCCTGTCAGGTTGCGCTCTCCTGCGGCACCGCCTGGACTATCGGGGCGGCTTTCGCCTGCGCCGGTGCGACACCTGCGCCCAGCACCTGACCGTCGGTTACCACGGGCGCGGCCTGGGCAGCGCCCTCCTTCGCCTCGGCATCGGCATAGTCGCCGGCCTCGGCGATTCCACCGTTCAGATAGTCGGGCCGGGGCGCCTTGCCATAGCCGTGCGGCGCGGGATCCTCGGGGAAGCCTTCGTATTGCGGGCCGCGTGGCGCAAGCTGGACCCGCACGCCAGTGGCGGCGACCTCGGAATAGGGCTTGCCGCCAAGCCGCATGATCTCCGGATCGACCACATAGGACGCGAGCCAGCCCAGCAGCAGACCGGCCGGGATCATCACCGCGAACAGCTGGCGGCCGCCGATGTGCGGGCGCCGTTCGATCACCCGGACGACCGAAGGGGGCAAGTGGGGTTCGATCCGCGCGAACAGGCGCTGGGCAGTGGACCGGGATTCGGTCGCATGGGCAGGCAATCTAGACATGATGAACTCCCTGACAGCCCAATGCTGCAGGCCGGGGGCTGTTCCCGCCTCCGGGCGCGGATTTGGCCCGCTTCGCCGCTGGCGTCTCGGTGGGTGGGGCTGCTCTTGTGCTTCGCTGCCACCGGATGCGGCAAGGAACCCGCTGTGCCGGCCCCTTCGCCAGCCGCCTCAGCCGCATCTACGCCCGTCGCTGCTCCGACTCCGCCGGTGCTGGCCATCGCCGGGGACGGGCTGCAACTGGCCGATCCGCGCGCCGGCTTGGTCCGTGCGCTCGCCTTCGGGATGGAGTGGCAAGATGCGCTCGCCGCTCTCGCCTTCCGCGGCATGCCGCGCACCGGCCGGATGGAAGAATGCGGCGCGGGCCCGCTCACCTATGCGAAGTGGGACGACGGCTTCACGCTCTACGGCCAGAATGGTGCCTTCATGGGCTGGTTCGCCGATACGCGGGCGGCCGGCAAGCTCGCGACCGCCGGCGGGATCGGCCCGGGCAGTACCCGCGCGCAGCTGGACGGCGCCTATGCGGCCGAGGTGTTCGAATCCACCCTCGGCACCGAATTCCTCGCCGGCGACATCGGCGGGCTGCTCGACGGGACCGGCCCGCAGGCGAGAGTGACCGCGCTGTGGGCGGGCGTGAGCTGCAATTTCAGGTAGGTTCGCGAATTGCCTTTGGAAGGAAAGCTGGGTCCCGCAACAGGCCGGGGGCGAAGGGGAAACGACAATGAAGAAATCGACGCGCGCTTTGCTGGGCATGGTGGTGCTCGACCTGCTGCTGGCCTTCGGGGCGCTGTGGCTGGTGATGCGGATCAGGAGCGGCGCGACCGCCACCAGCGTTCCGCCGGCCGAGGCGATCTCGACCATCACCACCACCGTCGGCGCGGCGATCGGGGTGGTCACCGGCGTGCTGCTGTTCGCCTGGGGGTTCTGGCGCAAGCGAGAGGGGTGACGGGCGTTACAAGGGCGCCTGATACAAAGTCGGGGCACGCGCCCGCTTGACGCGGCTGCCTGGCTGTCGGCATCATATGGACAATATCAACTTGGGAGAGTTGCCGATCATGCGCAGTACCGTTTTCATCATTCCTGCCGCCGCGACTGCCATGCTTGTCGCCGTCGCTCCGGCGGCGGCCCAGCTCGATGTAATCCAGGCGCACGACTATAATTTCGCCGCCGACGAGCTGAACAAGGAAAAAGAAATCCTCGCCGGCCTCGATAAGGAGATCGGCCAGACCACCGAACTGGTGAAGGGCTGCAGCCTGCTCAACCAGAAGCTTGTCCATCTGAAGACCTCGGACACCCAGCTCGACAAGATGATCGAATCCGCGCACCTGCTCAAACGGCGCAAGGAAGAAGAGAATGCGGTCAAGCTGAAGAAGACCACCGGCACCAGCATCGACACGACCCAGTCCGACATCACCCGGATGTGCGCCAGCCTGCCCAACAACGGGGCGTAATCGCGCGACAGGCACCGTTGGCGCTTCTATGAAGGGAGCGTTGCCGGGGCACTGAAGCGCGAAGGGGAAACGATGGCTGCCGATACCGAAACGAGGCCGGCGGCTTCACCCGCTGCGGATGCGCGGGCCAACGATCCGCGCCCCGCGCTCGCGCTGCTGCTGGTGGCGACCGTCGTCACCTGCGCGGCGGGCTGGCTGTTCAAGGCCGAATGCACCTTCGACGGGCAGTGGGACAATCTCGAGCTCTACGCCAAGGGCTGCTATTCCGATGCCTTTCCATTCTGGCGCGGACACCATCTGGCGGACGGGGCGATCCCGTATCTCGACGCGCCGATCGAATATCCGGTGCTGACCGGGCTGTTGATCTTCCTCGACCAGCGCTGGACCCATGCGATATTCGGCTCTGAAGCGGGCGACCCGGCTTTCGTGTTCGTGGTCAGCGTGGCGAATACCGGCCTGGCGCTGTGGATCATGCAGATGCTGCGCGGCTTGCGGCTCTCGCCTGGGCGGCTGTGGGCCTGGGCGCTCGCGCCGCTGCTGGTGCTCTATCTCGGGCATAATTGGGATTTGCTGGCGGTCGCGCTCGCGGTGGCGGCGTTCGTCGCGGCCGAGAAGGGGCGGCCGGTGCGGGCCTGCGCGCTGGCGGCATTGGGCGCGGCGGCCAAACTGTTCCCGGTGCTGCTGCTGCCGCTGATTGCATTGCGCCGGCTGGTCGCGTTCAAAATCGGCGAGGTGACGGTGCTGGCCGCGGTGGCGATCGCGGTGTGGGCCGCGGTCAATCTGCCGGTCGCGCTGGCGGCGCCGGACAATTGGTGGGAATTCTACAAATTCTCCTCCGAACGCGGCGGCACCACCGCGGCGGTGTGGGATCTGGCGACCCATTACCAGGTGTTCATCACCGATATCCCGATGCGCAACCTGCTGTCGGGCCTGGCGTTCGTCGCCGGGATGGGCGCGATCCTCCACGAAGGCTGGCCGCGCTACAAGGACCGGCTGTGGCTGTTGTTCACGCCCGTGCTGCTGTGGTTCATCTTCACCAGCAAGGTCTATTCGCCGCAGTTCGACATTTGGGTCTATCCTTTCATCCTGATCACCGCGCGGCGGTGGGAGCCGATCGCGCTGTTCGTGCTGGGCGATATCGCGTGTTATTTCATGGAATTGTGGTTCTTCGCGGGCCAGTTGCACGGCTGGCCGGCGGTGCCGATGGAATCGGTGCTGTGCGCGGCGGTGATCCGCGCGGCGGCGATGGGCTGGCTGATCTCGGATGCGTTGCGGCTGCCGCTTCCCGCGTGGCTCGAACCGGACGGCAGCAGTCCCCTACCGGTTCCGGCGCCGGCTTCCTAGATAGGGCGCATGACCCAACCCAGCCTCTATATCCCGCACGGCGGCGGCCCATGCTTCTTCATGCCCGATCCCGGCGGGACCTGGACGAAGATGGAAAGCTACCTCGAAGGCCTTGCCGCGAGCCTGCCCGAACCGCCCAAGGCGATCCTGATCGTCTCGGGCCATTGGGAGGAGCAGGGCTTCGCCTTCACCGGCGCCGAACATCCGGACCTGCTGTTCGACTATTACGGCTTCCCGCCGCACACTTATGAGCTGGCCTGGCCGGCACCCGGCGCGCCGTGGCTGGCCGAGCGCGGGGCGGAGCTGCTGAAGGCGGCCGGCCTCCCGGTCGCCGGGATTCATCCGACGCGCGGCTACGACCACGGGGTGTTCATTCCGATGAAGGTCGCGTTTCCGGATGCCGCGATCCCGACGATCCAGATGTCGCTTGCCGCCGGGCTCGATCCGGCGCTGCATGTCGCGGCGGGCAGGGCGCTGGCACCGTTGCGCGACGAGGGTGTGCTGATCCTCGGTTCGGGAATGAGCTTCCACAACCTGCGCGCCTATGGCGATCCACGGGTCGAGGGGCCGTCGCTCGAATTCGACGGCTGGCTCGGCCGCGCCGCCTCGGCCGCCGCGGACGAGCGCGCCGGCCTGCTCGAACAATGGGAAACCGCGCCCTATGCCCGCTTTTGCCACCCGCGCGAGGAGCATCTGATCCCGCTGATGGTCGCGGCCGGGGCTTCGGGAGAACCGGGCACGCGCGATTATGGCGAAGTGGTATTGAAGGGCGCGGTATCCGCCTTCCGCTTTGCCTAGAAGGCGAACGAGGTCAGGAACAAGGCGCCGTAGCTCGCGGTCTTCTTGAAGCGAATCTCGGTTTCTCCGGTAGGTAGCGGCTGGTTGGCCACGATCCCGTCGCCGAGCAGCTGCGTGTTCGGATCGACAACGACCCCGAAGCCGAGGTTGAAACTCTTGGGCGATTTGATGTCGGGCCGGAAGCCGAACATCACCCCGCCGCCGATCGCGTCGATCACCTCGCCATCGCCCGGCTGGATCGCAACGAAGGGGCCGACGCCGTAGCGATGCTTCCGGGTGCCGTCTTCGGCCGTCTCACCCTTGTCGAGACCGAAGAACTGATGCGCCTCAAGCATCACCCGGGCGACTGCATTGTCCTTGTCTGAAACGCGGACGATTCCGTTCGGGTCCAGCGTCGCGCCGGTGATCCGGTCCTTGCCCAGGCCAAGCGTGAAGGACAGGCCGACCCCGAGACCGAGGTTAAGGAAGTCCTTGCTCGCCTTCGCCTCCCCCTGATCCTCGGCCTTGGCGTTCGCAAGCTCTTCGGCGGCCAGCGCGACATCGGCATCCGCGCTGCCGCCATCGCGGGCGTCCGCGCGGTCGCCGGGAGCCGAGCGGGCGATGGCGGTCTGGAGGTTGCTCTTGGCGCGTTCCACCCGCTGGGCGGCGGTCTCGCCCTCGCTCCGCAAAAGCATCTCCGCTCGCGGGGCTGGCGGGTCCCTGGGCGCTAAGACTTCCGGATCGGCCACAGCGGCGCCTGCGGGAGCGGCGCCGCTGGCCTGCGCGATCTCGGCCTCGAGCCGGGCGATCTTGGCCTTCTTCGCGGCAGCCAGTTCGGCCTCAAGCCGGATGATCTTCTCATCGTCGGTTTCCGCGGCTCGCGCCGGGGGGACCGTGCCCGCCAGAACGGTTGCAAGTAACAGCGCTTGAAGGAATTGCGATTTCATCGTTGCCCCCCGGTGTTCGACGCGGCCGGAGGCTATCGCGCGGGGACCGGGGGCGGCGATGCGAGATTGGTCCGTTGTCGCGCGATTAGCGGCATCCGCGGCGCAGATCCCCCGTGCCGGACGGCGGTCCCGGCAAGCCGGCAATTGATCCGAAATGCAGCTATCGCGCCGGTGGCGAGACTACACCGGCGCATATCCTCCGCGTCCGACCCGAACCTTCTGCCGCGGGGCCGAGAACAGCGCGCCGGCGCCGACCTTGTTGCCGCGCATCACCAGCACCACCGTGTCGCCGGCGCGGATCGTCTCGGTCTCGGGCGGATGCGGAAAGCTGGTGCCGTCCGCGCGGTCGAGGTGGATCACGAAGAACGCCCCGCGCGCGCGCTGCTCGGCCTCGGCCACGGTCAGCCCGGTCAGCGCGCCGCCTTCGGGCGCGGTGACCACTTCGATCTCAAGCCCGAAATCGCGCAGGCCCCGCTTGATCTCGCGCAGTTGGGGTGCGTTGCCGATATATTTGTGGGTCGCCGGATAGAGGATCTGCTCGGCGATCCGCTCGGCCCCGATATGCGCCGGCAGCACCACCTGGTTCGCCCCGGCATGGATCAGCTTGCTCTCGGTCGAGGGGACTTCGCCGCGCGCGATGATCTCCAGCGCGGGGTTCATCGCGCGGGCCGACAGAGTGATGAACACGTTGGCCGCATCGTTGGGCAGCACCGTCGCCAGCACCCGCGCGCGGGCGATCCCGGCTTCTTCCAGCACGCCTTCCTCGGTCGCGTCGCCGGTCAGGCAGAGATAGCCGAGCGCGCGCGCCTCGGCCAGTTTCGCCTCGTCGCGTTCGACGATGATGAACCGGCTCCCGGCGCTTGCGAGTTCCTTGGCCAGCTGGTGCCCGATCCGCCCGAGCCCGCAGACGATGGTATGGCCGGAGAGTTTTTCGATTTGCTTTTCCATGCGATCGATCCCGAGAAGCCTGACGACCTGATAATGTGAGAAAGCCTGCACCAGCGCGCCGGTCAGGACGATCATACCGGTGCAGCCGAGGAGGATGGTGCTCTCGTCGAGCAGCCGCAGCCACGGGGTGTTCAGCGGGTGGACCTCGCCGTAGCCGACCGAGAAGATCGTGATCGTGACCATGTAGAAGGCGTCGGCGAAGCTCCAGCCCGAAGCGATGAAGCCAGTGGTGGAAGCGAAATAGATGAGACACACGAACAGGGCCGCGCGCACGAGGTTCTGCGTCGGCGAACCGAGCGAAGTCTGCGCAGCAAGCTGCGCCCTGATGCCTTTAAGCGCCATAGGCATCGCGATCCCTTGCGAATGCCTCTCCCTGCCGCATGTGTGCCGAGGGCGCGGGGCTTTGTCGAGCTATTCCATCAGTTCGAGCGGCTGCGGCAATTTGGCCAGCAATTCGTCCGAAAATTCTCCGGCGATATGGAAGAAGGCCATCCGCGCCACCGTATCGGAGCGGTTCTCCCACGCATGGTCGGTGGCGCGCTGGACCACCACCTCGCCGGACTTCAGGGTCACTTCGCTGTCGCTCAGCACCAGCACGATTTCGCCCTCGATCACCACCACATAATCGAGCGTGCGGGTGCGGTGCATCACCGTGCGGTGGCCGCCCATATGCGGCGGGTAGATCTCGATCACGCGCAGCAGATGGCCGGACGAAGGCATGATCGTAAACGCGCGGTCGTTGGGCTCGCTTTCGGGGAACGAGGAGAGGGTCGGGACCGCTTCGGGCGTCGACCACATCTCGATGAAATCGGCGCCGACCGCTTCGCCCTGCATCGCATGGTTCTGCGGCGGCGCGCCGTCCGACAGCACTACCGATTTGCCGCTCGCATCGTGGCCCGTGACCACGCGGCGCCCCTTGGACATGCTTTCTCTCCCGTTCGTTAGGGAGCTATGCTTGCCCGATCCGCCCCTGTCGCGCAAACGGGGAAATCCGGCGCGAACCCCCTGTCCAACCCGGCGTGCCGCGATTATGGAGGCGCCTTTCACGAAGAAAGGATCCAACCATGGCCAAGGCCGGGCATGCAAGCCTCGCGATCGCCAAGCTCGCCGCGCCGGGCCTGATCAACGCCGGCGGCTTCAAGCTCACCTCGCCCGCCTTCGACGACGGCGAGGAACTCGATCCGAGCTTCACCGCCGACGAGGAAGACGCGGTCGCGCCGCCGCTCGAATGGAGCGCGCCGCCGTCCGATGCGGTGGAGCTGGTGCTGATCGTCGAGGATCCGGACGTGCAGGGCACGGAACCCGGCTGCAACTGGCTGGTGTGGGGTCTCGCGCCGCAAAAAGGCCGGTTGCTCGAAGGCGAAACCCCGCCGCGCGTGGGCAAGAATTCGCAGCGTAACAGCGAATGGCTGCTGCCCAAGCTGCCCGCGGGCGAGCCGCATCACTACGTGTTCCAGCTGTTCGCGCTCGACGCGCCGATCGAGCTTTCGCCCGGCAGCGACCGCGAGGCGCTGCTGGAGGAAATGGAAGATCACGTAATCGCCGTCACCCTCCTCACCGCGGTCTACGAGCACAGCGACGAGGAAGACGAGGGCGAGTGGGACGACGTGGAGATCGACAAGATCGATTTCGACGGGAATTGAGCGCCGCGCCGGCGGCGAATTGATCTTGCCCAAAGATCGTTTGTACCGCTTACGCTAGCGGCACATCGGCATTATCTAGGGAATCGCCTGGCGTTTCCGGGAAGAGGAAAGACTAATCATGGCTACCATCGTCGGCGGTGTCGCCACGTCGCACACCCCCACCATCGCCTTTGCCAAGGATGCGAAGAAGTTCGACGATCCGGTGTGGAAGCCGATCTTCGAAGGCTATGAGCCGGTGCAGCAGTGGTTTCGCGAGAAGCAGCCCGACGTGCTGGTCTATATCTACAACGATCACATGACCTCGTTCTTCGATCACTATTCGCACTTCGCGCTGGGCGTGGGCGAGAAGTTCGAAGCGGCGGACGAAGGCGGCGGCCCGCGCGACATCCCGGCGATCATGGGCGATCCGAAATTCGCCGAACACGTCGCCAAGGTGATGGTCGCGAATGAATTCGACCTCAGCTATTTCCAGGGCAAGGGCCTGGATCACGGTGCCTTCTCGCCGCTGTCGGTGATGGTCGATCATGACGATGCGAACGGCTGGGCGGTAAAGCTGCTGCCGATCGTGTGCGGCGTGCTGACCGTGCCGCTCCCTTCCGCGCGCCGGTTCTACAAATTCGGCAAGAGCCTGCGCCAGGCGATCCTGTCCTATCCCGAGGACATCAAGGTCGCGATCGCCGGCACCGGCGGGCTCAGCCATCAGGTCCACGGCGAAGGTTGCGGCTTCAACAATCCCGAGTGGGATTACCAGTTCATGGAAATGCTCGAGAAGGACCCCGAGGCCCTGCTCGACTATCCGATCGCCAAGCTTGCCGAACTCGGCGGCTGGGAAGGCGCCGAAGTGGTGATGTGGCTGATGATGCGCGGCGCGCTCGCCGCCGAGGTCGAAGTCACCCACAAGACCTATTTCCTCCCCTCGATGTGCCCGATCGCGACGATGATCTTCGAGGAAAAGTCCGACGATCGGCCCGAGGAAGCGCCCGAAAAGACGCTCGAGCGGATCGAATGGGACTACAAGGGCGCCGAGGATATGGCGGGGACCTATCCCTTCACGATCGAGCGCTCGGTCAAGGGCTTCAAGCTCAACCATTTCCTCCACTCGCTGACCCGGCCCGACATCCGCAAGAAGTTCCGCGAGAACGAGGAAGCAACGATGCTCGAAGCCGGGCTCGACGATGAGGAGCGCCGCCTTATCCGCGAGCGCGACTGGATCGGGATGATCCATTACGGGGTGATCTTCTTCATGCTCGAAAAGCTCGGCGCGGTGACCGGCATCGGCAACATCGACATCTACGCGTCGATGAAGGGCCTCTCGGTTCCCGACTTCCAGAAGACCCGCAACGCCGCGATCAATTACGGCGTGGCGGGTAAGGAGAAGTAGGCTCCTGGCCGCGGCGGAAGGGCCATCGGGTCACTCCGCCGCACCACAAAGCCAGCCACACCAGCACCGGCTGCGCGATCATGCGCGGCAGGTGATAGGCGAGCCCCCAGCCGTGATCGGGCCGGGCCATGTCGATCATGAAGTGATTGACGTTGGCCGGGAACACGCAGACCGCATAAAGCGCCAGCCCGATCGCCCCGGCGCGCCGCAGCGCGGGCGACAATGGCTGGGTCAGCACGATGGCGCCGAGCAGTTCGGCTATGCCTGTAAGCAGGATTACCGCTTCTGGCCGCGGTACCCATGAAGGGATGATCCGCAGGAACGGGTCAGGCGCGGTCAGATGGAACCAGCCGGCAACCGCATAGAACAGGCCCAGCAGCCAGCGCAGGCCCGCGCGGATCATGCGGCGGAGACGTGCTGCCTGAACCAGTCGGCCAATTCCTCTTCCGACAACTCGCCCGCGGCGAGGGCGAGAACGGTCCGTATGGCGTCGTGCGGTTCGAAAGCCAGCGCGACCGCGTTGAGCCGCAGGAACAGGCGTGCGAGTACCCAGGCGGTTCGCTTGTTACCATCGGTGAAAGGGTGGTTACGCGCCACGCCAAAGGCATAGGCAGCGGCGAGCGCGCACAAATCGTCTTCGCCATATGACCAGCGATTGACCGGCCGACCCAGGGCGGATTCTAGCGCGCCAGTATCTCGAACGCCCGACGCGCCGCCATGTTCGGCCAATTGCCGGTCGTGGATCGCAAGCGCGATTTCGGAATCGAGCCAGATCGGCTCGTGACGGTCGGGCATCTATTTTGCGAGCACGCGGAGGATGTCACGATCCTCGCGCATGATCGCCTCTGCAGCTTCCATCTTGGTTTCGAAATCGGGATCGCTTGCTGTAATCCGCACTCCATCGGGTGCCTCGCTCAAATAAAGCGTGTCCCCGATAGTCGCGCGCAATTGTGCAAGCACTTCCTTGGGCAGGATGATCCCGGCCGAATTCCCGATCTTGGTGACCTTGAGTGAAGTGTTCATACGCGCGTTATAACACGCACGGTGCGTTTGGCAATCTCAAGCCTCCACCGGCGCTCCCAACGCCACTTCGCCGGCCTCCATGCCGTCCCAGTAATGGATGCGCTTCGCCTCGACCTCGATCAGCGTCAGGCCCGGCGTGTCGATGCCCTGCTTGAACCATTCGTCCAGCCCCTCGCGCCAGTGCTTGGCGAACAGGAGCTTGTCCTTCACCGGGCGCGCATGGCCTTCGACGTGGATGAACATGCCCGGCTTGCCGACGAGCCCAAGCAGGCCGGCCTTGCCCTGATAGCTGAGCCCGACCGAGGGATCGCGGGTAAGATCCTCGACCATCTGCGTATCGTCGCAGGTGAAGAACCAGCTGGTGCCCTCATAAGCGACCTCGCGGTTGTTGCTCATCGGGCGCCCGCCGATCGAGCCGTCGGGCGCGCGGCTCACCAGCATGCAGAAATCGATGTCGCGCATCGCTTCGGAAATGTCGGACAGGGTCTTGGTCATCGCGGGGGTTCCTTGGGCGGGGGTTCATTGAAAGCTTGCCCGCCATCAATCCCCGTCGGGCCGCGATCGTTCCCGAGTCGGCGGCGAACCGAAGGGCGCACGCGGGCGGGCGATCCTCCGCCTTCCCCTGTCAGTCTTCGCCAGGTTGGTCCGCCGAGGGGCCGACGACGATCGTGATCGTGCCTTCCGGGCCGATTTCGACCCGATAGGACGCGAGCCCCGCACGCTCCGCAGCCGCGATCGCGCGGTCCACATCCGCGTCGAGCCATTCGCCGATGCCCCCCGGCGCCTTGTCCGCCAGATCGGCGGGCGAAAGCGAGAACGCCCCGGATCTGCCTGATTCAATCTCTTGCTGTGAGCCTCGCAAGCATCCTGCCTGGATCCTGATAGGAGCCATGCCTCTCTCTCCCGAGGCCGTCCGGCGTGCCGGCGGCCTTCCCCTGTCGGCCCGCTCCCGGATGCTTTTCCGGGTCCGGCGCCATTCTTCCCGCAGGCATCATGCGCGGGAAGATATGCCTCCGCAAGCGGCGTGTGAGACAATTCGCGACATGATTTCGTTTGAACTCCCGCACGGCTTCGCGTTTATGTTAACGAGCGTTAGCAATCCCGGTTTATCCTGTGTCTCCGCCCCCTACCGACCGCGAGCCTGTCGGGCAGAAATTCGCCGCGCTGACGCTGACCGACAGGTTCCAGCGCGCGATCCGGCGCGGTAGCCGGTCCGAGATGGTCGAGAATTTGCGCGGGCTCATCGAGTTGCGGGCGCCGATGGCCGAGCAATGGCTGCAGATGGCGATGATCGCGATCGAGATCGGGGCGGTGGTCCTCGCGCTTCAGGCAGTCGATCTCTACCTGGACGACTTCGACTGGCATCCGGCCGCGCTGTTCCGCAAGGTCAAGGTTCTTGCCCAGGTAGGCGCCTATTCAGACGCCTTCGCGCTGGTATGCAGCCTCCCGCAAGATCTGCCCGACCGTTTCAGCCATGCGCTGATCCGCGGGGCCGCCGCACTCAATGTCGGTGAGGCGGGTGAGGCGCGCCAGTGGCTCGAGGAAGCGACGCGGCTCCGTCCGGAATCGGGCGAGGCATGGCATTCGCTTTCGCAACTGGTCGATTTCGGCGACGAACCCGAGCTTTACGCGCGCCTGTCCGCGGCCAGGAGCGCGCTGCAGGGGCAGCCGGCCGCGGAGGGCGCGCTCTATTGCTATGCGCTGGGCAAGGCGCACGCGGACAATCACGACTATGCGCGGGCCTTCGCCGCGTTCGAATATGCCGCGGGCGAGACCCGCGCGCTGTTTCCGAACGACCGCGTGCGCGAACGGCAGCTCGCGCTGGAAGCGGTGCGCGGCTACGACGCGGCGCGCATCGACGCCCTGGCCGCACGGCAGGACGCGCCGACCGGCCGCGCGATCTTCGTGATGGGCCTGCCGCGATCGGGCACCACTCTGGTCGAACAGATTCTCGCAAGCCACAGCGCGGTGAACGACGGTGGCGAGATCGACCGGCTGCGGTTGCTGGTGCATGAGGCGGGCGGCGCTTCGTTCCCGGCACTCGACGCCTATGTTCGCCGGTCGGGCTCCGCGCCGCTTGCCCGGCTCTGGACTGGCCTGCTGGCAGAACGTTTTCCCGGCGGCGGCCGGGTGATCGACAAGACGACCAATAATTCGCGCGCCCTCGGCCTCGCCGCGGCGATCCTGCCCGAGGCGCCGCTGATCTGGCTGCGCCGCGACCCGCTCGACAATGCGTGGTCGTGCTTCCGCACCTGCTTCATGGGCGGAATCCGCTGGAGCAACGATCTGGCCGACATCGCCTATAATTTCCGGCTGGAAGACGAGTTGCTGGCCCGCTGGCAGGAGATTCTCGGCGAGCGCCTGCTGGTGGTCTCCTACGAGGGGCTGGCCAGCGAGCCGGAGCCGTGGATTCGCCGCATCGTCGCCCATTGCGGCCTGGCCGAGGAGCCGGCGGTGTTCGCCCCGCACGAAAACCGCCGGGCGGTGGCGACCGCCAGCGTGATGCAGGTCCGCCGCCCGATCAACCGCGCGGGGATCGGCGCGGCCGAACCCTATCGCGAATTCCTCGGCCCGTTCATCGACGCCTATTACGTCTGACCGCCGGGCGCCCAGCCTTCCGGCGCGAGGGTGAAGCCGGCGAAGTCGAAGCCCGGCACGACCACGCAGCTGACCAGCGAATAGCCGAATTGCGCGACCGGGCCCGGTTCGGCGGCCTGCCATTCGCCCGGCAGCACGACATGCTGCACCGCATGCCCCGCGAGCACGTCGCTGCCCAGCACCACGCCGCGGACCGGCCCCGCCTCACCGGCGCTGAGCGACAGGCGCAGCGGATCGCCCGCGTGGAACAGCCAGATCTCCGCCGCGTCGACTTTGTGCCAGTGGCTGCGCTGCCCGGCTTCGAGCAGGAAATGGATCGCCGTCCCTCCGGCGCGCTCTCCGTTGGCGGCATCCGCGCGCCAGGTCTCGCGGTACCAGCCGCCCTCGGGGTGCGGCTGGAGCTGCAATCGTTCGATGATCCGGTTCGCGTCTGCCATTGCCCGACTATGCCTGCGGCGCCGGGCATGGCAAGGAGCGCCGCATGATCACCCTCTCCTGCCTGTGTGGCCAAATCCGCCTCGAAACCGCGACGCGCCCCGACTATATCAACGAATGCAACTGCACGCTGTGCCGCAAGTCCGGCGCGCGCTGGGCCTATTTCGCCCCGTCCGAAGTGACGGTGACCGGCGCGACCAGAGGCTGGTCGCGCACGGACAAGGCCGAACCCGGCGCCGAAGTGCAATCCTGCCCCACCTGCGGCGCGACCACCCATTTCGTGCTGACGCCCGCCATGGTCGCGAAGCACGGCAACACCATGATGGGCGTGAACATGCAGCTGGCGGAAGAGAGCGATCTGGCCGGGATCGAACTGCGCTTTCCCGACGGCGCGGCGTGGGATGGGGCGAGCGCGTTCGGCTATGTGCGCGAGGCGGTCGTTATCGGGGAGTAGGGGCACGCGCCCGCGTCCATATCCCGCCTAGCCAGCCGCCCCTCACCATGCCACCATCCGCCCCATGACAATCCGGACCGGAATCGGCGGCTGGGTCTACGAGCCGTGGCGCGAGACCTTCTATCCCAAGGGCACCCGCCAGGCGGACGAGCTGTATTATGCCAGCCGCGCGGTGCAGACGATCGAGATCAACGCGACCTTCTACAGCCGCCAGAAGCCCGAGAGTTTCGCCAGGTGGCGCGACGCGACGCCCGAGGGCTTCGTGTTCGCGCTCAAGGGTTCGCGCTTCGTCAGCAACCGCCGCAACCTCGCCGAAGCGGGGGAGGGGGTGCGAAACTTCGTCGCGCAGGGGCTGGTCGAGTTGGGCGACAAGCTCGGCCCGATCTTCTGGCAGCTCGCCAAGACCAAGAAATTCGACGCGGACGAGATCGCCGCCTTCCTCGCGTTGCTTCCGGACGAGCACGAAGGCCTGACCCTGCGCCATGCGATCGAGGTCGGACATGAAAGCTTCGCCTGCGCCGAATTCACCGAACTGGCGCGCAGGGCGGGCGTCGCGGTGGTCTATTCCGAAGAGGAGGCCCGCCCGGCGATCGACGAGCGCACCGCGGGCTTCCGCTATGCCCGGCTGCAGGGAATGAAATCGGAGATCGAAACCGGCTATCCGCCCGCGGAGCTCGACCGGCTGGCGGCGCTGTGCCGCAAGTGGGACCGCGAGGGTACGGACGTGTTCTGCTTCCTGATCAACGGCGCGAAGGAACGCGCCCCGGCGGCGGCGATGGCGCTGGCGCAGCGGCTTGGTTGAAGCCACCCTTCTCCAACTTCGGCTAGGCCTTCAAGGCCAAGCCTCCGTATCCTCTCCCCTCGCCGAGGGAGAGGATAGCGTAGCTTGCCGCCCTGGCGGCTGGCGAAGCTTGAGAGGGGTGCCTCCAACAGCAAAGCGCCGCCCCACAAGGAGCGGCGCCTGCTTCAATCGGTGCGGGAAGCTTACTTCGCGCCGGTGCCGACGTCGGTGGTCTTCGGCGCCTTGCCGTCTTCCACCCGCCCTTCGTTACGCAGATCGCGGCCTTCCTCGGCCTTCTTCTGGGCTTCGGGCGACTTGCCGTGCTCGTTCAGTTCTTCCTTCACGTAACCGGCGGCTTCCTTGAGTTTGCCTTCGACGCTCATGGGGTATCTCCTCGAGTTGCGGGACAGGATAGTCCTTGTCGATCAAACGGTCGCCTGAGAGAGGCGTTCCTGCGGTTCGTCGCAGAAATGCGCGGTATGCCGCTTGCCAATGCTGCGGTGCGTGATAGCCTGCTGCGCTGCAACATGGAGGTGCGGGTGGCGGGTGCGAGCGCAGGCGAGGCTTTGGAGCCGGAATCGGGCGGTCGCCATCGCCCGTGGGTCAGGCTCACGCACTGGATCATCGCCTTCGCCGTGCTCGCGCTGATCTATTCCGGCGTCGCGATCTTGATGGTCCATCCGAAGCTCTACTGGGGCAATGGCGGCAACGACCTGATCCCGCCGCTGTTCGAAGTGCCGATCGGGCCGAACTACCATCAGGGAAGCTGGGCGCCCTCGGTGCCGTTCTTCGCTTCGCCGGGCAGCCCGGTCACCGCCGACCGGC
The DNA here is from genome assembly GCA_029202985.1 of Candidatus Andeanibacterium colombiense. Taxonomy (GTDB): domain Bacteria; phylum Pseudomonadota; class Alphaproteobacteria; order Sphingomonadales; family Sphingomonadaceae; genus Andeanibacterium; species Andeanibacterium colombiense. The sequence continues at coordinate 1,309,053 of CP119316.1, read as the reverse complement.
TGGTCGAACCGTGGAACGAGAACGGCTGGGCGCGCAGCATGCATTTCCTCGCCGCGTGGTTCTTCCTGATCGGGATGCTTGCCTATTGGCTGCTCGGCCTCGTCACCGGCCACCTCCGCCGCAATCTGCTGCCTCGCCGGGCGGAGCTTGGCCGGCACAACATCTGGGCGGACGTGAAGGCGCATCTGCGCGTGCCGATGCCTGCGGCGAAGGTCGGGCCGCCCTATGCGATCCTGCAGAAGCTCGCCTATGCGCTGGTCGTGCTGGCGCTGCCGCTGATGTTCCTCACCGGGATCACCATGTCGCCCGCGATCACCGCCGACTATCCGGTGCTGCTCGACATCTTCGGCGGGGCGCAGTCCGCGCGCACGATCCATTTCTTCACCTTCGCCTTCCTCGCGCTGTTCCTGCTGGTCCACCTCGCGATGATCCTGCTGACCGGCCCGCTGCGGCAGCTGCGCGCGATGACTTTCGGCGGCGCGAAGTGAGCGCCTTCCGGCTTTCGCGCCGCGCGCTGATCGGCGGGGTCGTTTCCAGCGGTGGGCTGCTGCTCTCCGGCTGCAACGAACAGGCGCCGACCTATGGCAGCATCCTGCGCATGGGCGACAATTTCACCTATGACGCGCAGCGGCTGCTGCTCTCGAAAGCCGGGCTGGTGCGCGAATACGACCGGTCCGAGATCACTTCGATGCCGGCCACCGGGATGATCGATCCGGGCCAGGCGAAGGACGGAGACGAATATGCGCGGCTCCGTCGCGGCGACTTCGCCGGCTGGCGGCTCGAGGTCGGCGGCAATGTCGCAGAGCCGCGCAGCTTCTCGCTCGCCGAGCTCAAGCGGCTGCGGGGGCGCAACCAGATAACCCGCCACACGTGCGAGGAAGGCTGGACCGCGATCGCCGAATGGAACGGCGTGCCGCTGGCCGCGCTGCTTGCCGCGGTGGCGATCCGGCCCTCCGCGCGCTTCGTCCAGTTCCACAGCTTCGACGGGTGGAAGGACCAGATTGACATGGTCGATGCGCTCCACCCGCAGACCCTGCTCGCCTATGGCATGAACGGGCACGAGCTGCCGATCGGCCACGGCGCCCCGCTGCGCCTCAGGGTCGAACGCCAGATCGGCTATCGCAGCATGAAATTCCTCAAGCGGATCGTGGCCGCCGATCACTTCGACGATTTCGGCGCAACCTCGCGCGGTTGGGCCTGGCACACCGGAATTTAAGCCCCCACTCTCAAGGAGCAAACGTAATGAATGCGAAGATCACAGGCGCCGGCCTGGCATTGGCGATGCTGACAATGGCCGCCTCTCCGGCATCCGCAGAAGAGCCTGTCGCACCCACGAGCGCGGTAGCTCCGAAGCCGCCCTTCGTCGCGCCGGATTTCGCGGTCCCGATGTCGGCCGAAGGCCCGGGCTTCAAGCTCGTGCCCTTCAGCCCCGCCTTGGCCAAGATCGACTACGCCGCCTACATGTCGTCGATCGAGCATTTGCAAACGACCTTCAGCCGCACCACCGAATGGCCGCGCGAAGGGATCACCGACGAGGATGCGATCAAGGATATGGAAGGTGAGCAGGCGCGCTTCGTCGCCCGCAGGGCCTTCGACTATTCGGTCCAGACGCCCGACGGCAGCCGCGAGATCGGCAGCGTCTACATCACTCCCAGCCCGGTTCCGGCCTACGATGCGGTGGTCCGGATGTGGGTGACCAAGGCTGACTACGACGCGGGCGTCGATGCCCAATTGTACCAATGGGTGCAGGACTGGGTGAAAGCCGAATGGCCCTTCGCCAAGGTCGCCTACCCCGGCCGCTCGATCGACTGGGCGACGTGGGACGCGATGGTGCCGCCGCGCAAGCCGGGCGGGTGAGGCATGCGGGGGGGGCGGCGGGCGCCGCTCCCTCTGGCCTGTCCAGGGTCATGCTTTCACGTGGACGTCGGGCCGACGTAGGCCCGGAAAAGACCCGTTGCGGACGTAGGTGCCTACACGTGGAATATCTGCATCGCGCCCTAAAATCGGACTTTTCGGGAATATCGGCTTTTCCTGAAAGCCGACAATATCGCCCTGCTAGTTCGATGCCGAAATGGTCAGCCCGCGTGACGCTCCGCCATGTAGCGTCCCGGCGAGGTACCTAGCGCCTTGCGGAACATCGTCACGAAGCTGGGCACGCTTTCATAGCCAAGGTCCCCGGCCACTTGCTGGATGGAAGCGCCCGCGGCGAGCCACTTTACCGCAAGTACAACGCCCAGCTGCTGGCGCCAGCGGCCAAAGCTCATACCGGTCTGTCGATTGATCAGCCGCTCCAGCGTCCGCTCGCCCATCCCGGCGTACTGCGCCCAGATCTTTAGGCTTCCCCTATCTGCCGGCGAGGCCATCATCTCGTCCACGATTTTCCGCAAGCGCAGATCGCTTGGCATCGGCAGATGGAGGTCCTCGACCTGCGCTGCCGCGAGCTCGTCGAGCAGCACCGCCACCAGACGCGCGTTGGCGCCATCCTCTTCATAGAAATACGGTAGATGCGCAGCGCGTGTCAGAAGCTCGCGCAGCAGCGGCGTAACTGAAACCGCGCAGCAGGCTTGCGGCAACTGCGCCCCCAAAGCGGGATCAACAAACGCATTATAGCCTTCGAGCGCGCCGGTAGCCTTGATGGCGTGCAGCGCTCCACCGGGAATCCAGATTGCACTGCGCGGTGGCACGATCCACAGGCCACCCTCGACCTCGCAGCTGAGAGCGCCGCGCTGGACCAGCAGCATCTGGCCCTTCCTGTGCCGATGGGATTCGAGTTCGAAACCGTGCGCATCTGACATTTCGGCACCAAAGGCCACGATCGGGCGAGGGACGTCGTCCGGATCGATCCATTCGAAATCCTGGAGTACATTTAGAACCGGCATGTCAGATCCTTCGCGCATTCATTGGCGTGATTAGATAACATTCTGTCCATCCTTCGTAATGACGCCACCGCTGGTTCCCGGTATCTGATCCGCATCACGCCGTCGAGACCGAGACCGAGCCCGGCAAGGCAACAAAGGAAAATGCCTGTGAACACACTGGATAGCAGCCGGCTCGCCGATCTTCTGGCCCGGCTCCATCGCGACGCCCAGGCCTCGGACCGGGAACATCTGGAAGCGATGATGGTCGCCTTCGATGGCCAAGGAGGCCCCGAGCAAATGGTCGCGGATATCCTTGCGGAAGAACGCGCGGACTACCGCGCGATCTACCACGGCTATGCCGACAATTTCCTCGCGGTCTCGCCTGAGTATGGGCGTTTCATTTATGCGATCGCGCGCGCCTGCAAGGCGACCCTGATCGTCGAGTTCGGCACATCGATGGGAATTTCGACGATTTATCTCGCCGCCGCGCTGCGTGACAATGGCGGCGGGCATCTGATCGGTAGCGAGATGGAGCCAGCCAAGGTGGCGCGGGCGCGCGCAAATCTGGACGCGGCGGGACTTGCCGATCTCGTCGATATCCGCGCCGGCGATGCGCTCGATACGCTGCAGCATGTCGGCGGCGAGATCGACCTGTTGTTGGTGGACGGTGCCTTTTCGCTGTACCTGCCGGTGCTCAAGCTGGTCGAGCCGTGGCTGAAGCCCGGCGCGGTGATCCTCGGCGAAAATGCCTTCGAACCCGGCTATCAGGCCTACGTCCGCGATCCCGCAAACGGTTATGTCTCCTTCGCCCTGCCCGATGAAGGTCGCGGCAACGAATTTACCGTGAAGGTGTCGTGATGCTCGCCGCTGGGTCGCCGGAACGCCCCGTCACGGAGCCGGGCCGGCTGAGCAAGGCGCTGATGCGCCTGTGGATGAAGCCCGCAACTATCGTCGCCAACGAGCAGCTGGCTGATCGCTTCCATTTGATCACGATGGAAGGGCCGGCACTCGCCGATGTGGCATGGCTGCCCGGACAGAAGGTGCAGATAGCGATGGGTTCCGCCTTTGTCACGCGGACCTACACGCCGATCGAATGGAATTCGTCTGCCGGGCGAACGTGTATTCTGGGCTATGCCCATGGCGACGGACCGGGAAGCGCCTGGGTCCGTAGCGTTGCGCCAGGTGACAAATGCGATATTTTCGGCCCGCGCGCATCGCTAGACCTCTCGCGTCTTCCCGACTCGCTTGCCATTGTCGGTGACGAGACCTCTATGGGTCTCGCTTATGCGGCGACCCAGCAGGACCCCCTGCGTCCCGTATCGGCTTGCCTCGAAGTCGAAGATGTCGAGCGTGTGGGTCGCGTCCTCGAGCAACTTGGCCTTCGCCATGTCACGCTCATTGCCAGGCGGAGCGACGATGCGCACATCGCAGCGATGAAAGAGGTGCTCTGCGACGCAGCCGCCAATCGTGCATCCTTCGTGCTGTCCGGAAAGGCCGGGACGATACAAGAGCTGCGCCAAAGCCTGCGGCTGCTGTCTATTCCGGCCACTCACCTAATCACGAAGGCCTACTGGGCGGCGGGCAAGACTGGCTTGGACTAACTTGGCACCGCAGCGATGCGCCCTGCCCTGCCTGAAAGCTGCCCGCCCGCAACCGGCCCAAGAGCTGCCTTGGCCCGCCGATCCTCGCAGCGACCACTTTTCACCCAATTGCAGACATCGGAACAGCAAGTCTAACCCTGCGGCGGCAACTTCTCGAACCGCCGCAGATACGCCCCGGCCGTGTCCCACGCATGCCCCGCCCTGGTCCACATCACCATTTGCGGCTGGAACCGTTCCGGCTCGTCGAGGCTTGCCGCGCTGGCGACGAAGAGGTCCGGCAGGTCGGGGAAGCTCATGTGGGTCGGCGCGCCGCAGGCGCAGCCGCCGGTCCAGGGTTTCGGCTCCATCAGTCCGGCTCGCCCGCCAGCCCGGCCAGCCTGCCAAGCACCGTCGGCCAGCCCTTGCTCATGCCTTCGTAGGCGCTGTGGTTGCGCGGCTGGAAGCCGGAGTGGACCATGCGCAGCCGGGTGCCGCCGTCGGAGGGGGTGAGGGTGAAGGTCACCTGCGTGTCGAGCGGGGAACCGTAGCCGTCCTCGATCGAGGGGTGGCCGCTGGTCCAGCTGTAGCTGAGCAGGCGGTTGGGGATCGCTTCGCGCACTTCGCAGTGGATCGTGCCGTCCCACGCGCCGCCCGGGGTGGTCTGGAAGGTGAAGCGCGTGCCGGGGATCGGGGCGAAGCCGGTCGGCTCCATGATCCAGCGGGCCATCAGCGCGCCGTCGGTCAGCGCTTTCCAGAGCGTTTCGGCAGAGTGGGGGAAGACGTCCTCGACGACGATCTCGGCGGGGAGGGTGCCGGCATCGAGGGTGGGTGTGTCGGTCATTGGTCGATGTCCTTCAGAAGTTCGTGGAGGTCGCCGAAGGCGCCGCGCCAGAAGCGGCTGTAGTGGCTCATCCAGTCGAACAGCGGGGCGAGGCCCTGCGGCTCGGCGCGGTAGTGGACGCGGCGGCCCTCGGGGCGTTCGGTCACGAGGCCGGCCTGCTTCAGCGTCTTGAGGTGCTGCGAAATCGCGCCCTGGGTCACGCCGCTGCCGTGGGTGAGTTCGGTGACGGTGAGTTCGCCGCCGCGGGCGATCCGTTCGAACACCGCGCGGCGGGTCGGGTCGGCGAGGGCGCGCAGGGTGCGGTCGATGGCGGGGGTCGGGATCATGCGAATCACATTAGTAGGCGCTAATGCATAAGTCAATACTAATCGGTTAAACGCGTTTTCCTACAAGCCCATGCTTGCTACACCGGCAAGGACTCGCGCGATGAAGCCGCCAGACTTTCCATGCTCCATATGCGCGAAATTCGAGAAGTACGAAGTTCCTGACCTTTGCAGATCGAGACCCCATGCGCACCCAGCTTTCCCTCATCCTTGCCGCTGCCGCCCTTGCTTTCACCGCGCCGCTCGCCGCGCAGACCCCGGAGGAGGTCGCCGCCGCGGCGCTCAAGAATTCTGCGGTGTGGGACGGGCATAACGACGTGCCGGAACAGGTCCGCGCGCGCTATCTCGATGTGCTGAAGGACTTCGATTTCAACGACACCAGCCACGCGGCGAAGAGCCCCTATCGCGACAATAATGCGGGGATGCACACCGATCTGCCGCGGCTGCGGCAGGGCAAGGTCGGGGCACAGTTCTGGTCGGTCTATGTCGATGCGGACCAGCCCGAGGCCGACATCGCGGTGCAGACGGTCGAGCAGATCGACTTGGTGAAGCGACTGGTCGCCAAATACCCGAACGACCTGCTGCTCGCGACCAGTTCGGCCGATGTCGAGGCCGCATGGAAGCAGGGCAAGGTCGCCTCGCTGATGGGCATGGAAGGCGGCGGCTCGATCGACGGGAGCCTCGCGGTGCTGCGCCAGCTCTACGCGCTCGGCGCGCGCTACATGACGCTGACCCATTCGAAGACCCTCGCCTGGGCCGACAGCGCAACCGACGATCCGAAGCATGACGGGCTGACCGATTTCGGCAGGGACGTAGTGCGCGAGATGCAGCGGATCGGGATGCTGGTCGATCTGTCGCATGTCAGCGAAGGGACGATGAACGACGCGCTCGACGTCGCGCAGGCGCCGGTGATCTTCAGCCATTCGGGCGCGCGCGCGGTTAACGGTCATGCCCGCAACGTCCCCGACAGCGTGCTCACGCGGCTGGCGGCCAATGGCGGGATCGTGATGGTGGTCGCGCTGCCGGATTATGTTTCGCAGAAGGTGCTGGTGTGGGATTCGCTGCACAATGCGGAAGAGGCCCGGCTCAAGGCGTTGTGGCGCGGCCAGCCCGATGCGGTGAAGCGCGAGTTGGCCGCGTGGGACAAGGCCAACCCGGTGCCGAAGGCGACCGTCTCCGACATGGCCGACCATATCGACCATATCAAACAGGTGGCCGGGATCGATCACATCGGGCTCGGCGGCGATTACGACGGGATGGATTCAGGCCCCGTCGGGATGGAGGACGTGCGCGGTTATCCGGCCTTGTTCAGCGAACTGGCGAAGCGCGGCTATTCCCAAGCCGATCTGGAGAAGATCGCCAGCCGGAACATGCTGCGGGTGCTGAAGGCAGCCGAAGCCTATGCGGCCGCCCACCGCGCGGATTTGCCGATCGAATATCCGGTCAAACCCGCGGCGCTATAAGTCACATCTGGCTTTGGGCGAGCCACACTCCGGCAAGCGCGATGATTGCCAGCGCGAGGCTGACGGCGAGGACGTAGCGGACGATATGCGGGGTCGAGCCGCCGCGCGCCTCGTCCGTTTCGAGATGAACTTCGTTACCCTGGCGTTCCATCGTAATCTCCGTGGTTCGCCCCCAAGAGAGGAGCAATCGCGGATTCTACGGATGATGGGGCGCCAGGTTCCCGGCCCCCGCCGGGGCGGGAGCAGACTGCGCTCAGTCGCGCAGCAGCTCGTTGATCCCGGTTTTGGAGCGGGTCTGCGCATCGACGGTCTTCACGATGACCGCGCAATAGAGGCTCGGGCCCGGGGTTCCGTCGGGCAGCGGCTTGCCGGGCAGCGCGCCGGGGACGACCACCGCATAGGGCGGGACGCGGCCGATGTGGACTTCGCCGCTCGCGCGGTCGACGATCTTGGTGGATGCGCCGAGGTACACGCCCATCGAGAGCACCGCGCCCTGGCCGACAACCACGCCTTCGGCCACTTCGGAGCGGGCGCCGATGAAGCAGCCGTCCTCGATGATCACCGGCCCGGCCTGCAACGGCTCGAGCACGCCGCCGATCCCGGCGCCGCCAGAGATATGGACGTTCTTGCCGATCTGGGCGCAGCTGCCGACGGTCGCCCAGGTGTCGACCATCGTGCCTTCGTCGACATAGGCGCCGATGTTGACGAAGCTTGGCATCAGCACCACGCCCTTGCCGATGAAGCTGCCGCGGCGGGCGACCGCGCCCGGAACCACGCGGAAGCCGGCATCGCGGAAGCGGTTCTCGCCCCAGCCGGCGAACTTGCTCGGCACCTTATCGAACGCTGGCGCACCGGCCGCGCCGCCATCGACCACGGCATTGTCGTTCAGGCGGAACGAGAGCAGCACCGCCTTCTTGAGCCACTGGTTGACCTGCCAGCTGCCGTCCGCGCCGCGCTCGGCCGCGCGGGCCTTGCCGCTGTCGAGCAGATCGAGCGCCGCGTCGACCAGTTCGCGCACGTCGGCGCTGGCCGGGGTGACCGTGTCGCGCGCTTCCCAGGCGGCTTCGATCGCGGTTTCGAGTTCGTTCGACATGGCAGGTGCAACTCCGGCTTGCGGCGGCCGTCTGCCAGGTGGCGCGGTCGCGGGATCGGGCGAGCGCCTAACCGCTCGTTCCCCCCGGGGCAAGGCGGATCGCACCGGGCGATGAGGGCATTCCGCGCTCGCCGTCCGGGAATTGGAGATATTTGCGCACGACGGGCGCGTTTATCCGATCTTTACCTTAATCGAGTGAATTGACCGCGGGATAAGACAGGGGAGTTTTATGTCCGGTACGAAATCGCTTCGCGGCTGCCTTTTTACGGGCGCGGCATTTTCGGCTTTGTCCTTGCTTGCGGCCTGCGGGGGCGGCGGGGTGAGTTCCGCGCCGGTGCCAACGCCGACCCCCGTTCCGGTGCCGACTCCGACCCCTACCCCTACCCCTACTCCAACGCCTGGGCCCACTCCGACGCCCGCGCCAACACCTACCCCAGTGCCGACGCTCAGCTATGTCCAACCGGTCCAGCCGGTGGATACGATCGGGTACAAGGATTCGGAGTACAACATCTCCAACGGCCCGCGCTTCCACGGCGCCGCGACCGCCTGGGTCGGCGGACACACCGGCCAGGGTACGTTGATCGGAATCATCGACACCGGTATCTTCCAGGGCAATTCCGAATTCGCGGGCCGCATCTCCTCGGCGTCGACCGACATCTTCAGCTCGCGCGGAACCGTGCAGGGCGAAGGCACGCATGGCACGGAAGTCGCGATGGTGGCCGCGGCGGCGAATGACGGCGCCGGAAGCGTCGGCATCGCCTATAGCGCGACGATCCTCTCGATCCGCTCGGACACGCCGGGAAGCTGTGCCGGCGGCGAATGCACTTTCGGCGACGTGAGCGCCGCGATCGACTATGCGGTCACCCACAACGCCACCGTGATCAACATGTCGTTGGGCGGGTCGAGCGCGTCCCAGGCTGAACTCGCCGCGATCCAACGGGCCGAAGATGCCGGGATCGTGGTGGTCATCGCTGCAGGCAACGACGGCAAGGCGAATCCCGACGTGTTCGCGGCCACCATCGCCGCGAAGGGCTTCGACAATGTGATCATCGCCGGCTCGGTCGGCCCGACGGGCGCGATTTCCAGCTTCAGCGACAAGGCCGGCACCAGCAAGGCCTACTACCTCTCCGCGCTGGGCGAGCGGGTCTCGGTCTATCTCTCCGGTTCGGAGTTCGAGATCGATCCCGATTATAGCGGAGCGGGATATTATGCGATTTCCGGCACAAGCTTCTCCGCGCCGCAGATCGCGGCTGCCGTCGCGCTGCTCAAGCAGGCCTTTCCAACCCTGACCGCAGCGGAGATCGTCCAGCTGCTGTTCGAGAGTGCACAGGATGTCGGCGCGAGCGGCGTGGACGCCATCTATGGCAACGGCATCATGGACATCAGCCGCGCTTTCCAGCCGCTCGGCACGACCTCGCTTGCCGGCAAGACCACCGCCTCGATCGCGCTCGGCGATACGTCGGCGGTCGGCTCGCCGGCGATGGGCGATGCGCTTCAGAATCGCAGCATCGCCGCCGTCGTGCTCGATAAATACCAGCGCGCTTTCACCACCGACATCGGCGTCACGATGCGCAGTGCGGTAGTCGCCACCCGGCTCTACAACGCGGTCGGCACCCAGAGCCGGTTCGTTGCGGCGGGTAATGACGATGCCTCGACTGCTTTCACGATCGATGGTTCACGCATGCATTTCGGTGACGATCCGCAGGCCAGCCCGCTGTCGCTCTCGTTCAAGGATGCGCAGGTCGCACGGGTGCTCGCCGCCCGGGTCGCGGTCAAGCTGGCGCCGGATACGAAGCTCGGCTTCACCTATTCGGAAGGCTCGAACGGGCTGGTGATGCAGTTGCAAGGCCAGGATCGCCCGGCCTTCATGATCGCGCAGCAGGCCGGCAGCGACGACGGCAGCTATCACAGCGATGCGATGTCCTTCGCTTTGCGCAAGCAGTTCGGTAGCTGGGGCCTGACCGTGGCCGGCACTTCGGGCCAGGTCCTCAGCGGCAACCGCGTGTGGCTGCTCAACCAGACCTTCGGCTCGCGCACCGATGATGCGGTGAGCCACATGGTGTTCACCGCCGACCGGCGCTGGGGCGGCTTGCAGGCGACTCTCGGGCTCGACTGGATGGACGAGCAGCGCACCGTGCTTGGCGGGCGCTTCCACCAGGCCTTCGGCGGCGGCGGGGCGCAGACGATGTTCGTCGATGCCACGGCCAATTGGGAATTCGCGCCCGGCCTGCGGCTCGGTGCGGCATTCCGCAACGGCTGGACCTATCCGCAGACCAGCAGCGTGATCGAATCCGGATCGGTGATCCAAAGCCGCGCGTGGTCGCTCGATGTCGAGAAGCGCGGCGTGTTCGCGGCGGATGACGGGATCGCATTGCGCGTCTCGCAGCCGCTCCGGGTCGAAAGCGGGGGGCTCAATCTCAGCCTGCCGGTGGCCTATAGCTACGACACCGAAAGCGCGACGATGGGCACGATCCCGCTGTCGCTGACGCCGGACGGACGGGAAATCATGAGCGAGCTCGCGTGGCACGGCTCGGTGTGGGGCGGCGGCGCTTCGGCGAGCCTCTTTTTCCGGCGCGACCCGGGCAATTACGCGACCCTGCCCGACGACGCAGGCGTCGCGCTGCGCTGGCGCACCGGGTTCTGATTTCGCATCTCCCGCGGTCGGCAATCCCGATGGCGGTTAGGACACGGCTGGCGGCTCGCGGGTGAGGTCGCGGACGAAGTCGATCAGCCCGGTCTGCCGTGCGCGGCTGAGGCGTTCGGTCTCGAGGATCCCGCGGACGGTTTCGAAGCAGGCCTCGATATCGTCATTGACCACGACATAGTCGTAGCCGTCCCAATGGCCGATCTCGGCACGGGCGCGCGACATGCGGGCCGCAATGACTTCCTCGCTGTCGGTCGCACGCGAGCGGAGGCGCTGTTCCAGCGCCTCGATGCTCGGCGGCAGCAGGAACACCCGCACCACATCGGTCTCCATCCGCTGATAGAGCTGCTGCGTGCCCTGCCAGTCGATGTCGAACAGGAAGTCGCGGCCTTCCTTGAGGCCGGCCTTGATATGGGCTTTCGGAGTTCCATAGAGATTGCCGAAGACTTCTGCCCATTCGAGAAATTCGCCGGCTTCGACCATGCGCTCGAATTCGGCGCGATTGACGAAGTGGTAATCCCGGCCCTCGACCTCGCCCTTGCGCATCGGCCGGGTGGTGGCGGAGACCGACAGGCCGATTTCGCCGTCGGCTTCGAGCAGCTTGCGCGAGACCGTGGTCTTCCCCGCGCCCGAGGGCGAGGACAGGATGAACATCAATCCGCGCCGCCTGAGGGCGTCCTTGTTAGCCATGCGCGCTGTTGCCGCATCGACGCTACGGGATCAAGCGCCTGCGTCAGTCGGGCGTGGTTTTACCCCGTCTGCGCCGGGCGCGGCGCCGGTCAACCAGCGCCTTGGCGACCAGTCCGCCGGCGACCAGCAGGGTTCCGGGAACCGATCGCGCGGCGAGCCGCGCAAGCGCCGCCGCGGCTACGCGCTTGCCGAAACCCGCGCGCGGCAGTTTCGCCCGCTTGATGTCCTTGAAATCGCCGCCGGCGAGCTTGTGGCTGATTGCCCGCCGCGCGAGCAGCGAGCCTTCGCGCAGTGCGACATCGACGACCAGCGCGGTATTCGCGCGGTGCTCTGCGCCGTCGTCTTCGGATTCGGGCGATTTGCCATCTGCCATCGCCGGTTTCGCTTTGCCTATTTCTTGCGGCCGAAATCGACCGTCACTACGTTGGAGCCGTCATCGGCCTCGGGCTTGGCGGGCTTGCCGTCAGACGTATCGTCGGGCGAATCGTTCTCCGCATCCTCATGCGGCTCAGGCTCGAGGTCGCCGGAGGCGGCCTGGAACTGCAGCCCGAAATCGACCGCCGGATCGACGAAGGCGGTGATCGCGGCGAACGGGATCGAGAGCTTGGCCGGGACCTGGTTGAAGCTCAGGCCGACCGAGAAGCCGTGTTCGTCGACCTTCAAATCCCAGAATTTGTTCTGCAGCACGATCGTCATCTCATCCGGGAAACGCTCGCGCAGATGGGCCGGGATCGAGACGTCGGGGGCGCCGGTCTTGAAGGTGATGTAGAAGTGATGGACGCCGGGCAATTCGCCGCCGGTGTGCTGGATCTCGCCGAGCACACGGCCGACCACCGCGCGCAGGGCTTCCTGCACGATCTCGTCGTAAGGGATCAGGCTGTCGGGCGTATTCTCACTCATGCGCGAACAAGTGGCGACGGGCGGCGGGGCGGTCAAGGGTTTTGCGGGGCTTCAAACGATTGATTCCCGTGTCCACCGGCCTATAGGCGGGCCATGCGCACCGGCCGGATCGAACGGAACACCAAGGAAACCGAAATCCTCGTCGAGGTGAACCTCGACGGGACGGGAGCCTATGACATCTCCACCGGGATCGGCTTCCTCGATCACATGATCGAGCAATTCAGCCGCCACTCGCTGATCGACGTGACACTGAAGGTGAAGGGCGACCTCCATGTCGACCAGCACCACACCACCGAAGACAGCGCGCTCGCGCTCGGCCAGGCGATCGCCGATGCGCTCGGCGACAAGGGCGGGATCGGGCGCTACGGCAGCGCCTATTCGCCGATGGACGAAACGCTGGTGCGGGTCGCGCTCGACATTTCCGGTCGACCCTATTTTGTGTGGAAGCTGGCTTTCACGCAGGAGAAGCTGGGCGAACTCGATACCGAGCTGGTCGAGCACTGGTTCCATTCGGTCGGCCAGACGCTGGGCATTACGCTGCATATCGAGCTGCTTTACGGGCAGAACAATCACCATATCTGCGAAGCCGCGTTCAAGGGCTTCGCGCGTGCGATGCGCGCGGCGGTGGAGATAGACCCGCGCAAGGGCGGGGCGATCCCGTCCACCAAGGGCCAGCTAGGCGGATAGACATGGCTGAAGCATTGGCGCTGATCGACTACGGCGCCGGCAACCTTCACTCGGTCAGGAACGCGCTGCTTGCGGCGGGCGCCGGCCATGTGGCGGTGACCGCGGATCCCGATCTGGTGCGCGGCGCGCAGCGGATCGTGCTTCCGGGCGTCGGCAATTTTCGCGCCTGCTATGAAGCATTGACCGCGATCGGCGGCTTGGTCGAAGCGTTGGAGGAACGGGTGCTGACGGACGGCGTGCCGTTCCTCGGCATCTGTGTCGGCATGCAGTTGCTCGCAACGCGCGGCTTCGAGCATGGGGAATGCGACGGGCTCGGCTGGATCCCCGGCGAGGTTCGCCTGATCGAGCGGACCGATCCGGCGATCAAGATTCCCCATATGGGCTGGAACGACGTTCAGCCGATGAACCACCACGGGAATATCTTCCGGAACGGCGCCGAGCTGATCGAGCCGGGCGAGGCCTATTTCCTCCATTCGTATCATTTCGCGGCGGAAGACGGTCATCATGTCGCGGCGATGACCGATCATGGCGGCGGGCTGGTCGCCGCGGTCGCGCGCGACAATCTGCTGGGGGTGCAGTTCCACCCTGAAAAGAGCCAGGCTTACGGGCTCGAACTGCTGGCCCGTTTTCTGGAGTGGAAGCCGTGAGTTTTACGCCCCCCTCTCCAAGCTACGCCGGCCGCTTGCGCGGCAAGCTGCGCTATCCTCTCCCGCAAGGGGAGAGGACTGAGGGTGTGGTTTTCCTCCCCCCTTGCGGGGGAGGATACGCAGGCTTGGTCCCGCAGGGGCCTGGCCGCAGTTGGAGAGGGGGCTGCCCGCGATGATCGTATTTCCCGCCATCGACCTCAAGGGCGGCCAGGTGGTGCGCCTGGCCGAAGGCGATATGTCGCGCGCGACCGTCTATGGAGACGATCCTGCCGCGCAGGCGATGCTGTTCGCCGAAGCCGGGGCCGGACACCTGCACGTGGTCGATCTCGACGGTTCCTTCGCCGGGCGTGCGGAGAACCGTGAAGCGGTCGAGGCGATCGTCGAAAGCTTCCCCGGCTATGTCCAGCTCGGCGGCGGCATCCGCAACCGCGCGGCGGTCGAAGGCTGGTTCGATCTCGGCGTCGCCCGGGTGGTGATGGGCACCGCGGCGCTGAAAGACCCCGAATTCGTCAAGGACATGGCGCGCGAGTTTCCGGGCGGAATCGTGGTCGCGGTCGATGCGCGCGACGGAATGGTCGCGACCGAGGGCTGGGCCGAAGTCTCCGACGTCTCGATCGTCGACATGGCCCGCCGGTTCGAAGACGCCGGCGTCGCCAGCCTGCTCTACACCGACATCGGCAGAGATGGCCTGCTGACCGGCTGCAACATTGACGCGACGGTGGAGCTTGCCCGCCGCACCGATTTGCCGGTGATTGCTTCTGGCGGGGTCAAGGGGCTCGACGATATCCGCCTGCTCGCGATCCATGCGGATGACGGGATCGAGGGCGTGATTACCGGGCGTGCGCTGTATGACGGGCGGCTCGATCTGGCGGCGGCGTTGCAGATGGCGGCGCGGGGATGATTGCCCCCTCTCCAAGCTTCGCTAGCCGTTTACACGGCAAGCTGCGCTATCCTCTCCCGCTAGGGGAGAGGAGCGAACACAACTCTTTCCTCCCCGCTCGCGGGGGAGGATACGCAGGCTTGGCCCTGCAAGGGCCTAGCCGCAGTTGGAGAGGGGGCCTTCCATGACCGTCCGCATCCGCGTCATCCCCTGCCTCGATGTCCGTGACGGCCGCGTGGTCAAGGGTGTGAACTTCGTCGATCTGGTCGATGCGGGCGATCCGGTCGAGCAGGCGCGCGCCTATGATGCCGCCGGAGCCGATGAGCTGTGCTTCCTCGACATCTCCGCTAGCCACGAAGGCCGCGGGACGCTGATCGACGTCGTACGGCGGACCGCCGAGGTGTGCTTCATGCCGCTGACCGTCGGCGGCGGGGTGCGTTCGGTCGAGGATGCGCGGGCGCTATTGCTTGCCGGGGCGGACAAGGTCGCAGTCAATTCGGCCGCAGTGTCGCGCCCCGAAGTGGTCAGCGAGATCGCCGGGAAGATGGGCAGCCAGTGCATCGTCGCCTCGGTCGACGCACGCTGGAGCCACGACCACTGGGAAATCTTCACCCACGGCGGCCGCAACGCGACCGGAATCGACGCGATCGAGCATGCGGTGAGGCTGGCCGAGATGGGCGCGGGCGAATTGCTGGTGACCTCGATGGACGGCGACGGCACCAAGCGGGGCTACGACCTCAATCTCACCCGCACGATCGCCGATGCGGTCTCGGTGCCGGTGATCGCCTCGGGCGGGGTTGGCACGCTCGATCACCTGGTCGAAGGCGTGACGGAGGGCCATGCGAGCGCGGTGCTGGCCGCTTCGATCTTCCATTTCGGAACCTATTCGATCGCCGAGGCGCATGCCGCGCTGCGGGCGGCCGGGCTGCCCGCACGCAGCTGAATTTCCGCCCGCACTGTCGGATGGGCTTACACATCGTATTTTTCCGCCGCGCCGGTTAACCATTGTGATGCGCCTTCCGCTTCGTGCGGGCGGGCATGGCACAGTGCTTGCGTTAATATTTACAATGCTCCGCTCCGCTTTCATTTTCCTCTGGCTAAGTGCCGCTTCGCCGGCGCTGGCCGGCGGTAGCACGCAGGTCCCCGAAGGCTCCGCTTTGACGCTGTTCGCGCTCGGCGTGGTCGGAGTGATCGTGGGCCGAAGAGGCTCGCGGCCCAAAGATCGCGATCGCACAGACCCCTGAGCGGCTTGACCCGTGCTGTGCGAATATCCATGACCGCGCCCATGGACACATTGGCTCGCCTAGAACAGACCATCGCCGCCCGCCTCGGCGCTTCGCCCGAGCAATCCTACGTCGCGCAGCTCCATGCGCGCGGGATCAAGGTGATCGCACGGAAGCTGGGCGAGGAAGCGACCGAGACCGTGGTTGCGGCGCTGGCCGGCACCGCCGATGAGGTAATCGGCGAATCCGCCGACGTGCTGTTCCACCTGCTGGTGCTGCTGGCGGAGAAGGGCATTCCGCTGTCGCGCGTGCTCGCCGAACTCGACCGCCGCGAAGGCACTTCCGGCATTGCCGAGAAGGCCGCGCGGAGCAAATAATGCCGATCGATGCGACCCTGCCGTATGACGACCAGAACGTCTTCGCCAAGATCCTGCGCGGGGAGATCCCGAACAAGACCGTGTACGGGAACGAATGGGCGCTGGCGTTCCACGACATTGCCCCGGCCGCGCCGGTGCATGTGCTGGTTATCCCGAAAGGCGCCTATGTCAGCTGGGACGATTTTTCGGCCCGGGCGAGCGCGGAGGAGATCGCCGGCTTCGTGCGGGCGGTCGGCCACGTCGCGCGCGAGCTTGATCTGGTCGCGCCCGGGCACCGGCTGCTCGTCAACGTCGGGCGCAACGGCGGGCAGGAAGTGCCGCATCTCCACGTCCATCTGTTCGGCGGCGGACCGCTCGGGCCGATGCTGTCGCGCTGACGGCTCCGCTCGACGCTCCGGATACGATGTAAAAAAGCCGTTCTTGCCGAGCGACTCGGCGAGAGGCTAAAGCCCTTCGTTAAGCATATGGCAGACATCGAACCGCACTCCGGCCGCTTCGACGGCTCCCGCCATCTCTTCGCCGTGCGCGTCTATTACGAGGATACGGACCTGTCGGGCATCGTCTATCACGCGAATTACCTGCGCTGGTTCGAGCGTGCGCGATCCGACATGCTGCGCCTGCTCGGGATCGACCAGCGCGCTGCGCTCGAAGCGGGTGAGGGTTTCTATACCGTCGCGGGTCTGACGCTGCGCTTCGTCGGCCCCGCGCGGCTCGACGATGCGGTGACGATCGAAAGTTCCGCGCTCGATATCGGCGCGGCGAGCATCACCTTGCGCCAGCGTGCGTTAAGGGACGGTGCGCTTCTTGCAGAGGCCGACATCCGGGTCGGTTTCGTTTCGCCCGAAGGCCGCCCGCGCCGCCAGCCCCCCGCATGGCGCGCGGCCTTTTCCATCCTCCAAGCCGAAAGCATTGCATGACCGATCTTTCCTTCCTTGCCGCGGCGGCGGCCGAAACCCCGACCCGGCTCGATCCGATCAAGCTGTTCCTCGATGCCGACATCGTGGTGCAGGTGGTGATGCTGGGCCTGCTCGCCGCGAGCGTGTGGTCCTGGACGATCATCGTCTCGTTCCGGATTCGCATTGGCGGACTGCGGCGCCGCTGCGACGATTTCGAGAGCGAGTTCTTTCAGCTCGACAATCCCGATGCGCTGTTGGGCGAACGCCGCCGCGCTTCGATCCCCTCGGCGGCGATCGCCGCGGCCGGGCTGGGCGAATTCCGCAAATCGGTCGCATTGCGCAGCGGCGATCGCGAAGGGGCGCGCCAGCGGATCGCGACCGCGCTCGACAGCCGGGTCGCGGCGGAATCCGACGAGTTGGGCGCGCGGCTCAACTTCCTCGCCACCACCGGGGCGGTCGCGCCGTTCGTCGGCCTGTTCGGCACGGTGTGGGGAATCATGAACAGCTTCTTCGACATCGGCCAGCAGCAGAATTCGTCGCTCGCGGTGGTCGCGCCGGGCATTTCGGAAGCACTGTTCGCCACGGCGATCGGCCTGTTCGCCGCAATTCCGGCCGTGATCGCCTATAACCGCTACAGCAACCGGGTGAATCTGTTCGAATCCCGCCTGCAGCGCTTTGCCGACCGCTACCACTCGCAGCTCAGTCGCGATCTGGAGAAGAACTGATGGCGATGGGTTTCGCCAGTTCGCCCTCGCGCCGGCGCCACGGGCGCGGATCGCGCCGCGCGCCGATGGCGGAGATCAACGTCACTCCACTGGTCGACGTGATGCTGGTGCTGCTGATCATCTTCATGGTCACCGCGCCGCTGCTGACCTCGGGCGTCCCGCTCGACCTGCCCGACAGCCGCGCGGAAGCGCTGTCGCAGGAGCAGGACCAGGTGACGATCTCGATCGCGAATGACGGCGTGGTCTATATCGACGATGCCGCGGTCCAGCCGGGCGATCTGCCCGATGCGCTCGCGAATGTGCCGCGCACCGGCGAGGGCAAGGCCCCGCAAGTCACGCTGCGCGCCGACAAGACGCTCGATTACGGGCGGGTGATGACGGTGATGGGCGAACTCAGCCATGCCGGCTTCAACCAGATCTCGCTGGTCACCAACAGTTCAGTCGAGGCGCCATAGCCTTTTGCCATGAGCACCGCGGTACTCACTTCTTCGCGCAACGCCCTGGGATTGCGCAGCGACGAGCGGATCGGGCTGATCGTGGCCGGGATCGCGCATGTCGCGATCATCGCCGCGCTCGCGATCAGCGCGCTGCGCGCGCCTTCGGTGGTGCCGCCGCCCGAACGGGTGACGGTCAATCTGAGCGAGGATGTCGGGCTCGATTCCACCGCGGCTCAGGTTGCGCCCGAAGCGAAGGCCTCCGTGTCGGACCGGATCGGCGAGGAGCCGACGCCGCCCAAACCGAAGGCGGAGGAACCCAGGCCGGCACCACCGAAACCCGCTCCGCCCAAGCCCGCTCCGCCCAGGCCCGCGCCGAAGCAGGCGCCTGCGAAGCCCGTCGTTTCGCCCAAGACTTCGAGCATCCAGCCGAAGCCCAGGCCGACCACCGCGCCGCCTCCGAAGAAGCCGGGCGCGAGCCGGATCGGGGACAACTTCCTCGGCGGCAAGGGTGACAAGGCCGATGCCAATGCGCTGGTTGCGGCATCGCAGATCGGCAGTTCGGACAAGGCGTCGCTGAAGGAAGCGATCAACCGCCAGATCAAGCCTTATTGGCAGCCACCCTCGGGTGCCGAGGCCGATGAGCTGAGAACCTATCTGGCGTTCGATCTCAACCCCGATGGCAGCCTCGCGGGCGATCCCCGCCTCGTGCGCCAGACCGGCGTCACCGACGCGAACAAGCCACAGGCCAGCCGCCATGTGGAACTAGCGATCCGGGCAGTCCGGCGCGCCGCGCCGTTCGACCTGCCGCCGAAACTGTATAATGGCTGGAAGCATATAACGAACTGGGAGTTCAAGTGGACACCGCAATGAAACTCGCCGCGGCAGCGCTGATGCTGTTCGTTTCCTCCCCGGTACTGGCGCAGGCGGCTGCGCCGGTAGCGGGCGTTCCGGCAGATGCCGCGCCCGCGGCGGGAGACACGGACGATAACGACGATGGCGGCCTGTCCGGTTCAACCACCTATGAAGGCGCGTGGCAGGATCTCGGGATCGCGATCCCGACCTTCGCGACCAACGCCAACGTCTCGACCGCCGCCAATACCGACGGTACCGGCGCGCTCGGGCGCGAGCTGGCGCGGGTGATCACCGCCGATCTCAAGAACAATGGGCTGTTCAAGCCGACCGGGCCCGACAGCCTGCCCAGGCCGAGCTATGCCGAGATCACCGCGCCCGCATGGAGCAGCTGGAGCTCGCGCAGCGCGGAGATGCTGGTGCAGGGCTACGTCCGCGCCAATGGCGACGGGCAGTTGACGGTCGGCTGCTATCTCTACGACGTGCAACTGAAGAACGAGCTGGTCCGCCAGGGCTGGGTGGTCCAGCCGTCCGACTGGCGGCGCGCGGCGCATAAATGCGCGGATCTGGTCTATTCGCGCCTCTCCGGCGAAAGCCCGTTCTTCGACAGCAAGATCGCCTATATCGCGGAGACCGGGCCGAAGGATCACCGGATCAAGCGGCTTGCGATCATGGATTCCGACGGGGCGAACCACCGCTTCATCACCAATGGCGGCGCGACCGCGCTGACCCCGCGCTATTCGCCCGACTACAAGTCGATTGTGTATCTGAGCTATATCAACGGCAATCCGCGAATCTATGTCTATGACATCGGCACCGGCAAGCAGCGGATCGTGACCCAGAGCAGCAACCCGACCTTCGCCCCGCGCTGGTCGCCCGATGGCAAGTGGATACTCTATTCGATGGCGGTCGGCGGCAATACCGACATCTACCGCGTTTCGGCCCAGGGCGGGCAGAGCACCCGGCTGACCGACAGCCCGGGGATCGACGTGGGCGGATCCTATTCGCCCGATGGAACGCGGATCGTGTTCGAAAGCGACCGTTCGGGCACCCAGCAGATCTACACGATGAGCGCCGACGGCTCCGGCCAGAAGCGCGTCAGCTTCTTCGGCGGCCGCGCGGCGACGCCCGAATGGAGCCCGCGCGGCGACCAGATCGCGTTCACCCATATCGTCGGCGATTTCCGCATCGCGGTGATGACGCCCGATGGCAAGAATGTCCGCGACCTGACCAACAGCTGGCAGGATGAAGCCCCGACCTGGGCGCCCAATGGCCGCATCATCCAGTTTTTCCGCACAACCCGTAACTCGGGCGACACGGGCCTGTGGCAAGTCGATCTCACCGGCCGCAACGAACGCCGCCTGCCGACTCCGGTCGGCGCCTCCGATCCCGCCTGGGGACCCGTCCTACCGTGAACGCGTTACGTTAGGGATTCCCCGTTTACCCACCTGCTATCCATCTGAAGGAGAGAAGGATGAAAAGGTCAGTTTCCACCCTCGCCGTCACCGTGATGCTCGCTGGCGCGCTCGCGCTGGGCGCGTGCTCGAAGAAGGAAAAAATCGCCGATCAATTGCCGCCGCAGCCCGCCACCGTCGCGGACAATGGCGGCGACACCGGCCCTGGCCCGACCGACACGGTTATCCCGGGCAGCAACGCCGATTTCCTCGCGCAGATGAACGGCCGCAACGTGATCTATTTCGACACCGACAAGTTCGACGTCGATTCCACCGATGCGGCGGCATTGCGCACGCAGGCCGACTGGCTGATGCGCTACCCGAACAAGCGCGCGACGA
Source organism: Candidatus Andeanibacterium colombiense (assembly GCA_029202985.1). Lineage (GTDB taxonomy): Bacteria > Pseudomonadota > Alphaproteobacteria > Sphingomonadales > Sphingomonadaceae > Andeanibacterium > Andeanibacterium colombiense. The sequence continues at coordinate 1,288,147 of CP119316.1, read as the reverse complement.
TCGAAGGCCACTGCGACGAACGCGGCACGCGCGATTACAACATCGCGCTGGGCGAACGCCGCGCCAATTCTGCGAAGAACTATCTTGTCAGCGTCGGCATCGACGCCTCGCGCCTGACGGTGGTCAGCTACGGCAAGGAACGCCCGGTGGCGCTTGGCTCCAACGAGCAGGCCTGGGCCCAGAACCGTCGCGCCGCGACGATTACGATCGACTAGTTCGAGAGGAAGCGGAGGGCCGGAAGTTTCGGCATCTGCGTGAGTTCGGCGGGCGCTTCGACGAAGGTCGAGGCGCCCGTCAGCTTTTCGTGTGCAGCCTCGGGCCCGCCGTTGGCGGCGAACAGCGCCAGCGCGGCGGTGGCGAAGACCGAGAAGGCTGCCGAGATGGCGAGCTGACGACTCATTGCAAAACTCCTTAGTCCGCCAAATAGGATCGAACGGTTATTTTGCAATGCAGCATAATGTCGCGAATTGTCGCGTGGCCGGTGGCATCGCGAAGGTGGAGCGCCTAGATTGAAAGCTATGACTTTCGGGAATCGCATATGAGCAAGGCCAAGCGGTCGGTCGATTGGGGCTTTCCCCGCTGGCGTGGCTACGGCTCGTCGAGCGAGGCGGCGACCGTGCGCATCTGCGATCGGCACATGTGCGACGAGCCCGGCAATTGCCCCGCGCCCAAATCGCCCAACAGCCCGGATCGCTGGTATTTCTGCACCAGGCACGCGGCCGAATATAATTCGAAGTGGGACTATTTCGAAGGGCTCGACAAGGAAGAGGCCGAGGCCCGCGCGAGCACGGAGCAACGCGCCAATTCGGGCTATAGCGAATCCGCGCATTACGGCTGGGCCGAATCCGGCGACGGCAGCCGCAGCCGCGACGAGATCCGCGCGCTCGACATGTTCGACCTCACCCCGGATGCCGATTTCGACGCGGTGAAGAAGGCGTGGCGCGCGAAGGCCAAGGAACTCCACCCCGACGTGAAGCCGGGCGATGCGGAGGCCGCCAAGGCGTTTCAGGCCTATAGCGTCGCCTACGAAGTCCTCCGCGCGGCGGAAGAACGGCGCGAGTGGAAGGGCTGAGGCTCTAATCCAGCGCGTCGCGCTTTTCGGGGCCGAATGAGATCCAGCCGATCAGCGCCACCGCGGTCACCAGCGTCACGCTGGCCAGCGCATAGCCGTAACTGCCGCCGTGGCTTTCGGCGATACCCGCCTGCAGCGGCGAGACGCGCGAGGCGATGAGGTTGCCGAGCTGGTAAACCAGCCCGGGGAACATCGCGCGGATCGCCGGGGGTGAGAGTTCGTTGAGATAGGCGGGGATGTTCGCCCAGGCGCCCTGCACCGACAGCCCGATCAGGAAGGCCCCGGCGCCGAGCGGCAGCAGCGAGGTGGAATAGGCCCAGAGCGGGATCACCGGCACCACGATCAGGCAGGCAAGCGCGAGCGTCCGCCGCCGCCCGAGCCGTTCGGACAGGGTCCCGAAGCCGAGCGAGCCGACGATCGAACCGATATTGAGCACGATCGCCAGCGTCCCGGTGGTGTGGGTGTCAAAGCCGTGCTGTTTCTGGAGGAAGGTCGGATAGAGATCCTGCGTTCCGTGGCTGAGGAAGTTCATCCCGGTCATCAGCACGATCAGATAGAGCGCCAGCCTCCAGTTCTGCGCCACCACCTTCAGCACGCCCTGCCGCGCCTGTCCCTGCTGGATCTGGCCAAGCCGGGCGGTGAAGGTCGGGCTTTCCTCGACATGGGCGCGGATGAACAGCACGAACAGCGCCGGCACGATCCCGATGAAGAACATCGCGCGCCAGCCAAGCGCATCGAAGAACAGGAAATAGACCAGGCTGGCGACCAGATAGCCGGTCGAATAGCCCGCCTGGAGCAGCCCCGAGACCGGCCCGCGCAGCCGCGCGGGGATCGTCTCCATCACCAGGCTGGCGCCGAGGCCCCATTCTCCGCCCATCGCGAAGCCGAAACAGGCGCGGATCAGCAGCAATTGCGACAGCGATCCGGCGATGCCCGACAGGCCTGACAGCACCGAGAACAGCGCGATCACCGTCATCAGCACCGGGCGACGGCCGAAGCGGTCGCCCAGCCAGCCGAATACCAGCGCGCCGAGCGGGCGCGCGGCGAGGGTCAGGAACAGCGCCTCGGACACGTCCTCGATTCCGGTGCCGAATTCCTGGCTGATCGCCTTCAGCATGAAGACCATCAGGAAGTAATCGAAGGCATCGAGCGTCCAGCCGAGATAGCTCGCCCAGATCGCGGTCTTCTGCGGCTTGGTCAGGCCGCGGAATGCGTCGATCACGCCGGTGCTTGCTGCAGTCATTCATGGACCCCTGGCCACGATCCTGTGGCTTGTCGCGCGGCAACCTAGACGTTCGTCCCCCTTGCGCAAGCGCCTCGCTAGCGCACCAGGCTCTCGATCCCCCATACCGTTCCGACGATCAGGAACGCGCCGAGCAGGTCGAGCCAGATCCCGGCGGCGACCATGCGCGACATGCGAATCCGGCCGGTCGCCCAGGCGATCGCATTGGGTCCGGTGCCCGAAGGCAGCATGAAACCCCAGCTTGCCGCCATCGCGGCCGGGACCGCGAGCAGGATTGGATCGGCACCCAGCGCGACGATCAGGCTCGCGACCACCGGGATGATACCGCTCGCGGTCGCGACGTTGCTCGCGAATTCGGTAATGATGATCACCATCGCGGTCACCGCCAGCGCGACCACGATCAGCGGCACCGCCGACAGCGGCAGCAGCGACTGACCGAGCCATATGGCAAGGCCGGACCTGGTCATGCCCGCCGCCAGCGCGAGCCCGCCGCCGAACATCATGATCACGCCCCACGGCGCCCGGTCGGCCTCGCTCCACACCAGCAGCGGGCGGCCGGTGCCGTCGGGTATCAGGAACAGCGAGAGGCCGGCGATGACGCCGATCGTGCCGTCGGTCACCGAGCCGCTGGGCAGAAGCGGCTTGAGTACGGGTTCCTGCAGCACCCACAGCAGGAAGGCGGCGAGCAACACCGGCAGCAGGCGTTTTTCAGGCAAAGTCCAGGCGGCGCCGGTGGCGATCGCGCCGCGCGCGGCCTCGACGTCGAACGGACAGCGCGCGGTTTGTTGCACCCGCGCTATGATCCACGCGGCGAGCGGCACGCCGAGCAGCACCATCGGGATACCGTAAAGGCTCCACCGGGCGAAGCCGATCTCCAGCCCGATGCTTTCCTTGAGCAGTCCCACCGCGATCGGATTGGTCGGCGATCCGATCAGCGTGCCGAGCCCGCCGATCGAAGCGGCAAAGGCCACGCCCATCGGCAACGCGCCCGAGATGCCGCCCTGGTCGTCCGGATCCGCGCCGCCGCCCTGCAGCACGGCCAGCGCCATCGGCATCATGATCAGCGCGGTCGAGGTGTTGGAGATGACCATCGAGATGATCGCCGAAGCGAGCATGAAGGCGAACAGCAGCCGCGTGCTCCCGCCCCCGGTGCCGACCGCCTTGAGGATCGCCAGCGCAAGCCGGCGATGCAGCCCGGTCCGTTCGATCGCGAGCGCAAGGAACGCGCCGCCGAGGATCAGGAAGAGGATCGGCGAATAATAGGTCGCGGCGGTCTGGTCCGCGGTCATCACCCCGGCGAATGGCAGGACCACGAAAGGCAGCAATGCGGTGGCGGTCAGCGGCACCGCCTCGGTCATCCACCATGCGGCCATCCACACGGTCAACCCGGCTACGATCCACGCCGGGGCGGGCATTCCGGCCGGTGCGGGCAGGGCAAGCGTCAGCAGGAATGCGATAAGCCCGACCAGCAGGCCGATGCGCTTGGCTGACATTGCCCCGTTCCCCCGTTTCCCGGGGTGAACCCTAACCCATCGCGGCTCCGGTGCAAGCGCGCGCGATCAGCTCCACTTCACTTCGGGCGGGAGGCTCATCAATATCGCGTCGATGTTGCCGCCGGTCCTGAGGCCGAACAAGGTGCCCCGGTCATAGACCAGGTTGAATTCGACGTAGCGGCCGCGCCATTCGAGCTGGGCCTGCTTTTCCGCCTCGCTGAATTCCTGGCCCATGCGCTTGCGCACGATCGCGGGGAATGCGGCGAGGAATGCCTCGCCGACATCGCGGGTGAAGGCGAAGTTGCGTTCGAATTCGGCCTGATCGGCGCATTCGAGATGATCGTAGAAGATGCCGCCCACGCCGCGCGAGACGCCGCGGTGGGGGATGAAGAAGTAGTCGTCGGCCCACTTCTTGAACTTCTCGTAATAGGTCGGGTTGTGGCCCGCGCAGGCCGCGCGGAACGCGGCATGGAATGCCTCGGTGTCGTCTTCGTAGGGAACCGGCGGGTTGAGGTCCGCGCCGCCGCCGAACCACGCCTTGCTGGTGGTGAGGAAGCGGGTGTTCATGTGCACCGCAGGGACATGCGGATTGGCCATATGCGCGACCAGGCTGATCCCGGTGGCGGTGAAGCCGGGGTTCTCTTCCCCCGCGCCGTGGATCGTGCGCGCGAAATCCGGGGCGAACTTGCCCGACACGGTCGAGACGTTGACCCCGACCTTCTCGAACACCTTGCCCTTCATCACCCCGCGCACGCCGCCGCCACCTTCGCCGGCTCCATCCTCATCGGTTTCGCGGTCCCATGGAATATATTCGAAGCTCGCGTCGCTTCCGGCCTCACGCTCGATGCTTTCGAAGGCGGCGCAGATGCGGCCGCGCAGGCTTTCGAACCAGGCGCGGGCCTCGGCGGTGTTTTCGGTCCAGTCGGTCATTGCACTCCCTTGCCAAACCCTCCGGCGCGGGGCAAGGAAAGTGCATGGTTCCCGTTTCGTTCGCTTTCGAGTTTGCCGGTCAGGAATTCGCGCTAGCTGGCGGGCGTGCGCTTTACTGGCCGCGCGAAAGCGCGCTGCTGGTGGCGGATCTGCATCTCGAAAAGGCGAGCTTCTATGCCCGCCACGGCCAGATGCTCCCGCCCTATGACAGCCGCGAGACGCTGGAACGGGTGGCCGGGGCGATCCGCGAGACCGGCGCGCGGCGGGTGTTCACCTTGGGCGACAATTTCCACGATGCGGGCGGGGCAGGGCGGCTTGAGCCGCATGCGGCGGGGATGCTCGACGCGCTGACCCGCGCGGCCGACTGGGTTTGGATCACCGGCAACCATGACGCTGACGCGCGCGACGCGCCGGGCGGAACGATCGCCGAGGAACTCGAAGTCGCCGGCATGATTCTGCGCCATCATGCCAAACGCGGGGAGACCCGGCCCGAGCTGTCTGGGCATTTCCACCCGCAATTGAAGCTGGTTACACGGGGCCGCTCGATCCGCCGCCCTTGCGCGGTGGTCGGCCGGACCCCACATGGGGGCGGCAGGATGATCATGCCGGCGTTCGGCGCGCTTACCGGCGGGATGGATGCGGCCGATCCGGCGATCCTTGTCGCAATGCAGCCCGCCAGCGCGATCGATGCGATGGTGCCGACCAAGGCCCGGCTGCTGCAGTTTCCGCTCTGGCGGGCCTGATCCGGTCCGGGCAGGCCCGACATACCGCAAGCCTCTTTCGCTGGCGGAAGAATCGGCCTAAGCAGCCGGCTTCGAAAACCGACATCAACAGTCACAGGAGAAAACCCAATAGCTCGTCCACCCCGGCGCATGCTTGCGCCCCCCGTCAAGAGCGGGCCCCGCTTCGACAACATGATCCAGTCCGAGAAAGTTCGCGTCATCGACGAGAACGGCGAGAACATTGGCGTCATGTACACGAACGAAGCGATCGAACAGGCCAATGGAATTGGCCTGAACCTCGTCGAGGTCTCCCCCAACGCGGACCCGCCGGTCGTCAAGTTCCTCGATGTCGGCAAGCACCGCTACGAGGCGCAGAAGAAGGCCAACGCCGCGCGCAAGACCCAGAAGACGCAGGACATCAAAGAGATCAAGATGCGTCCCAACATCGACACGCACGACTACGACGTGAAGATGAAGAACGTGAACAAGTTCCTCGGCGAAGGCGACAAGGTGAAGCTCACCCTGCGCTTCCGTGGCCGCGAGATGAGCCATCAGGAACTCGGCATGAACCTGCTCAAGCGGGTTCAGGAAGACGTGGCGGAAATCGCCAAGGTCGAAGCCTATCCGCGGCTCGAAGGCCGCCAGATGCTGATGGTGCTGGCGCCCAAGTAAGGCGCCGGCGCCCATGGGGCGTCAGCAAAATAACGAAAACCTGGAGGAGTCGGGCCGCAGTCCTGCGGCCCAACCCTTTCGGTTATTCAGTCGTTCAATCCGCGACCAGCCACTCTGCGCGATCGACGCATGGAGGATGGCGCGCGCGGTGCGCGGGCCGGCGGCAGCGCCGGTATTACGCGCAAAATATGCGAACGAGTCTTGCCTTCCTGGCTTTCCTGTCCGGATCAAAGATGTCTAAGGCGATCGCGAAACGGGCCCCGTGCGGCCACGATCCAGTTCGAGGCGAATGATCATGTTCTATAAATTGATTCGTCCGGCCATCTTCACGCTCGATCCCGAACGGGCCCACCGGCTCTCGATCGCGGCCTTGCGGATGCTTCCGGCCGGCGGCGGCGCCGCACCGGCCCCGGTGCGGAAAGAACTGCAGATCGACGTGGCGGGCCTGCGTTTCCCAAACCCTCTCGGCATGGCTGCCGGGTTCGACAAGGATGCCGAGGTCCCCGATGCGCTGCTCGCGCGCGGCTTCGGGTTCACCGAGGTCGGAACCATCACGCCCTTGCCGCAACCGGGCAATCCGAAGCCAAGACTGTTCCGCCTGGAAGAAGACGAGGGAGTGATCAACCGGTTCGGTTTCAACAGCTCCGGTGCGGCCGTTTCGATGGCGAGGCTCGGCGCGAGGGCCGGCCGGGGCGGGATCGTCGGAGTGAATCTGGGGGCTAACAAGGATTCGCCCGACCGGATCGCGGATTATGCGGAGATGGCGCGGTTGATGGCGCCGCTGGCGAGCTATCTGGTGCTCAATATCAGCAGCCCGAACACGCCCGGGTTGCGCGCATTGCAGGACGGCAGCGCGCTGGCGGACCTGCTGGACGCCGTGCTGGCAGCACGGGGCGGGGACGGCCCGCCGGTGTTCCTCAAGGTCGCACCGGACCTGGCCGGAGACGAGATCGACAGCATTGCCCGGCTGGTGATCGAATACAGGCTTGGCGCGCTGATGATCGGAAATACCACCATCTCCCGCCCGGGCCTGAAATCGCGTTATGCGAATGAGGCTGGCGGGCTGTCCGGCGCGCCGCTGCGCAGTCTCGCGACCGAGCGGCTGAAAGACTTCCGCAAAGCCACGGGCGGGGCAATTCCGCTGGTTGGGGTAGGGGGCATCGCCAGCGCCGAGCATGCGTGGGACCGCATCCGCGCCGGGGCGAGCCTCGTGCAGCTTTATTCGGCGATGGTCTTCGAAGGCCCCGGGATCGCTCGCCGGATCGTGAACCGCCTGCCCGAACTGATGGCGCGCGACGGCTTTTCGACCGTCGCCGAAGCGGTCGGCACCGCGTAACGGATCGCGCCGGCCGGCCGGGAAGCTTGGAGATCACAAGCGCGTCGTCGGCCAGCTCAGCAACGCTCTGCGGCCTTTCAGCCCGTTTGGGCGGCTTTCTTTTTCAGGCGCCAGGCGTGCAGCAGCGGCTCGGTATAGCCATTGGGTTGCTCTACCCCTTTGAACACCAGGTCGCAGGCAGCCTTGAACGCGAGGCTGGTGTCCCACTTGCCGGCCATCGGCTCATAGGACGGATCGCCGACGTTCTGCGCATCGACCTTGGCCGCCATACGCTGGAGTGAATCCATCACCTGCGCTTCGGTGCAGACGCCGTGGAGCAGCCAGTTGGCCATGTGCTGCGACGAGATGCGCAGGGTCGCGCGGTCTTCCATCAGCCCGATGTCGTTGATGTCCGGCACCTTGGAGCAGCCGATCCCCGCGTCGATCCAGCGTACGACATAGCCGAGCAACCCTTGCGCGTTGTTATCCAGTTCCTCGCGCACTTCCTCCTCGCTCCAGTTCACGCCGTGGGCGAGGGGAATGGTCAGCAGCGCATCGAGCCCTGGCGCGGGCGGCAGCTGGCGCTGGGCCCCGAACACATCGAGCTGGTGGTAATGCATCGCGTGGAGCGTCGCGGCGGTCGGTGACGGGACCCAGGCGGTGCTGCCGCCCGCGCGCAGATGGCCGATCTTCTCCTGCATCATCGCGCCCATCCGGTCGGGCGCCGCCCACATGCCCTTGCCGATCTGCGCATGGCCCGAGAGCCCGCAGGCGAGCCCGATCGCGACGTTGCGCTTCTCATAGGCGTCGAGCCAGGTGGAGGCCTTGATATCGGCCTTGCGGACCATCGGCCCGGCCTGCATCGAGGTGTGGATCTCGTCGCCGGTGCGGTCGAGGAAGCCGGTGTTGATGAACACGATCCGGTCTTTCACCGCATGGATGCAGGCGGCGAGATTGGCGCTGGTGCGGCGCTCCTCGTCCATCACCCCCACTTTGATCGTGTGCCGGTCGAGCCCGAGCAGATCCTCCACCGCGTCGAACAGATCGTTGGTGAAGGCGCATTCTGCGGGGCCGTGCTGCTTCGGCTTGACGATGTAGATGCTGCCGGCGGGGCTGTTGGGCCAGTGCGCGTGGCCTTCGAGGCCGTGGACCGCGCAAGCACTGGTGATGACCGCGTCCATGATCCCTTCGGGGATCTCCGACCCGTCAGCCAGCAGGATCGCCGGGTTGGTCATCAGATGGCCGACATTGCGCACGAACAGCAGGCTGCGGCCCGGCAGCCACAGCATCTCGCCGTCGACGTGCTTGAACTCGATATCGCCGTTGAGCGTGCGGGTGACGCTCTTGCCGCCCTTCTCGAACGTGTCGGACAGATCGCCGCGCATCACGCCGAGCCAGTTGCGATAGGCGGCAAGCTTGTCCGCCGCGTCGACCGCCGCGATCGAATCCTCGAGATCGACGATCGTGGTCAGCGCGGCCTCGACCCGGATGTCCGAGATCCCGGCCTTGTCGGTCTTCGCCACCGGATGCAGCGGGTTGAACACCACTTCGATGTGCAGGCCGTTGTGGACGAACAGGATCGAATCGTCGGTTTCGCCGATCCGCTGGACCAGGTCCGCCAGCGGGATCGCCGGATCCGGCCCTTCGAGATCGGCCCAGCTGCCTTCGAACAACGGCAGCGCCTGATCCAGGAACGCGCGTCCGGCCGCGATCACCGCGGCGCCGCGCTCGTGGTCATAGCCCGCGCCGGTCGGCGGCGGGCCGAGCACATCGGTGCCGTAGAGCGCGTCGTAGAGGCTGCCCCAGCGGGCATTCGCCGCGTTGAGCAGGAAGCGCGCATTGAGCGCCGGGACCACCAGCTGCGGCCCGGCCATCGTCGCGATCTCCGGGTCCACGTTCCGGGTGCCGATGGTGAACGGCTCCGGCTCCGGCACGAGATAGCCGATCTCGCGCAGGAAGGCTTCGTAAGCGACCGGATCGTGCGGTTGCCCGCGCCGTGCGGCATGCCACGCATCGATACGTTGCTGGAACCAGTCCCGCTTCTCGAGGAGTTCCCGATTGAGCGGCGAGAAGCGCGCGGCGAGGGTGGCGAATCTATCCCAAAACACCGCCGGATCGCGCTTCAGCGGCCCCAGAACCTCCGTCTCGATGAAATCGCAGAGTGCAGGGTCAACTTGAAACTCGCCGCGCGCAATACGTTCGGGCATATTCGAAATGGCTCCATTATGCGCATCTTCTTGCACGCTTGATTTGTGAATATGTTCAGTCAGACCGCGGATATTCCAACGTCCTTATGGCTTTGCGGCGGGTAAGCCAACCGCTCGGACGGTCCGCGAGCCCTGGATCACGGGCTTTCGTCGCCAGGGAACGCGGCGGGGAAGTTCAGAACCTTGCCGGAGCGTCGGCGCCCGCCGATTTCATGATGGATCGAGGCGATCGCACCAAGGCATGCGCCGCGTCACGCGATCGCGGCCCATTTCGAGAGCGACGAGTGCGGCTTGATCGCCTTCAGGCACACGATAGTCGACAGCCGGTGGACGCCCGGCAGCTTGGCGAGGCCGTTGCGCAGCAATTCGTCGAGATGCTCGACCGAGCGGGAATGGACGCGCAGCATGTAATCGCTGTCGCCGGCGATGGTGTGGCACTCCATGATCGCCGGGTGGTCGAGCACCGCCTGTTCGAATTCGGCATGCTTGTCGAAGCTGATCCGCACGCTGACCAGGCAGTGGACCGCGAGGCCGATCGCCCCCGGATCGACCACCGCCGAATAGCCGCGGATCACGCCGCTGCGCTCCAGCTCCCGAACCCGCGCCCAGCAGGGCGATTTCGACAGCGCGACCCTCTCGCCCAGTTCGGCGAAGGACAGGCGGCCGTCCATTTCCAGTTCGGCGAGAATCTTCCAGTCGATCTTGTCCATGCGGCACGATAGCGCAGAAAGTGATCCGATGGAAGCACATCGTATTGCAGATTATCGATCATGCCGCACAGATCGGGACAATGTTCGATGAACTGCGGGATAATATCCCTCCCAAGACCAGAGGGAGGCCGCGCTTGGCTATTTTACACGTTTTCGAAACCCCGCCTGAAGGCGTGAATCCCGACTGGACGATGGATCAGGATTGGAACTCCTTCACCCAGGCGGAGCACGACATCTGGGACGAACTGGTCTCACGCAAGGCGAAGCTCATCGCCAGCTATGCGTCCGAGGCCTTCGTTGCCGGGCTCGGCATTCTGGAGCTTTCGAAGCCGGGGATTCCCGATTTTCGCGAACTCAATCCCAAGCTGCGGACGGCGACCGGCTGGGAAGTGGTCGCGGTGCCGGGCTTCATTCCCAACGACGCCTTTTTCAAGCATCTGTCGGAAAAGCGCTTCCCGGTCGCGAACTTCCTACGCGGCGCGGACTCGCTCGATTACAGCGAGGAACCCGACATGTTCCACGATCTGTTCGGGCATCTGCCGATGCTGACCAATCCGGCGCTGGCGGACTTCCTCGTCAACTACGGGCATGCGGGAATGCGGGCCGAGGCGCTGGGGACGACCGACCTGCTCGCGCGGCTCTATCTCTATACGGTCGAATTCGGGCTGGTGATCGAGCACGGACGGCTGCGGGGCTATGGCGCCGGACTGTTGTCGAGCCTGAGCGAAACCGAGCATGCGCTGACCTCGCCCGAGGTCCGGCGGGTCTATGTCGACCTGCCGCGGGTGATGCGTACGCAGTATCATTTCGACCGCTTCCAGGAAGTCTATTTCGCGATCGACAGCTTCGACGAACTCCTGCGGCTCACCGAAGAGACGGACTTCGCGAGCGTCTACGCCCGGCTCGAAGGCCTACCCCCGCTCGAGCCGGGCGCGGATTGCCCGGAAGACGTCCGCTGCGAGGCCGTATGTTGAACCGGCGCGTGGTGATCACCGGCGGTCTTGGCGCGCTGGGAGGTGCGGCCGAGGCGGCCTTCGTCGCTCGGGGCGACCGTGTGGTGCTGATCGATGTGGCGCCGCAGATGCCCGGCGGGCGCTCGCCCGACGAGGTGATCGTCGATGTCGATCTGGCAGACATGACCCGGGCCCAATATGCGCTGGCGCGGGCCTCGGCCCAGCTCGGCGGGATCGACGTGCTGGTCAACACCGCCGGCGGCTATGCGTGGGAACGTGCGGCGCCCGAAAGCTTCCTCACGCTCCAGCGCATGTGGCTGGCCAATGTCGCGACCTGCTTCAACGCCTGCGTCGCGGCGCTGTCGCATATGTCCGACGGCGGGCGGATCGTGAATGTCGGGGCGATGTCGGCCGGGCGCGGGACCGAGGGGCACGCATCCTACGCCGCGGCCAAATCGGCGGTCGCGCGGCTGACCGAGGCGCTGGCGGAAGAGGCGGCCGGGCGGAACATCGGCGTGAACGCGGTGCTGCCGGGGATCATCGATACGCCGGCCAACCGGGCGGCCATGCCGGAAGCCGATCATGCCGCGTGGACCGCGCCCGCGGCGATCGCCGAGGTTATCGAATTCCTCGCCTCGCCGCGCGCACGGGCGATCAGCGGGGCGCTGGTCCCGGTGACGGCGGCCTGCGATGAATAGCCCGGCGGTGAGCCGGCTCAGCGAGGCCGAGCGGGCGGAGTTGCTGTCGCGCCTCGCGCAATGGAGCCACGACCCGGCGCGCGACGGCATCCGCCGGGAATTCCTGTTCGCGGATTTCGGCGCGGCCTTCGCCTTCATGGCGCGGGTCGCGGCGATCGCGGACCGGATGGATCATCATCCGGAGTGGTTCAACGTCTACAACCGGGTGGAGATACTGCTGACCACGCACGATGCGGGCGGATTGTCGCTGCGCGACGTCGCGCTGGCGCATGAGATCGAGGCGGCGGTGAGCTAGGCGAGGGATGGCGCAGGGGCGGGACAAGGGTTTCGCAGCTCTCTGCCCAGGTCACCCCGGACTGGTTCCGGGTCTCCGCTTCTCTTCATTATTTATCGCGCAGAGGACGCACGGATCGAGCGCAACCCCTCCGCGCTCTCCGCGTCCTTTGCGCGCATCCCTTTTGCTTCCCCGCGCAGGCGGGGATCTCGGGCAGTTTCAGTGCGGCGCGCGCGGCACGAGGTCCCCGCCTGCGCGGGGACACAGGGAAGCAGCGCCAAATCCGGCTTGACATTTTGAACCATATGGGTTAGATGGTCGCCATCGGGTGCGGGAGCCAAGCGCTTCGCTCTTGCTTCCGCATTAGGCCGGTGTCTCGCGGGCCGGGTGATCCCTTCGGATCGCCTGCCGGTGGCGCCAGTATCGCCTGACGGGTCAGAAGGGGGCTGCACACCTGCGAGCTCTAACCTGCCTCCTCCGTCGGGAAAGGGCCGAGCGAGCAAGTTTACAGCGTCCAGTCTTGCCTCGCCGTTCGCAATCAAAACCGCGCTATTGCCAGCTCACCCGCTGGCGCTGCGTCGCACCGGCCTTGCCCGTGTCTCTCACTTCCCCGGCGTTACCCCGGCCTCGCCAGCGGGCGCTGGGGCGTGCCCGCGGTCAGGGTCGCAGCATCGTGAAGCGCTTGGCCGGATCGAGCGAGAAATACTCGCCCGCGCCGCCCGCACGCAGGATCGGGCGGGCCACGTCGGTTGCATAATTACCATCGACGATCACGCGGGGTGCGACGTGCATGCCGACCACTTCGCCGAACGCCACCCAGGTCTCGATCGGGCGCCCTTCGGCCGATTGCAGCCGGACGATCTGGCTGAGGCGGCATTCGAACGAGACCGGCGAGGCCGCGACCAGCGGCACCGCGATGTGCCGCGCTTCCGCCTTTGCGAGCCCGGCCAGTTCGAATTCGTCGATGCCCGGTCCGGCCATCGCGCTGGTCGCGTTCATCGCCTCGGCCAGTTCCTCGGTCGCGAGGTTCCATGCGAATTCGCCGGTCGCCTCGATATTGGCGATGCTGTCTTTCCAGCCGACGCTGGCGAAGCCGACGATCGGGGGCTGGTAGTTGAACGCGTTGAAGAAACTGTAGGGCGCGAGATTGGCGATGCCCTCCGGCGAGAGCGACGAGATCCACCCGATCGGGCGCGGGCCGACGATCGAATTGAGCGGATCATGCGCGAGCAGCGGGCGGTGCTCCCCCGGGCGAAAGAAGTGGCGGCCGGTCAAACGCTCACCCCCGCCCGGCGGGCGAATAGCCGCAGGCGGCGGAGACCGCGGCGCAGGCGGCCTTCAGCCGGGTGGCGGCATTGCCGTCGAGGCTGTCGTCGAAGCTGTTGTAGCGGCCCATGATCGTCAGGGCGCCATAGGCGGCGCCCGAATAGTCGAAGATCGGGACCGACAAAGCAGAATAGTCGGACATCAGCCCGCCGCGCACCCGGCTGATCCCGTCGGCCCGGACTTTCTCGAACATCTTCTCCGCGGTCACCAGAGTATGCGGATCGTCGATTGTGTCGGCCGCGCCCGCGACCATGAAATGGCTCAGTTCCTGCGCGATCATCGGCTTGATGATGCTGCCCGGCATATGCGCGGCGAGATTGCGCCCGACCGCCGAGCGCAGGATCGGCAGCACCGAGCCGACCCGGATGTCGAGCACCGTCTCGCTCAGCGGCCCGTCCGCGCGGTAGATGATCGTCGGCCCGCGATTGCCCCACACGCCGAGGAACACGGTCACCCCGATCCCGTCGGCCAGTTCGGCCATCGCCGGGCGGGTCGCGGAGAACAGGTCGAACTGGTCGAGGAACGCCAGGCCGAGCTTCAGCGCGACCGGGCCGAGCCCGTAATGGCCGGTGTCGGAATGCTGGGTCACCACCTCGAGCGCGGTGAAGCTGACGAGATAGGAATGGACTTTGCTCGGCGGCAGCCCGCTCATCTGCGAGATAATCTTGAGTGGCAGCGGGCGTGCCGCGCTGGTCAGCACCGCGAGAATCGAGAACCCGACCTCGATCGACTGGACGCCCTTGCGCGCGGGCTTTTTTCCACCTTCAGCCATTGTCCCGTCCATCCAGAGTTGCCGGCAGTTAGGCGCTCGGGCACCGGTAGATCAATAGCGGCCCGACAGCAGTGCGCCGGCACCCGGCACCCGAGCCTCGATCCCCAGCCGCTTCTGCATCTGCCAGGTGGTGCAGACCGCGGCCGAAACCACCGGCAGGCCAAGCTCGTCCTCGACCTTCTGGACCGACGGCAGCGACGGCATCTGCACGCAGGCGGACAGCACCAGCGCGTCGATCCCGGCAAGGTCGAGCTTGCGGTAATGGGCGAGGAGGTTGGCCGGATCCTGCGCGGCGACTTCGAGATTGTCGGGGATTTCCAGCGCCAGCCAGTCGCTCACCGCGATCCCTTCGCCCTCGATGTAATCCACCACCAGCTGGGTCAGCGGTTTCATATAGGGCGCGACCACCGCGATCTTCTTCGCCCCGAGCGCCTGCAGCCCTTCGACCAGCGCGCCTGCGCTGGAGACGACCGGGGCCGGATGGCCGTTCTCGCGGGTGCGGCTTTCCAGCCGTTCCTGCGATACGCGGTGATAGCCCGGGCCCATACTCATGATCGCGACGAGGCACGCATAACCGAGCACGTCGACCGCCGCGTCGGACAGTTCCAGCGCACAGCGATCCGAATCCGCATCCATCGCCGCGAGCTCTTCCCGCGTGACCTTCTTCATCCGCATCCGCGCGGAATGGAAGGTGAAGCGTTCGGGCAGGATCGCCTCGCGCGCGCGCAGCATCGCGGGGATCTCGGTCTCCATCGTCACGTTGGAACTGGGCACGATCTGCCCGATGCGGAAGGGGCGGGCCACCGGCTCAGGCCTTCACGATCGGATTGCGCAGCGTACCGATCTTCTCGATCCAGCATTCGACCACATCGCCCGGCCACATGAATTCCTGCGGATCGCGGCCCGCGCCGACCCCGGCCGGGGTGCCGGTCGCGATGATGTCGCCCGGCTCCAGCGTCATCACGCGCGAGATGTCGGCGATCAGATCATTGACGTTGAACAGCATGAAGGCGGTGTTGCCGTTCTGCTTCTCGACCCCGTTCACATGGGTGGTGAGCTGGAGATTGTGCGGATCGCCGATCTCGTCGGCGGTCACGATCGCCGGGCCCATCGGGGCGAAAGTGTCCTGCCCCTTGGAGACGATCCACTGGCCGGCGCGGCGGCAGTCGCGTGCGCTGATATCGTTGACGATCGTGTAGCCGAACACATAGTCGAGCGCGGCTTCCTGCGCGACGTTGCGGGCGGTCTGGCCGATCACCACCGCCAGTTCGCATTCCCAGTCCATCTGCTGGGTGACCGCGGCGTTGTGGCGGATCGCATCGCCGTTGCCGATCACCGCGGTCGGCGGCTTGGAGAAGATCACCGGTTCCTGCGGCAGGGCGGCCGAGGTGTCGAGCGTGCGCGCGGATTCAGCGACATGCTCGGTGTAGTTGAGCCCGATGCCGAAGATGTTCTTGCGCGGGCGGGGGATCGGCGCGAGCAGGGTGACATTGCCTTCGGGCACCGATGTGCCGACCAGCAGCGCCGGGTCCGAATTGTCGAGCAGCGCCTTGAGCGCGGTGAGCGCGACCGGGCCGAGATCGATGAAGTCGAGCATCGTCGAAGGCAGGGTGAGCCCCGCCGCCTTGCCGAAGCGGGCGACGTCGATGCACAGGCCATTGGCGATCAGGCCGAGCCGTGCGGCCTGCTGGCCGGCGCGATAGGTTACGAGGCGCATAGGGTTTTTCCGGTCCGTTTTGGTCAGAGGGCGGCGGGCTGGTGGCCGCTGTTGGTGTCGAGCGCCTGCTCGATCTTCACGCCGAGCGCTTCCATCACCGGGAAGTCGTTGAACGAGAACAGGAAGGCTTCGCCGCTGCCGGTGTTGACGTGTTCGTGCCACATCCACGCGGGGACGCAGAAGATGTCGTGCTGCTTCCAGTCGATGCGCTTGCCGCCGACGATCGAATAGCCTTCGCCCTCGGCGACGTTGTAGACCACGTTGCCGGTGTGGCGGTGGGCCTTGGTGTGCAGGCCGGCTTTCAGCATCTGCATGTGGGCGCCCATCGTCTGGAGCGCCCAGCCGCCGGTCAGCGGGTTGGAATAGCGCATGATATGCCCGTCGAACGGCGATCCGTCGCTGACCTTGGCGAGGTTCCAGATCGCATCGCGGGTCGCTTCCCAGCGATAGACCATCACCGGCGAAAACGGCTTGTCCCAGCCAGCGACCCCGTCGGGCCGCATGCCGACATTGCCGTAGCTGAGCGGCAGATCGTTGGCCGGAAACGCGCGGGCCTGGGTCGGCTCGGGATAGACCGCGTAGAAATTGGTCTCGAGCGCGTTCATCAGCGGAATGTCGAGCCCGTCCTGCCAGATGCAGGTCTTGCCCGATGCGCTGACCCCGTGATCGTGCCAGCAGCCATTGGGGGTGAGGACATAGTCGTTGCCGCCCAGCTCGATTGCGTGCCCGTCGACCACCGTATAGGCGCCGGCGCCCTCCATGATGAAGCGATGGGCGGATGCGGTGTGGTTGTGCGCCGGGGTGATCTCGCCCGGCTTCATCGCCTGCAGCCCGCTGAACAACCAGCCGCAGACCGCGCTGTTCGCACGCCCGGCCTCGCTGTCGTTCAGCAGCACCACCACCCGGCGCCCGGCGTCTTCCGGGCGGACCAGGTCGATCGCGCGCAGGCACAGGTCGCGCATCTCGTCATAGCGCCACACCGTCGAGGTGTAGCGGCTTTCGGGCTCCCACGGCTCGATCGCATTGGCGCGCTTCCAGAAGGCGGCGGCGTTGTGGTGGCCGAGTTCGCCGTAGAACTCCTCGAGCGCAGGATTGTCGACCACCCGCGAACGGCCCAGCTGGGCATCGCGGGGATCGGGATGGGGCGCGGTCTCGCTCATGCGGCTTCTCCGGTCGGAAAGAATTCAGCCTCGGCCGGCGCGGCGTCCTCGAAGAAAGCGGCCGGCGTGCGCGGGGTGCGGTTGACCCTGAGGTCGAAGATATCGAAGCGGTTGTAGCCGCCGATGATGTCGTGCATCTGCTTGGGCTGGATGCAGGCGTTGAGGTCGATCTCGGCATAGACGATGCCCTCCTCGTCGATCAGCGGTTCGCCGATCACCCGCCCATCGGGGCCGATCACCCCGGAGAACGCGGAGTTCCGCCGTTCGAGCAGCCGGCGCGCCTCCGGATGGCGCTCGCTCATCAGCTCGACGATCCGCTCCGAGATCGTCGAGCAGGCGACCACGGTGAACAATTTGCCTTCGAAGGAATGCGCCGAGGCGCGCAGCCGGATCGCTTCGGCCATGTCATAGTCCTCGGGCGCGACCGGCAGCGCGATGTAATTCGCGACATGGACCAGTTCGCCCTGCGACAGCAGGGTGAAGCGGGCGAGGGTGTTGGTGTTCTCGCCGCAGGCCAGCGTGCCCAGCGGCCCGACCTCGGTGTCGTGGACCTTGAGCGAGGCGCCGTCGCCGCCCGCCCAGCTGAGTTTCTCGGCCCAGGTCGGCACCAGCTTGCGGTGCTTGCCGATGATCTCGCCGGCGGCGGAGATGATCACGTTGGTGTTGTAGAGCGTGCCGAGGCGGCGGCGCTCCCGCTCGTTGCACCCGATCACCACGGTGCAGCCATGTTCGCGCGCCGCTTCGCAGATCCGCGCGATCTCGGGGCCGGGCACTTCGATCGCCGACTTCACCAGTTTCTCGAACCACGCGCTGCCCTCGATCGGGTTCATCAGCCAGCTCCAGTAGGGATAGGCGGAGATGAACACTTCGGGGAAGGCGACCAGCCTGGCGCCGTTGCCGGCGGCTTCGGCGATCAGCGCGCAGGCCTTGTCGACCGTCGCGGCGGTGTCGAGGAATACCGGCGCGGCCTGGACCGCGGCGACCTTGGATTTGGGCAGGGTCTGCATCAGAGGGGATCCTTCAGGTCACGGCCGCGCGGTGGCGGAATTCGGGGCGGTCCCATGCGCCGCTGACGACGATCTCATGGATTGCCTCCACCGCGTCGATTACGTCGCGATAGCGCAGGTAGAGCGGGGTCAGGCCGAAGCGCAGCACATCGGGCGCGCGGAAATCTCCGATCACGTCGCGGTGCTTCAAAGCCTGCACGATCGCATAGCTTTCAGGGTGGGTGTAGGAGATCTGGCTGCCGCGCAGGGCCGGATCGCGCGGGCTGATCAGGGTGAAGCCGAGGGCGCCGCAGCGATCTTCCATTTCGGCGATGAACAAGTCGCTCAAGGCCAGGGATTTCTCGCGCACCAGCGCCATGTCCGCCTCGGCCATGATCTCGACCCCGCATTCGAGCGCGGTCAGGCCGAGCACGGACGGCGTGCCGCACAGGAACCGTTCGATCCCGGGAGCCGCGCGATAATCCTCCTCGAAAGCGAAGGGCGCGGCGTGGCCGAA
The DNA here is from genome assembly GCA_029202985.1 of Candidatus Andeanibacterium colombiense. GTDB lineage: Bacteria > Pseudomonadota > Alphaproteobacteria > Sphingomonadales > Sphingomonadaceae > Andeanibacterium > Andeanibacterium colombiense. Next base: position 1,269,380 of record CP119316.1, on the reverse strand, counting down.
CCAGCCCGACAGCACCGGGCGGGCCTGCGCGTGGTGCCGCCGCGCGGCGAACAGGAAGGCCGGCGCGCCGGGGCCGCCGTTGAGGAACTTGTAGCCGCAGCCGACCGCGAAATCGGCATTGGCGCCATTGAGATCGACCGGAATCGCTCCCGCGCTATGGCTCAAATCCCATACCACCAGCGCGCCCTTTTCGTGGGCCTTCGCGGTCACTCGCGCCATGTCGCGCACCAGCCCGGACTTGTAATGTACCTGGGTCAGCAGCACGACCGCGACGTCTTCGTCGATCGCGCCTTCCAACTCGCCGGGCGCCACGCCTTTGGCTTGCACCTTGCCGCCACAGAAGGCCGCGATCCCCTGCATCATATAATGATCGGTCGGGAAATTGGTGGTCTCGGTCAGGATCGTCCCCCGGCCGGGATTGAGCGAGAGCGCGGCGGTCAGCGCCTTGAAGATGTTCACCGAGGTCGAATCCGCAGCGATCACCTCGCCCGGCTCCGCGCCCAGCAATCCGCCGATCTTGTCGCCGATCCGCCGCGGCGCGTTGACCCAGTCGGCCCCGAGCCATGAGGTGATCAGCCCTTCGGCCCATTCGGAGTTAACCGCCTCGGCCATCCGTTCGGCCGCGCGTTTGGGCATCACCCCCAGCGAATTGCCGTCGAGATAGATCAGCCCTTCGCGCAGGCGGAAGCGGTCGCGGAACGGCGCCAGCGGATCGGTGGCATCGAGCGCGTTCGCCCGGGTCGTGTTCACGCCGCTCACTTGTCCAACTCCCGCAATATCGCCCGCACCGGGCTGGCATCGGCACCGGCGATCTTCAGCGGCAGCGCGATCAATTCGTAAGTGCCGGGCGCCACGCCATCGAGCACCAGCCCTTCGAGAATGCGCATGTCGGCCGCGAGGACCTGGTGATGCGCATCGAGCGTCTTGGATTCCTGCGGGTCGAGCGACGGTGCGTCGGTGCCGATCAGCCGCACCCCGGCCGCGGCCAGGAACGCGATCGTTTCGGGCGCGATCGCGGTGAAATCGCTGTCCCACGCATCGGCGGGGAAGGTCTCGTAAGTCCGCAGGATCACCCGCTCGGCCCCGGCGATCGCAGCGGAGTCAAAATCGCCCGGCTTCACGCTGCCCTGCGCATGGGTGACGTCGATCACCACGCAGGGGCCGATGTAGGGATCAAGCGCGCAATCGCCGCTGCCCGCGCCGTCGTCGGCATAATGGAAGGGCGAATCCGCATGGCTGCCGGCATGCAGCGGCGTGCTCATCGCCGAGACATTGACCGGGCAACCCGGGCCGATCCGCGCGAGGCGTTCGAGCGCGAAGGGCGGTTCGCCCGGCCACACCGGCAGGGTGGGCCGCAAAATCTGCGAGATGTCGAGGATCCGGCTCATCGCTCAGGCTTCGTCCACGTAGTTGCCGCCTTCGCGCGGCGCGGCCATGCGGGTACGCATCGACCACAGCTCGGGGAAGAAATTGAGGCTCAGCGCCTTCTGCAGATAGTTCACGCCGGATGAGCCGCCGGTGCCCGGCTTGTGCCCGATCACGCGCGAGACGGTCTTCATGTGCTTGAAGCGCCATTCCTGGAAGTAATATTCCAGCGCGGTGATCTTCTCGCCCAAAGTGTAGAGCTGCCAGTGGGCCGAGGGGTTCGAATAGATCTCCAGCCACGCGTTCTCGACCGCTTCGCTCGCCTCATAGGGCTGGGTCCAGTCACGCTCGAGCCGGTCGGCCGGGATCGCGATGCCGTGGCGCGCGAGCAGCCGCAGCGCTTCGTCATAGAGCGAGGGCTGGGCGAGGGTGGCCATCAGATGGGCGTAAACCGCAGGCTCGTCATGATGGACGATCGCGAGGTCGGCACGCTTGTTGCCGAGCAGGAATTCAAGCTCGCGATATTGCCATGACTGGAAGCCCGAAGCCTTGCGCAGGAAACCGCGGAAGGTCAGGAAATCATGCGGGGTGAGCGTGGCGAGCACTTCCCACGAATGGATCATGTGCCGCTGGATCGTGGCGATCCGGTCGAGCGTCTTGAACGCCGCACCGAAATCGTCCGCGCGCAGAGCGGCGACGGCCAGCTTCGCCTCGTGCAGCACCAGCTTGAGCCACAGCTCCATCGTCTGATGCATGATGATGAACAGCATCTCGTCCGGTTTGTCGGACACCGGCACCTGGGCCGACAGCAATTGTTCGGTCTGGAGGTGGCGGGCGTAGGATAGGCCCTTGTCCCACTGGATCGTCTCGCCGTCGATCTGCGCTTCGAAGTTCTCGACTCCGTCTTCGATGAATCGCTTGATGGTCACGGCCCGCTCCTGGTCCCCGCACTTCGCTGAAGGGGAATCGATACAGCAATGCTGAAAATACGATTCCTCAGCCGCTTGGCAAGGCTGAAAATGGCCCTATTTCAACCCTGAAATTCAGCATTATAAAAACACATGCGCTAAAATCGAAAATCACGGGCTAAATCGTCGATCCCTCGATGCCCGGCTGGCGCGATGCGGAATCGCGTCACTCGATTTCGTGGATCGGCAAATCGGTGCGGCGGACGATTTCGCGCATCGCGATGCTGGAGGTGACTCGCGCGACATTGGGCAGGCGGGTCAGCCGTGTCGCATGCAGGCGTTCGAGATCGTCCACGTCGCGCGCGACCAGATGGATCAGATAATCGGCGGTGCCGGTCATCAGGAAGCACTCCATCACCTCGTCGATCCGCGCGACATCGCGTTCGAACTCCTTGAGCGCCGCTTCGGACTGCGAGACCAGCGTGATCGTGACGAAGGCGTTGAGCTTGAGTCCGATCCGGTCGGGCGCGACGATCGCGGCATAGCGCCGGATAACTCCATCGGCCTCAAGCTGGCGCACGCGGCGCAGGCACGAGGATTCAGAGAGGTTCACGGATTGCGACAATTCCGCATTGGTCGCGCGGCCGTGGCGCTGGAGCGCGCGCAGCAGGCTGAAGTCGAAGCTGTCGTAGGCTTTGGCGGATTTCATGCAAATTTCACCCTAGCGTGAACGATTCGTGCAGTGGTGAATATATAACGGCTGGAAAAGCCGCAAACCGCCATGCGAATGCGAATATTCTGAATTCGGCATTCAATGGAGGAAAGATATGCGTGTTGGCATTCCCAAGGAGATCAAGTCGCTCGAATTTCGCGTCGCGGTCACGCCGGGCGTTGCGGCCCAGCTGACCGCCGACGGACACGAGGTGTTCGTGGAAACTGGCGCGGGCGCCGGGGTCGAGCTGGGCGACAACGCCTATCGGGCCGCCGGGGCGACCGTGCTGCCCGATGCCGCCGCGGTCTTCGCCGCCGCCGAGATGATCGTGAAGGTCAAGGAGCCGCAGGCGCGCGAGATCGCGATGCTGCGTCCGGACCATTTGCTGTTCACCTATCTCCACCTCGCCGCCGATCCCGACCAGGCGGCGGGGCTGATGGCCTCGGGCGCGACCTGCATCGCTTACGAAACCGTCACCGACGCGCGGGGCCGCCTGCCGCTGCTGGCCCCGATGAGCCAGGTGGCCGGGCGGATGGCGGTCGATGTCGGTGCCGCGCATCTGCTGCGCCCCGCCGGCGGGCGCGGGCTCTTGCTGGGCGGCGTTCCCGGCGTGGCGCCGGCCAAAGTGGTCGTGCTCGGCGGCGGAGTGGCCGGCAAGCACGCGGCGCAGATGGCGCTGGGGCACCGTGCGGACGTCAGCCTGTTCGACATCTCGGCCAGCCGGCTGGAGGAACTCGACGACCAGTTCCAGGGGGCCGTGCGCACGGTGTTCTCCACCCCCGACGCGGTGTTGCAAGCGGTGATCGAGGCCGACCTGGTGATCGGCGCGGTGCTGATCCCCGGCGCCAAGGCCCCGTGGCTGGTGCGGCGCGAACACCTCGCGCTGATGAAGCCGGGCGCTGTGCTGGTCGATGTCGCGATCGATCAGGGCGGGTGCTTCGAAACCTCGCGCCCCACCACCCATGACAATCCCGCCTATGCCGCCGACGGGGTGATCCATTACTGCGTCGCCAACATGCCCGGCGCGGCCCCGCTCACCTCGACCTACGCGCTCGGCGCCGCGACCGCGCCGTATGTGATGAAGCTCGCGCGGCTGGGGGCCGAGCGCGCGATGGCGGAAGACGCCGGTCTGGCTGCGGGTCTCAACGTGGCCGGAGGGAGGATCGTCCACCCGGCCGCGGCCGCATCCTTGCCTCAACTGGCGGCCTGATCGCTAAGATTTGGCCGCATGGCTTCGGCCAAGTTTGGTTTGTGGAAGCCATTTTTGCTGTTTCGGAATTTGGGCGCCCGCCGCACTGGCGGGCGCCAGGCGTGCTGCTCTACGGCGAAGAAATGCGAGGCGTGCCTCGCCCGTAATCTACCTCGCAGGACGTTGTTATAGTGGACGAACTCGTCGAATATCTGGAAGGCCGCGGCGAATTGGCGGTGGTCGAGCGTGAGGTCGATCCGAAGTTCGAATTGGCCGCGGTCGCGGTCGCGCTGCAGAAGCGCAACGAAAACGCGGTGCTGTTCCGCAAGGTTGGCGGCAGCGATTTCCCGGTCGTCGCCAATGTCTATGGCAGTCACCGGCGGCTGTGCGACATGATCGGCGCGGGCGACCGCAGCTTTGTCGAACGCTGGCTGGAACTGACCGAAGGGCGCCAGAGCAATCCCGCGCCGCCGGCTGCAAGCGCGCCGGAACCGCACGTCGAATGCAAGCTCGGCGACCTGCCGCAGATCACTTATCATGCGCGCGACGGGGCGCCCTATTTCACCTCGGCGATCTATCTCGCGAAGGATCCGGATACCGGAACGCCGAACCTTTCGTTCCACCGCTCGATGTATGTCAGCGACGAGGAACTGCGGGTGCGGCTCGGCTCGACCCACGATCTCGCATCCTACCAGGCCCGGGCGGAGGCGCGCGGCGAGCCGCTGGAGGCGGCGCTGATCCTCGGCGCGAGCCCGGCGCTGTTCCTGGCCGCCTGCGCTTCGCTGCCGATCGACGACAGCGAGATCGATCTCGCCGGGCGCATCGCCGGGCGTGCGCTGGAGATGCGGCGCTGCCATTCGATCGATCTCGAGGTTCCGGTCGATGCGTCGATCGTGGTCGAAGGGCGGTTCCTCCCGAATGTGAAGCGGCCCGAGGGGCCGTTCGGCGAGTTCATGGGCAATTACGTCGAGGTGGGCGACAACCATGTGTTCGAGGTGACCGCGGTCACCCACCGGCCGGGCGCGGTGTTCAATGCGCTGGTGTGCGGTTCGACCGACGATCTTCGCCCGCTCGAAGCGGTCACCGCCGCGCGAATCTATCGGCATCTGAAGAACACCGTGCGCGGCGTGCTCGACGTCAGCTGCCGCCCGAACGTGATGATCACCATCGTGCGGATAAGGAAGCAGTATGAAGGCCACGGCAAGCATGTGCTGCTCGCCGCGCTCGGCTCGTATCTCGACTACAACAAGGTCGTGATCGTGGTTGACGAGGATGTTGACCCCCACAACCTCGAGGACGTCATGTGGGCCTATCTGACCCGCGGCCGCGCCGACACACGGGCAATGATCCTCAACGACATACCCGGCTTCTACCGTGATCCGATGAAGGATCACTGGGGCCGGCTGGCAATCGATGCCACCATGCCGTGGGGCCGCGAAGCCGAATTCGCGCGCAAGCATGTGCCGGGCGCGGACGAAATCGATCTTTCCCAATATCTCGCGTGAGCGACGGGCGGGCCGCCGGTCCGCCTGCGCTTCGCTGCACACACAGGAGCATTGAAGATGTCAGCAATCGAAGTTCGCGATCCGCGGACGGGTGAGGTCGAATTCACCTTTGAACCCCATTCCGCAGAGGCCGTCGAACAGCTTTGCCGCAAGGCCCGCAAGGCCCAGCAGGCGTGGCGCGAGGGCGGCCTCGGCTATCGCAGCGAGGTGATGAAGAAATGGGTCGAGGCGCTGCACGCCCGCTCGGGTGCGATCATCGATGCGCTGGCGAAGGATACCGGACGGCGCAAGATTTCGGCTGAGGAAGTCGGCGCGATTGAGCACATGGTTCATGGGTATATGGATCGGGCCCCTGCGATCTTCGCGCGGATCGAGAAGACCAGCAGCAGCACGGCGACGGTCGATTTCGAGCAGCAATACGTGCCCTATCCGGTGGTCGGGGTGATCGCCCCGTGGAATTTCCCGCTGGTGCTGGCGTTCTTCGATGCTTTGCCGGCGCTGTTCGCGGGCTGCACCGTGGTGCTCAAGCCCAGCGAAGTTACCCCGCGCTTCATCGATCCGCTGCTGCAGAGCATCGCCGACGTGCCCGAACTCGACGGCGTGATCTCGGTGATCAAGGGCGGGGCGGAAACCGGGCAGACGCTGATCGCCAATGTCGATTTGATCGTGTTCACCGGCTCGATCCCCACCGGGCGCAAGATCGCCGCCGCGGCGGCCGGCCGGATGATCCCGTATTTCCTCGAATTGGGCGGCAAGGATCCCGCGATCGTGCTTGCGGGCTCGGACCTCGACCGCGCGGCCACCGCGATCATCCGCAGCGCGATCTACAACAGCGGGCAGGTCTGCTACGCGATCGAGCGGATCTATGTCGAAGATGCCGCGCATGATGAGCTGGTGCGCCTGCTGGTCGAGAAATGCGAAGCGCTGGACCTTAACTATCCGGAGATGGACAAGGGCCACATCGGGCCCTTCATCTTCCGCAGCCAGGCCGACATCGTGAAGGCACAGCTCGACGATGCGGTCGCCAAGGGCGCGACGATCGAGTGCGGCGGCGAGGTCAGAAACCTCGGCGGCGGCCTGTGGATGGACGCGACGGTGGTGACCGGCGTGACCCACGACATGCGGATCATGACCGAAGAAACCTTCGGCCCGGTGATCCCGGTGATGCGCGCCAGCTCGGCCGACGAGGCGGTCGAGCTAGCCAACGACACGATCTTCGGCCTCAGCGCTGCGGTCTTCGCGCCCGACATGGAGACCGGTACCGCAACCGCCGCCAGGGTCAATGCCGGCGGAGTCAGCATCAATGACACCGAACTGCCGCGCACGATCACGCTCGACGGCGAGAAGATGGCCTTCGGCTATTCGGGACAGGGCGGCTCGCGCTACGGCGCCTCGACCATGCTGCGCTATGTCCGCAAGAAGGCGCTGATCCGCAACCATGGCGCGATCAAGGGGCTGGACGCTTTGGCTGAGGACATCGGCTGAGCGCCCTCGCGCACTCGCCCAACAAGGTATCGACAATGACTGAAACGAAAATCCGCCCGCGCGGGTGCGAATATGTGCATGCCAAAATGGCGGGTGCCCATGCGAAATTCCATGTTCCCTCGGCGCGCGAGATCGATGGCTGGGTCTATCTGACGGGTGTGATCGCCGCGCATGAAGAAGGCGACGCGCCCGGCTATGCCGCCGGTTTCGAGCGCGCCTTTGCCTATACTGCTGAAATCCTCGCGTTGGCGGACTGCGACTGGAACGACGTGGTCTCGATCACCTCGCACCATCTCGATATCGGTGCGCAACTCGGCGAGATGGCGCAAGTGAAGGACGGCTATTGCGATGCGCCTTATCCGGCGTGGTCGGTTCTGGGGGCGGCGAGCCTCGCCAATCCGAGCGGCTTTTGCGAACTCGTGGTGGTTGCGCGCAAACCGGATTGAGGCCGGCCGCCTATTGCTCGTGTTCGACCAGATCGGCGAGCAGGTCGGGCGAAAGGCTTTCGGCGAGCAGTTTCTTCGCCCGGTACACCCTGACCTCGATCGCCTTGGCGGTGAGCTTGAGCACCTCTGCGGCCTCCTTGTGTGACAGGCCCTCGATCGCGGTCAGGATCAGCGGGTAGCGCACCGATTCCGGTAACCGGGCGATGGCTGTGTCGAGCGTAGCTGCCGCCTGTCCGCGCGCGCGCGACGAGACTGGCTGCTGGGTGGCCGCCCCGGTGATCTGGCTAAGCAGGGTGAAAGACCCCACTGCCGCGCGATAGACGATGTTGCGCCGCCCGTGATCGCGGCACTTGTTCAGCGCGATCCGGCGCAGCCAGATCCCGAATGGCCGCTGGAGATCGTATCTGCCGATGGCGAACCACGCCGCAATGAAGCTTTCCTGCAGGATATCGAGCGCATCGTCCTCATCGCGCACATAACGCCGAACCGAACGCAGCAGCCAGTGTTTGTGGCGCGCCATCAGCGTGGTGAAAGCGGCGTGATCGCCCTTCTGTGCCAGCGCGGCGAGAAGGCGATCGTCCTGCTCGATCACTGGGAATAGGAATGATCGTTCGCGACGACCTGCAGGAAGGCTTTATCGAAGGCTGCCTGCTGAGGTTCGGCAAGCAGGGCGCGGGCATTCGAGATGAACGCAATCGAGGCCATCCGGCGTTGGTGGACGATCCCGTCGACCAATGTCGCGGCCGCTTCGATCTGATCCTGCCTGCCGGGCTTCTGCACCACCGCCTGGGACAGCGCGACCAGCGCGATTTGCAGGCGCGCCCCGCTGGCTTTGCGCTCGCTTTCATAGTCCCGGCGCAGCGCGTCGATCTGTGCGTGCTGGGTAGCGCTCAGGCCGACGCTGCTATCGTCGAGCAGGGCGCTGACTGTCTGTGGAAACGGTGCGGGATCGCGCACCCGTGAAAGGCCTGCCCAGGCTCCGCCGAAACCCGCGGCCAGCCCCAGCGCTATAGCACCGAGGATAAGGGCCAGATTACCTGGGAGACGGCTCATCCGAAATCGCCGCCTTCGGAGAGCTCGCCGGCCATCGACATATGCTGCAGCGCCCTTCCGCCCTGCAGCGAACCGGCGCCGTAGCTGCCCGCGAATATCGCGACGAATGCCAGCGCGCCGCAGGCCATCGTCAACCTGCGCGTCTGGCGGTCGCGCGCGGCGATGCCTTGCCACACGCTTTCCTCCAGGCGTTCGAGCCGCTGCTCGGTGCCGTGATCGAAACTCTGCTCCGCGTCGAACCTGGTCATATGTCTCTTCCCGCTTTTTCCGGCCTTACCATCGCCAGGGATGCGCAGCTATACGCATGGCTTCTCCGAAACCCTCACGTGAAAAAAGCGGTCCGGATGAGGGATCGGCTGGCGGGCTTCGTATAGCCAGCAACGGCAACGCTGTGGTGCCGGAATCGCTTTGCATCGGGAGCAAGCCAAGCATGCTGCGCAAATTTCTCATCGGTTCGGCGCTCGTGGCGGGCGCGATCGTTTCGCTGGCTCAGCCCGCGCTGGCCCACCATTCCTTCGCGATGTTCGACATGAAGAAGAACATCAAGCTCAAGGGTACGGTGCGGCAATTCCAGTGGACCAACCCGCATGTGTTCATCGAACTCCTCGTCCGCGATCCGTCGGGCAAGATGGTCAACTGGAGCATCGAGGCCGGCGCGCCGAACATCCTCACGCGCCAGGGCTGGAAGCGTTCGATCTTCACCCCGGGGGAGCAGCTGGAAATCGAGCTTCACCCGCTGCGCAGCGGCGCTCCCGGCGGCGCGATCGTTTCGGTGCGCAAGGCCGACGGGACGCTGATTAACGGCTGATCGCGATATGTCAGCCGAGGCTGGACAGCAGATGCTCTAGGTGCCGGCTGTCGCTTGCCGGCACCAGCATCGCATAGGCGGTTACGCTGCTGCGGCCCAGATCGCGGGCCTCGGCGGCCGTCGCCGGGGTAGGCTGGGTCAGATAGCGGGCGAAGCGGAACAATTGCAGGCGCTCGGCCTCCAGTTCGGCTTTCCGGACGATCTCTTTCAAATCGCGCGAGCCGTCATCGTCCCACGAGCCGAGCACCCGCCGCGCGACCCGCAAATTCCCGATCACGCCGCGCCGCCACAACGCGCCCTCGTCTTCGATTTTGAGCAGATCTTCGAACGCGAAGGCCTGTCCGCGCGTCGCGGCGAAGCACACGAAGATCAGCAGCGGAACATCCGCGCCGGCATCGTCTTGCAGGCGCAGGCAGGCGTGCCGCACGCCATCGCGGCCATAGAAGTCGAGCGCGAAGTCCCACAGGGCCTGCCCGTCCGGGTCAATCATTGGCACGACCGTCTCCGTCCTGGCGCCAGCGCCGGACCAGTCCCGCCTCGAGGTCGAACAGGTCCAGGATCCGCCCGACGCTGTGATTAACGATATCGTCCAGCGTCTGCGGCTTCATGTAGAACGCGGGCACCGGCGGCGCGACGATCGCGCCGATCTCGGCAAGTTGGGTCAGCGTACGCAAATGGCCGAGATGCAGCGGAGTCTCGCGCAGCATCAGCACCAGCCGGCGCCGTTCCTTGAGCACCACGTCGGCCGCGCGAGCAAGCAGCGACGAAGTTATCCCGCAGGCGATCTCGGACGCCGACTTGATCGAGCAGGGGGCGACGATCATCCCGTCGGTGCGGAACGACCCGCTGGCGATCGCCGCGCCGATATCCTGGTTGGGATAGCAGACATCGGCCAGCGCGCGCACCGCGGACAAGGTCATCCCCGTTTCCTCGTGGATCGTGCGGGCAGCCGCTTCCGAGACCACCAGATGGGTCTCGACCCCGATCGCGCGCAGGGTCTCCAGCAAGCGAATCCCATAGATTGCTCCGGAGGCGCCGCTGATCGCGACAATCATTCGCCGCTGGCTCACTTCGTCTCCTGTGTCCGCCGTTTCGAGCTCCGGAATATCGGGCGGAAGCGCTCATCTCCAGTGTACCAAGGGGGATCCTCGCGATGGATTTCCGGATTCGAAAAAACATCTGCCGGATGGTGCTGCCCTACCGTTTGACGTGGAAGCGCGGGGGCATAAGGTAGTGATGGTCAAATAAGTGCAACAATAAGAAGGGGGAGCAAACCCCCAAGGAGGAACCATGAAAGATCGATTGAGGGTTTCATCTTGAAAAAAAGATGTTGGAGAAGTTCATGGTAGTTCTTAAAAAAAATGAGAAATCTCGCTGCTTTTTTTCGAAAAAATCGGCAGTAAAGGCTGCGCTCATCGTTGCGGCATCTTGGCCGGCAATGGCTCAAGCGGAGGACGTCGCAACTGACGGTGCCGCCGACAATGAGATTCTGGTTACCGCCACCAAGCGAGCCGTTTCGGTACAGGACGTTCCCTTGGCGGTCGCCGCCTTCGACGGTGACTCGCTTGAGAAGACCAATGCGATCGATCTCACCCGCCTGGGCAACATCGATCCCGGCCTGCAGATCCAGAGCAAGGGCGCGGGTGACAACCAGATCATCATCCGCGGTATCCAGTCTGCCGGCGCATCGCTCGTGTCGGTCTACATGGACGAAGCGGTGGTGACCGGCAGTGACTTCAACGGATCGGGCGGCCGCCAGAGCAGCCTGCCGTTCTACGACGTCGAGCGGGTCGAGGTCCTCAAGGGGCCGCAGGGCACCTTGTTCGGTTCAGGTTCGATGGCCGGCAGCGTTCGGGTCGTCGCCAACAAGCCGGACCTCGACGAATATTCGTTCAAGATGTCGGGCTCGGCCGAAGGTGGGTCGGGCACGAATGGACTTTACGAGCTCTACGGGGTCGCAAACCTGCCAATCGTGAAGGACAAGCTGGGCCTGCGCGTCACCGCGTGGGACGTCGATGGCGGTGGCTATCTCGACCGTGAGGCGAGCAGCAGCCCGGCCGACGCGAAGAACACCAACGACCAGCACGTCAAGGGCGCCCGCGCGATCCTTCGCTGGGATGCGACCGACGATCTGACGCTGACGTTCACGGGCCTGACCCAGAAGCTGGTGGTCGACGATGTCGATTATTACATGCGCAGCGAAGGGCCCTATGTCATCGGCACCCCCACGCTCGGCGGCTGGGACGAGACCGACCACCTCGCGAGCTTCGTGGGCGAGTACAAGCTCGACTTCGGCACGATCACGGCGACCAGTTCCTATTACAAGAAGGAGCTGCTCTATCGTTCGGACACGACCTATATCACCAAGCTGTTCGACTTGCCGGGCGGGTACCAGATCAACGAGGGGCAGAACCGTTCGATCTGGAGCAACGAGCTGCGCTTCGCCTCGGACTTCTCCGGCCCGTTCCAGGTGGTCGCCGGCCTGTTCTACGAAAAGGACAAGGACCTTTCGCAGAATGTGATCGGTCACGCCGCGGCCGACGGCAACCTGCCTTGCGAATTGTACGAGGACTGCGCCGCGCTGGGGCTCCAGAGCGAATTGCTGTTCTCGCGCGCCCTGCAACATAACGTCGAGCAATATGCGGTGTTCGGTCAGGCCGATTACAACATCACCGATCAGCTGACCTTCACCGCGGGAATCCGTTACTACACCGGCAAGCTGGACTGGATGGAATATTCCAACCAGAGTCTGCGCCTCCCGGACAGCCCGATCCAGACGGCCCCGATCACGACGCTGGACGACCAGTCGACCGAGCACAATACCAGTTACAATTTCTCGCTCGGCTGGCGCCCGACGGAGGAAGTGTCGTTCTATGCGCGCGCCGCCTCGGGCTTCCGCCTGGGCGGGATCAACTCGCTCAGTTCGCGTCAGCTCGATCCCACCGTGCCGGTCGGTTACGATTCCGACACGCTGTGGAACTACGAAGTCGGCGCCAAGTTCGCGCTGTTCGACCGCAAGCTGACGATCGATACCGCCGCCTATTACATCGACTGGAGCGGGCAGCAGGTTTCCCAGGTCACTTCCTCGGGGATCACCTCCTACATCGCCAATGCCGGCACCAGCGACGTGAAGGGTTTCGAACTGTCCTTTTCGGCCAAGCCGGTTGCCGGGCTGAGCATCGGCGGTGGCTTCACCTATACCAACTCGAAACTGACCGAAGACCAGCCGCTGGCGGACACCGATCCGGCGGCCGGCCACAAGGGCGACCACATCCCGCTGGTGCCCAAGTGGAGCTTCTCGGGCCAGGTCGGCTACGAAGTGCCGGTCGGCAGCGACACGGTCTATGCGCAGACCTCGTTCAACTATCGGGGCCGCGCCTATACCGACTTCAACGAGAACGGCCTGTACATCCCGATGGAAGCTTATTTCCGCGCGGATGCGTCGATCGGGCTGCGTCACGACCGGTGGGACGTCAGCGTGTTCGTGAAGAACATTACGGACAAGGCTGCCCAGATCGGCGTGGTTCCGCTGACTGGCGTGGTTCCGGATGGCGAGGCATCGGTCACGACGATCCGTCCGCGGACCTTCGGTGTGAAGCTGACGGCCGGCTTCTGATCCGAAAATGCGCGGGCCGTGAGGGATTTTCCCACGGTCCGCGTATTGCCTTTGATGGTGGTCCGACAGGGAGGCGCATAGATGCGTTCGCAGCAGTCCGGGAATGCATGGCTTAAGCCCCGGAGATGGCGTTCGGCCCTCGGCCTCGCGCTGCTTACGGCCCCCTTTCTATGCGTCTCCGCTGTCGCCCAGACAGCCACGGTTCCTCCGCCGCTGACCGAAGAGCAGCGCGCGCTGGAGCAGGATTGGAGCATGAACGGCACCTGGATGGTGATCCGCCTCGGCTTCAGCGGGTTCCTGTCGGAAGAGGAATATCTCGATCCCGCGGTGCGCGAACGCTATCCGCCGCCGCTCAATCCAGAAGCGCGGCAATTGCGCGAGACGATCCGCAAGGAGCTTTCGCAAGGCAAGACGCGCTACAATCCCACAGCGAACTGCATGCCGGTGGGGGTCCCCTATCTGCTCGCCTATCCGGCTTCGTTCGAGATTCAGTTCTCCGGCAATCGCGCGATGATGCTGTACGATAATCGCGAATACCGGATGATCTATATGGACGGGCGCAGCCATCCCGCGGCCGCTGACATCGAGCCCGGCTTTTACGGGGATTCGATCGGGCATTGGGACGGCAAGACGTTGTTCGTCGATACGGTCGGCCTGCGCGGCGGCGACAAGGTCCAGATCGAACCGCATATCCCGTTCACCAGCGCGATGCATGTCGAGGAACGCTGGACCCAGACCGGTCCGGACGAGATTCAGGTGCGCGTCACCATGATCGACCCGGGGATCATGACCGAACCGTGGGTGGTGACCCAGACCATGCTGCGTACCCGCGACACGAGCCTGGTCGAGGCGGTGTGCATGGACAACAACCGCAATCCCACCGATGCCTCGGGCCAGCCGCTCCTGCTCGACCCCGACGGCAAGCCGCTCTGATGATCCTGACCCCGGGGAAGACTTCATGACAGATACCGCCGCAGCTGCGGAGGGCGCGCATCGCGAGGTGTGGAGCTCGAAGCTCAGCTTCCTCTATTCTGCCACCGCGGCCGCGATCGGGCTCGGCAGCCTGTGGCGCTTTCCTTACGTCGCCGGGGTCAATGGCGGCGGTGCCTTCGTGCTCGTCTATATCCTGTTCGTCGCGCTGCTGTGCATCCCGGTGATCCTCGCCGAGATGTTTATCGGCAAGCGCGGCAGCGGCAGCACCGTGGCCAGCGTCAACCGCATGGTGCGCGAAGAAGGCGCTTGGGGCGGCTGGCGTTCGATCGGGTGGCTGAGCCTGCTGATCCCGTTCTTCGGCCTGAGCTATTACAGCGTGATCGCGGGCTGGTGTCTCGACTACGCGCGGCTCTCGGTGTTCCACGGCTTTGCCGGTATCACTCCAGAACAGTCGCAAGCCGCTTTCGGCGATCTGATGGCTTCGCCAGCGCGGTTGCTTGCGCTGCAGGCGGTCTTTATTGCTACTGCGGTGCTGGTCGTCAGTCGCGGGCTCAAGGGCGGGATCGAGCGGATCTCGCAGATCAAGATCACCGCGATGTTCGCGATCCTGCTGTTCATGGTGATCTATAACGCCTTCAATTTCGGCCTAGCGAAAGCAGGCGGCTTCCTGTTCGCACCCGATTTCTCACAACTGACCGCCAAGGCGGTGCTGGCGGCCTTCGGTCAGGCGCTGTTCTCCACCGGGATCGGGATCGGCGTGCTGATGACCTATAGCGCCTTCGTGCCGCCGGGCATCTCGTTGCCGCAATCGAGCGCGCTGCTGTCGCTCGCGGTAGTCATCGTCGCGTCGATGGCCGGCCTCGCGATCTTTCCGATCGTGTTCAATTTCGGCCTCAGTCCCGATCAGGGCACCAATCTGATCTTCGTCACCGTGCCGATCGCCTTCGGCCAGATGACCGGCGGGCGGCTGATCTCGATCCTGTTCTTCGGCCTGATCGCGATCGGCGCCTTCACCAGCGCGGTCGGCATGCTCGAGCCGGTCGTCGCCTGGCTTGAGGAACGTGTGCGGATCGGGCGCACACGGATTTGTATGCTGCTCGGGCTGGCGATCTGGCTCGTAGGGCTGCCGTCGATGCTGTCGTTCAACCTGATGGCCGATGTCCATCCGCTCAGCTTCATTCCGCTGTTCGCCAAAAGCGGGGTGTTCGACGTGCTCGACATGGGCATCGCGCTGATCCTGCTGCCGCTCAACGCGCTGCTGATCGCGCTGTTCGTCGGTTGGGGTGTACGCCGGGTGACGGTGAACGCGGAATTGGGCGACGGCTGGTTGATCACCTATTGGCGGCTGATCCTACGCTATCTCGCGCCGGCTGCTATCGTCGCGCTGCTGGCGGGGCTCTAGCGGGTGGCGGGAGCGGTCCGGTGAGCACACTCGCAATCAGGACCATTCCCAATCCGGCGCTGACGTGCTCAAATTTCCTCGCCGGCTTTCCGACCGGCGAGGAGGTATTCGCCGAAATGCAGAGCACCCGCGCTCCCGACGATGCCGACGACGCGAACTACGGCCTGTTTCGCACGCTGCTGGCCGGACCCGGCGCTACCCTCAGGGAGGCTTTCGGCGCGCTGAAATCTGACCGCTGGGCCGACTATGTGACCGAAGTACCCGACTGCGGCCTGGTCCACGCGATCATCCCGATCCCGGGCGAGGGCAGCGACAACAACTGGGAAATGATCTCTATCCGTGACGAGATTTTCGCGATCGTCACCAAATGCGACTACCACTATCCGCGGCAGGAGATCGTGCCGAGCGAGCCGTTCGTTGAGGCGCATTTCCCGATCGAGGGCGATACCACGCTGGTCGACGACAAGAATACCGACATGGCGGTGCGCTGCGCAAACATGATGGTGTGCCGTCAGGGCGTGGATACGCGCTATGTTATTCATTGCCCGCCGGGGCCGCGCGTGCTGGTCAGCCTCTATGTCGCGCCCAGGACCATGAGCGGCAGGTTCGGGCTGACGGGCGACGACGGCAACCCACTGCTGCGGGTCGATCTGGAAGAGACGGTGATCGCGCAATTGCCGATCCATCCCGACATTCAGGCAGCGCTGGGTCTGCTGATAAAAAGCGATTTTACCGGCATGCGCCGGACCAGTTTCGCCGAAGCCAAGGTGATCGAACTGTCCTGCTTCGTCGCGAACGCGATCGCTTCCTTCCGCGATGAGCGCGCGGACAATTTCACTTTCAGCGACCGCGACCTCGCGATTTTCGACCGCGCCCGGCAGCTGCTCAGCACCCAGTTTTCGCCGCCGCTCACCATCCCCGCGCTGGCCCGCGCGATCGGCACCAACACGAACAAGCTCAAGGCCGGGTTCAAGCTGATCTACGGTATGACCGTGTTCGAATTCGCGAACCGGCATCGCATGCAGCACGCGATGAGCCTGCTCTCCACCCGGCATATCCCGATCAGCGAAGTGGCAAACGCGGTCGGCTATCGCAGCCAGGCGAGCTTCTCGACGGCGTTCAAGGAATTCTTCGGCCGCCTGCCGCGCGACGTCCGCCGCGAAAGCTCGATCGACCGGGTGCAGCGCGCGCAACACAGAGAGCTTTAACGGCGCTCAAACCGTCACATAAAACTCGCCGGACGGCCGGGACCATCTCGGACCAAAAAACCCCTCAGTTGCTATTTCGCCGACGAGGGACAGGCAATGGCGAGGCGCGCGTGCGACCTTTACTCGCAATTTGTTGCTTACATGTCTTATGTAATCATGTATCGGCTTGGCAGGGTTCTGGCGCGCTGACTGAAAGACCGTAATGCCCGAGATGACTGCCGCCATCGCCGGCTCCACCGCTATGCTCCAGATCGGGGATCCCGCCCCCAATTTCCGGGCACGCACCACGATGGGGGTAAAGAACCTCTCGGATTTCCGCGGGCGCTGGTTGGTCCTGTTTTCCCACCCCGCAGACTTTACGCCGGTCTGCACCAGTGAGTTCGTCGCGCTGGCGCGGGCCTCGGATCGTTTCAACGCGCTCGGGTGCGACCTTCTCGCCGTGTCCGTGGATAGCCTCTATTCCCATCTGGCGTGGATCAAGGCCATTCGCGAATCCTTCGATGTCACGGTCAGCTTCCCGATCGTCGAAGATCCCTCGCTTGTGATCGGCCGTGCTTACGGCATGATCTCCGACCGGTCACCGGATGCAGCGACGATGCGCTCCACCTATTTCATCGATCCGGAAGGGACCGTCCGGGCGATGATCAGCTATCCCGCCACGGTCGGTCGGTCGGTCGAGGAGATGCTACGAGTGCTGGCTGCGCTGCAGCGGATCGATATCGACAATGTGGTTACGCCCGAAGGCTGGCATCCGGGCGACGATGTTCTCTTGCCGCCATATCAAGATCAGGCCTCCCTCATCGGGGGAATGGATGACCCTCGCTGGTTTTGCAGGATCCGGCCTGATCGGAAAGGGGGAGATTCCGATGGCGGATAGTCTATCCGACGAGCAGATAGGAGCGATCGCCGAGACGATGCGCGCGCTCGGTCATGAAACCCGGCTGCGCCTGATGGACACGATCTTTGCGGAAGGCGAGAAATCGGTTGGCGAACTCGAGGCGCTAACCGGCATCGGTCAACCGGGGCTCTCGCAACAGCTTGCCATCCTGCGCAAGGCGGAGCTTGTAACGACGCGGCGGGCTGCAAAACAGGTCTATTACAGCGTCGCGGCGGAAGCGCTGGAAACAGTCGCTCGCTTTCTGGGTGGGCTGGCCAGTCTGGCTCCGGGCGAGGCAGCCAGCCAGACGGGGCATCCGACCTCGCGGCGCTCACGCGGATCCGCGGCGATGTTCGCAAAGATTCTCTAGCCTCCGCCGCCTCTGCGGCGAGGCTCGCCTTAGGTCGCGATCGTCAACCGCCGGTCTGCCAACGCGAGCATCGCGGGCCGGTGCGTGACCACGATCAGCCCGGATTGTGTCCTGTCCAGCCAGGCGGCGAGATTGCCTTTCAACTGCTGTTCGGTCGCCACGTCCAAGCCTTCGCTGGGTTCGTCCAGCAGCAGCCACGGACGCCCGGCGAGCAAGGCTCTGGCAAGGGACAGCCGCTTGCGCTGACCCCCGGATAGCTGTGCTCCGCTATCCCCGATCCAGGTCATCAGGCCTTGCGGCATCGCGCGAACCTCATCGGCAAGGCAAGCGAGTCCTAGGGCATCCCACAGCGCTGCGTCGGACAGGCGGGAGCGCGCAAGCCGGAGATTGTCGGCGATCGTGCCGGCAATCACCTGCGCATCCTGGGGCGACAGCGCGAACAGCGACCGGCGATCCGGTGCCGGGCAATCGGCCATTGGGCGGCCGTCGATGGTAACCGCCACGCCACTATTGTCATGCAAGCCGGCGAGTAAGGTGAGGAGCGTTGTCTTGCCACTGCCGGACAGGCCGGTGACCGCCAGCCTGGCGCCGGATCGCATCTCAATTGCATCGGCACCTGTTCCGATCGTGATCCGCATCCCCTGCAGAGGCAGTCGCGCCAAGGGCGGCTGGTGCGTGCGGGCGACCAGGCTTGAGAGCCGATGGAACCCTGCGGCGACCGTCGCGTCGCGCCCGATTGAGCGTACCGCTGCGCCACTCGCCTCGATCGCGCCGGCGGCCGCAAGTCCGGCCAGCAGCGTCACGGGAAGCGGCGCGGTGGATAGCGCGATGACCGCAGCCATCGCGATGCCGCCCATCAGCGTGACGATCGCCGCCAGCAGCGCTTCGCCGCGCGCAAATGCGAGCCGAGCCCGATCCATTTCCGCCGCACGTCTGTGCAGATCATCTTCGACGCTCTCCCCCAAAATATAGGCGACGATCTCCGCCGAACAGGCGGCATATTCCACGACATCTTGCTTGAGCCGGGCGATCGCGTCCTGAATCCGACGCGCCGGGGCGGGGAGGAGGCGCCCGGCCAGCAAGTATGATGTCCCCAAGGTCATGATTACGATGGCGAAAACCGCCATGGCGGCGGCCCAGCCCGCCGCGGCGCATAACAGCAAAGCGGCGCCGGCGCCTGCAAACGCCCCCAGCGTGCCGGGCATGCGGATGAAGCGGTCTTCCAGCGCTTCGACATCTTGCAGCAGGGCGGCCGCCATGTCGCCTGAGACGCGGCCCATGTCGGGCGCCTCGACGAAGCGTTGAAAGATATCCGCCCGGATGGTGGCTAGCGTTTGAAGCGCTGCCTTGTGGCCCTGAACGCGTTCGCCATAGCGCGACAGGGTCCGGACGATCGCCAGCAGGCGGATGGCGGCGCTCGGCAGGAGATAGTTGAACGCCTGGACTGCGGCGATGCCCGCAATGCCCGCCAGTGCAGCGCAGGTGATGAACCAGCCTGACAGGCCCAGTAACGCTACGGCGCTTACGACCGCCATGATCGCGTAGAGGATCGCAAAACGCATTGACCGGCGCTGCTCACGGCTCGCGCTCGACAGCAGGGCCTGGAGGTCTAAATCGATCATGCCAGGCTCACATGCTGGTCGGCAATTGCCGCGATGCGCGGATCGTGGGTCACGATCAGGATGGTCCGGCCGGCGGTCGCCTGGCGGATTTCATGCATGATCGCATCGGCAGACTGGCGGTCCAGATCTGCTGTCGGTTCATCGAGCAACCACAGGTGCGCGTCGCGCAGCAGCGCGCGCGCGATGCCGATCCGGCGGCGCTCACCGCCGGAAAGACCCGAACCGCGTGCATCCAGCCGCGTGGCGAGGCCCGCAGAGCGCCTTATAACCAAGGCAAGCAGCCCCGCGCGGCGAGCGGCATCCTCCACGTCCCGATCCGATGCGCCGGGCCGCGCCAACCGGATATTGTCCGCGATCGTGCCAGGCAGAAGCGCGGTCGCCTGACCTGCCCAACTGACCTGGCCGCGCAGACCCACCTTCGCCAACGGCCCGCGGTCGACCAGGATGGCGCCCCTTGCCGGAGCGAGGCCGATCAAAGCGTTCAACAGGCTGGTTTTTCCAGTTCCGGTCGGCCCTGACAGCACGGTCATACGGCCGGCGGGGATGGTTAGCGTAAATGGTCCCACCTGCCGTTCGCCATAATCCACGATCAAACTATCGATTGCGATTGCCGGGGCTCGCAGCAAGGGAGCGGGCGCGGGATCGGGCGAGGGTGGAGGCAGCGCCGCAAGGCGCGCCATTGCTGCTTCCCCGATCTGCTTGTCGTGATAGGCCGCGGCCAACCGGCGCATCGGCAGATAGAATTCCGGCGCCAGCACCAGCACGAAGAGCGCGCGACGAAGATCGAGGGTCTCCGGTGCTGGGAAGGGCAGCAATCCCAGCAGGTTGAAGCCGCAATAGACCGCCACCAGCGCAACCGAGAGAGCGGCGAAGAATTCAAGGACCGCGCTCGACAGGAAAGCGACCCGCAGTACGGTCAGAGTGCGGTTTGCGACTTCGTGCGTGGCCTCGGCCAGCTGCCGGCTGATCCTTTCCTGCGCCCCGAAGCTGATGATGACCGGCAGGGCCCTGACCCGATCGATGAACAGGCCAGACAGGCGGCTGAGTGTGCCGAGCTGGCGGGCGGCAGCGCGGCTGGCAGCCGTGCCCGCCAGGATCATTCCCAGCACAAACGGCGCGAGCGTCGCCAGCAGGAGCGCTGCAGCCACCCAACTCGCCATTGCCGCAGCAGCTGCGATGAGCAGCGGCGTCGCCACTGCGGAATAACGCAGCGGCAGAAAGCGGGCATAATAGCCATCCAGATCCTCGATCCGGTCTGTTGTGTCGGCGACCTGTTCGCCAAGCATGGTCCGCGAACCGGCGGAGGCTGTGAGGACCGCGACAAAAGCGCGTCGCCGCCAGCCCTGCTTGGCTCGTACCGCTGCCTTCTGGCCGGACCCCGTCGCGGCTGCCTGAACACCTGCACGCGCCGCCGCCGCGATTATCAGTCCCGCCAAAGACGCCAGCAATCCCTCGCGGTTGGACGTTGTGAGACCAAAATGCGCGGCGCTGGCGAGGGCGGCAGCCATTGCGATGGCTCCCGCACCATCCGCAAACCAGAGGAAGGAGGGAGTTGTCGCGCGCATTGTCCGGTCAAAGCTGCTTTATCATATACATAATTACTTCTATTGGCTAAACGAAATCGACTCGACCGTCCGATCGAGCGCCCGTCGTCCAGAGGTGTCGCCAAGATGGATATGGCTGTAATCGAGCTCTCGCGCCTCCAGTTCGCATTGACTGCGCTCTATCACTTCCTGTTCGTGCCGCTCACGCTTGGTCTGTCGTTCATGCTCGTCATCATGGAGAGCGTCTATGTGATGACGGGGCGGACGATCTGGCGGACGGTCACGCGCTTCTGGTCGAAGCTGTTCGGGATCAACTTCGTCCTCGGCGTGGCCACGGGCCTGACGATGGAATTCGAATTCGGCACGAATTGGTCTTATTTCTCGCATTATGTCGGCGACATTTTCGGCGCTCCGCTGGCGATCGAAGGTTTGATGGCCTTCTTCCTCGAGGCGACTTTCGTGGGCCTGATGTTCTTCGGCTGGGACAAGCTTTCGCAGCGCCAACATCTCTTCACTACCTTCATGGTCGCGCTGGGTTCGAACCTGTCCGCACTGTGGATTCTCATTGCCAATGGCTGGATGCAGCACCCGGTGGGCTCGCGCTTCAATCCGGACACGATGCGGATGGAAGTGACTGACTTCGCGGCGGTGCTGTTCAATCCCGTCGCGCAGGCGAAGTTCGTTCACACCGTCAGTGCCGGTTATGTGACGGCATCGGTCTTCGTGCTCGGCGTCTCGGCATGGTATATCCTCAAGGGCAAATGGGTGGCGGTCGCCAAGCGCTCCTTCACCGTCGCCGCCGCCTTCGGGCTTGCGTCGTCGCTATCGGTTGTCGTGCTGGGCGACGAATCGGGCTATGCACTCACGGACAATCAGAAAATGAAATTGGCCTCCCTGGAGGCCATGTGGCACACCGAGCCTGCGCCCGCCGGCATCGCCGTCTTCGGCATACCCAGTCTCGAAGGGCGGGATACGCGTTACGAAATCAAGATCCCCTATGTGCTGGGCCTGATCTCGACGCGCAGCCTGACCGGCCAGGTCGAGGGGATCACCGAACTCGTCGCGAAGGCGCAGGGTCGGATCGAAAACGGCATTCAGGCCTATGACGCGGTCGAGAAGCTAAAGCTCAATCGTACCGACATGGCTGCGCGCGAGCAGTTCGAGCGGCACAAGCTCGATCTGGGCTATGCTATGCTGCTCAAGCGCTTTGTCGCGGATCCCCGCGAAGCGACGCCCGATCAGATTGTCCAGGCCGCTTGGTCCACGGTGCCGAACGTGCCGGTGATGTTCTGGGTGTTCCGGGTGATGGCGGGCCTAGGCTTCTTCTTCATCGGTTTTTTCGTCCTGGCCTTCTACTTTTCGACTGTGCGCCGCTTCGGTGCGCGTTGGTTCCTGCGCGCCGCGGTATGGATCATTCCGCTCCCCTGGCTCGCTGCCGAGTTCGGCTGGGTGCTTGCCGAAATCGGACGGCAACCCTGGGCGATCGAGGGTGTGCTGCCGACCTTCCTGGGTGCTTCAAGCCTGACCGTCGGTCAGCTCTGGATTACGATCGTTGGATTTACCCTTCTTTATGGAACGCTGGCCGTGATCGAAGTGCGGCTTATGCTGGCGGCGATCCGCAAAGGACCGTTCGACCACGAAGGCGAGCTGTCGGAGGGAGCTGCAGAGGGGCACGGCTACAAGCCGTTGCCCGCCGAATAAGGAGAGCGAGCCGTGGCACTTCCCATCGACTATGAGACTCTTCGCCTGATCTGGTGGATTCTGATGGGCGTTTTGCTGATCGGATTTGCGCTGACCGACGGGTTCGATCTCGGCGTGGCCGCCCTGCTGCCCTTCGTTGCCAAGACCGATGCCGAGCGGCGTATGGTCATTAATTCGATAGGTGCGACCTGGGAAGGCAACCAAGTGTGGTTCATCCTGGGGGGCGGTGCGATCTTTGCCGCCTGGCCGTTCGTCTATGCGGTGAGTTTCTCCGGGTTCTACCTTGCCATGTTCCTGGTTCTGGCGGCGCTGATCCTGCGCCCGGTCGGTTTTAAATATCGCTCCAAACGGCCAGACAGGACATGGCGCAGCCGCTGGGATTGGGCGCTATTCGTCGGTGGCTTCGTGCCGGCGCTGGTCTTCGGCGTGGCTGTGGGCAACGTGTTGACCGGCATTCCCTTCCGCCTCGATGGCGACCTGCGGGCCTTCTACGACGGTAGCCTGCTCGGCCTGTTCCATCCCTTCTCGCTGCTGGCTGGCCTGCTCTCGGTCGCGATGCTGGTCCTGCACGGCGCAAGTTGGCTGGCGATCAAGGTAGAGCGCGGCGCGGTCCATGACCGCGCCAGGACGTTCGGGCAGGTCGCTGCGGTCTGTGCCATCCTGCTCTTCGCCATCGGCGGGCTGATGGCGGCGCGCGGCGGCATGGGCTTCCGCATCGTGGGCGTAATCGAGCCTGCGGGGCCATCCAATCCGCATCTGGTGGCCATGGTCGCCGCGCCAGGCGCCTGGATGAACAATTATGCGACCCATTCCTGGATGTTGCTTGCGCCGTTGCTGGGTTTTTCCGGGCCGCTGATCGCGCTCGCCGGAATCCGGACCGGCCGTGAGGCGCTTGCCTTCGGGGGCTCGTCGCTCGGGACCCTCGGAATCATCTCCACCGTCGGCCTGTCGATGTTCCCCTTCATCCTGCCCAGTTCGATCGATCCGGCGTCCAGCCTGACTGTCTGGAACGCCTCCTCCAGCCATCTGACCCTGTTTATCATGTTGCTGGTGACGGTGACCTTCCTGCCCGTCGTTCTGCTCTACACCGCTTGGGTCTACAAAGTTCTCTTTGGGCGCATCACGCTCAAGGATGTCGGAACCAACCCGGATTTCTACTGATTTCGAGGAAATCGACCATGTGGTATTTCAGCTGGATATTGGGCCTTGGCCTGGCCGTTGCCTTCGGGATCCTGAACGGGCTCTGGCATGAATTTCATACCGACCCGGATGAAGACCTGACGCTTTAGCGCGGGCAAGCATCGCGGATGCTCAACCGCAAAACAGATAGCGACCGCGGTAAGGGGAGGGGCTGCAAAGCTCGCCCCGGGGGTCCCAGCCAAATGCCCAAGATCGCTGCGATCGGGAACGCCCCCTGCCGGATCCTGACGCCGGTTGCACAAGATCCGGTTGCATTTACGAAAAAAGTAGCTTTTATTCCCTTTATGCGATGATGGCTGTCGCATCCAGGATTAGGATAAAACGCGATGGGTCTCGAAATTCCCGATATCGGCCTGCGAGCCAAGCCGGAGCTGATTCCGCTGACGCAGATCATTTATCGCGACATGTGCAATTTGCAGCCGGGGGAGAAGGTCCTGATCATCTCGGATGCGCGGACGCCCGAGTATCTCAATCATGCGTTCCAGGGCATGGCGATGGCAATGGGTGCCGATGCGGTGCTCATCGAGGGCGCGAGTCCGCGGGGCGGTGCGACCTATCAGCCTTCGGCCGTGTGGTCGCCAATGATCGAGGCGGCCTCGCGCGAGGCGGATCTGATCATCGATTTCGGGGTCGGCTATGCGCAATTCATCTTCGACGCGCTGAAACGCGGCGCGCGCGTGTTCTCTCCCAGCGACGGCATCGCGATGCCCTATACCGACGACGTGCTGATCCGCACGATCCTCCACACCGACATACGCGCGGTGCTGCGGCGCGCCAAGAAGATCGCCGGGCTGTTCACCGAGGCCAAGACCTGCCGCATGATAACCGGCGACGACACGGTGCTCGAAATCGACATCGCGGATGTCGAAGGCGACCTGGGTGCCGGAACCCTGTGGGATCCGGAGGAAGGGAAGTTCATCACGAACTGGGCGTTCGCGCCGCCGTCGCAGCCGGGCATCCTCGTTCCCAAGGGGCGGCCCAACGGGGAAGTGCTGGTCGACGGAACCCTGCTCTACCATCCGATCTATCATGCGGCCCCGCCGACTCCGTTGCGCCTCAAATTCGTCGACGGCGTGCTCACCGATATCGGCGGCGATCCGCTGTTCGCGATGCGGCTGCAGGATTGGCTGGAAGAGCTGGGCGACGAGAGCGCGCGCTTCGGCCCGGTTCACCTGAACATCGGCGTCAATCCCAACGCGCTCCTGACCCAGCACCCCGAATGGGAGCGCGTGCTCGGATCGGTCACCTGCGGGATGGGCGATCTCGGCATGCTGAGCGGCATGGCGAAGGGGCCGCTGCCTTACGAATTGTCGAAGTCCTCGGTGCATTGGGATTGGACGACGCTGCGTCCAACCGTCATGCTCGACGATCTGGTGCTGGTGGACAAAGGGCGGATCAACAAGAGCCTATGCTGACAGAAAAGAAACGATCGAAGGCCGCACATGCGGTGCCCGCGGCGCCTGATCTGGCTGCCAGATCCGAACCGGTGCAGGAACGCGCGATCAGGTCGCGCGCGCATATCCTCGCGGTCGGCAGGGCGCTGCTGGGAGAAGTGGGCCTCGACGCGTTCAACACCAATCTGCTGGCGGAACGGGCCGACGTGCGGGTTCGCACGATCTATCGCTACTTCCCCAACAAGCTCGCCGTGATCGCGGCCATCGGCGAGGAGCTGATAGGCAAGTGGGCGAATTGGGAATCGGTCTACTTTGACGAACTCGTGAAGCCGACCAGCGACTGGCGGGCACTTCTTGTAGGACTGATCGGCGAGTGGTTCGGAGTGGTCGTGCGCGAGAACGGCAGTTGGGCGGTGCTGCAGGCGATGAACGCGATACCCGAATTGCGCGAACTTGACCGCGTGACGTTCAGCCGGATCGCGGCGAGTTGGGAGGCTGCGATCCGCGCCCGCGCGCCGGATGCAAAGACGGATGTGACCGCGCTGTCATATGGCATCGTCAGCACATTCTATGGGTTCATCGATAGCTATATGCGTGTTCCGGAAGCCGTCCGCGAACAGATTCCCGAACAGCTGCACGCGATGATAACCGCGCGCTTGGGTGCGGTGTTCAATGACGGGGGGCAGGATGCGGCGCGTTGAGCCCGACCCGTTTCGCGCCTGTGGCGAATGCGATTCCAAAGATAAAGCATCGTATCGAATTTCATCGATGCAAGGAGTTGGTTGTATCAGGCAGCAGTAAATAGAGAAAAAATCCTAAAAGTCGAAAATATTGACCCGTGAGACCTATTTCACGGGGCGTTTTCGTTTCGCAATCAATAGAAGTATGAAACTTTTTTTAAAAGGTAGTAAAACCTCCTTTTCTCTCCTGAGATATTACATTAGATGATCTGGGTAATAAGTGACGGGATGATGCGATTCGATGTTGGCCGCCTGGCCGCTTCGCAAAGCGCCGTTTCAGGAGAGATGCGAGACAGAGCAAACGGCACCGCCGCGCGGTGAGGAGCGCCCCTAACGGCGGGCTTCCAAAGCGCGGCGAGGCAACGCGTTTAGGAGGTTACATGGGTTGCAAATCGAAGCTGCTGATCTCGTCCGCAATCATTCTCGTGGGCCTGGCTGCACCTGGCGCGGCATGGGCGGATGAAGCCGCGCCGCAGCCGGCCAACACCGACGAGATCGTCGTGACCGCAGGCCGCCGGGCTCAATCGCTCAGCGAAGTCCCGTCGAACATCTCGGCCGTCACCGGCGACATGCTCGAGAACGCCGGGGTGACCGACGTCAACAGCTTCACCCGGCTGATCCCCGGCGTGGTGATGCTGGACGAAGGGCCGCGCGCCTCCGGCAACCGCAACACGCTGATCATTCGCGGACTCAACGCCAATGCGATGAACCCCAATGACGACAACCCAAGCAATACGCAGGAAGCCGTTTCCACCTATTTCGGCGAAACGCCGGTGTTCTTCCCGCTCAAGCTGATCGACATCGATCGGATCGAGCTGCTGCGCGGGCCGCAAGGCACGCTCTACGGCTCGGGCTCGGTCGGCGGCACAATGCGGATCATTCCCAAGGCGCCGGACCTGTCCCATTTCTCAGCCGAGGTGAATGCGGAAGGCTCACTTACTGCCCACTCCGGCGATCCGAGCTACGATCTTTCCGCCGTCCTCAACGTGCCTATCGCCTCGACCCTAGGGCTGCGGATGAGCGGCGGATACCAGCACCTCGGGGGTTTCATCGACGCGCTCGGCCTGGTCCAGATGGACGGCACCGACAAGTTCCATCCCGGCGCCCCGGTGCTCGCGGATCCGGCCAACCCACTGACCAGCCCGGCCGCGACCAAGGCGCCCGAGAAGGACGTGAACGACGGCTATACCGCCTATTTCCGGGCCGCGATGCTGTTTGAACCCACGGACGGGTTCAACGCGACCCTGCGCTATACCTTCCAGCATACGCTGGTGAACGACCGCTACGAAGAGAACCCTTACTACGGAACCGGGGAGCACTACGTCCACTACAAGGACAATCTCGATCCGCAGGAATCCGATATCCACATCGGCAGCCTGGACGTGAATGTCGATGTCGGCTTTGCCCAGATGACCTCCGCGACGTCCTATTCGCAGGCGCATGCGAAGTCATCGTCGGATTCCTCGCCATTCCTGCGGGTCAACATCCCGCAATATTACTTTGGCTTTCCGCGCCTGATCGCACCGATTTACCGCGAGCAGACCCGCAAGGTCTTCACCCAGGAACTGCGCCTGGTCTCGAAGCCGGGCGGTGCCTTCGACTGGATCGTCGGCGCTTACTACAACCGCAACCACCTCGACTTCTCGATGGACCAGCGCATGCCGGGGCTGAGCGACTATGTGAACGCGCTCTACGGCCTGAACCCTCCGCTCGATTTCGGCGATGTGCTGGCCTACGGCGGGCAGGACAAGGTCACGCAGGAAGGCGCGCTCTATGGCGAGCTGACCTGGCACGCGACCGACAAATTGTCGCTCACCGGCGGGATACGGGGGTTCAAGCTCAAGACCACCGGTACCTCGGGCATTCCGCTGCCCTTCGCCTCGCGAACGACTTCGTGGTATTACGGCATTCCGCTAGACGAGTTTTTGCTCGGCGGGATCGAGCCGCTGTCTTACAAGGATAGCGGCGTCATCTTCCGCGCGAACGCGGCCTATGACCTCACCCCGAACACCCTGCTCTACGCGACCTTCGCCCAAGGCTATCGCGGCGGCGGCAGCAATGCGCTGCCGTTGACCGATCCCGCCGGCAACGACAACAGCCAGCTGCTGCAATACGATCCCGACAAGGTGAATAGCTACGAGGTCGGGCTCAAGGGCGATCTCGGCCGGCTGAGCTACAGCGCGACCGGCTTCTGGATCGACTGGAGCAACATGCAGCAACAGCTGGTCAGCCAGTTGGGGGTTTCCTATGTCGGCAATGTCCCGGGGGCCCGTTCGCGCGGGATCGAACTGTCGCTGGCAGGCTCGATAACCGACCGCCTGAGCATGGCGCTGGGCTACAGCTACACCGATGCCGAGGTAACCAAGTCCTTCCTGCTCAACGCGTCGCTTCCGGAAACGCTGATTGCTCCCGGATCGCCGCTGCCCGGCTCATCGAAGCATATGGCGACCGCGAGCGTGGATTACGATGCGCCGCTGTCGGACGAGCTTGGCCTGAAACTGCACGGCGATATTTCCTACCGCTCGCCGTCGCAAAGCACCTTCGCCGATATCGATATCATCGTCGGCGGGGTGGACACTTTTACCGGCGACAATTTCATCCGCTTCGGCTCGGCCACGGTGCTGAATCTCTCGGCCACGCTCGACTTCCAGAGCTATTCGCTGACCCTGTTCGCGAACAACATTACAAGCGAGCTGGGGACCAACAGCGGCAACGCCGAGGAGTATTATGGCGCGAAGAGCCAGACCTATGGCGTGCTCAGACCACGGACGATCGGCCTCAGGGCCAATTTCAAGTTCGGGAATTGATGCGATGCGCCGGGCCGCGCATCATGCGGCGGATGAGATGCCGCCCATGATCGATCGCGCGCGGCTCAGCCATGCGGCAGAGCTGATCCGGCGGGGCCGGCTTGGCCCCGCCGGTCAGATAGTCGCCGAAGCCGTCGCTGCCGCGCCGGGCGATCCCGATGTGTGGGCGCTTGCGGCCGAGTTCGAGTTGATGCGCGGCGATCTTGCGCGAGCGGTCGAGGCCAGCCGCAAGGCGCTCGCGCTCGAACCGCGCAGCGTGTTGCGACGGGTCCAGTCCGCCCGGATGCTCGCTTTCGCGAACCGGCTCGCCGATGCGAAGCAGGCGTGCGAGGCTGCGCTCGCGGCAGGGGCGGGCGCCCCCGATCATCTGACGCTGCTTGGATCGATCCTGGTCTGCTGCGAAGACTACGAACGGGCGCTCGAATTGTATCGCAAGGCGCTGGCCCACGATCCCGCCTTCCACGAAGCGAAGCGCGGGCTCGTCACCGTCTATCGCTTCGTCGGCCGGTTCGCGGAGGCCGAAGAACTGTGCGACGAACTGCTCGCGGTCACGCCCGACGATGTCGAGATGGTGCACCTGCGCTCATCGCTGCGAACCCAGACCGCCGAGCGCAATCATGTCGAGGAACTGCAAGCGCGGCTGGCGCGGGAAGTGCCGGACTGGCGCGTGCGGGTCCAGCTTTGCTACAGCTTGGCGAAGGAATTTGAGGATCTCGGACGCTACCAGGAATCCTTCGCCACGCTGGAGCAGGGGGCGAGCCTACGCCACCGCAATACCGTGTACGACGTGACGCGCGACGCCGAGATCTTCGGCGCGATCAAGCAGGCTTTCTCGGCTGCGCGGATCGATCGACTGCAGGGAGAAGGTCATTCGAGCGAGGAGCCGATCTTCATCGTCGGCATGCCGCGTTCCGGGACCACGCTGGTCGAGCGGATCGTCTCCAGTCACAGTGCGGTCTTCGCCGCGGGCGAGTTGCAGGATTTCGCCACCGAACTGGTCGCATCGGCCACCCGCAGGCACGGCGATCTGTCGCAGCGCCGTCTGGACCTGCCCGAACTCGCGCTTTCGATCGACTTCGCCGAACTCGGCGAAAACTATCTTCAGGCGACGCGCCGGGTCACCGGCCACACGCCGCGCTTCATCGACAAGCTGCCGCTCAATTTCCTCTACGTCGGCTATATCCGGCTGGCCTTTCCGAACGCGCGCATCGTCCATGTGCGGCGCGATCCGATGGATAGCTGCTATGCGATGTACAAATATCTGTTCAAGCACGCCTATCCCTTCTCCTACGATCTGGAGAGCCTGGGGCGCTATTTCGCCGCCTATCGCAATTTGATGGATTTCTGGCACCGCATTTTTCCGGGCGAAATCATTGAGATCGAATATGAGAATCTGATCGCCGACCAGGAGGGCCAGACCCGGCGGCTGATCGGCGCGCTGGGTCTCGACTGGGAAGACGCCTGCCTGGCGTTCCACCGCAACGCCGCGGCCTCGACTACCGGGAGTGCCGCCCAGGTGCGCGAGCCGATCTACACATCGTCGGTCGCGAAATGGCGCCGCTACGAACACGAGTTGGAACCGCTGCGCCGTGTCCTCGCCGACACCGGAGTGATCTGACCGGCCTGCCCCCATTATGAAAAAAGGCGACATCCTCCATGCTGCATGACGCGAATCCGATTCCCGAAACGTCCGAGGGAGGCGGGCCCCGCGAGGTGCAGTCGCGCGCCGGCAAATCGAAGGTGCAGATCGGCCTGTCGGTTGCGATCCTCGCCGCCGGGATCGCGGGGAATGCCGATATCGCACTGTCGCCGCTGCTGCTGTCGGGCATGGCGCAGTTCCTGCATTTCAACGACCGGGTGCTCGGCGAACTTGCTTCGATATCGTCGATAGGCTCGTCGCTCGCCACGGTCGCGGCGCTGTTCGTCATGCATCGCAAGGGCTGGCCGCTGCGCCTGACCGCGATCGTATGTCTGTGCGCCTATGCGGTAATCAACCTCGCGATCCCCTCGTTCTTCGACAATCCCATGCTGCTGCTCGCGGCGATCTTCCTCGGCGGGTGCTGCTCGGGGCTGTTGTGGGCGGTGGCAGTGACCGCGCAGGCGACCGTCCACGGCAACGAGCGGCTGATCGCGATCTTCTATGGCACGCCCTATCTGACCGGGCTGGTGTTCCAGCCGATGATGCCGTTCGTGTTCGCGCGCTGGGGCCTGCCGGCGCCTTATTTCGGAATCGCCGGAGCCTGTGTGCTGTCGCTGCTATTGGTCCGCTTCTTTCCGGCGCGGGCGGTCGAAGCGGCCGCGCCGGAGCGGGAAGAGGGCACCGCGGGCGGCGCACGGCGCGGATCCTTCATCGGCATCGGGATCGTGCTGCTGGCGCTGTTCGTCCAGTATTGCGCCAATTCGGGCATCTGGGTCTATTTCGACCGGATCGGGCGGCTGGCCGGACACACCCCGCAGGCCAGCGCCAATGCGGTCGCGCTGGGCGTCGGAATGGCGCTGGTCGGGACCATGCTGGCCACCGTGCTGACTGTCAGGCTGCGGCCGCTGCCGACGATCCTCATCATCAGCGCAGTGATGGCGCTCGCTACGCTCGGGCTTCTCGAAGCCGGAAACTACGTGCTGTTCGCCGGCTCGATTTCGCTGTTCAACGTGATGATCACTTTCATCACGCCGTTTTTCTTCATCCTGCTCAACCGCATCTCGACCGCGCGTGGCCGCGTGGCGCTGGCCGCGAACATCTGCATGATGGGCGGTTTCGCGCTCGGCCCGGCGTTGGTCGGGCGGATCGTCGAGGGAGGCGATTTTTCCAGCGCGATCATCGTCACCGCGGTTGCGTTCCTGGTCAGCGCTGTGCTGGTGGTCGCAAGTTCCGGCAGTGGCAGGTTACGGTCCTGACCGGCCTCAGGACGGTGTGACGGCCGAATCCTGCCCCCAATTGCCGATCCGCCGATAGAGCGCCGGCCGGGTGCGGCGCAGATGCAGCGCACGGGCGACGCCGGCGGCAAGGACCACAAGGTTCAGGCTGGGCATGATCCAGTTCACCGCACCCTCGCGCGCGGTGTAGAACGGGATGTTGTCGAGCACGAAATAGAGCACTGCGCCCAGCGACAAGGCCGACAGCAGCGGCGCGGCGAGGACTACCCAGATCGAATGCCCCCGGCGATCGCGCAGAAAGAAGGCCAGGATCGCGACCGCGGTCAGACACTCCATCGCCGGAATACTGACCGATACGGGCACACTGCCGACGACGAAGAAATCCAGGTAGGGTTCGAGCCCCCAGGCGATGCAGCACACTATCGCGACCAGGCTGAAGCCTGTGTGCGCGATGCTGCCGATCCAGGGTGCGCCGGTCTTTGCCGAACGCCGCGCGAAGATTTGGGGGATTGCGCCGTCCCGACCGAGGACATGGAGATAGCGGGCGGTCGCATTGTGGAATGCGAGGATCGAGGCGAACCAGCTCGTCACCACCAGCACGATCATCGCATCCGCCAGCCATTCCCCCACGAAGGTCCGCGCGGCGATGAAGAACAACTCGGTCGGCTGCGCATTCGCGATCTCCGCGGTGCGACTGCCGAAGGCCTGGACAATCGCCCAGGTCACGAACGACTGGATCAGCGCGATCACCGCGATCGACAGAAACGCCGCGTGGCGCACCGTCCTCTCGGGATCGCGCGCCTCCTCGCGGAACAGCGCGGTCGCCTCGAAGCCGGAGAACGCCGCGAAAGTCAGCATCAGGATGACGCCGGTCTGGCCGCCGGCGATGGCGGTCGGGCGCAGCGCGTCGAGCGAGAGGCCCTGCGCGCCGCCTCCTGCAACGATGCCGGCCGAGAGGATCAGCAGCACCGCCACCTCGATCGTCATCACGAAGCCGAGCAGCTTCACGTTGAGATCTACGTTCAGCAACCCGAGGCAGCCCATCGCCGCAGTCCCGCCGAGGCCCCAGACGTACCACGGGGATGCCACGCCGGTCAGCGAATGCATCGCCTGCATCCCGAACACCGCGAAAGCGCCGATCGATCCGGTCGCCGCGAGTGCATAGGCGAGCACGGCGACGAAGGCCGTACCGAGCCCGAGCGGGCGCCCGAGCCCGGCCGCGACATAGGAGAACAGCGCACCGGCATTGGCTATGTGGCGCGACATCGCGACGTAGCCCACCGCGAACAGGGCAAGGAACAGCCCGACCAGCAGGAACATCCCCGCCGTGCCGATTCCGCCCCGTCCGAGTGCCAGCGGCACCGAACCGACCGCGTAGCCGAGCGGCGCGGCCGCAGCGACGACGAAGAAGGTGATATGGTGTGCACGCATGCCGCCCGGAGCGGCGGGTTGCGCCCCGGGCGGCGTCACGGAGCCGCCTTCAGCCGGCCGCACCGAAGCCGCCTCCGCCGCCGGTCATCAGCGTCAGGCGATCGCCGGCCTCGAGCCGGATGCCGTTCGCCTTCAGCAGATCGGTGCGGTTGCTGCTGCCGGCGATCTCGACGCGCGGCGGCAAACCAGCTTCGCCGCCCAGCAGGCCCCAACCCGGCGTGCGCGACCGATCGAACCACAGGAACAGCTGGGCCGGTGCGTCGAAGCGATAGCGCCGGACGATACCGCAGCCGCCGCGATGGCGACCGGCGCCACCGGAACCGCGGCGCAGGCCGTATTCGGTAACCGTGATCGGATAGCGCGCCTCGAACGCTTC
The DNA here is from genome assembly GCA_029202985.1 of Candidatus Andeanibacterium colombiense. GTDB lineage: Bacteria > Pseudomonadota > Alphaproteobacteria > Sphingomonadales > Sphingomonadaceae > Andeanibacterium > Andeanibacterium colombiense. Next base: position 1,235,814 of record CP119316.1, on the reverse strand, counting down.
GACCGGCGTGTTGCGGAAGCTGCCGTTGGTGCAGTTGATCATCCCGTCGGCGCCCTGGCCGGCGGAAGACGCGCCCCAGCCGCCCGCGTGGGCCTCCACGCACATATAGTCGGCGGCGGAATTGCCCGGATCGGGTCCGGTAAAATAGGTGACCATCGAATCGCCGAACTGCGCGGCGGTGACCTGATCCGGCAGGACTTCCGCGAAGGCACTGATGAACAGGTCGATCAGCATGCCGAGCGAAGTGTAATACCAGGCACACGATGCCGGCTCCAGCGCGTGATGCATCGAGCCCGGCCGGGTCAGCACCTCGATATTGGCGAAGCAGCCGCCGTCGAAGGACCGATCCGAGGCAAACAGCAACTTATAGGCGACGCGCACCGCCGCCACGGTTTGCGCCCGGCCGCAATTGACCGGGCCGTGCTGGGACGCGGGGCTGCCGGTAAGGTCGACGATCATGCGGTCGCCCGCCACGGTCAGCTTGAGTTCGATCGGCACGGGCACGCCGATCGCGATGCCGTTGTCGTCCATCTCGCCCCATCCGCCATAGGTGCCGTCGGGGATCGCCGCGACCGTCTGGCGATCGGCTTCCGCACTCTGGCGGAAGATCTCGTCGCGGCAGGCTTCCACGGTGGCGATTCCGAAGCGTCCGAATATCTCGGCAAGCCGCTGCCGTCCGGTCCGACAGCTCGCGATCATCGCGTTGATGTCCCCGACCACCAGCTCGCGGCTGCGGCTGGCCCGGCGGAACGTATCGATGAAATCCTCGACCGGCCCGTTCGCGGTGCAGATCTTGATCGGACCCAGCCGCAGACCTTCCTGATAGACTTCGGTGGTCTCGGTGCCACCCCCGGGGTCGCGGCCGCCGACATCGGTCACATCCGCGCGGGTTGCGACATAGCCGACGATCTCGCCGTCGAAGAACACCGGGCCGAACATCGTCAGATCATTGAGATGCGTGCCCTGGATATAGGGATCGTTGAAGCACACGATGTCGCCGTCGTTCAGCCAGCCGGTCCCGCCGCGGATCCGCAGCGCTTCCTTGAGCGCTTCGTCCAGATTGCCAAGGAACAGCGGCAGGCCGCTCGACTGCCCGAGCACGTCCGCATTGCGGTCCATCAGCGCGACCGCCGCATCTTCGTTCTCGTAGATCAGCGGCTGGAAGGCGGAGCGCACCAGCACTGCGCGCATGTCCTCCGCGGCGGAAAGGAACAAATTGCGGACGATTTCGGTGGTGACGACATCGACGGTCATGCTTCGGTCTTCCTGATAATCAAGGCGCCGGCGGCTTCGTGCCGCGCGGTCCAGCCCGGCGGCACCAGCGTGGTCGAGCCGGCCTCGAGAATGACGGCGGGCCCGGTAACGGTATCCGTCGGCGCCATCGCCTCGCGATGCACGATCGACGCCGAATGGTCCGCGCCGGCGATGCGGATCGTGCGGGTGGTTCCGGGCCGGGTCTCGCGCGCCGCGTTTGCGGCGACTGCCTGCGCGCCGACGCGGCCGGTCGCCGCGAGCCGCGCCTGCACGATTTCTATCGGAGCGGCGGGCATCGCGTGGCCGAAACGCGCGCGATAGGCATCGTGGAAGGCGGCCGCGAGATTCTCGCCAGCGCGCATCGGCACGAGTATCGAATGCTCCTGCCCGACATAGCGCATGTCGAGCGAGACGGCATAGTCGCGGGCCGCGTCGGGCACGCCTTCCTCCGCCAGCAGCCCGGCCCCGTTGGTGCGGAGCGTTTCAATGGCTGCGGACAGGGCGGCCTGCGTCTCGGGCGCGCCGACCCGGCCGGTGAGGGGGGCGGAGACGTCGTGCCGGATATCCGCGTGCAGCATCCCCCAGGCGGAGAGTACGCCGGTGCCGAACGGCACGATCACTTCGTCGATCCCGAGTTCTTCCGCGAGGGCGACACCATGGAGCGGGCCCGCGCCGCCGAAGGCAAGCAGCGAAAAGTCGCGCACATCGATGCCGCGGCGCATCGTCAGCGTGCGAATGGCGTTGGCCATCATCCCGTTGGCTACCGCCAGGATGCCTTCGGCCGCGCCCATCGCGTCGAGCCCGATCTGCCCGGCGAGCGAGCCTATCGCGGTTTTCGCGGCTGCTGCGTCGAGCTTCATCTGCCCGCCGAGGAACCAGTCCGGGTCGATCCGGCCGAGCAGCACCTGTGCGTCGGTCACAGTCGGCCGTTCGCCGCCTCGGCCATAGCAGGCCGGTCCCGGCGTCACGCCGGCGCTCTGCGGGCCAACCCGCAATCCGCCGGCCTCCGCGCGCGCGATCGAGCCGCCGCCCGCGCCGATGGTGTGCAGTTCCACCACCGGCATCTTCATCACCTGGCCGGCGATATCGCATTCGGCCGCCAGCGCGATCGCGCCATCGACGACCATGCTGACGTCGGACGAGGTGCCGCCCATGTCGATGCCGATGACATTCGCTCGGCCGAGCGTGCGGGCGACCGTCTCGACCGCGACCACGCCGCCGGCGGGTCCGGAAAGGATCGTCTGGATCGGCTGGCCGGCGACCATCTGCACCCCGCAGATCCCGCCGCTCGATCGCATCACGTGCAGCGGCGCAGGGCATTCGCGGGCACGCAGTTCGCGCACCAGCGTCGCCAGATAGCGGTCGATGGTGCGCGAGACATAGCCGGTCGCGACCGTGGTCGAGCTGCGTTCGAATTCGCCCTGCTCGGGCGCGACTTCGTGCGACAGCACCACGGAGAGTCCGGGCAGCCGGGCCCGCAACATCCGGGCCACCGCGAGCTCGTGCGCGGAGTGGAGATGCGCGTGGAGAAGGCACACCGCGACACTGCTCACGCCCTCGGCCTCCAGCCATGCGGCGAAGCGTGCGACGTCCTCCTCGGCCAGCGCGACTTCCACGCTGCCGTCATGGCGGATGCGTTCGCGAACCGTGTGAATGTCGGCTTCCGCAACCAGCGGCTCCGGTTTCCGCGAGCGCAGGCTCCAGATGTTCGGATTGCCCGCGCGCTGCAGCAGGATGACGTCGCGAAAGCCTTCGGTGGTGAGCAGCGCGATGCGCTCTCCGGCGCGGGCGAGGATCGCGTTGAGCCCCGCGGTCGTTCCGTGAACCAGGAAGCCGATGTCGCCGGTTATGCCGAGCTGATCCAGCCCGGCCAGCATGCCAAGACCCGGATCGGCGGGTGTGCTCGGCACTTTGTGAGTGACTGTCGTTCCCGCATCCGGGTCCATGATGACGATGTCGGTGAAGGTGCCGCCGATATCGACGCCCACCCGCAAACGGTTTGAACTCACGTCAGTCTCCGGAAACTGGCTGGGAGGAGGTAAGCAGGATCTCGCAGATCTCGGACGGGCTTACCGCATCCGGAACATTGGCAAGCAGCGGCAGCAGCGCGGCGATATCGTCCACCCGGCCGGGGGAATTGAGCCAGCCCTGATAAGCTTCGGGCGAGGCCCACAGCGCGGTCGAGAGGATTTCGCCAGCGTCGATGATGCTCAGTTCTACGCTCAGGCAACCCGGAATAGCCATCGCGCGCTCCGGGATTTGCCGCTCCTCGAACAGCGCTGCGAAGGCTCGCTCGCGCCCGGGTTTCACCTTCATTCTCAAAAGGCTGCGGATCATTCCAAGCTCCGGATCATGCGAATGGATGGGGCGGGCGCAGCCGCGAAAGCCGTCGCCCACTCAACATTTTCCGCATTAGAGCACAAAGGGAATAAAAACTACCTTTTTATTGAACGATGCGCTCAAGTATCGCTTCAGGCGCAAACGGCGCCCCTGCGCTGACAATGTCCCGCAACGATCGCTGTTTCGCGTGGAAAGGGGGCGGCGGCGCCGCGGATGGCAAAGACCGTCAGACGGCAGAGTCAGGAAGTTTGAACCCAGTAACGGGAGTGGCACGCCAGGCAATTGTTATAGAGGCTCTTTGTCAGGGCCTGGCTCTGGCCGATGTTCTTGGCGCGCGCGGCGGCAGCGAGTGTCGCCGATTGCTCGGCCGCGTCCCGCGCCAACCGCCTGAACTGGGCCGGGTCAGCATCTATTCGAGCCTGAATTTCAGCACTATTTGCGAAGCCTTCGAGTGGGTCGCCGTGCGCACCGACGCGAAGCGTCGTCGCGTCAGCGAGGCGGCCGGCGTTCCGAGCGAGTTGCTCGGCTGCCATTTCCAACCTGATCCAGGCGTCGCGATTCATGCGCGTCTGCCGCGACCCGCTTGCCTCGCTCATCGCGCGGCTGCTCAGGCTCCAGATGGCAACGGCCGCCGGATCAACCCCATCGACCATCGTGGTGTGAATGTTGACCCCCGAAGTGGAGGCCAACGGCGCCAGGCATCCCGCCAAAGCACCGCAAACGATGACTATCCCGAAAATGCGCCCGCCCAGCCTGACCATGATTACTCCGCTCTCGATAAGCGCATTACTTCCGCACCGGCGAGACTGCGGCACGCCGAACAGGGCACCCATACGGAATTGTCCGTAGATCAGTGCCGTCAAACTGGACGATGCGGCACGGACGCAATGGGAGACGAGCTCCCGCCGCACGCAAACATCGGCAATCGATACGCGGTCGTTACAGACCGTCCGGCATCAGGCCAGTCTGCCGGCGAACTCAGTGGCAGAGGAACAGCGGAACCGACGAATGCGCGAGCAACTCGCGCGTCACGCCGCCGAATACGGTCTCGCGCAGACGCGTGTGCCCATAGGCACCCATCACGATATGGCCAGCCCGCCGCATTTCGGCGGCTTGGCGAAGCGCGTCTGACGGTCTGCTCCGGTTCGGAATTGCGACGATCTCGCAGTCGACCCCGTGGCGCGAGAGGAACTCGGCACCCGCGGTGGCGGAAAGCTCGTAAGCCCGTGTAGCGCGGTTTTCTTCGACGGCCACGATTTGCACCGAAGCCGCACGCCGCAGCAGCGGCACGGCCGCGCGCAGAGCATGCGACGACTGCACCGAACCGTTCCACGCAACCACCGCCGGGGCGGACACATCGAAGCTGCGGACAGCCCCCGGCACCGCCAGCACCGGCGTTTGGGCGTGGATTGCGACTTGCCCGGCGATGCTTGAGACGGCGCTGCCGACCATCGGGTCCGAGGTGCCGAGCACGACCAGGTCGGCGAGGGCGGAATGGGCGACCAGCATGTGGTCGCTCGAATCGAACTCCTGGGTCCAGGTCCAGATGGCCGCCTCCGATGCTAGCCGAGCTTCGACGCGTTGCTGGAAAATGTCGGCATTGTCGCGCAGGATCGGAGCCATCTCCGCGCCGCCCATGCCGTAGATGTCGACCGAGACGTCGATCGGAATCGGCTGCACGCAATCGATGTGACTGCCGAAAGCCTTGGATAAGTCGAGCGCGGCCTGGAACCGGGCCTCGAAGCAGTCGTCGTCATGAATATGGAGCACGATGGAACGCATGATCGATCTTCCTTCTCTTTGCGTTTTCGATCGTCAGCCTAGCGCCGCGCTCGGCACGGTAATTACGGAAGTTTCCGGAGGCCGCTTCCGTAGGTTTCCTTATAGGGCGGCGCGCTCTGACAGAGCAGAGCGGGTTCGAATGGTGGAGTAACAGGCGTTGTCGCGATGGTTCCTGGTGAAGCTTGAGCTTGCACCGACAGAAGAATTGCCGAAGGGTTCTCCCGCTTGTGCGTTCCTGCTGAGGCTTCCGATGATGGCCGATGGCTCGATCGACGAGAAAGAACGCGCGGCCAATCCGAGCGCGGCATTCGCGCGCCGCTTCTGGCAGAACGAACCCGACCGGACCGGAGCCATACGTCTCAATTCGGGCGGCTGGTATCTCTCATTTCCGGATGATGAAGCCGAGTTTCTCTATCATCTCGACAATCTGAAGATGCGGCCGGGCGAAATCATCCAATTGACCGCCCCCGACGGTCGGGACCTGCCGTTCCGGATCGTATCCCTACGCGCCGATTGAGAATTCAGTCGTCGCCGAGTCCGGCGGCAAAAGCGATCCGGAGCAGGTCCGAGATATTGCTGACCTCCAGCTTCTTCATCAGGTTGGCGCGGTGGATTTCGACCGTCCGCGCGCTGATACCCAGGTCATAGCCGATCGTCTTGTTGGGATACCCGACCGCCAGACCTTCCAGCACGTCGCGCTCGCGCGGGGTAAGGCCGTTGAGCCGCTTCCGCGCCTCTTCGCGGCGCGCCCCCTGCTTGCCGCTGCGGTCCAGCCGGATGAAGGCTTCGGCCAGCGAACCGAGCACCACGGCCTTGTCGAACGGCTTTTCGATAAAATCGATCGCGCCTCCGCGCATCGCACGGACCGCGACGTCGACATCGCCGTGGCCGGTCATGACGATAACCGGAAAGTTGTTGCCGCGCTCGTTCAGCGCGGCCTGGACCTCGAGCCCGTCCATACCGGGCATGCGGATGTCCAGCAGGACCGCTCCGGGATCGAGTCTGCGGACCTCGCCGAGGAACTCGATCCCGTCGATATAGCTTTCGACCCGCAATCCGGAAGTCTTGAGCATGAAGCCGATCGAACGGCGGACGGAATCGTCGTCGTCGATCAGATAGACCGGAAATTCGCTCATGCCGGCCCCTCGGAATCCGCTGACATCAAGGTGAAGTGGAAAGCCGTTCCGCCGCCTTCGGACGGTTCGGCCCAGATCTTGCCGCCATGAGAGGCGACGATAGTATGGCAAATCGACAGGCCAAGGCCCATGCCGCTATCCTTCGTGCTGACGAACGGCTGGAACAGCCGCCCGGCAATCTCCGGCGAAATACCGGACCCGCGGTCTGACAAGGTGACCCGCACCATGCCGCCGGCATCCGGCGCGGAGGTGATGTCCAGTTGCTTGACCGGCATGTCAGCCATCGCATCCAGCGCGTTGCGCATGAGGTTGAGCAAAACCTGCTGAACCTGAACGGGATCGACCAGCACGGCATCGCAGGCCGGCACCAGCCGGGTGGTGAAGTTGGTGTTGCGAACCTTGACGTCCAGCAGTGCCAGCGCGGTGGTTTCGGTGACCATCCGCTGGAGGCTGGCAACCTCGCGCGTGCTCTCTCCGCGGGAAATGAAATCGCGAAGACGGTGAACGATCTGGCCGGCGCGCAGCGCCTCGGTCGCGGTCTCGTGCAGTGCCTCGCGCACCAGTTCGACGTTCTCCGGCGTAAGATCGCCCAGCAGGTCCCGCGCCGCTTGGGCGTAATTGGTGACCGCGGTCAGTGGCTGGTTGAGTTCATGGGCGATCGAGGTAGCAAGCGTGCCCATCGAAGTGATGCGAGAGGCGTGGGCCAGCTCCCCTTGGAGATTGTGCAACAGCCGCTCGGTCTCGCGCCTTTCGGTCAGGTCGCGAATGAAGCCGGCGAACACGCGCTCTTCGCGCAACATCACTTCGCCCACCGCGAGGTCGATCGGGAAAGTCGATCCGTCGCGGCGGCGGGCGGTGGTTACCCGGCCGATACCGATGATCCGTTTCTGGCCGGTTTTGAGGTAGCCTCCCAAATAGGCGTCGTGCTGTTCGCGGTCGGGCGACGGCATCAGCATACTGACGTTCTCGCCGAGAACTTCGGCCTCGATATAGCCGAACATGTGTTCCGCCCCACGGCTGAATGACATGATGGAGCCACCCGCATCGATCACCACCATCGCGTCCGGAACGGTATCGATCAGCGCATGGAGGTCCTCCACCCCGCCGAATGTCGAAAGCGTCCTGCGTGCGCGCGAGGCCGGAGTGTTCATTCTATCTCCGCCCAGCCGACCCTCGCTCAAGATTAGAGGTATTCGCTCATCCTTGTAAAGGCGACCCTTTCGTATGGGCCTCAAAGTGTTCGTCGGGCCGGCGCGCTCCGGCGACCGCGCGGCGATCGGGCGGTTCTTCGCGAAGCTGACCGAGGACGATCTCTATTTCCGCTTTCTCTGCGGGCTGCGCAAGCTCGACGAAGAGCGGCTGGAGGCGATGCTGTGCGACACGGACGATCCCGGCATCGATCTGCTCGCGCTTGAGTTCACAACCGAAGGGAAAGCGGATCAGCAGGGCCCTGGGCGAGGGTGACCCGCGCGCGAACTAGCGGTTTGGGACCGGTGTCAGGCGAAACGGCAGGGCAGGCTGCGGGCGGGCGGGGTTGAACAGCGCGCCGACATGCCCCTGGACATACCAGACGGTGTTGCCGGCCACGTCCACGCCGGTCGGCTGCGAGACTTTCTCGGCGAGCTGCGTGACCTCGACCGTGTTTCCCTTCACCTTGAGCCGCGAGACTGTCCCGCTGCTTTCGGCCAGCGCGAACCGCATCCCGCCCATCGCGCGCATGCCGTCGGGCGAAACCAGCGGACGGGAGGTCTTGAGCTGGGTCACTGCGCCGGCGGAGCCATCCGCTCCCATTCCGACGCGAAACAGCGCCCCGTTGCGAACATTGTTGATGTAGAGATTGCCATCGCCGCCAAAGGCGATGCCGTCGAGCCCGGCCCCGAAGACGGGGTCTTCCTTCCACACCTCCAGCGCGTCGCTTCCCGGTTTCCAGCGCAGGATGTGCGGAAAGGCGGTATCGGCGATATAGAGCGCGCCGTCCTTGCCTACGGCTACGTCGTTGCAGACCGCGCCCTTGTCCGGCAGCTGGAGGCTGATTTTGCCTTTGCCGGTCGCGAGATCGAAACCTTTCAGCCAGGTCCCGCTGTCTGCCCCCGCCACCGTCACGCCGCGCGCGCTGAAATCGTTCGTGCAGGTCCACAACAGATGGTTATGCGTATCGGCGAACACCCCGAACTGGGCTCCGCTGCCGAACGCGCCCGGCGCAATCCATTGCTCCACGGTGCCGGTCTCGAGGTTTACGCGCAGCACGCCGCCGGTCAGGCTGCCGACATAGGCGAGATTGCCCGGCCCGATCGAAACGCTTTCCGGAAACAGCCGGTCGCCCGGCAGGTCGATCGGAGCGGTCCGGTCCGCGCCCCAGGCGGGCGAGAGCGAAGCCAGGGCGAGCGCCGCCGCGATGATCCGTCGCATAGTCTGTATCCTTCTCATTCGGGGTGGCAAAGCCGCACCGGCATTATAAACGGCCAGATATGGGCGATAGAAGAGATTGCGGCTGGTTGGCCAAGAAGATCAGAATCGGCCTGACCAGTCAGGTCCTGCAGCTTGGTAGGCCAGGAAAATACCTGCCGAAAGGGCGGTCACGTATATTGGCTGTTCGAATGCGATCGCGGCCGACGGACGACCGCCAGCGGCGCGCGCAAGCTGCGGTTGCCTGCGGCAAGAAGCATGCGGCTGGCGTCTCTGCGCAATCAGATCATCATCAGGCTGGCATTGCCACCCGCGGCGGTGGTGTCGGTCGAGATCGAGACTTCCTCCAGCAGCCAGTGCAGGCGATAGGCCGGATTCGCGCCGGCACATTGTTCCGCGCTGGCGGATTGAACGGGCAGCACCGGGCCGGGGCGCCGCGCCACTTCGCCGAGCATCGCCAGTGTATCGACGGCGTCGCCCTCCACCAGCGCGCAGGCCGGGCTCCCGGTCTTCGTCAGCCTGATGGTGACGCCGGCCGGCAGATCGACCGGCAGATCGATCCCGTCCACCAACGCCGTGTTGCCGCTCGCCAGCACGGCGGCGAGTTGCTGGAACAGGCCGGCGCGGGTCCGCGGCCGGATCAGCACGCAGCCGCGCGGGTGCAAGCGATAGGTGTCGCGCTCGCCGACCGGGCCCGGAAGCTCGGTGGTCCAGCCCGCACCGCTTGCCTCGCCATAGGCGCGCGCCATTCGCGCCGCATCGGCCTCGCCCCGCCGGTCGAGCCAAGCGGCGAATTCCGCGAGCGCCGGGTCGGCGGCGCCTGCGGGCAGGGCAGCCGGCTCGCGTACGAGGCGCTGCATATAGAGGGGCCCCCCGGCCTTGGGCCCGGTGCCCGAAAGCCCGCGCCCGCCGAACGGCTGCACCCCGACCACCGCGCCGATGGTGTTGCGGTTGACGTAGATATTGCCCGCCTCGATCCGCTCGCACACTGCCCGCACCGTGCTGTCGAGCCGGGTGTGGAGGCCGAAGGTCAGGCCGTAGCCGGTGGCGTTGATCCGGTCGACCAGCGCGTCGCGATCTTCGCGGCGATACCGCAATACATGCAGGACCGGGCCGAAGACCTCCCGTTCGAGGTCGCCGACCTTGGTGATCTCGATGATGGTCGGCGGGACGAAGGTGCCCTGTTCCGCTTCCCCCTGCATCGCGCAGCGGGTCACCGCGAAGCCGCGCGCGCCCATAGCCGCGACATGCCGTTCGATCGTATCGCGCGCTTCGGCGGTGATCACCGGGCCGACATCGGTCGCGAGCAGGGCGGGATCGCCCACGCGCAACTCGCGCAGCGCGCCCTTGAGCATCGCCAGCGTGCGATCGGCGACATCCTCCTGCAGACACAGCAGGCGCAGCGCGGAGCAGCGCTGCCCGGCACTGTCGAAGGCCGAAGCAACCGCGTCGCGCACCACCTGCTCGGCGAGGGCCGAGGAATCGACGATCATCGCATTGAGCCCGCCGGTCTCGGCGATCAGCGGGATCGGCCGGCCCTCGGGTGACAGGCGCTCGGCCAGCTGGCGCTGGATCAGCCGGGCAACTTCGGTCGAGCCGGTGAACATCACCGCGGCGGTCTCGGGCGTGGCGACCAGCGCGGCGCCGATCCCGCCTTCGCCGGGGAGGAATTGCAGCGCATCGGCCGGAACCCCCGCCGCGTGCAGCAGCCGAACGCCCTCGGCCGCGATCAGCGGGGTTTCCTCGGCCGGCTTGGCCAGCACCGGATTGCCCGCGGCGAGCGCGGCGGCGATCTGGCCGGTGAAGATCGCAAGCGGGAAGTTCCACGGACTGATGCATACCACCGGGCCGAGCGGAAGCTGCGGCGGCCCCAGCGCGGTGCGAGCCTGCTGCGCGTAGTAGCGCAGGAAATCGATCGCCTCGCGCACTTCGGCCACCGCGTTGGCGGCGGATTTGCCTGCCTCGCGGATCGCGAGCCCCATCAGCAGCGCCATGCGCTGCTGCATCAGATCGGCCGCGCGTTCGAGGATCGCGGCGCGCTCGCTCGCCGGCACTTCGGCCCAGCGGCTACCCGCGGCGATCCGGGCGGCATCCCGCGCATCCTGCTTGAGGGCGAAGGCGGCCATGCCGACCACGTCCTGCGGGTTTGCCGGATTGCGGACTGCATGCGCCTCGCGCTCGGCAGGCCCTGCCCGCCAATCGACCGCACCGCTCTCGCGCAGCGCATCGCCGAGATCCGCCAGCGCGGCCTCGTCGGCAAGGTCGATCCCGGCCGAATTGCGGCGGTCGGGGAACAGCTCCGCCGGCAGCGCGATCCCTTCGTGTTTTTCGCCCGCCACCGCCATCGCGCGGGCCGCCTCGGCCGGATCCGCGATCAGCTCGGCCAGCGGGATCGCCGGATCGGCCAGCCGGTGGACGAAGGAGGAATTGGCCCCGTTCTCGAGCAGGCGGCGCACCAGATAGGCGAGCAGCGTGTCATGCGTGCCGACCGGCGCGTAGATGCGGCACGGGCGGGCAAGCTTCGCCGCGCCGACCACCTCGTCGTAAAGCGGCTCGCCCATGCCGTGGAGACACTGGAACTCGAACATGCCCGGGTGATAGGCCGGCCCCGCGAGCGTATGGATCGTTGCGACCGTTTGCGCATTGTGGGTCGCGAATTGCGGATAGATTTCGGCCGGCGCGGCGAGCAGCTTCCGCGCGCAGGCGATATAGGCGACATCGGTGTGGAGCTTGCGCGTATAGACCGGGAAATCGGCCAGACCGTCGACCTGCGCGCGCTTGATCTCGGCATCCCAATAGGCGCCTTTGACCAGCCGCACCATGATCCGCCGCCGCGCGCGCCGGGCGAGATCGACCAGCCAGTCGATCACCATCGGGCAGCGCTTGCCATAGGCCTGCACGACGAAGCCGAGCCCGTCCCACCCCGCGAGCGCTGGATCGAGCGCGAGGCTTTCGAGCAGGTCGAGCGACAGTTCCAGCCGGTCGGCTTCCTCGGCATCGATGTTGAGCCCGATGCCATAGGATTTCGCCAGCGCCGCCAGCTTCGCGACACGCGGGAGCAATTCGGCCATCACCCGATCCGCTTGGCTGCGGGCATAGCGCGGGTGCAGTGCGGAGAGCTTGATCGAGATTCCGGGGCTGCGGTGGATCCCGCGCCCGGCGGCGGCCTGGCCGATCGCGTGGATCGCGCTCTCGTATTCGGCGAAGTAGCGCGCGGCGTCCGCCGCGGTCGCGGCCGCTTCGCCGAGCATGTCGAAGGAGTAGGTGAAACCGCGCGCTTCCTGTTCGCGCGCGTTGTTCAGCGCTTCCTCGATCGTCTCGCCGGTCACGAACTGCTCGCCCATCATCCGCATCGCAAGGTCCATGCCCTTGCGCACCACCGGCTCGCCCGCGCGCGCGACCAGCCGCCGCAGCGCCGCCGAAAGGCCGCTGTCGTCGATGTCGTCGGACAGCCTGCCGGTGACGATCAGGCCCCAGGTCGTCGCATTGACGAAGATCGGCCGCCCGCCGCCGAGATGGGCCTTCCAGTCGCCGTCGCCGACCTTGTCGCGGATCAGCGCGTCGCGGGTCGCCGCGTCGGGAATCCGCAGCAGCGCTTCGGCAAGGCACATCAGCGCGATGCCTTCCTCGCTCGACAACGAATATTCGCGCATCAGCGCCTCGACCCCGCCGCGCCGGTGCTTTGTGCGCAAGGCCGAAACCAGCCGTCCGGCAAGGGCGCGGATCACCGCGCGGGATTCCGGCGCGAATTCCGCCTCGGGCAGCAGCGCGGTGATGCACTCGCGCTCCGGCGCGCGGCAGGCTGCGGTGATGGCTCTGCGAAGCGGGCTCTGCTGACGGATGGGCAAGGCAAAATGGGCGAAAGGGGAGAGCGCTGGAGTCATGCCGCGAATATATCAGCATGTCGCGGGTCGATGTGCCTTACTTTTGCCTATACGTACAACTATTGGACTAAAAATCAGCCGTACCCGGGTGGATCGAATGGAAAATGTCGCGAGCTTAGTCGAATTGGACGAATTCGACCGGCGGATAATCGCCGTTCTCCAGCGCGAAGGGCGGATTTCCGTCACCGATCTCGCGCCGCGGGTCGGGCTGTCGAAAACGCCGTGCCAGATCCGGCTCAAGCGATTGCAGGCGGAAGGGGTGATCCTCGGGTTCGAGGCGATCGTCGATCCGGCGAAATTGGGGATGGAGCACGTCGCCTTCGCCCAGGTGCGCCTGTCGGATACGCGCGAGCAGGCGCTGCAGGAATTCGGTGCAGCGGTGCGCGGCATCGCCGAAGTCGAGGAATGCCACATGATCGCGGCCAACTTCGATTATCTGCTCAAGGTCCGCACACCGAACATTCAGCGCTATCGCGCGGTGCTGGGCGAGAAAATCTCGCGCCTGCCGCACGTCGCCAGCACTTCCACCTTCGTGGTGATGGAGACGGTCAAGGAATAAGGCTGGTGACAGGCCGGTATCCGCCGGATCTCAGATCTCGAGCTGGCTCCCGAGCTCGATCACCCGGTTGGTCGGCAGTTTGAAGAACTCCATCGCGCCGGCCGCGTTGCGGACCATCCAGGCGAACACATGCTCGCGCCACAGCCACATGCCGGGGCGCGCGGAGGGGATCAGCGTCTGGCGGGCGAGGAAAAAGCTGGTGTCCATCGGCTTGAACGGGCCGCCCGCATCGCGGATTCCGGCAAGCGCCGCGGGCACGTCGGCCTCGTCCATGAAGCCGTAGTGGAGCAGGATCCGGTAGAAACCCTCGCCAAGCGCCTCGACCTCCACGCGGCCCGCGGGCGGGACATGCGGGACCTGCTCGGTGGCGACGGTCAGCACCGCGATCCGCTCGTGCAGCACCTTGTTGTGCTTGAGGTTATGCAGCAGGGCCGGCGGCACCGCGTCGCCGGTGGTCGAAAGGAACACCGCGGTTCCGGGCACCCGCGTCACCGATTGGCCCGCCGAGCGGATGAACAGGTCCAGCGGCATCGCGTCTTCCGCCTGGCGTTCGCGCACCAGCCGCCGTCCGGTCGCCCAGGTGGTCAGCAGGGTGAAGGCGATCGCGGCGACCAGCAGCGGGAACCAGCCGCCGTCGCCGATCTTGGTGACGTTCGAGGCGAAATAGAGCCCGTCGATGAGCGCAAAGCTGCCGGTGACGAGCCCGGCGAGGACCGGCGGCCATTTCCACACCGAGAAGGTCAGCACACCGAGCATGCAGGCGGTGATGAACATCGTGCCGGTCACCGCGATGCCGTAGGCGGCGGCGAGGTTGCTCGAACTGCCGAAGCCGATCGCGAGCGCGATCACCAGCAGCAGCAGGCCCCAGTTGACCAGCGGAACGTAGATCTGCCCGGCGGCGCTGGCGCTGGTGTGGCGGATCGTCAGCCGTGGCAGGAAGCCGAGCTGGACCGCCTGTTGCGAGACCGAGAAGGCGCCCGAGATCACCGCCTGGCTCGCGATGATCGTCGCCATCGTGGCAAGGATCACCAGCGGCATGCGCGCCCAGTCCGGCGCGAGGAAGAAGAACGGGTTCTCCACCGCCGCGGGATCCCGGATCAGCAGCGCGGCCTGGCCGAGATAGTTGAGCATCAGGCAGGGGAAGGCGAGATAGAGCCACGAGACCATGATCGCCTTGCGCCCGAAATGGCCCATGTCGGCATAGAGCGCCTCGGCCCCGGTCACCGCCAGCACCACGGAGCCGAGCGCGAGGAAGGCGAGCGCCGGATCGAGCAGGAAGAAGTTCAGGGCATAGGCGGGGCTCAGCGCGAACAGCACGTCGGGCGATTGCGCGATGCTGGCGATGCCGAGCACCGCGAGGACCGCGAAATAGATCAGCATGACCGGGCCGAACAGCCGGCCGACCTTGTCCGTGCCGTAAGACTGGATCGCGAACAGGCCGATGAGGATCGCGATGGTGATCGGCATCACGGCCGAAGTCAGGCCGCTTTCGACCACCGTCAGCCCCTCGACCGCCGAGAGCACCGAGATCGCCGGGGTGATGATCGCGTCGCCATAGAACAACGCGGTCGCGACCACGCCGAGGAACACCAGCGCCGCGCTCCACCGCCGCTCGCCCAGCCGCCGCGAGATCAGCGCGAGCAGCGCGAGGCTGCCGCCTTCGCCCTTGTTATCCGCGCGCAGGATCAGGAAGACGTATTTGGCGGTGACGATCAGCATCATCGTCCAGAAGATCAGCGACAGCACCCCGAACACATGTGCATGGTCCACCGCCAACGGGTGATGGCCGATGAAGCTCTCTTTCAGCGAATAGAGCGGCGAGGTGCCGATGTCGCCGAACACAACGCCGACCGCGCCGATCACCAGCGTGCGGAATTTGTCCTGATGGGCGTGGGTGTCGTTCACTCCGATCCCCTAGTAGCGCGCTCTCGCGCCAGCCACGAACTTTACGGTTTCTTTATGCGGCGGCCCAAATTCCCCGTGGAACCTTAACCGCACCCTGCACCACATGCTGCAGCGTGAAAACGCTTCTTCGCCGCCTTGAAACCGGAAACCGCCACTGGGCCGCGGATATCGCTCTGCGGCTGACGGGTGTCCTGCTGCTTGGCCTGTTCGCGCTTGCGGCCATGTGGCTCTACCGTTCGGTCCACCAGGCGCCGCAGCATCCAGCGCGCGCGGGCGAACTCCTTGCCGGGCTGGTCGCGGTGCAGGGCTGGTGCCTCGGCACTTCCTTGCTCGCCGTCGGTCAGGGCCTGTTCGAACTCGCCCCGGTGCCGGGGCGCTTCCCCATCGATGCAAAAGGAATTTCCCGATGACCGATCTCACCTGCCTCGGCGTGCTGGCCGGGCTTGCCCTGCTGACCTTCGCCTATCTGCGCCTGTGCGAAAAAGCCTGAGGAGGGTGGCATGACGATCCAACTCATTCTCGCCGGCTTCACCGCACTGGGCCTCCTCCTTTATCTCGTGGCCGTGCTGTTGCGGCCCGAGCGCTTCTGAAAGGAAGCTGCGACATGACTATCCAGGGCTGGACGCTCATCCTTGTCTTCACCGCCGCCATCATCGCGCTCGCGAAGCCGATGGGAATGTGGCTGTTCGCGCTTTACGAAGGGCGCCGCACGCCGCTGCACCGCGTGCTCGGCCCGATCGAAACCGGCTTCTACAAGCTCGCCGGGATCGATCCGGCCGCCGAGCAGGGCTGGCGCCGCTACGCGGTTCACATGCTGCTGTTCCAGGTGATCACGCTGCTGTTCACCTATGCGGTGCTGCGCCTGCAAGGCGTGCTGCCGCTGAACCCGCGCGGCCTTGCCGGGATCGGTCCGGACGGGGCGATGAACACCGCGATCAGCTTCACCACCAACACCAACTGGCAGTGGTATTCGGGCGAAGTCGTGCTGTCGAACCTCAGCCAGATGCTGGGGCTGACGATCCATAACTTCCTGTCGGCGGCAAGCGGCGTTGCCATCGCCTTCGCGCTGTTCCGCGGTTTCGCGCGGCGCGAGGCGAGCAGCCTGGGCAATTTCTGGGCCGACATGACCCGCGTCACCCTCTATCTGCTGCTGCCGATCTGTGTGGTCTATGGCGTGTTCCTGATCGCCAGCGGCGTGCCGCAGACCTTCGCCAGCCTGGTGGACGCGACGACGCTCGAGGGCGCGACGCAGCATATCGTGGTCGGGCCGGTCGCTTCGCAGGAAGCGATCAAGATGCTCGGTACCAATGGCGGGGGCTTCTTCAATGCCAACTCCGCCCATCCGTTCGAGAACCCGACCGCGCTGACCAATCTGGTCCAGATGCTCTCGATCTTCGCGATCGGCGTCGGACTCGCGTGGTGCTTCGGCAAGGCGGTCGGCAACACGCGGCAGGGCTGGGCGATCCTCGCGGCGATGATGATCCTGTTCCTGGCGGGCGTTGGCGTGGTCTACTGGCAGGAAGCGGCCGGAACCCCCATGCTGCATCAGCTCGGCGTCGCCGGCGGCAACATGGAGGGCAAGGAACTCCGCTTCGGCATTGCCGCTTCGGCGCTGTTCTCGGTCATCACAACCGCCGCCTCCTGCGGCGCGGTCAATGCGATGCATGACAGCTTCACCGCGCTCGGCGGGATGATCCCGCTGTTCAACATCCAGCTCGGCGAGATCGTCGTCGGCGGGGTAGGGGCGGGAATCTACGGCTTCCTGCTGTTCGCGCTGCTCGCGGTGTTCGTCGCGGGGCTGATGGTCGGGCGCACGCCCGAATATGTCGGCAAGAAGATCGAGGCGAAGGAAGTGAAGCTGGCGGTGCTCGCGATCGCGGTGCTGCCGCTGTGCATCCTGGGGCTAACCGCGCTTTCGTCGGTGTTGCCGCAGGGGCTCGCGGGCCCGCTTAACAAGGGGCCGCACGGCTTCTCGGAGATCCTCTACACCTTCAGCTCGGCCACCGGGAACAACGGCTCCGCCTTCGCCGGCATCACGTCGGGCACGCCCTATTACAACGGCATGATCGCCATCGCGATGTGGATCGGGCGGTTCTTCATGATCGTGCCGGTGCTGGCGATCGCCGGCAGCCTCGCGGCCAAGAAATACACGCCGGAAACCACGGGCTCGTTCCCGACCACCGGCGCGCTGTGGATCGGGCTGCTGGTCGGGATCATCCTGATCGTCGGCGGCCTGACCTTCCTCCCCAGCCTCGCGCTCGGCCCCATCGCGGATCACCTCGCGATGGCGAACGGCCAGCTCTTCTGAAGGTTCGCATCATGACCACTGCATCTTCCATCTTCTCGGCCAAGCTTGTCGTTCCGGCGATTGGCGACGCCTTCCGCAAGCTCAATCCGAAAGAGCTGATCAAGAACCCGGTGCTGTTCACCACCGCGATCGTCGCGCTGTTGCTCACGGTGCTGCTGGCGCTCGGCACCGGCGACCTCGCGCTCGGCTTCCAGATCCAGCTGATCGTGTGGCTGTGGCTGACCGTGCTGTTCGGCACCTTCGCCGAGGCGCTGGCCGAAGGGCGCGGACGGGCGCAGGCCGCATCGCTGAGGGCGGCCAAGTCCGAACTGACCGCGGTGCTGCCCGACCAGCGTACGATCCCCGCCTCGATGCTCAAGCGCGGCGACATCGTGCTGGTCGCGACCGGCGAGCTGATCCCCGCCGATGGCGAGGTGATCGAAGGGGTCGCCTCGGTTAACGAAGCGGCGATCACCGGCGAAAGCGCGCCGGTGATCCGCGAGGCGGGCGGCGACCGGTCGGCGGTGACCGCCGGCACCCGCGTGATCTCGGACCATATCAAGGTCCGCGTGACGCAGGAGCCCGGCCAGGGCTTCCTCGACCGGATGATCGCGCTGGTCGAAGGGGCCGAGCGCCAGAAGACCCCGAACGAGATCGCGCTGACCGTGCTGCTGGTCGGGCTGACGATCATCTTCCTGATCGCGGTCGCGACCATTCCGGGCTTCGCGTCCTATGCCGGCGGCAGCATTCCGATCGCGCTGCTCGCCGCGCTGCTGATCACATTGATCCCGACCACGATCGCCGCTTTGCTCTCCGCAATCGGCATTGCCGGGATGGATCGGCTGGTGCGTTTCAACGTCCTCGCCAAGTCCGGCCGGGCGGTCGAGGCGGCGGGCGACGTTTCGACCCTGCTGCTCGATAAGACCGGTACGATCACCATCGGCGACCGCCACGCGAGCGAGTTCTATCCGGTCGGCGGCACCCATATCAGCGAACTGGCCTCCGCCGCGCTGGTCGCGAGCCTTGCCGACGAAACGCCCGAAGGCCGTTCGATCGTGACGCTGGCACGCGAACGCTTCGGTGTCACGCTGGCCGCGCTCCCGGTCGATGCCGAAGTGATCCCGTTCACCGCGCAGACCCGCATCTCGGGCCTGCGTTCGAACGATGCGCTGATCCAGAAGGGAGCGGTCGATGCGATCTTCCGCGCCAATCCGGGATCGGGTGAAGGCGCGGCAGCCAACGAATTGCGCAAGATCACCGAGGAGATCGCACGCGCCGGCATGACCCCGCTCGCGGTCGCCCGCGACGGCCATCTGCTCGGCGCGGTCGCGCTCAAGGACGTGATCAAGGCCGGGGTGCGCGAACGCTTCGCCGAATTGCGCCGGATGGGCATCCGTACGGTGATGATCACCGGCGACAACCCGCTGACCGCCGCCGCGATCGCGGCCGAAGCCGGAGTCGACGATTTCCTCGCCGAAGCGACGCCGGAGGACAAGCTGGAGCTGATCCGCAAGGAGCAGCAGGGCGGGCGGCTGGTCGCGATGTGCGGCGACGGGACCAATGACGCGCCCGCGCTCGCCCAGGCCGATGTCGGTGTCGCGATGAACACCGGCACCCAGGCCGCGCGCGAGGCGGGCAACATGGTCGATCTCGACAGCGACCCGACCAAGCTGATTGAGATCGTCGGCCTCGGCAAGCAGCTGCTGATGACGCGCGGCGCGCTGACGACCTTCTCGGTCGCGAACGACGTCGCGAAGTATTTCGCGATCATCCCGGCGATCTTCATCATCCTCTATCCGGGGCTGGGCGTGCTCAACGTGATGCATCTCGCCTCGCCCAACAGCGCGGTGCTCTCGGCGATCATCTTCAATGCGCTGATTATCCCGGCGCTGGTCCCGCTGGCGCTCAAGGGCGTGAAATACCGCGCGATCGGCGCCGGGCCGCTGCTCGCCCGCAACCTCGCGGTCTACGGCCTCGGCGGTCTCGTCGCTCCGTTTATCGGCATCAAGGCCATCGACCTCGTGGTCGGCGGCCTCCACATCGTTTGAGGAGCTATCCCATGCTCAAGGAATTCACCTCCGCCATCCGCCCCGCGATCGTGCTGACGCTGCTGTTTGCCGCTCTGCTCGGCCTCGCCTATCCCGCGCTGCTTACCGGTATCGGCCAGGCCGCTTTCCCCAAGCAGGCCAATGGCAGCCTGATCCGCGAGGGCGACCAGGTGGTCGGTTCCGAACTGATCGCGCAGGGCTTTGCCAGCGACCTTTATTTCCACCCGCGCCCTTCGGCCGCCGGCAAGGGTTACGAGGCGGACAACAGCTACGGCTCGAACCTCGGCCCCGCCAGCAAGGTGCTGCGCGACCGGGTAGAGGCCGATGTCGCGAAACTGAAGACGGCTCCAGACGCCAGCCCACCTGCCGATCTGGTGACGACCTCCGCTTCGGGGCTCGATCCCCATATCAGCCCCGAAGCGGCCTTTTTCCAGGCGGGCAGGGTCGCGAGTGCGCGGGGGCTTTCTCCCGCGGCGGTGCGGAGCCTCGTCGCGGAGCATGTCGAAGGGCCGTTGTTCGGGTTTCTCGGCGAGCGGCGGGTGAATGTGCTGCTGCTCAATCGTGCGCTGGATACTTTGGCACGACAAAGCGCTAAAAGCGCGCCGTGAACGCGCAACCCGAGCAACGCCCAAGCCCCGAGGCCTTCCTGCGCCAGGCCGCGCAGGAGGGCCGCGGGCGTTTGAAGGTGTTCCTCGGCGCCGCCCCCGGTGTGGGCAAGACCTACGAGATGCTGACGGACGCGGCGGCCCGCAAGCGCGCCGGCGCCGATGTCGTGATCGGGGTGGTCGAGACGCATGGCCGGGCGGAAACCGAGGCTTTGATCGAAGGCCTCGAAGTCATGCCTCGCCAGCAGGTCGCCTATCAGGGGCGCACGCTCGGCGAGATGGATATCGATGCGATCCTCGCTCGCCGGCCGGAACTGGTGCTGGTCGACGAACTCGCCCACACCAATGCCGCCGGCAGCCGGCACGACAAGCGCTATCAGGACGTCGAGGAACTGCTTGCCGCCGGGATCGACGTCTATTCGGCCGTCAACGTCCAGCACCTCGAAAGCCTCAACGACGTCGTCGCGTCCTTCACCAAGGTACGGGTGCGCGAGACCCTGCCCGACCGGGTGATCGAGAACGCCGACATCCAGGTGGTCGACATTCCGCCCGACGAGTTGATCGAACGGCTCAAGCAGGGCAAGGTCTACGTGCCCGAGGAAGCCAGCCGCGCGCTCGGCAATTTCTTCTCCAAGTCGAACCTCACCGCGCTGCGCGAACTGGCGCTGCGGCGCGCGGCGCAGGCGGTCGATACCGAGATGATCGAGTATCTCCGCATCCATGCGCTGGCCGGAACCTGGGCCGTCGGTGAGCGCATCCTGGTCGCGGTCAGCGAACTGCACGGCGCGGCCGAGCTTGTCCGTGCCGCCAAGCGCCTTGCCGATGCGCTGCGCGGATCATGGGCGGCGGTGCATATCGAAACGCCGCGCACCGGCCGCTTCAACGATGCCGAAAACGCCCAGCTCGCGGCCACGCTCCATCTCGCCAGCCAGCTCGGCGCGCAGGTGATTACGGTGCCGGCGCAGACGGTTGTCGAAGGCCTGACGCGGTTTGCCGGTGAAGCGCGTGCGACCCAGCTGATCGTCGGAAAATCGGTTCGCTCCCGCTGGTTCGAACTGCTTCACGGCTCGGTGGTCGACCGGCTGGTGCGCGAGACGCCAGGCGTCGCGGTGCATGTACTGCCGATCCAGGCGGGCGTGCCCGATCACTCATCGCCCGCGCCGCGCGCGCCGAACGCATGGGGCAAGCCGCGCGAATATCTGATCGCCTTCGCGCTGATCGCGGCGATCTCGCTGCTCGGGGTGAGCCTGTCGCAAGTCGGCAATATTGCCAATGCCGGGCTGCTGTTCCTGTTGCCGGTGATGATCGCCGCGTCGCGCTATGGCCTGCGGGTCGGGATCGTGACCAGCCTCGCCGCCTCGCTCGCCTATAATTTCTTCTTCGTCCCGCCGACCCACACTTTCACCATCCAGGATCCGCAGAATATCGTGACCGTGCTGGTTTTGCTGGGCGTCGCGGTTACGAGCAGCCAGCTTGCCGCACGGACGCGCGAGCAGGCCCTGCTGGCCCAGCGCAGCGCGGCCCAGAACAGTTCGCTGGCAGGTTTCGCCCGCCAGCTCACCGCGCTCAGCAGGCAGGACGAGCTGGCGCAGCTGCTCAGCGCGGAAATCGGCCGGTTGCTGGGGGTGAACACGGTGTTCCTGCTGCCCGAGAACGGCCAGCTGGTGCTGCGCGCCGCGACGCCACCCGAAGTGCGGCTCGAAGCGATCGAACAGGCCGCCTCGCGCTGGACCCTCGACCACAACCAGCCGGCCGGCCATGGCACCGAGACCCTGACCGCGTCGGACTGGCAGTTCCACTCGCTGGCGGCCGGCGGCCGGGTGCTGGGGGTGTTCGGCGTGGCGCGGCCCGATGCCGGGACGCCGATCCGCTCGGACCAGTTGCCGCTGCTGTTCAGCCTGCTCGATCAGGCGGCGCTCGCTTTCGAACGCATTGCACTCGAAGACGAAATGGCGACCGTGACGCAGCTGAAGGAGCGCGACCGGCTGCGCGCGGCGCTGCTGTCTTCGGTGAGCCACGATCTGCGCACCCCGCTCACGACCATCCTCGGCCTGCTGGGCGAGATCGAGCCGGCGTCGGACGAGCAGCAGGACCAATTGCGGGAAGCGCGCGGGGAAGCGGAGCGGCTCAACCGTTTCGTCGCGAACCTGCTCGACATGGTGCGGATCGAAGCCGGCGCGCTCAGCCAGTCGATCGAGCCGGTCGATCTGGTCGATGCGGTTGCGGCGGCGGTCCACGATCTGCGCCGGACATTGCGCGATCAGCACATCGACCTGGACGTAGCGGCAGACTTGCCGTTCGTTTCGGTCGATCCCCAGCTGTTCCACCACTGTCTGATCAATTTGATCGAGAACGCCGTGAAATATGGTGGGCCGGGCACCCCGATCACCATCACCGCGCGGCGCGAGGCGACCGCGCTGACCTTGTCCGTGCTCGACGAAGGCCCAGGGTTGCCGATGGGGGAGGAACAGCGGATATTCGAGACCTTCACGCGGATCGAAGGCTCGGACCGCACCGGCGGGACCGGGCTGGGCCTGGCGATCGTCAAAGGTTTCGCAGAAGCGATGGGCATCACCGTCGAAGCGTCCAACCGCGGCGATCGCCAGGGCGCGCGGTTCACGCTACGCATCCCGGAAGGCAAGCTGGTGAAAGTGCCGTCCGAAGAATGACGAATGGACCCAAACTGCTGGTGGTCGATGACGAACCGCCGATCCGGCGCCTGCTGGGCGCGGGGCTGGTCCGCGCGGGGTACCGGCTGATCGAGGCGGGCTCGGCGCGTGAGGCGCTCGCGGCGCTGCAGATCGACAAGCCTGCGCTGGTGCTGCTCGATCTCGGGCTGCCCGACCGCGACGGGCTGGAACTGGTGCCGCTGATCAAGGGGGCCGGCGCGGCGGTGATCGTGGTTTCCGCGCGCGACGAGACCGAGCAGAAGGTTGCCGCGCTCGATCTTGGGGCGGACGACTATGTGACCAAGCCGTTCGATACCGAGGAAGTGCTCGCGCGCGTCCGCACCGCGTTGCGCCACCGCCTCGCGGCCGAGGTGGAAACCCCGATCGTCGAGGTCGGCAATGTCGAGATCGATCTTGCGGCGCGGCTGGTGCGCAGGGCGGGCGAGGAAGTCCACCTCACGCCCAAGGAGTTCGGCTTCCTCGCCGAGCTGGCCAAGCATCCCGGACGGGTAATCACCCATTCGCAATTGCTGAAGAGCGTGTGGGGGCCGGGGCACGAAAGCGACGTCGAGTATCTGCGGGTGGCGGCGCGCGGCGTGCGCAAGAAGCTGGGGGGCGAGAGCGGCGAGGCGTCGTTCATCCGCAACGAGCCCGGTGTCGGCTACCGCTTGATGCGATAATCGGCCCGCTATGTTCGCGCGGGCAGCAGGTCATCCTCGCGCGCGGCATAGCGGCGGGCGAGGAAGGCACAGGCGATCAGCTGCATCTGGTGGAAGATCATCAGCGGCAACACGACGAACCCGACCTGCGCGGGCGCGAACAGCACCCCGGCCATCGGCACGCCCGACACCAGGCTTTTCTTCGAGCCGCAGAATTGGATCACGATCGAATCCGCGAAGGAGAAGCCCGCGCGCCGGGCGAAAGTCCAGGTCAGCACCAGCACCAGCGCGAGCAGCGCGGCGCACAGCACCACGATCTCGGCGAGGCGCGGCAGCGAGTAGCTGTGCCAGATGCCCTCGATCACCGCGGCGCTGAACGCGGTGTAGACCACCAGCAGGATCGAGCTGCGATCGACCACTGTGGTCAGCACCTTGTGACGCAGCAGGAAGCGCTTGAGCCCGTCCGGCGAGAAATGGCCGAGCAGGAACGGCAGCAGCAATTGCAGCAGGATCGTTGGCACGGCGGAGAGATCGCTGGCGGCGCCCGCGCGTTGCAGCACGAGCGAGACCAGCAGCGGGGTCACGAAGATCCCGACGATGTTGGAGAGCGAGGCGCTGCACACGGCGGCCGCGACATTGCCGCGCGCGATCGCGGTGAGCGCGACAGAGGACTGCACGGTCGAGGGCAGCAGGGTCAGGAACAGGAAGCCGGTCGCGGCGATCGCATCGAGCGGGAGGAGATGGACCAGGGCGAAGCCGAGCGCGGGATAGACCACGAAGCTGCACGCAAGGACCGATGCGTGGATCTTCCAGCTCAGCAGGCCATTGGTGATCGCCTCGCGCGACAGCCTTGCGCCCTGGAGGAAAAACAGCAGCACGATCGCGGCATCGGCGATCCAGCCGAAGATCGTCGCGCCCACGCCGCTGCACGGCAGCAGCGAGGCCGCCGCGACCGTCGCCAGCAGCATCGCGACGAAGGGGTCGATCCGGGCGAACAGCGCGCGCATCATGCGTGATCCCCTGAGAGCGGTCGCGGCCACCCGTCGCCGTACATCGTTCCGTATCGCATGCTTCTCTCGTCGTCGAATGGTGCCGGATTCGGCCTGTGGAACGACAGGCGCCCGGCGCGCAACGGGTTTCTTGCACGCGGTCAGCGGGACAGGCGGACCTTCGCGGTGACCGACAGGCCCGGGCGCAGCGCGGCGGCCGCGCGCTGCCCGGGATCGAGGCGGATGCGGACCGGCACGCGCTGGACGATCTTGGTAAAATTGCCGGTGCCCGGTTCGAACGGCAGCAGCGCGAAGGTCGAGCCGGATCCGGGCGCGAAGCTTTCGACCCGGCCGGTCAGCGGTTCGCCGTGCAGCGCATCGACGTCGATCGAGACCGGCTGGCCCACCCGCATGTCGCGGGTCTGGGTCTCCTTGAAATTGGCGGTGACGTAGAGTTGCCGGATCGGCACCAGCGACATCAGCCGCGATCCGGGCTGGACATAGTCGCCCACGCGGACCTGGCGATCGCCGATGACGCCGTCTATCGGCGCGCGGATCAGCGTGTGCCGCTGGTCCTGACGGGCAAGGTCGAGCGCGGCGGCGGCCCGCTGGCGCTGGGCGAGGGCCTTGGCGAGCGCCGCGTCCAGCGTGCCGCGCTGGGCCGAGGTCACGCCGGCCTGGCGCTCGGCCACCACCAGCTGCGCGCGTGCCTTCGCGGCGCTCTGGACAGCGCCGATCGCGGTGGTGCGATAGATGTCGGCGTCGCGCCGGGCGACCGCGCCGGTCGCGACCAGCGCGTCGTAACGGCTTTGGTCGGAGGCCGCGCGTCCGGCCTCGGCCTCGGCCGAGCGGATCGAGGTGCGCGTCGCGGCGACGGTCGCGCTTGCCAGCCGCTGCTCCGCCCCGAGGCTGACGAGCGCCGCGCGCGCGTCGGCCACGCCGGCATCGGCATCCGCGAGGTCGGCCTCGGCCGCCGCGACCCGCGCGTCGAATTCCTCGCCGTCGATCCTGACCAGCGGGTCTCCGCGGTGGACCGTCTGGTTGTCGCGCACCAGCACCGCCTCGATCAGCCCGCGGACCTTGGGGGCGACGCTGGTGGTGTCGGCGGCGAGATAGGCATCGTCGGTCGATTCGGCGGAGGGCCGGGCGGTGATCCAGGCGATCCCGCCGAGCGCGATCGCAACGGCCGCGCCCCCCGCCAGCACAGCGCGCGGCAGCTTGCGCCGGGCCGGCGCTTCCTCGGGCGCGAGCGGGGTTTCCGCCGGTTCGTGCCCCTGTTCCGGTTCGACGATCCGATCCGTGACCGTTGCCGTCTGCATCGCCTGTTCCTTTGCCGGTTGCATATATGATTATCCTCATATATATGACGATCATCATTTGTCTATAGGGTTCGGTGATGGACGGTCTGACGGCGCGATTGCGAGCTCTGGGGCAGGACTGGTCGCAGGATCCGGCCGCGATGCCGGATGGGTGCAAATATCTGATCTTCGGCGTGATGGCCTTCGGCCAGTTCATGGCGTTGCTCGACATCCAGATCGTCGCCGCCTCGCTCAACGAAGTGCAGGCCGGGCTTGCCGCGGGGCCCGACGAGGTGAGCTGGGTCCAGACCGCCTATCTGATGGCCGAGCTGGTGATGATCCCGCTCTCGGCCTATCTCGCCCGCGCGATGTCGACCCGCTGGCTGTTCGCGATGTCGGCCGGGCTGTTCACCCTCTCAAGCCTGCTCTGCGGCTTTGCCTGGAACATCGAGGCGATGATCGCGCTGCGCGCGCTGCAGGGGTTCACCGGCGGGGCGATGGTGCCGCTGGTGTTCGCGGTCGGCTACACGATCTTCTCGGGCAAGCAGCGCGCGATGATCCCGGCGATCCTCGGCACGGTCGCGGTGATCGCGCCCACGATCGGGCCGACGCTGGGCGGGCTGATTACCGAGGCGCTCGACTGGCGCTGGCTGTTCTTCATCAACATCGTCCCCGGGGTGGTGGTGACCACACTGGCGGTGCTGGTGGTCCGGGTCGACAAGGCCACCCCGGCGATGTTCGGCAGGATCGACTGGGTGCATCTCGCCGCGATGGCGGTGTTCCTCGCCGGGCTCGAATATGTGCTGGAGGAGGGGCCGCGGAAAGACTGGTTCGGCGATCCGGGGATCTCGATCGCTGCCTGGCTCTCGCTGGTCGGGCTGGTGCTGTTCCTCGAACGCGCGTTCTTCTCGGATAACCCGATCGTCACCTTGCGCCCGTTCCGCCGCCCGGTGTTCGTGTTCGCCTGCGTCTTCAATCTCGTGATCGGCTTCGGCATGTATGGCGCGATCTATCTGGTGCCGGTCTATCTCGCGCGGGTGCGCGGCTACGATTCGCTGCAGATCGGCACGACCGTGTTCGTGGTCGGCATCGCGCAATTGTTCAGCACCGCGATCGCGGCTTCGCTCAGCCAGCGGATCGATATGCGCTGGATGATCAGCGTCGGCCTGACCCTGTTCGCGGCAAGCCTGTGGCTGGGTTCGGAGATGACCAGCGAATGGGGCTTCTGGCAATTGGCGCTGCCGCAGGCGGTGCGGGGCCTCGCGCTGATGCTGTGCATCGTGCCGAGCGTGACGATGGCGCTGGCCCCGTTTCCGCCCGCGGAACTCAACGCCGCTTCGGGCCTGTTCAATCTGATGCGCAATCTCGGCGGGGCGGTCGGGATCGCGGTGGTCAACACCTGGCTGCAGGACAACGCGCGCATCGCCGCCGCCCGGTTGGGCGAAGCATTGGGCCATGGCGGCGCCAGGGCCGGGGAGGTTCTCGGGGCGCTGACCGCCAGGCTCGGCGCGGTCACCTCCGATCCCGCCGAAGCCGCGCTCGGCGCGCAGGCCGCGCTTGGGCGGGTCGTCGCGCGCGAGGCGCTGACCCTGGCGTTCGACGACGTGTTTCGCCTGATGGCGTGGATGTTTCTCGCCGCGCTGATCCTCGTCCCGTTCTGCCGGATGCCGAAAGGCACGCGCCCCCTGCCGCCCGAAGCGGCCGCCCATTGATGGAGAACCAGCCCATGCGCTCGATCCCGATCCTGCTCCTCGCCACAGCCCTGTCCGCCTGTACCGTCGGCCCAAATTACCAGCGGCCGGAGGTCGCGCTGACCCAGGCCTATACCGCGCCGGCCGCGATCGAGGCGCCCGACAGCCAGTGGTGGAAGGGTTTCGAAGACCCGCTGCTGAACCGGATCGTCGATCGGGTGCTGGCCCAGAACCTCGACATCGCGGCGGCGGGCGCGCGGATCGCCCAGGCGCGCGCCGCCGCGCAGGCCGCGGGCGCGGCGCTGCTGCCCGAGGTCGGTGCCGATGGCTCGGCCGAAAGCGCCAGCCAGTCGCTCAAGACCCCGTTCGGAGCCGCGTCGAGCAGGCTCGGTTTCCCGCGCGGCTACGACCTCTACCAGCTCGGGGCGCAGGCCAGTTGGGAGATCGATTTGTTCGGCGGCAAGACGCGCGAGCGGCAGGCGGCCGCCGCCGGGCTTGCCGCGAGCGACGCGGACGCGGCGGCGGTGCGCCTCAGCACCGTGTCCGAAGCGGTCGATGCCTATCTCCAGCTGCGCGGGCTGCAGGCACGGCTGGCGGTGGCGCAGAACCAGCTGGAGGTGCGGCGCGCGCTGCTCGGGCTGATCGGCCAGCGGGTGGAGCAGGGCCTATCCGCCGATCGCGATCTCAACCGCGCGCAGGGCGAGGCCGACGGCGTGGAAGCCTCGCTCGCACCGCTGCGTGCGGCAATCGCCGGGCAGATCAACCGGCTCGACGTGCTGATGGGCACTCAGGCCGGGACCGCGCGGGCCGAACTCGCGCCCGCGGGGCCGATCCCGGCAGCGCTGGTTCCATCGGGCGGCGCCAATCCGGCCGAGCTGCTGCGGCGCCGGCCGGACATCGTCGCGGCCGAACGGCGCGTCGCGGCATCGAATGCACGGATCGGCGCGGCTATGTCGGACTATTATCCGAAGCTCTCGCTCTCCGGCCTGCTCGGCCTGGGCAGCGTCGGCACCGGAGCGTTGTTCTCGGGGGATGCGGTACAGGCCAGCGGCGGGCTCGGCCTGCATTGGCGGCTGTTCGATTTCGGGCGGGTCGACGCCGAAGTCGCGCAGGCCAAGGGGCGCGAGGCGGAGACGCTGGCGCTCTATCGCTCGGCCGCGCTGCATGCGACCGAGGATGTCGAGGACGCGCTGGTGCGGCTGGGCGAAGGGCGCACCGAGGTCGATGCGCTCACCCGTCAGGTCGCCGCGCTGGGCAAGGCGCGGGTGCAGGCGCAATCGGCCTATCAGGCCGGGGCGGTTGCGCTGATAGAGGTTCTCGATGCAGACAGGGCGCTGCTCGATGCGCGGGACCGGTTGGAGCAGGCGCGCGCGCTCGAGGCGCGGGCCTCGGTCGAGGCGGTCCGCGCTCTCGGCGGCGGATATCAGGAGGCGTGACCATGGCCGACAAGAGCGCACACAAGGCGAAGACGCGCGCGCGCATCCTCGACGAGGCGGCGAGTGCGATCCGCACCGGCGGCGCGCGCGAAATCAGCGTGGCCGAGCTGATGAAGCGCGCCGGGCTGACCCACGGCGGCTTCTACGCCCATTTCGCCTCGCGCGACGATCTCGTCGCCCACGCGGTTGGGCGGATGTTCGAAGACAGTTCGGCGATGCTTTCGCGCCATCTCGGCGAGCGGCCCGACGGCCCCGGCCTCGCGAGCCTGATCGACTATTATCTGTCGGAGCGCGCGTTCAAGCGGATCGAGCACGGTTGCCCCTTGCCCGGCTTGACCGGCGAAGCCGCGCGCCTCCCGCCAGCCGCGCGGCAGCGGTTCGAAGCCGGGATCGATGCGTTTCGCCGGGCGATCGCGACCGCGCTGGAAAGCATGGGCGAGGCGGAGCCCGGTGCGCTTGCAAGCTCGGTCCTCGCCGAACTGGTCGGCGCGATGGCGCTGGCGCGGACCATGTCCGACGAAACCGAAGCGCTGGCCTTGCTCGCGTCCTCGCGAGTTCGGCTCAAGGAAAGATTGGGGCTGGGCTGACCGGCTGGCGGTTCAGTCGATCGAAGCCATCAGCCGGTCGATGAACAGGCTGACCTGGTCGAGTTCCGCCCGCCCGAACCGCGCCAGCGCCTTCTGTTCGAAATCGGCCAGCGCGACCGAACAGTCGATCAGCTTCTGCCGTCCGAGATCCGACAGTTCGAGATGGTGCGAGCGCCCGTCGCGGACATTCGGCCGCGCGACCAGCAGGTGACGTTCCTTCAGGCGCGACGCGGCGCGATTGACCGCGACCTTGTCGAGATTGCTCGCGGCGACGATCTCGCGCTGGGTGCCCGAACCGAGTTCGTCGAGGGTCGCCAGCACGGTCCAGTCGCGCAGATCGAACTGATGTTCGCTCAGCACGTCGCGAACAGCGATCGAGCGCATGCGGTGCGACAGCGCGCACAGCCGATGCAGCATGAAGCCGCGCATCGCGCCAATATCCGACCCGCCGTCAGGCATGGTCCATTCTTCGGGAGCAGCCGTCGGCCGCTCGAGCAGGGTTCCCTCGTCCATAGGCGCGTTATTCGCACAATTTGGGCGCGAAAAGGTTTCAAAAACCACTATTTTAGCGTATCAAATCGCGAGACTGTTTCTCATTTCAAGGGTTTTATGAAACGTACTCGCGAATTGGAACTGATCGACCGGAAGATCCTTACCATCCTCCAGCGTGACGCATCGGTCAGCCATGCCGAACTGGCCGAACGCGTAGGCGCATCCAGCGCGTCGTGCTGGCGGCGGATCAAGGCGCTCGAGGCGGACGGGGTGCTGCTCGCCGCGGTTCGGCTGGCCGATGCGCACAAGCTCGATCGTGGGGTCAACGTGCTGTGCAACGTGCGGGTCGCCAACCAGGTGCAGGCGTCCTCGGTGGCATTCGAGGCCTTCGTGCGCGAGCATCCCGAGATCGTCGAATGCTATTCGATGTCAGGCGATTGGGATTATCTGCTGCGGGTCGTCGTGCGCGATGTCGCGGATTACAACGCGTTCCTGACCGGCAAGATGCTCAAGCATCCGGCGGTCGCCTCGGCTTCGTCGAACTTCGCGCTCGAAACGATCAAGTTCACCACCGCGGTGCCGCTCTGACAAAAAGCGGGGCGGGCAATGCCCGCCCCGAGAGGGTCCGCCGCGCGGGGATTGCCTTACCCGTGCGACGGTTGTTCGAGCATCCGGCCGAAGCGGAAATCGCGGTCGTGCGCATATTCGACCGTGACGCCGCGCTTGCGCTTGCGGGCAACCCACTCACCGATCAGCTCGGCGCAGGTGTGATCGAGGCACACGATATCCTTGAAGCGGATGCGCACCCGGCGGCGGTCGTCGGGCACCTCGTCGAGGTGCTTGGCGAGCCGCGGCAGATTGACGCAGGTCGCGGCGCCGGAAACCTGCAGCTCGGCCACCTCGTCGGTGTCCTCGCGGCTGAGGTGCAGCTTGTGGTTGCGGAAATAGGGCGCGAGTTCGAGCAGCGAGAGCGCGAGGCCGACCAGCACGCCGGTCAGCAGGTCGGTCGCCACCACCATCACGAAGGTCACCGCCCACACCGCTGCCGGCAGCGGGCCATACTGGCGGAACAGATGCTTCGCATGGGTGAGGCTGACGAGCCGCCAGCCGGTCACCACCAGCACGCCGGCGAGCGCCGCGGTCGGCATCTCGCGCAGCAGCCACGGTAGCAGCACCACGAAGCCGAGGATCCAGCAGCCGTGGAGGATCGCCGACAGCCGGGTCACGCCGCCGGCCTGGACGTTGGCCGAACTGCGCACGATCACGCCGGTCATCGGCAGGCCGCCAACGAAACCGCAGGCCATGTTGCCCACGCCCTGCGCGACCAGTTCCTTGTTGTACTTCGTGCGCGGGCCGTCGTGCATGCGGTCGACCGCGGCGGCCGACAGCAGCGTCTCGGCGCTGGCGACGAAGGCGATGATCAGCGCGCTGACGATGATCTGCGTCTCGCCGAGGCGCGCGAGATCGGCCCAGCCGGGGATGTTGAACGCATCGACGATCGATTCCGGCACCACCACGCGCTTGACGTCGGGCCCGAGGATGAACGCGAGCAGCGTCGCCGCGACCACCCCGACCAGCGCGCCGGGCACCAGCCGCAATTGCCGCGGACGCCACTTCTCCCATGCGAGGAACGCGAGGATCGTCACGCCGCCCAGCGCGAAGGCCGCTTCCATCGATCCGGTGTTGTTCGGCGACAGTTCGAAGAACGCGCCGGGGATCGCCGCGAGGTTCGCAAGCCCGCTCGGCAGCGGGCTGCGGTCGAGCAGCACGTGCAGTTGGCTGAGCACGATCAGCAGGCCGATGCCCGCGAGCATGCCGTGGACCACCGCCGGCGATATCGCGCGGAACCAGTGGCCGATCCGCAGCGCGCCGGCGGCGATCTGGATCGCCCCGGCCAGCAGCACGATCAGCCCGAGCGTGAGCACGCCCTGTTCCTGCACGATCTCGAACACCAGCACCGCCAGCCCCGCCGCCGGGCCGCTGACCTGCAGGGGGGATCCCGCGAGCAGCCCGACGACGATGCCGCCGATGATGCCGGTCACCAGACCGGCCTCGGGGGGCATGCCGGATGCGACGGCGATGCCCATGCACAAGGGCAGCGCGACGAGGAACACGACGAGGGACGCGATGAAGTCGCTACCGAGGCTGGCGGGGAGCCAGCCCGGCAATTTGCCGCGGGGGACGGGTTCGGGGTTGGCAAATTCGCTCACCGGATGGCGGCCCAGCGCAGCTGCGGCTGAGGCTCGCGCGGGGCGACCGCGACCGGGAGCGGCTCGTTGCCGCCGACGACCGAGAACGTTCCGCTCTGCCCGTCGAGCGCAAGGATCGCGCCGCTCTCGATCTCGAAGAACCAGCCGTGCAGGGTCAGTTCGCCGCGCGCCATCGCGGCCGCGACTGAGGGATGGGTGCGCAGGTGCTGGATCTGCGTGATCACGTTCTCCATCGCCAGCGCCTGCACCTTGTCTTTGTCGTCAAGGTGCGGATAGGCCGCGTTCACCGCGCATTCGGCGGCATGGGCATGGCGCAGCCAGGCTGCGACGTTGGGAACGGCCGCGAGCGCGTCGGGCTTGAGGAAGGCCTTCATCGCGCCGCAGTCCGAATGGCCGCAGACCACGATGTCGCGCACCTTGAGGACCACGACCGCATATTCGACCGTGGAGGAGACGCCGCCGTTGGCCTGGGCGAAGGGCGGCACGATGTTGCCCGCGTTGCGGCAGACGAACAATTCGCCGGGGCCGGCCTGGGTGATGTGTTCGGGCACCACGCGGGAATCGGCGCAGGAGATCATCAGCGCCTTCGGCTCCTGCCCGTGCCGCGCGAGACCTTCGTAGAGCGCGCTCTCGCGGGCGAAGATCTCGCCGCGGAAGCGGCCGGCGCGATCGAGGATGTTGTCCATGTTCTATCCTTTGAGATGACTGGTCCGAACCCTCCCCCGTCCGCGCCGGGGGGAAGGCGCGGCAGGGAAGGGCTGGTCATCAAAGGATAGGGAGTGCGTCTTGCTGCAGTGCAGCTTAAACATTTCAAAGTGTTGCGGAAACTGCCCGGCCGTTGGGGAAGAACAGTTCGGCGCGCAGCCCGTGGGGTTCGCGGTTCTCCAGCCGCAGCTCGCCGCCTTCGCGCTGCATGATGTCGCTGACGATCGAGAGGCCGAGGCCCATGCCTTCAGTGTTGCGCGGGCGGGCATAATCGAGCCGGCGGAAGGGCTCGACCACCTCCTGCAATTCCTCGGCCGGAATCCCCGGCCCGTCGTCCTCGACCACCAGATGGATGCCTTCCTCGGAGGCGCTCAGCCGCACCACCGCGCGCTCCCCGTAATGCAGCGCATTGTCGATCAGATTGCCGAGCGCGCGTCGGGTGCGCAGCGGGCACATCGTCGCGTGGAGCGAATCCGGCCCCGAATACTCGACCGCCTGCCCGACATCGGCGGCGTCGTCGGCCAGCGTCATCGCGAGCGCGGCCAGATCGATCCTGCGCGGCTCTTCCGCGTCGGAAACCCCGGCGAGATAGGCGAGGACGGAATCGAGCATGTGCTCCATTTCCTGGATGTCCTTGCCCATCGCGGCCTGGGTCGGATCGTCCTCGATCAGTTCGGAGCGCAGCTTGAGCCGGGTCAGCGGCGTGCGCAGATCGTGGCTCATCGCCGCCAGCGCGCGGGTGCGGCTGGCGATCAGGTCGGCCACGCGCAATTGCATCGCATTGAACGCCCGGGCGAGCGCGCGCAGGTCCTGCGGCCCCTTTTCGGTCAGCAGCACCGGCGGGCCGTGCCCGGCGGTATCGGCCACGTCGGCGAGGTTGCGCAGCGGCGATCCGAGCGCGCGGATCACCAGCGCGGCCGCGGCGAACACGCCGATGAACAGCACGCAGAGCGACAGCAGCGAGAGGCCGAAGCTCTCGAGATCGCTACGCATGCGGGTGCTGAACTGGACGTAGCTGCCGTCGGGCAGCGCGATCGAGCCGACCAGCATCGCGCGATCCTCGTGATCCACCGCCAGGCTGATGTCGCGCGGGGCGAGGCCGCCTTCCCAGTCGGACACGATCCGCCGGACCTCGCGCAGATCGTCGTTGCGCGCGGTCTGGTCGGGCACCGGCACCGACCGCCAGGTCACGGTGACATGGTGCGAGGAGAGCTGCCGGGCGAGGGCGGGGCGTTCGCCCGCGGGCGCCGCGGTCAGCACCCGGTCGGCCACCACCAGCTGTTCCGCGAGGTTGCGCGCGCTTTCCTCGCGCGAGGCCGAGGTGTCGAGATATTGATAGAGCAGCGTGCTGCCGAGCAGCTCGAGCATGATCGCCGCGAGCAGCACGGCGATGACCCGGCCCATCAGGCCATCGGGCCAGATATGCGCGCGGCTCAAAGGCGCTCCACCGTCGCGGTCAGCATATAACCGGTGCCGCGCATCGTGCGGATCAGCGAATCCCCGCCGACCTGCTGCGACAATTTGCGGCGCAGGCGGCTGACCAGCACGTCGATGCTGCGGTCGGAACTGTCGCCGAGGCGGGTGCGCGAGAGTTCGAGCAGCCGTTCGCGGCCGATCACCCGCTGGGCATTGTCGAGCAACACCACCAGCAGGCCGTATTCGGCACCCGACAATTCGACCCGCACGCCCTGCGGCGAGAGCAATTCGTGCTTGTGGACGTCCAGCGTCCACCCGGCGAAGCGCAGCAGCCCCTGCGCCTCGTTCGGCTGCAGCCAGTCGGGCTGGCGCCGGCGCAGCACCGCGCGGATGCGGGCGATCAGTTCCTTGGTGCTGAACGGCTTGGGGACGTAATCGTCCGCGCCCAGTTCCAGCCCCAGCACCCGGTCGGTCTCGTCGGCACGGGCGCTCAGGATGATGATCGGGACGTTGTTGTCGCGCCGGATCGTGCGGCAGATGTCGAGCCCGTTGGTGCCGGGCAGCATGATGTCGAGCAGCACCAGATCGACCGGATGTTCGCCCAGCGCGCGCCACGCCTCGGGCGCGGATTGCGCGGGCACGGTCTTGAACCCGTGCTCCTGCAGGCGCCGGCCGAGCAGCACGCGCAGCGCTGGATCGTCTTCAACGATGAGGATGGTCTGTTGCAGCGCCGACATGCTGCCGGTCAAATTCGGAAAATTCATCGCA
Source organism: Candidatus Andeanibacterium colombiense (assembly GCA_029202985.1). Taxonomy (GTDB): domain Bacteria; phylum Pseudomonadota; class Alphaproteobacteria; order Sphingomonadales; family Sphingomonadaceae; genus Andeanibacterium; species Andeanibacterium colombiense. Next base: position 1,200,688 of record CP119316.1, on the reverse strand, counting down.
TCTTTCAACGCCGCGCACCGGTGGCCGGGCAGCATATAGGAACGATCGCCATGCAGGCCACCCTGAAGTGGCTGCATGGCGATCCTCTTTGCCGGTCAGGCCTAACCTGTTGGGCTTCGGACGAACCGGCGCTCAACGCATTGGGGGATCAATGCGCGGAAGAACGGCCCAGCGATCCGAGGCTGGCGAGTTCTGCATGCAGCGCGGTCCGGTCGCTTTCGGCAGCCGCGAGCGCGGCGCTGCGGACATTGTCCGCTCCGCCGGTGAAGCGCGCGCCGGAGCTGTCGCCGATCGTGGCGCAGGCCGCGGGATGCACGCCTTCGGCCAGCTTGGCCGTGCCGACCGTGCGGCTCAGCGCCGCGACCGGCTGGCCGCTCGCGTCGGACAGCTTGCGCTCGACCGAGACTTCGGACTGCCACAGGCAGTTGGTCGCCATGCGCGGGCCGCCGCCGATCTGGCGCAGCTTGGTGGTGGTGCTGGCTTCGTAGTTCGCCGAGAGGGCGCTGCCGTTGTGCGGCACCGACGACTGGTGGACGACCTCCGCGGCCGCGGGGGCCGCGGCGAAGGCAGTGGCGGCGGCGATCAGGTAAAGAAATTTCATCGGTCTGGTCTCCTGCAACGATCGACCATCGATCGGCAATGAAGATGGGGAGATAATGGCCTTGCATTGCGGGCGGCTCGCCGGATTGTAACAAATGATTGCTGCCGGCCGCGCCGTCTCCGGTCCTCGCCGAAGCACGCGAACGCGCCAGCAACGATTTGATACAAAACCGAAAAGCTCGGGCATTGTTGCGGCGTTAGGGCTGGCGGGGTCCGGCATGCAACTCCACGGCCATCCAGCCGCACAAGCGAGGCGGTGCCGGGCCGCAGGAAGGAACGAACCCAAAAACACACCCATAAATGTGAGGGACGTTCCATGAGAATACTGATCGCCGCCAGTGCGGCATTGCTGTCTGCCACGCCTGCCTTTGCCCAGGACGAACCTGCCAAGGAATTCGAGATCTCCGGCTCCGCCGCCGTGGTCAGCGACTACCGCTTCCGCGGGGTTTCGCAGACCGACAAGGAAATGGCGGTTCAGGCCGGCGTGTCGGTCACCCACAAGTCCGGGCTCTATGCCGGGGTGTGGGGCTCGAACCTCGCGGGCTGGGGCACCTTCGGTGGCTCCAACATGGAGCTCGACCTCTATGGCGGCTACGCGATGGAGCTGGGCGGCGCGAAGCTCGATGTCGGCCTGACCTGGTATATGTACCCCGGTGGCGCCGACAAGACCGACTTCGCCGAACCCTATGTGAAAGTCAGCGGCACGCTCGGCCCGGTCAATCTGCTGGCCGGCGTCGCCTATGCGCCCAAGCAGGAAGCGCTCGGCCAGTGGTATTACACCGGCGCCGACGCCTTCGCCGGGATCTACAACGATCCGGGCGACAAGGAGGACAACCTCTATCTGTGGACCGATGCCAGCATCGGCGTGCCCGGCACCCCGCTGACCCTCAAGGGCCATCTCGGCCATTCCGACGGCAACCCCGGGCTCGGCCCCAACGCGACCAGCGTCGCGCCGACCGGCAAATACTGGGACTGGTCGGTCGGCGCCGATGCCGCGGTCGGCCCGCTGACCCTCGGCATATCCTATGTCGATACCAGCATCTCGGCCTCCGACGCCGCCTATCTCCAGCCGGGCTTCGCCTCGTCGAAGAACGGCTCGACGATCGCCGGCAGCACGGTGGTGTTCTCGCTCGGCGCGGCGTTCTAGCGCCGGCCTTCGGCATGGAACGGCGCCCCGGCGCCGTTCCATGTTGCGGCGGATGGGTTGGACGCGAGTTCCGTGAACTCCTCCAGGCCCGTGGCCCGCGTTCGGCGGCGAAGTCTCGCGGGGTTCGAGCACCGGAGACGGCCCTTGCGTCAAACCATTTTCCTACATGCGCTTGATCTGCCACGGTCGCTGCGGCCCCTTGCCGGGCTCAGGCTCTTTGACCCCGTGTTTCCCCAATCCGCGCCGGGCGCCAGCGCGCCAATGCGCGCCAGCGTTCCTCGGGAAAAGGGTTTCATACCTTCAGGAGGATGTATTTTCTCCACCGGCCAATGTGTCACTCCGGCCCCCGCAAACCCGCAAGAATCCTGGGGTTTCGGGTGGGTGACACGCAATGAGACAAGTGTCGCTTGTGTCACCCTCATCCGCACCGCCCGCGCGTTCCAGACAGGGCTCGCCAGGTTCCTCGGCCTCGCAGCCCGGCCCGGAGAAAGTATCGAGGCTTCCGCCGCCGGCCCGTTCAGGCCGCCTTGTGGCGGAAGCACAGGATCAGTTCGCCATCGATCAGGTAATCGAACCGCGCATGGCTGAGGGCGCGGAAGAAGTTGACCGTGGAGCCGCTCCACGGGAAGGCCCAGTCGTCCGGTTCGAGGATGATGAGGTCGGTCCGGTCGATCCAGTCGAGATTGCGCGAGAAGAGTTCTTCCTGCGCGCCCTCGATGTCCAGCTTGACGATCCACGGCACCCCGCCGGGGACCAGCGCGAGCAATTCGTCCACCGAATAGGCGCGGATCGCGTCCGGGTCCTGCGCGGTGCATTCCTCGGTCCGGAAACCGGCGCTGCCGCGCTCGCGCGCGACCACGCGGCAGTAGCCGGAGTTCGAGGCGATGCCGCCAAGCACCAGCGTGGCCTGGTCTCCGGCCTCGCGGGCATTGGCCGCGAGCACGCGCATGTTCTGTTCGTCGGGCTCGATGCTGACGATATGGGCGCCCGGAAAATCGCGCGCGAAGCTGCGCAGCGACAGGCCGACATTGGCTCCGCCGTCGATGATGACCGGGGTCTGGCCGGCGGCCTTGATCGCCTCGAAGCGGCGCAGCAGTTCGGCCGTCTGCGGGAAATGGCCGAGATCGTACTGGCCGCGCACGATGCACTGCCAGAAGATCGAATAGTCCGAGCGGGTCGGGCGGAGCCAGATCGGCCCCTTGAAGCCGGGCACCGCGACCGCCCGGGCTGGCGCGCTCACATCGCCGCCGCTGGCGGGGAGGCCGAGGCCCAGCCGCAACCCGTGGAGCGGCCCGAAGCGCTTGATGAAATTGGGCAGGCGGAGCGCGCGCTCGGTATTCATTCGATATTCTCCGGATGCACAGGCGCATCGAGTGCTTCGGCTGCCGCCGATCGCAGGGCGCCATAAAGCGAAACCGCTAACAACCGCTTTCCTTGCGAAGTTTTGCGAGGCGGTGGAACGGCCGGCCCGGTTTGATTTGGGACAATGATCACTGACCGACGCTCGCCGATGATGGCCCATCACAGCGGGAGAACGGCCAATGCCGGACATGTCACAGCCGAAGCGGATTATTCCGGGCACGCCGGTGTTCGACGGCGCCAGCGCGCGGCGCGGCTTTGCGCTCAACGCGATGTGCTATTCGTTCAACGAGGCCGCGAACCGCACGGCCTTCTCGGTGGACGAAGAGGCCTATATGGCGCGCTTCCACCTGTCGCCCGAACAGGCCGGCGCGGTGCGCGCGCGCGACATTCCGGCGATGATCGCGGCTGGCGGTAACGTCTATTACCTCGCGAAGCTGGCCGGGATCTTCGGGCTCAACGTGCAGGATCTCGGCGCGCTCCAGACCGGCATGCCGGTCGAGGAGTTCAAGGCGGCGCTGCTGGCGCACGCGGTCACCGAACGGAGGGCCGCGGCATGAGCGAGATCATCGGCGGGCTGTTCACCAGCCACGTCCCCGGGATCGGCGCGGCGATCGCGAAGGGCTTGCAGGACGATCCCTACTGGAAGCCGTTCTTTGACGGGTTCCTGCCCGTCCATGAATGGCTCGAGCGGCGCAAACCGGATGTCGCGGTGGTGTTCTATAACGATCACGGGCTGAACTTCTTCCTCGACAAGATGCCGACTTTCGCGATCGGCGCGGCGCCGGAATACCGCCACGAGGACGAGGGCTGGGGGATCGGCGGGTTCAAGCCCTTCGCCGGCCACCCCGAGCTTTCGTGGCATATCATCGAACAGGTCGTCGCGAGCGAATTCGACCCGGTCACCTGCCAGTCGATGATGGTCGACCACGCGGTCGCCGTCCCGTTCGAGCTTTGCTGGCCGCATACCCAGTCGTGGCCGGTGAAGCTCGTTCCGATTTGCCTCAACACGGTCCAGCATCCGCTGCCGAGCCCGAAGCGCTGCCTCGCGCTGGGCCGGGCGGTCGGGCGTGCGCTGAAGAGCTGGAAGGGCAATGAAAAGATCGTGGTGATGGGCACCGGCGGCCTGTCGCACCAGCTCGAAGGCAGCCGGGCGGGCTTCATCAACACAGAGTACGACCGCTTCTGCCTCGACAATATCGGGCCGAACCCGGAGGCGCTGCTCCGCCACGATTCCCTCGACATCGTCGAACTCGCCGGCAGCCAGGGGGTCGAGATCCTCAACTGGCTGGCCGCGCGCGGGGCGCTGACCGGCGACGTGGTCGAGCTCGCGTCCAATTATCACGTGCCGATCTCGAACACCGCGGCGGCGACCGTCCTGTTCGAGAATCGCGAATTTCTGCCCGCTTGAGAGGAGCGCCGACATGGTCCATTTCCCATCCGAACCGATCTACCAGGACGTGCTCCGGCTCGGCCGCATCGAAGGCGACATCGCCGATCTCGAAATCGAGGGCGAGGTTCCGCCCGAGATGGACGGGGCGTTTTACCGCGTCCATCCGGACCCGCAGTTCGCGCCGCGCAACCCGGGCGACCAGTTCTTCAACGGTGACGGCATGGTCACGATGTTCCGGGTGAAGGACGGCCGGATCTCGTTCCGCCAGCGCTATGCGAAGACCGACAAGTGGAAGCTGGAGAATGCGGCCGGGCGCGCGCTGTTCGGATCCTATCGCAATCCGCTGACCGACGATCCCTCGGTCCTCGGCCAGCACCGCGGCACGGCCAACACCAATGTCCTCGTGTTCAACGACCAGCTGCTCGCGATGAAGGAAGACAGCCCCTGCCTGACGATGGACAAGCTCTCGCTCGAAACCGAGGGCTATACCGATTTCGACGGCGAACTGACGCTGAACACCTTCGGCGCGCACCCGAAGATCGATCCCGACAGCGGCAATCTGTGCAACATCAGCTATGCCTCTAAGGGCGATCTCAGCCGCGACGGGACCTATTTTGAACTGACCCCGGGTGGCTATGTCGTGCGCCGGGCGGAATTCGAGGTACCCTATTATACGATGCTGCACGATTTCTGCATCGCCGGCGATTACGTGGTGATCCCGGTCTCGCCCTACAGCTCGGACATGTCCGTGCTCGAACAGGACCGGCCGCATTTCTATTACGACCGCAGTCTGCCGTCCTACATCGGGGTGATGCGCCGCGATGGCGACGGCAGCGACATGCGCTGGTTCAAGCAGGACCCGGCGGTGTGCAGCTGCCACGTGATGAACGCGTTCCAGGACGGCACCAAGATCCATCTCGACACGCCCGTCTCGAAGATCGGCAGCCTCCCGTTCTTCCCCGACAAGGACGGGGCGCCGTTCGATCCGGAGCTGGCGATGACCGAGCTGTCGCGCTTCACGGTCGATCTGCTGTCGAACAGCGACACGGTCGAGAGCATCGTCAAGCTCGGCAAGGCGCCGGGCGAATTCCCGCGGATCGACGACCGCATGGCGGGCAAGCCTTATCGCCACGGCTGGATGATCACCTACGATCTCGCCAAGCCCTATAACGGCCCGCCGGGACCCTTCGCCGGGGTGATCAACACTTTGACCCATTTCGACGTCGCAAGCGGGGCGGAGCAGAGCTGGTGGTGCGGCCCTGACGGCTCGCTGCAGGAACCCTGTTTTATCCCGCGCGCCGCCGATGCGCTCGAGGGTGACGGCTGGCTGGTCGCGCTCGTCGACAACCACGTCACCAACTATTCCGATCTTTGCATCTTCGACGCGCTGGACGTGTCGAAGGGGCCCCTGATGCGGGCGAAACTCCCGATCCGCTTGCGCCAGGGGCTGCATGGAAATTGGGCGGACGGCACTCTTCTGGCCGCCTGACAGGCCCGCCCCAAGCGCGGTCTCCCTCGACTTGACCCGGCTTCGGCCGGGTCTTTTTTCATATCCAGTGAGCGATCGGCTTGAAGCGCGGGTTCAGACCGCTGAGCTGAAGCGCCGCTGCGAATGCTGGCGATAGGGGTCGAAGCTCGCGGCGATGCTGCGGGCATAGGGCAGCCCGCCATGATGGATCGCGAGCACGCCTTGCTCGATCTCGCACAAGCCTGCATCGACATAGGGCGCCAGGCGCTCGATCGCGCCGGTCAGCATCTCGCGGTCGATCCGGGCGCGGCCGCGGCAAAGGAGGTCCTCGATCACCGCGCCGCGCTGGCGGTCCTCCGCGGTGCGGGCCCTGCCGAGCACCGTGGCGAGGCGGCCTTGCGACAGCATCATGCGGTAGCGGCCCGAATTCTTCTCGTTCTGCGCCAACAGCGTAGGGAAGCTGCCGATCGCCGAGGCGCCGAGGCCGATCACCACCGGCGCGTCGTCGTCGGTGAAGCCCTGGAAATTGCGGCGCAGCCGGCCCGAGGTAGCCGCTTGCCCTAGCGGATCGCCGGGCAGCGCGAAATGGTCGAACCCGACCGCTTCGTAGCCGGCATCGACCAGCCGGTTATAGCCGAAGGCCGCCATATCGAAGCGCGCCGACTGGCCGGGCAGGTTCGATCCGTCGATCCGCTTCTGGCGCTGGATCAGGTGCGGGACATGGGCGTAGCCGAACAAGGCGACCCGGTTGGCGCCGTAGCCCGCGGTCAGGTCGAGGGTTGCCGCGAGATCGGCCATCGTCTGGCCCGGAAGGCCGTACATCAGATCGAAATTGAGCGAGGAAATCCCGGCTTCGCGCAGCAGCTTCACGCTGCGGTCGATCGTGCACAGCGGCTGCACCCGGCCGATCGCCTCTTGCAGGGCCGGGGCGAAAGTCTGCACGCCCAGGCTCGCATGGGTGATGCCGATGCCGGCGATGACCGAGCCCCACGGAGCGCTCAGCGTCCGCGGATCGAGTTCGATCGACATGGTTGGACTGGCGAGCGGGAAGTGCAGCGCCAGCTGGTCGAACAGGCGGACGAAATCGACCGGGGCGATCGCATTGGGGCTGCCGCCGCCGAACGCGATGCGCCGCACCCGCGCGCCGGCGGGCAGCAGCGCGGCGACCAGCGCGATTTCGCGGTGGAGTGCATCGAGATAGCTGGTCAGCCGGTGGGTGCGGTTGGCCGCGCCGGTGTTGCAGCCGCAATACCAGCAGATCTTCTCGCAGAATGGGATGTGGACGTAGAGCGAGACGTCGCCGTTCGCGGTCGCGAGCGCGTCGCTGTAATCGGCCGGGCCGACATCGGGGCCGAATTCGGCCGCGGTCGGAAAGCTGGTGTAGCGCGGCACGGCGGTCGCAAGCAGATCGGGATGATAGGGCCACATGCCGGCTGCATCGCACAGCGGGGACGGTCGCTCCTTGTCCTGGGTCAATCCGGGAACGGCGGCGATTTGCGCGGGATCAATGCGGCAGCGCCGCGCGGCTGCGATGCAGGTCGTGCGCCGCAACCATCCTTTGCCGCAACGGGCGGCTCCTGCGGCGCCAAGGGACAAGGCAATGCGAATGAAGACTGCGGGCTCGGCTCTGGGGGCAATCGCCGCGATGCTGGCGCTGGCCGCTCCCGCCCATGCGGACGAGGGGAATCAGGGCAAATGGCAGGTGAAGCTGCTCGGCACCGCGGTGCTGCCGGATGGCAAGATCACCGCGCTGAATACGGACCAGGTGGGACTGCCGGCCGATTTGCAGACCAAGGCCAACGACAATTACGTGCCGACCGTGGCGATCGAATATTTCTTCACGCCGAATATCTCGGTCGAGACGATCTGCTGCATGACCCAGCACGATGTCGACGGCACCACCGGGCTGCCCGGTGCGGAACTGGTGGCGGATGCGAAGATCATTCCGGCGACGCTGACCCTCAAGTACCACGTCGATGCGGGGCCGATCCGGCCCTATGTCGGCGCCGGCCCCAGCTATTTCCTGTTCGTCTCGGACAAGCCCGGCGCGGCGGCCGTGGCGGCCGGCGCGGACGGTTTCAAGCTGGATGACCACCTCGGCTTCGCGCTCCAGGCGGGGGTCGATATCCCGCTCGGCAACAAGGGCTTCGCCTTGAGCTTCGATGCCAAGCGTTATTTCATGAGGACCACGGCGCATTGGTATGCCGGATCGGACGAGGTGATCTCGACCGATCACAAGCTCGATCCCTGGTTGCTGAGCGCGGGCGTCGGCTACCGCTTCTGACGGCGCGCGGGATCTCCCGCCACGTGCGCCGTCAGGAATGTGACGACCGCGTCAGGGCTTCAGGGTCTGTGGGGTGAGCTTGGCGGTGCCGGTGAGCCTCATGGTGCCGGCATCGGTGCCGATCGCGACGGTGTAGCTGCCCGGCGCGATCGTCCAGCCCTTCTTGGCCTTGTCGAACTCGGCCAGCAGGCGCGGATCGGCGGTCAATGTCACCTGCCTGCTTTCGCCCGGGGCGAGCGCGACCTTCTCGAAGTCCAGGAGGCGCCGCTCGTCGCTGCCGGGCTTGCCGGTGAGGTAGAGCTGGACCACGTCCTTGCCGGGTTTTGCTCCGGTGTTGGTCACGGTGACGCTCGCGGTCACGGTCTTGCCGCCGCTGACGGCGAGCTTGTCATAGCCGAAGCTGGTATAGCTGAGGCCGTGGCCGAACCAGTACAGCGGCGAAAGCTTGCGGCGCGCGAACCAGCGATAGCCGACATCCGCGCCTTCGATCGAATAGTCGACCTTGACCAGCGCGTCGGGCGCAGCGCCCGTGCCGGGGACCACCGGGCGGGGCAACTGACTGATGTCGCGCTGCCAGGTCAGCGGCAGGCGGCCCGAGGGATTGACCTCGCCGGTCAGCACGCGGGCGATCGCCTCGCCGCCTTTCTGGCCGCCGTACCACGCCTGCACCACCGCGCCGACCTTGCCGGACCACGGCATGTCGACCGCGTTGCCGGTCTCCAGCACCACCACCGTGTTCGGATTGGCCGCGGCGACCGCTTCGATCAGCGCATCCTGCCCGAACGGCAGCGACGTATCCGGCGCGTCCTCGCCTTCGCCCGAGGGTTGATAGACGAACACCACCGCCACATCTGCATCGCGCGCGGCGGCGGCCGCCGATGACGGATAGGCGCCGTTGTCGAAGCTGACCTTCGCGTCCTTGAACCTCTCGCGCAGAGCTGCCAGCGGGGAAGAAGGATGGAACACGACGCTGGAGAACATCGCCATCATCCCTTCGCCGCCCAGCGCGACCGAGCGCAACGACACGCCTGCCGGGCGATAGGGGTTGGTGACCTGCGACGATCCGGTGCCCGAAGCGACGCCCGCGTCCGCGTTGCCGCCGATAACCGCGATTGTCTTCGCGCCCGCCGCGATCGGCAGCACTCCGCGGTTCTCGAGCAGCACGATCGCGTCTTCCGCCTCGCGCTGGGCGACCAGGGCGTGCGCGTCGAAATCGATCGGCTGCTTGGTGTCGGTGCGGTCGAATAGCCCTGCGCTGAACATCGCGGTCAGCACGCGGCGCGCGGCATCGTCGACCCGCGCCGCCGGAATCGTGCCGGCGGCGACGCCGTCCTTGAGCGGCCGGTCGAACCACACCTGCTTGTCGAGCTGCTCGCCGGACTGCTGGTCGAGCCCGGCGGAGAACGCCGCGACTTCGTGGACCGCACCCCAATCTGACATGACGAAACCCTTGTAGCCCCAGTCCTTCTTCAGCACCTGGTTGAGCAGCCAATCATTCTGACAGCCATAGACCCCGTTGACGAGATTATAGGAGCACATCACCGAGCCTGGCTTGCCGCGTTCGATCGCGATCTGGAATGCAAGCAGATCGCTTTCGCGCGCCGCCTCCTCGTCGATCACGCTGTCGGCGGTCATGCGGTTATGTTCCTGCCCGTTCAGCGCATAGTGCTTCACGGTCGAGATCACCCCGGTCGACTGGATGCCGCGAATGGCTTCACCCGCGAGCGTCCCCGCGAGGAGCGGGTCCTCACCCGCATATTCGAAATTGCGGCCGCCGCGCGGATCGCGCGCGAGGTTCACACCGCCGGCAAGCTGGACATTGATCGTCTTGGCGCGCGCTTCGGTGCCGACGATCTTGCCCCCGTCATAGGCGATCTGCGGATCGAAAGTCGCGGCAAGGGCCAAGCTGGAGGGCAGGGCGGTCGACATGTCGTCCGGCCCGCGCACCAGCATCGGGTTGGTCACGCCCAGGCCCGCATCGCTTTCCTGCAACGCCGGAATGCCGAGCCGGGCGTTACCGGGAATATAACCGGCGGAGCCGACCGCATCTTCGGGCATCTTGGCAAGCACGATCGGCAGCGCCATCGGGCCGTGGAGCATCGCGACTTTCTCGTCGAGGCTCATCTGGGCGAGGATCAAATCCGCGCGCTTTTCGGGCGTGAGCGACGCGTTCGTCCACGGCTTCGTGGCCAGGCTCTGGCTCTGGGCTGCCAGCGGAACTGCGGCGGCAGCGGACATGCCGCACAGCAGCGCCGCGGCGAACTTCATACTCTTCATCGAATTCCTCCTGGGGGAGAACCTTACTTCGCCGTGTCGAGTTCGGCGCCCCAGGTGTCCCTACCCGGTCTGGCTTTACCATCCGTTGCGAAATCCATTATTTCGTCCTTCGCGCGGCTGTATTGCGGCCACTCGGGCAGGCTTGCGCCGTTCGGATTGCCGGTCTTGGCGAAGTTGACGATATAGGCGCTGATGGTCTTGCCCATCGCATTGTCGCGCGGGGTGGTGCGGTTTTCGTATTTGATCGCCTGGGTATCGAAGAAGAACGGGATGTCGCTCGCATGGCCCGCGCCTTCCTGCGGCGGCATGCCGGCCGGGGCCGGCGGCGGGTTCTCGGCGACGTAGCTGAAGCGATAGGCATAGACCGGCACGCCCTTGCCGGCGATCACGCCTTCGATATTGCGCGCCCCGGCGATCATCATCCCGGTCTTGCCGCCCATGTCGCCGCTGGTCGCGCCGATCATGATCGGAACATGGACGAAATCACCCGAGGCATAGGCCTGGCCTGCGTTTACCGCGAGCTTGCCATCCGAAAAGGGGCTGGCGAAAGTGCGCGGGCCCTTGGCGGTAAACATCTGCATCATGCTGAGGCCATCGGTGACCTGCTCGGCGCTGAGCGCGCGCAGCTTGGCTAGGGCCTGGGGGTCGTCTTTCGCGATACCGAACTTCTGCGCGAAAGTGTCGCCGATCTCCTCGGTCGAGGCGAGCGTCGCGCCGCCCATGCCGCCGCCGTCGCCGCCGGACATCACCACCGCGCGCTCGAACAGGCCCTTGGCCATCGGCGAGGTCACCAGAGTGTGGACCGACATGCCCCCGGCGCTTTCGCCGATGATCGTGACGTTGTCCGGATCGCCGCCGAAGGCCGCGATGTTGCGCTGGACCCATTTGAGCGCGGCGAGTTGATCTATATAGCCGTAATTGCCCAGCAGCCCGTGGTCCTCATCCGCCGCGGTCAGCGCCGGATGGGCAAAGGTGCCGAACCGGCCGACGCGGTAGTTCGCACTGACGAACAGCACCCCCTGCCTGGCCAGTTCCGCCCCCGAATAAGTCGGCGGCGAAGCGCCACCGTTCACGAAGCCGCCGCCATAGATCCAGAACACCACCGGCAGCTTGCGGCTGGCCTTCGCCGGACGCCAGACGTTGGCATAGAGGCAGTCCTCGTTCGGCGGCGTGCCGAGCGGTGCCGCATCGCCGCCGAACGGCACTTGCATGCAGTCGTTGCCATAGGCGCTCGCGCTGCGCGTGCCCTGCCATTTCGCGGCAGGCTGCGGATCGCGCCAGCGAAGTTCGCCCACCGGCGCGGCAGCGAAGGGAATGCCCTTCCAGCTCAGCACGCCGGCCTCGTCGGTGCCCTTGAGCGCGCCGGTCTCGATCGTGACGTCGGTGTCCTCCGCCAGGGTAGGCGCAGCAACACAGGCCGCCGCCAGGGCGAGGAACGGGAATATCTTCTTCATGGCAATCCTCTCTCCAACTTTCAGGTCGAGGCCCACGCGCGGCGGCCTGCCTTCCTGCTTCCTTACACAAACACGGGATTGAGACAACGTTGTCAGAAAGCGGCGCATTTGCTCGAGTCTGCAGCCCGCGCCGCTAGCTGGTCCGGTGCACTATTTGCTGGCATAGGATCGGAGAACGGAGAACGAGCAACCAGATGGCGACCCAGAAGCGGCGTCCTACGATCATCGATATCGCGAAGCAGGCGGAAGTCTCGTTCAAGACCGTATCGCGGGTGCTGAACGACAATCCGCGCGTCGCGGAGGAGCTGCGCACGCGTGTGCTGAAGGCGATGGCGGAGCTGGATTACCAGCCGAACCTCGCCGCTCGCTCGCTCGCGGGGCGGCGCGGCTATGCGATTGCGTTGCTGGTCGATCGTTCGGAATTCTTCCGCGAAGACGATGCCAATGCCTATTTCGCGCCCTATCTGGTCGATCTCCAGGCCGGCGCGCTGCTCGCCTGCCGCGAGGCCGGGTATCATTTCTTCGTCGAACCCTACGATCCGGCTTCGCCCGGCTTCCCGAACGATCTGCGCGCGCAGCTCTCCAAGGTCGCGCTTGATGGGGTGATCCTCGCGCCGCCCTCGGCCGACCGGCCCGAGTTGCTGGCCGCGCTTGAGGCGCTGAACATTCCTTGCGTCCGCATCGCGCCGGGCTTTGATCTCGACCGCTCGGCATCGGTCGCGACCCATGAATATGACGGCACGGTGCAGATGGTGGAGCATCTGCTGGCGCTCGGCCACCGCCGGATCGGGATGGTCTGCGGACCCGAGGAACACATCGCCGCCAGCGTCCGCCTGATCGCCTTCCGGGATGCGACGAAAGGCAGGGCGGAAGTGCTGTTGCATCCCGGTGACTTCGCCTTTGCGGGCGGGCTCGCGGGCGGAACCGCGCTGCTCGACCGCGCCGACCGGCCCACCGCGATCTTCGCCGCGAACGATTTCATGGCTGCGGGCGTGGTCGTGGCGGCGACACGGCTGGGACTGCGGGTCCCGCAGGACGTCTCGATCGGCGGATTCGACGATTCCGCCGTCGCCCATTTCATCTGGCCGCCGCTGACCACTGTCCGCCAGCCCATCCGATCGATGGCACGCGCAGCGATCGACTATCTCGTCGCACTCGCCGGTGGCCGGGAGCCCCCGGCCGCGCGGATGGAGTTGCCGCTGAGCCTGGTGGTGCGGGAGTCGACCGCTCCGCCCGGATGAACGACCGAAACCTCACGAAATAATTGGGAGAAAAATATGTCGGATAGCGAAATCGCTCAATTGCGCGCCGAAGTAGCCGCGCTCGCGGCCAGAGCTCAGAAAGCGGAGGATTACGTCGCGATCTGCAATTTGCAGGCGGCTTACGGCTATTACGTCGACAAGGGTCGCTGGGATGAGGCGGCCGAATTGTTCGCCGAGGACGGCTCGCTCGAACTGGCAGGCCGCGGAGTCTACCTCGGACGCGAGCGGATACGCTCCTATCTGGGGCATCTGCCGCCCTATGGCGACGGGGTGCTCTACAACCATATGCAGCTCCAGCCGGTGATCCATATCGATAGCGCGGCGGGGACGGCGAAGGGCCGCTGGCGCAGCTTCATGATGGTCGGCGGGCTGGGACGCGAGGCGCGCTGGGGCGAGGCGACCTATGAGAACGAATATCGGCGGGCCGGCGAAAGCTGGCGCATCTCGTTGCTGCACGGCTATATGAACCTCTACACCGATTACGAGCAGGGCTGGCACAAGGGAGGGGTGAAGCTGCTGCGTTCGATCGACGGGCTGCAGCCAGACCTTCCGCCGACGATGACCTATGAAGCCTATCCCTCGGCAGTGGTGGCGCCCTACCACTATGACGAGGTCTGATGGATCAGGTGTGAGGCAGCCGCGCGGCACCGAAGCCGGTCTGCCGCGTTTCCCCGGCATGCCCTCGAGTGTCATCCGCGCCTATCGTTATGACGAGGTCCGTCGCCGCCTCGATGTCGATTTCGTGAGCGGCGAGGTCTACAGCTATTTCGAAGTGCCTGCAGAGGTCATCTCCGGCCTTGCGCGGGCGCGTTCGAAGGGGCGCTATTTCCAGGGCAACATCCGCGACCGGTTCGATTACCGCCGCAATCGCAAGCGGGCACCGGCTTGAGGCAGCGGAGTTGATCGCGGCAACATCGCCGCATAATGCAACTTGTGAGGGTTTCGCGCGTTGCCTGCTAACCCAGGCAAGCGGCCTGCGGCCGGGGTTTGAGTGTGAGGGACGGTTTTCTGCGGCAGATTGCGATCATTGGGGTGTTGTCGCTTGCCTGCTGGTCTCCGGCGCTTATCGCCCAGGAAACGGAGGCCGAACCCATGCCTGCTGCACAGCCTGCGGCAGCCGGAGCAATCGTTCCCGACGACGAATTCGACAAGGCGATCCCGTCGCTCGACGGCAAGATGGAGAGCATTCAGGACTGGGAAGCCGAGCAGCAGAAAGCCGAGGAAGAAGCGGTGCGGGCCACCGGTGGAGTCCCGGTCCGCCAAAGCACCGGCGATGGCTCGACTGCGGGCGGCAAGGAGCCGTCCGATCCGGCGCTGCCCGCCTATATGGACGGCGATACGAGTGAGGAGCTGCCCGATGTCGCACCGCTCGACGCCGATCTGGAGCAGCCGCTCCAGCCGCTGTCGAGCTTCGATCTCGAGCCGGTCGACGCCAAGGCCTTCGGCGAGGATCCGGAGGAAGACCGCCAGTTGCGCTATCACTGGCGGATCGACGGGCTCACTGGCCTGCAGGGCACCGAAACCGAAGGCGATATAAGCGGCCAGTTCAAGCAGCACTCGGCGCTCGATGATCATGACGGCGACGCGGTCAACGGCGCCGAATTGAGCAGCTACATCAAGACCGACCGGCAATTGCTCGCCGATGTACTCAACGCCGCCGGGCATTTTGACGCGGTGGTGGAACCTGCAATCGAACTGCCGGCAGTCGGGACCAAGGACCCGGTCACCGCTATCCTCGAAGTCCAGCCGGGGCCACAATACAGTTTCGGTGCGATCGAACTCAAATCGTTGCCGCTGGTCCCGGCCGACCTGCTCAGCTCCAGCTTTCCGCTCAAGACCGGAAAGCCGATCCTGGCCGAAGACGTGCTCGCGGCCGAGGCCGGCGTGGCGGTCACCTTGCCGCGCAACGGCTATCCCTTCGCGGTGGTCGGCCAGCGCGACATATTACTCGACGAGGCCGCACGCACCGGGGATTACACGCTGCCGATCGTCACCGGTCCGCGCGCGCGCTTCGGGGAAATCGTCGTCACCGCCGCAGCCGGCAGTGACGTGACCATCGGCAACGGCGGCAAGAAAAAGAAGAAAAAGAAAAAGACCTTGAGCGGCCCGGTGTTCGCGCCGGATCACATCTACCAGCTCGCGCGGTTCAAACGGGGCGATCTCTACGATGCGCGCAAGGTCGACGATCTGCGCGAGGCGCTGGTCGCCACCGGCCTGTTCGCGGTCGTCGCGGTCGAACCGCTGGAGACCGACAGGCCAGCGGCCGACGATACCGTCTATGCCGATCTGGCGGTGCGGCAGGCGAAGGGCCCGCCGCGCTCGATCTCGGTGACCGGTGGCTATGGCACCGGGCAGGGCTTCAGCGTTTCGGGCAGCTGGACCCACCGCAATCTGTTCCCGCCCGAAGGTGCACTGATCCTGACCGGCGTCGCGGGCACGCAAGAACAGGGCGCAAGCGCGACTTTCCGCCGCTCGAATGCCGGGCAGCGCGATCGCTCGGTGGCGCTGACCCTCTCGGCGCTGCACAACAATTACGATGCCTTCGATGCCTATACCGGCAAGCTGGCAGGCCAGATCAGCCGTGATTCTACGCCGATCTGGCAGAAGAAGCTTACCTACAGCTACGGCTTCGAACTGCTGGCGACGGCCGAGAAGGCCTATGATTTCGATCTGGCCGAGAGTGTGCGGCGAACCTATTACGTCGCCGCGCTGCCGGGGCAGGTCGGCTTCGATACGACCAACGATTTGCTCGACCCGACCCGCGGTTTCCGCCTTGCGCTCAAGCTCTCGCCCGAGGCGGCGCTGGGCGGGATCGGGACGACCTATTACGCGCGCGGGATGATCGAGGGATCGATCTACCAGCCCGCCGGGCCGCTTGTATTGGCCGGCCGGCTGCGTGTTGGCTCGATCGTAGGCGCCGCGCGCGAGGATATCGCGCCATCGCGGCGCTATTATGCGGGCGGCGGCGGATCGGTGCGCGGCTTCGGCTATCAGCAGCTCGGGCCCAAGGATCCGAACGACGATCCGATCGGGGGGCGCAGCGTGGTCGAGGGGGCGGCCGAGGCGCGCTATCGCTTCGGCAATTACGGTGTGGTCGCTTTCGTCGATGCGGGTCAGGTCTCCGAAAGCTCGACCCCGGGCTTCGACGACATCCGCATGGGTGTCGGCGTCGGCGGGCGGTTTTACACCAATTTCGGGCCGATCCGGCTCGATGTGGCGACCCCCCTGAAACGCCGGGCCGGGGAATCCAAGGTCGCGATCTACGTGTCGATCGGGCAGGCGTTCTGATGGCGCTCGGGCGGCGCACCAAATGGATCGGCGGCGGGCTGATCGGCCTGTTGGCGCTGCTGATCGTTATGGTCGGGGCTGGCCTGCTGTGGCTCGATACCGCGAGCGGTCACCGCTTCATCGCGCGGCAGGTCGCCGGGCTGAAGTTCGAAAACGGCATGACGCTGAAGGTCGCGCGACTGGACGGCTCGATCTACGACAAGCTGACCGTGCGCGATCTCAGCGTGGGCGATCCCAAGGGCATCTTCCTGAGTGCGCCAGAGGCGGTGATCGACTGGCGGCCCTTCGCCTATCTCTCGAACCATGTCGATATACGCGCGCTCACCGCGCCGGTTATGCGGCTGCACCGCACGCCCGAGTTCAAGGAAGTTCCGAGCACGGGCCCGCTGCTGCCCGATCTCGATATCGATGTGGCAAAGCTGGAGGTGGCGCGGATCGAGATCGACAAGCCGGTCACCGGCGACCGCCACCTCGTTGCGCTGAAAGGAGCCGCCCATATCGCCGATCGCCGCGCGGTGGTGAATGCCGAGGCGCGCGCGCTGGTCGCCGACGGCCTCAGGGGTGGCGATCGGGTCGGGATATCGCTCGACGCGATTCCGGAGAAGAACAAGCTCGATTTCGCTTTCGACCTGACCGCGCCGGCTGACGGGCTGGTCGCGAGCTATACGGGCCGCAAGGAACCGCTCACCGCCAGGATCAACGGCCAGGGCGACTGGACCAGATGGGACGGGCGCTTTGTCTCGACCATCGGTGGGGACGATCTGGCCGATGTCGGGATCGGCGCGCGCAATGGCACGGTAACACTCAAGGGCTGGCTCGCGCCGCAGCATCTGCTGCCCGCGGCCAGCGCCAACATGTTCGCCGCGCGTACCGATATCGCTCTCAAGGCCGCGCTCGCCAATCGCCGCGCCGACCTCGACGGCTCGCTGAACAATGCCAATTTCACTCTCGCTGCCAAGGGACTGGTCGATCTCGGCGACAATCATTTCGAAGATCTGAAAGTCGATTTCCGCCTGCTGCGTGCGGCGGCGATCGCGCCGAAATTCGTCGGCGACAACGTCGCGGCTATGCTGGCGCTGGACGGGCCGTTCGCGACGCCGCGGGTCGATTACAATATCACCGCCGCGAAGCTCGGCTTCGGCACTACCCATATCGTCGGGCTGACCGCGCATGGCGAAAGCCGGGTCGATGCGGACAAGGCGCTGGTTCCGCTCCATGCCCGCGCGCGCCGGATCGAAGGGCTCGACGCGGCGGCGAATGAACTGCTGACCAATGTCAGCGTCGACGGCGATCTGGCGGTCAAATGGCCGCGCATTCTCAGCGACAATCTCAAGATCCGGTCCGACCGGATCGATGCGACCGCGGTGCTGGTGGCCGATGTTTCGACCGGGCTCTATACCGGCGGGCTTAATGGGAAGATCGGCAATTATCTGGTCGCCGGCGTCGGCCGGTTCGACGTAACCAGCAGGTTCGACCTCAAAACCCAGGGCAGCGATTTCCGCATCGCCGGGACGGTAACCGCGCGCAGCCGCGAAATTTTCAATTCGACCGCGCAGCAGTTCCTCGGCGGAAACGGCGTACTCTCGGCGAATGTCTCCTATGGCACTGACGGGGTGGCGCGTGTCTCGCGGGTGCGGGTGGCCGCACCCAAGTTTCGTCTCGCGGACGGCAGCGGCATGTACCGCGCGAATGGCGGCATCCGCTTTACCGGCCGCGGCATCTCGGACCAATACGGTCCGCTGAGCGTCGATGTGTCGGGCACAACGTCGCGCCCGGTGGCGGTGGTGGTGGCGGACAGTCCGGGCCTTGGCATCGGGCTTGCCAATCTCCGCGCCGAACTGCGTGGCACTGCGTCAGGATATGGCCTGGTCGCGACCGGAGAGAGCGCTTACGGCTCGCTCGACGCCGATTTGACGATCCTCGCCGGCAAGGGGCCCTTGGCAATCGAGGTCAACAAGGCCAGTTTCGCCGGAGTCGGGCTGGCGGGCAGGGTGGTGCAAAGCGCCGCAGGGCCGTTCGTCGGGACCCTGACCGCCAGCGGGGCGGGCATCGCAGGGCAGGTTCAGCTGCTCGCGGCCGGAAGCTCGCAGCGCGCGATCGTGGCCGCGACGGCGAACAACACCAAATTCGCAGGCCCGGCCAATTTTGCGCTCGCCCGCGGAATCGTGAATGCCGACGTAACGCTCTACGACCAGCCGCAGGCAACTGCCGATGTGCAGGTCGCCGGGCTGAGCATGGACGGGTTCTCGCTCGAGCGCGGGCGCGCGCAGATCGATTATCGCGGCGGGACCGGTACCGCCAGACTGCTTGCCAAGGGCCGCCGCGGTACCCCGTTCGAAATCGCCGCCAACGCCGAGATGGCTCCCGCCCAATGGCGCGTTGCGATGCGCGGCAATGCCGGCGGGGTCGCGTTCCGCACGCTCGCGCCGGCGCGGATCAAGCCAGCCAACGGCGAATACGAATTGTTGCCGACCCGCCTCGCGTTCCGCGATGGCAGCGTGGAGTTGGCCGGGCATTATGGTCGCGACCTCAAGCTCCAGACCAGGCTGACCGACGTCGACCTGGCGGTGCTGCGGCCGCTGATGCCGGAACTGGGATTGGGCGGCACGGCTTCGGGCAGCCTCGATTTCGCGCAGACCGGCGACGGCTTCCCCGCTGCGGATGCGCGGCTGACGGTCAAGCGCTTCACCCGCACCAGCCTCGCCGCGGTGAGCTCGCCGGTCGATGTGCGGCTGGTCGGACGGCTGCTGCCCACCGGCGGGAACATGCGCGCGATCATCGAACGCAATGCGGTCACCGTGGGCCGGATCCAGGTCGACCTGACTCCGCTCGGCGCGCAGAGTGGCAGCTGGATGACCCGGCTGATGGCCGCCCCGCTGAGCGGCGGCATCCGTTATAACGGCCCGGCCAGCGTGCTGTTCTCGCTCGCCGCCTTGCCTGACCAGCATGTGGCCGGCGCGATCGGCGTGGCGGCGGATTTCTCGGGCCGGGTGCAGAGCCCGAGCCTGACCGGCGTGGTCCGCGCGAACGACCTGACCTATGTCAACGACACCTACGGCACCCGCCTGACCAAGATGCGCCTGCGCGGCACCTTCACCGACGACCGGCTGGAGGTGAGCGAACTCAGCGCCACCGCCGGTAACGGCACCGTTTCAGGGAGCGGCTTTATCAGCCTGTCGAGCGAGCAGTCCTATCCGCTCCAGCTCGAACTGAAGCTCGACAATGCGAAGCTGGCCGACAGCGCCGGGATGGAGGCGCGCGCGAGCGGCACGCTGACCATCGTCAACAATGCGAACCAACCGGCGACGATCCGCGGCCGCATCATGCTGCCCGAAACCCGCTACAAGATCGTCCGCCAGGGCGCGGCCGAAGTCCGCACACTGACCGGCATCCGCCGCAAGTCGAGCGGCGAGAAGGCTTATGACGCGCA
Source organism: Candidatus Andeanibacterium colombiense (assembly GCA_029202985.1). Lineage (GTDB taxonomy): Bacteria > Pseudomonadota > Alphaproteobacteria > Sphingomonadales > Sphingomonadaceae > Andeanibacterium > Andeanibacterium colombiense. The sequence continues at coordinate 1,180,726 of CP119316.1, read as the reverse complement.
GGCCCCTGCCGCGCTGAAGCCCAAGCCGGTCGCGGGCGTGCCGTCGAACTGGCGGCTCGACATCGACGTCTATGCCGACAACCGCGTGTTCGTCAGCGGCATGGGGCTGGAATCGGAATGGTCGGCCAAGATCCATGTCGGCGGCACCACCGGCGCGCCGGAGATCACCGGCGGGATCGATCTGGTGCGCGGCACGCTCGGTTTCGCCGGGCGCAGCTTCGAGCTGCAGAGCGGCCATATCGATTTCCCCGACGCGCATTCGGTCAACCCGACGCTGGCGATCACCGCCTCGGGCGACGTCGACGATGCGACTGTCTCGATCAACCTCGCAGGATCGGCCAACAATCCGCGCGTGACCTTCAGCTCGACCCCGTCGCTGCCGCAGGACGAGATCATGGCGCGGGTGCTGTTCGGCAGCTCGATCGGCGAATTGTCGACCGTCCAGGCGGTCCAACTTGCCTCGTCGCTCAACGCGTTGCGCGGCGGCAGCGGCGGGCTCAATCCGCTCGGCGTGCTGCAATCGGCGACCGGGATCGACCGGCTGCGGATATTGGGCGCGGACGAGGCGACCGGGCGGGGCACTGCGGTCGCGGTCGGCAAATACATCACCAACGACATCTATGTGGAGGTGGTGACCGATACGCGCGGCTATACCGCCACGCAGATCGAGATCAGTTTGACCAAGGCGCTGTCGGTGCTCAGTCAGGTCGGCAGCTTCGGGGGTTCGAATGTCAGTGTCCGCTACCGCAAGGATTATTAGCGTCTTCGCCCTGCTGGCACTGGCCGGCTGCGAGAAGAAGGGCTTCGACCAGAGCTATGCCGACAAGGAGCAGGAGCTCAGCAGCCAGCAGGCGGCGATGGAGAAGGACCTCGACCGGCGGATGACCGAGAAGCCGGGGCTGGAAAGCGAGAGCGCGGCCCCTGCCGCGCAGTGATCTCGGCAAAACGGGTGCATCCCCGTAAAGTGCTGATACTATGGCCTGCTGGGGGACGGGGCATGCTGACGGGTTTGATCCTGCTACTGGTGATTTTGGTTGGGTTCCCGCTGCTGCTGGGCGCGCGGAGCCGCGTGTCCCGGCTTGAGCACCGTCTGCATCTGGTCGAGGAAGAGTTGCGGCGGCGGATCGCGATGGGCGCGGAGCGGCTTCCGGAACCGCTTGTAGGACCCGCTCGTAAGGAAGTCCCGGAACCGGAGCCTGCCCTCGAACCCGCCCCCCAACCTATCGCGATTCCAGCCGAACCCAAGCCGGAACCCGCGATCGCGCTGGCCGTGGTCGAAGAGAAGCTCGCGGCTGAATTGCCCGTCGAACCCGCTGTGGCTGACGACGGGGCGCAGTCAGATGAGGAATACGAGTTTGGGCGACGCAGGCGCCTGTCGATCAATTTCGAGGATTTGCTCGGCCGCAAGCTGCCGATCTGGGCTGGCGGGATAACGCTAGGCATCGCCGGTATCTTCATCGTGAAATATGCGATCGATGTCGGCTTCTTCGGGCGGGTGTTGACCCCCGGAGTGCAGGCTGTGTGCGGCGCATTGTTCGGCTTCGGCCTGATCGGCGGCGCCGAATGGGCCTGGCGCAAGCGCGACAAGGTCGATGATCCGCGGGTCAGCCAGGCATTGTCAGGCGCCGGCATTTCGACGCTCTACGCGGTGTTCCTGGTCGCGGCCGATGTCTATCACATGATCTCGCCGCTCACCGCGTTCTTCGGGCTGGCGGGGGTGACCGCGCTGGCGTTGTGGCTGTCGCTGCGTCACGGCATGCCGAGCGCGCTGCTGGGCCTCGCGGGCGGCCTCGCCGCGCCGGCGCTGACGGTGGCGATGGACGCCAACGTGCCGCTGCTGGCGGTCTATCTGACTTTTACCATTGGCGGGCTGGTCGGCGTTAGCCGCGTCCAGCGATGGCCGTGGCTCGCGGCGATCGCGCTTGTCGGGGGGCTGGATGGAGCCTGTGGTTGATCCTGATCGGGCAGGCGGTGTCCGCGATCGGCGCGCTGTCGGTCGGGAGCTTCCTGCTGCTGTTGGCGATCGCGATGCCGCTGTTCGCTTTCCCCGGCGCGGCGGCGCGGCTGCTGCGTTCGGTCGCGGCGGTGGTCGGCGCCGCGCAATTGGCGCTGCTGGTGGCGGTGGGCGGATACCAGCCGCTGCACTGGGGCCTGTTCGCGCTGATCGCTGCGGCCGGCCAATGGCTTGCATGGCGCGACCGGCAGTTCGGAATCGTGCCGACGCTCGGCGCCGCGCTGTCGGTGCTGCTGCTCCTGCTCTGGCCCGATCCCGCGGCCGGATGGCTCGCAGCGAGCGGGCTCGCCCTCGCAGCGATCCACGCCGGGCCGTTGCTGGCGCGGCTGTGGCAGGCGCCCGCGCGGCTGCAGCTCGCGATCGAGCTCAGCGCGATCGGCTTCGCTCTTCCGTTGGTCGCCCTGTGGCACTTCCACGCGCCGTGGGGCGATCCGGATGGGCTGGGGGCATTCGCGTCGCTGGGCGGCGCGGCGCTCGCGCTGGCAGGCGCGGCGCTCGGCTGGAAAGTCGCCGGGCGCAGTGAGGACCATCGCTTCGCGTTGCTGCTTGCGGCCGGCGCCGCGTTGCTTTCGGCTGCCGCATGGTTCGCACTCCCGCATTGGCAGGCACCGCTGGGGATCGGCGCGCTGGCCGCAGTGCTGCTGTTCCTGGCGCCGCCCACGCAAGACTGGCGGATCGAACCTCTGGCCGCGGCGTTTTCCGCTGCCGCGGTGCTGGCGTTGCTGGTGACGACGCCGGGCCGCGAGGGCGAGTGGTTCGCGCTGGCGGGGATCGCACATGAGCCGCTGGAGCATGCATCACTCGCGCGCTGGGCTGGTCTCGCGGCGCTGTTCGCGCTGTTCGCAGGGCGCGCTGCGAGCGATGCGGCACGGCTGCTGGCATGGATGGCCGTTGTCGGCTTCGCTTACGGGGCGACGGCGCAGCTGGTTCCGGAATGGATGCTGCCGATCGTGCTCGCGGCACTGCTTTGCGCCGCCTTCTTGCTGCTGTCGCGGCGCGAGGAGCCCGCTGGCGAGGTCGTCCTGGCACTCCCGGCACTCGCGGCGATCACGCTGCTCGCCATAACCGGCACCGATCCGGGCGCGGAATGGCAGCGGCTTGCCGGAGCGGGACAGGGTGTGGCCGATTGGCAGGCGCTGTTGCGCTGGCTGGGCGTCGGGGCGTTCTTCGTGCTGTTCTGTGCGCGATCCAGAACCCAGTTGGGCTACTCGGCCGGCGCGGTTGCCGCATTGGCGCTTTATGGCGCGCTCGCGCAAGTGGTGCCGGTCGCGGTCTTGCCGTTGATCCCGGCGCTGGGCGTGCTCGGACTGGCCTATGCGCAGGACCGGCTGGAGTGGCGGCGCCTGCCGCCGGCGATCGGCGTGCTTGTGCTGGCGAGCCTGGCCTGGGCTGCGCTGCCCGCCGTGCTGTGGAGCGCCGCCGCGCTGCGCTCGCTCGTGGGCATCCCGATGGAACTCGCCTCCGCCGATCTGGCGCCGCTTCACCTTTTGCGCCGCCTGCTGCTTCCTTCGGTGCTGCTGGGCGCCGCGGCATGGGTGCTCCGCGCACGGCTCCGGCATCGCGTGGCGGTAGCAGCGCCTGCCGTACCGGGCGCGCTCGCGCTGATCGCGGTCCACGGACTTTACCGTGCCGGTTTCGCCGGAATGTTCGGCGCTGACTTCGTCGCAATCGGGCTGGGGCAGAGGCTCGCATGGGATGGGCTGCTGCTCGGCGCCGCGCTCGCGCTGCGCCGATATGGGAAAGGCACTGTAGCGGACATCGCGGCGCCGACCGAGCTCGCCGCGGCAACGCTGCATGTCGCATGGTACAGCCTGCTGCTGCATAACCCGCTATGGGCCGCGCAGGCGGTGGGTAGCCTGCCGGTCGCGAATCTGATCCTGCCGCTGTTCGCCGCGCTGCCGCTATGCCTTGTGCTGCTGGCCCGTATGCTGCCAGCCGAGGCGGGCAGGATCGACCAGGCACTTCAGCCGGCGCTGATGATCGCGATCGGCCTGTGCGGATGGGCGACGATCCGCCAAGCCTTCCACGGGACCTTGCTGGTGGCGCCAGGCCTCGGCCAGTTCGAGGACATCTTGCGGTCGATCCTCGGGATCGTGCTGGCGGTCGGATATTTGCTGTGGGGTATCCGCCGGCATCGCCGCGACTGGCGGATCGCCTCGCTGGTGCTGGTGCTCGCGGCGGTCGCCAAGGTTTTCGTGTTCGATGCATCGGGCCTCGAAGGCCTGCTCCGGATTGCAAGTTTCGTCGCGCTGGGCTTCAGCCTGATCGGGGTCGGCTGGCTCTACAGCCGTCAATTGCGCAGCGAGGCCGCATAAAGCCATGATCGAACTGGCCGATGTCCGGAAACACTATGAAGGGCGCTTGGTGCTGGACGGCGTGTCGCTGCGGATCGGTCGGAGCGAATTCGTTGCGCTGGTCGGACCGTCGGGTGCGGGCAAGACCACGCTGCTGAAGGCGATCAACCGGCTGGCGGAGATCGATGGCGGCACGGTGACGATCGACGGCGTCGATGGCTCGCCGAGCGCGATCCGCCGCCGGATCGGCTACGTGTTCCAGGGCATCGGCCTGTTCCCGCACATGACCGTGGCCGAGAATATCGGACTGGTGCCGAAGCTGACGGGCGGCGAGACGAAGATTGACGAATTGCTCGACCTCGTAGCGCTCCCGCTCGAATTGGCTTCGCGTTATCCGGCGCAGCTTTCCGGCGGGCAGGCGCAGCGGGTCGGGGTCGCGCGGGCGCTCGCGGCGGAGCCGGCGATTGTGCTGATGGATGAACCCTTCGGCGCGCTCGACCCGGTCACGCGGGCCGAACTCGGGCAGGCCTATCGTGCGCTGCACGAGCGCATGGGGCTGACGACGGTGATGGTCACGCACGATCTGGCGGAGGCGCTGCTGCTCGCTGACCGGGTTGTCGTCCTGTCGCAGGGGCGGATCGCGGCTGATTTGCCGCCGAAGGAACTGGTTCATTACACAGGCGACCCGGCGATCGCCGCGATGATCGCGACCGTGCGCGCGCAGGCCGACCGGCTGGAAGAACTCGCGCGATGATCTGGGGCGTCACCATCGCCGAGCTGCTGCGGCTGATGCAGGCGCATCTGCTGCTCAGCGCCTGCGCGGTGCTCGCGGCCGCGGCGATCGGGCTGCCGATTGCGATCTGGGCCGCGCATAACCGGCGGGCGAGCGCACCCTTGCTCGGCGCGATCAGCCTTGCGCAGACGATCCCGGGCCTTGCGTTGCTGGCATTGTTCTATCCGCTGCTGCTGCTGATCGCGCGGGCGACCGGCTGGCCGATCCCGGCGCTGGGCTTCTTGCCCGCGTTGCTCGCACTGACAGTCTATGCACTGCTGCCGATCGTGCGCAACGGCGTTGCCGCGATCCGCGGGATCGATCCGGCCTTGCGTGAGGCGGCGGACGGGTTGGGGATGACTGGCACCCAGCGTCTGCGGCTGGTCGAACTGCCGCTCGGCGCGCCGGTGATCCTCGCCGGGATCCGCACCGCGGCGGTGTGGACCATCGGCACCGCGACCCTCGCCACAACCATCGGCCAGCCGAGCCTCGGCGATCTGATATTCTCCGGCTTGCAGACCGAAAACTGGCAGCGGGTGCTGGTCGGCTGCGTCGCGGCGGCGGTGCTGGCATTGGTCGCGGACGGGCTGCTGGCGCTGATCGAGAGCGGGCTCGCGCGGCGGTCGCGGCCACGCTGGATCACCGGACTGGCGCTGCTGCTGGCGGCGAGCGCCACGGCATTCGTCGGGCCTGCCGGCACGCAGCAGCGCACGATCGTGGTCGGGGCGAAGAACTTCTCCGAACAATATATCCTCGCTGGATTGATCGAAGATCGGCTGCACCGTGCGGGCTTCAAGACCGAGCGACGCGACAATCTCGGCTCGGCGATCGCCTATCGCGCGGTCGCGGCGGGGGATATCGACGTTTATGTCGACTACTCTGGAACATTGTGGGCCAATGTCCTGAAGCGGAATGATAATCCTCCTTCGAAGGAAATGTTGGCAGCGCTGACGAGCGAGCTGGCCAAACGGGACGGGGTGACGCTGCAAGGCTCGCTCGGGTTCGAGAACGCCTATGCCTTCGCGATGAAGCGCGGCCGGGCGGAAGCATTGGGAATCAGGAGTCTGACCGATCTTGCTAGCCAGGCGCCGCAGCTCAAGCTGGCCTCCGACCTCGAGTTCCTCAGCCGCCCCGAATGGCAGGCGGTCGATCGCGCCTATGGGCTGCGGTTCAGGGACGCCCGCTCCTACAGCCCGACCTTCATGTACCGCGCGCTGAGTGATGGGGCGGCCGATGTTATCTCGGCCTTCTCCTCCGACGGGCGGATTTCGGCGCAGGATCTGGTGACGCTAAGCGATCCGCGCCATGCGCTGCCGGGGTACGACGCGGTGCTGCTGCTGCGGCCGGGCGCCGATCCGAAACTGGCGGAGGCGTTGAAGCCGTTAGTGGGGAAGATCGGAATCGATGCGATGCGGCAGGCCAACTGGATGGTGGATCGCGACAAGGACAAGCGGACGCCAGGCGAGGCGGCCAAGTGGCTGGGCACGACGGTTGAGGGGAGAGGAGGAGGTTAATAGAACCGCGGGATCGGCCCCACCTGGGGGGTCTGGTCGGGCAGCTCCACCTCGACATCCTCGACATAGCACCAGCCCCAGCCCTCATGCGGGTCATAGCCCTCGATGATTGGGTGACCGATGGCGTGGAAATGCGCGCGGGCGTGGCGGTGCGGAGAATCGTCGCAGCAACCGACATGGCCGCAGCTCCGGCACAGGCGCAGATGGACCCAAGGACTGCCGATCTTCAAACATTCCTCGCAGCCCTTCGCGCTCGGGGTGACCTCCTCGATCGTGTCGAGATGCGCGCATTCTTCCATGCTCAGGCTTCCTCGGTCTGTTTGTGGCGCTCGCGTAGTTCTGCCAGTACCGGGTGCAGCGCGGCCACCACCTGCGCGCCGTCACCGACCGAGGCGGCGACCCGCTTGACCGAGCTTGCCCGGACATCGCCGACCGCGAACACGCCCTTGCGGCTGGTTTCGAGCATGTGCCTGCCGTCGCCCCCTGCTTCATTGCCGGTGAACACGAAGCCGCGCGGGTCGGTCTTGATGCCCGAGGCCTGCAGCCAATGGGTGTTCGGGTCCGCGCCGATGAACGAGAACAGCTCACGCACTTCGTGGCGGGTTTCCGCGCCGCTCGCCCGGTCGCGCGTGATAATCGCGCCGAGGCAGTCGCCATCGTCTTCCAATGCGACGATTTCCGATCCGGTTACGATGTCGATGTTCTTGAGCCCGCGAATCCGGTCGACCAGATATTGCGACATCGTCGCTTCGAGCGGACGGCGCACGATCAGTGTCACCCGGCGCGCGTTCTCGGCGAGGTAGACCACCGCCTGCCCGGCCGAATTTCCGCCGCCCACCAGTGCAACGTCGCGGCCCTTGCACAAACTCGCTTCGAGCGGCGACGCCCAGTAATGAACGCATTTGCCTTCGTATTTCTCGAGGTCGGGCACTTCGAGCCGGCGGTATTGCGCGCCGGCCGCGACCACCAGTGTGCGGGTTTTGACCGTTTCGCCGGTCTTTAATTCGAGCCGGAGCGGATCGTTGCTGCATTCGAGCCGGGTCGCCTCGTCCGGAATCGCGAATTCGACCCCGAATTTCTGCGCCTGATTATAGGCGCGGGCCATCAGCGCGAGGCCGGAAATCCCGGTCGGAAAACCGAGATAGTTCTCGATCCGCGAGGATGCGCCGGCCTGCCCGCCGAACGAGCGGCAATCGATCACCAGCACCGCCAACCCTTCGGAACCGGCATAGACCGCGGTCGCCAATCCGGCCGGCCCGGCGCCGATCACGACCACATCGTAGAGCTTGTTCTGATCGATCTCACCGACCAGTCCGATGCAGCGCGCGATCACGTCCTCGCTCGGGTTATGGAGCATCTGGCCGCCCGGACAGAGTACGAAGGGCATCTGCTCGGGCTCGACATGGAACTTCTCGACCAGCGCCTGCGCGCCGGTGTCGACGGCCGGATCGAGCACCTGATAGGGATGGCCGTTGCGGCGCAGGAAGCCGGTGAGGCGCAGCACGTCCGAGCTTTCGTCCGAACCGATGATCACCGGCCCGCCGCCGCCGGTCTGAAGCAGGCCGACCCGTCGCAGGATCAGCGCGCGCATGATTTGTTCGCCCAGCGAAGCCTCGGCGATGAGCACCGCCCGCAATTTGTCGGGCGGCAGAACCACCGCCTCGACATCGCTGAGGGCAAGCCCGTCGACCAGCGACGGGCGCCCCGACAACTGGGCCAACTCGCCCATGAACGAGCCCGGCCCATGGGTGACGATATGCGCGTTGCCGATCTGGCCGTTGTTCTGGGTGACCTCGACCTCGCCCGACAGGATCACGATCAGTCCCATCCCCGGCTCGCCGGCTTTCACCACCTGGCTGCCCTGGGGAAAGGTCTTTTTCTCCCCGAACCGGCACAGCCGCTCCACCGCGTCATGCGGCAGGGTCGGGAACATCTGTGCGCCGCGTTCTTCGATGACCGCTGCGGCCTGTGGGGGTAACGTCATCGGCGGTTTTATTCCTTGATGAAAGCGAGCAGGTCCGGATTGATCACTTCCGGATGGGTGGTGCACATGCCGTGCGGATAGCCGGGATAGGTTTTGATCGAACCGTGCTTGAGCAGTTTGATCCCGATCAGCGCGGAATCGGCGATCGGGACCACCTGATCGTCCTCACCGTGCATCAGGAACACCGGCACGTCGACGCTCTTCATGTCTTCGGTGAAATCCGTTTCCGAAAAGGCCTTCACGCAGTCGTAATGGGCTTTCACGCTACCCATCATGCCCTGGCGCCACCAGTTGCGGATCACGCCTTCGTCGATCTTCGCGCCCGGCCGGTTATAGCCGTAGAACGGGCCGCTCGGGACATCGAGGAAGAATTGCGCGCGGTTGTTGGCAGTGCCGGCGCGGAACGTATCGAAGCCCTCGCGCGGGATTCCTCCGGGATTGGCTTCGGTCTTGAGCATCAGCGGCGGGACCGCGCCGATCAGCACTGCCTTGGCGACGCGGCCGGGCTTGGCGCGCGCGACGTAATGGATCACTTCGCCGCCGCCGGTCGAATGGCCGACATGGACCGCGTCCTTGAGATCGAGATGGTCGGCCAGTTCGATCATATCGGCGGCATAGGTGTCCATATCGTGCCCGCCGTCGCTCTGGCTTGAGCGGCCATGCCCCCGGCGGTCATGCGCGATCACGCGGAAGCCTTCGCCGAGGAAGAACATCATCTGGTTGTCCCAGTCGTCGGCCGACAGTGGCCAGCCGTGGTGGAACACGATCGGCTGGGCATCCTTCGGGCCCCAGTCCTTGTAAAAGATTTCGGTGCCGTCGGCGGTGGTGATCGTGGGCATCGCTTGTTCCTTTGAGTGAATGGACCGGGTGCGCCCCATACAGTGGGAGAGGCCTATTTCAGATGTGCGTCGATCCAGCCGAGGATATCGGCCAGCACTTGCTCCTTGCCGATGTCGGCCAGCAGATCGTGGTAATGGCCTTCGTAGAGTTTCAGCGTCTTGTCGGCCGAGCTGGCGTGATCGAGGAAGAACTGGCTGCCCTGGTACATCGTCGCCTTGTCGGCGGTGCCGTGCAGGATCAGCAGGGGCAGGGTGATCTGGCCGAACGAGACCTTCAGGTGATCGTCCGCCCGCGCCAGCGCGGCGACGGTTGTGGCCGGCTGGGTTTCGTTCTTGGTCAGCGGATCGGCCAGCAGCCGGGCAACGGCCTCCGGATCGCGCGTGAAATCCTGCATCTTCAGCTTGAGGATCGGCAGGTTCGGGAATATCCTGCCGAGGAACTTGATCGCCGCCAGCGCGAAGTCCGGCGCCGGAATCTTGAACGCGAAATCCTCGCACACGAAGCCGGCCAACTCGTCCTGATGTTCGAGCACATAGGTGGCGGAAACCACCCCGCCTGCCGAATGGCCCAGCAGAAACACCGGCAATTCCGGATAATCCGCCTTGGCCAGCAGGATCATGTGGTGGAGATCGCCGGTATGCTCCTTCACGTCATTAACGAAGAAGCGCTTGCCTTCGGACTTGCCGCGGCCCCGCATGTCGAGGGCGAAGACCGCGAAGCCGGCTTTGGAGAACTGCTCGGCAACCGGAATGTATTGGCCGCTGTGGGAATTGAAGCCGTGGTTGATCACGATGACAGCCTTGGGTGGGCCTTCGGCGGCCCATGAACGATAAAAGATCTTGAGCCCGTCTGAACTCTGGAATGTGGCTTCCTGCATGATCGATACCCCCGTCTCGAATGTGAAAGTGCACTTCATCGACCGCAGCCCCGCGTGGCGGTTAACCTCTTTGTTCGCGATGTTTTAGTCCGCCCGAATCGGCGGTTGCAGCAGAAACTAGCATCGTTCCCCCGATCGGCAACCGATCGGGGGAACAAAGGCTTTTGCGTCAATGCGTCAGAGCGGCTGGCCGCCGAGTTTCCAGCTGAGCTGGAGATAGAAGCTGCGGCCGACCCCGTCGAACCACGAGATGTCGTAATAGGGGTATGATGCGTAGCTCGGATCGTAGACCGGGCCCTGGTCGAACAGGTTGGTCACCGTGCCCGAGATCTGCAGGTGGTCGTTGATGGTGTACTGGGCCGAGAGATTGAACAGGTAGCTGGCCTTGATATAGGCGTCCTCGTTCCAGTTTGGCAGCTTGCCCAGCCGCTGGCCGGTGAGCGTGGTGCTGAACTTGCCGAGATCCCAGGTGATGCTGGCCGTGCCCTTGTCGCGCGGGATGTAATAGTCGCTGTCATACGCGAGCTTGTTCACCTCCGGGTCGCCCGGATACTGCTGGATGGTGTGGTTAAACACATAGGTATAGCCGAGCGAGGCGGTGAAGATGCCGGCATGCTCGGTCGGAACCTTGAGATGCGCGGCGATGTCGATCCCGTCGGTCATCTCGCGCGCGACGTTGATCGGCATCACGTCGACTGCCTGGATCTCGCCCGACAGCGCACCGCTGGCATAGCGTTCGACCCTGGCCAGCGCATCGACGCAGGTTGGCGAAGCGATATCGACCGCATCGCCGCTGATATTCTCGCCCAGGCGGCAATCGGCCTCGTCGCGCAGCACGCTGTCGATATCGAGATCGAGTACCTGATTTTTCATCGAGACGCGGAAATAATCGACTGAGAAGTCGAAATTGCGGAACGGCTGATAGACCACCCCGGCGTTGAACGACTTTGAGGTCTCCGCTTTCAGTGACTTGTTACCGGTCTTGTGATTGATGAAGTCGTAATCGTAATCGTCCGCGCAATCGCTCAGCGACGGATTGCTCTCTTCGCTGCGGCAGATGAAATAGTCGGTCCCGCTGGTGTGGGTGTTGCCCGGGCCGCGGAACACGTAATGCAGGTCGGGCGCGCGGAAGCCGGTGCCATAGGCGCCGCGCAGCAGCAGCGTGCTGGTCGGGCGCAGCTCGGCGCCGAGGTTGTAGGTGAACTTGCCGATCCCGTTGCCGGCGAACTTGTAATGGTCATAACGGCCGGCGCCGCTCAGTTCGAGGAATTCGAACGCCGGAACGCGCAGCTCGCCGCCCGCGCCCCAGTGGGTGCGCTTGCCGCTGCCGTCGGAATCGATCAGCCCGACATAATACTGGGTCAGCGCCAGCGGATCGGGCCGAAGATCGTAGCCCTGGTTGCCGATTTCGGCGACCGCGGCGAAGCCGACCGGGCCGGCCGGCAGCTGGAACAGATCGGTGGTGTTGACCGTGGCCGAGAAATTGTTGGTCCAGCTCTTCGGGCGATAGACCGAATAGGCCGTGATCGACTTGTATTCCGCGGGCGTTAGGGGTTTGTAGAGCCGCGCCGGATCGGCATCGAACCGGGCATAGCCGCTGTCATTGTCGGGATCGTCGATCGCCTGGCCGAGGAAGAACGCGTTCGCCTTGTCGATCACCACTTCGGGGAATTCGACCCGGGAGGAATATTCAGCCCGGTTGTACGAGACCTCGTAACTCCACTTGTCGCCGAGCTTGCCCTTGATTCCGGGGGTCACGTTGTAGGTGATCGAACGGTTGCGGGTCATGCCGTTCTCGAGCCCGCCCATCTCCTCGGGCGTGAACAGGCGGTACCAGTTGTCGAGTGACGCGCCGCTGTAGGTGTCTTGCGGGGCAAGGTATTTCGGGTTGTAGAAGGTCCCTTCTTCGTTCCCGTCGGGCGCGACGTAGAACCAGTCGAGCACGTCCTTGAACAGCTTGAGCTTCGAATAGCTGAACTGCGCGTCGACGAAGAACTGCAGCGAATCCGAAACGTCGTAGCCCATCGAGGTGTAGAGGCTCACTGCCTTGCGGTCGGAAATGACCGTGCCATAGCCGATGCCCTTGTCGGTGCCGCAATAATGCCCGTCTACATATTCACCGGTGTCGAGGTCGTAGCCGTATTCGGGGCGGGTGCCGTAATAGGTGGAGAAATTGTTCAGATAGGCGAGCGGGGCGCAGGTGTCGGCGCCGGGATCGAGATAGTCGTTATCCTCGTCGGCGCGAAGGAAGTTGCGGCGCGCTACCGGGTCGGGGGTGGTCGGGTTGTCGGCGGTAGAATCCTGCCGTTTGCGCTGATAGGCCCAGAGCGGTTCCTGGCCCATGAATTCGCCGCCGAACACCGCGTGGAATCCGCCGCTCTCGAAGCCGCTGGTGAGGGTAATGCGATAGGACGAGCCGCCGCCATGCTCGGTATCGCCATAGCGCACATCGAGCCTTGTGCCGTCGGGCTTGTCCTTCAGCTGGAAATTGATCACGCCCGAGATTGCGTCGGACCCGTAGATCGCCGAGGCGCTGCCGCTGAGCACCTGGATGTTGCTGATCAGGCCGAGCGGGATGTTCGAGATGTCGGTGAAATTGCTGTTGCCATTATAGGGCAGCGGGAAATCCGCGATGCGGCGGCCGTTGACCAGCACCAGCGTGTGGCTGGGCCCGAGGCCGCGCAGATCGACCGCCTGGGCGCCGGGGGTGAAGTCGGCCCCGGCAAAGCTCTGCTGGCTCTGGGTTTCGCCGCCGTTCTGGTTGATCGCGCGCAGCACGTCGGGCACGCTCTGGTAGCCGTTCTTGAGGATATCGTCCGAGGTGATCGTGGTGACCGGGGCCGGGCCTTCGACCTGCGCGCGCGGAATGCGCGAGCCGAGCACGATAATGTCATCGCTGTCCGTAGCCGCGTCCTGCGCGAAAGCAGGCGCGGCGGCGAGTGCAACCCCGAGGCACAGAAGCGTGCGGAAACCCCGGGCGCGGGACGGTTGGCGGCGGTCGATCATTCGAAAATCCCCATGTTTCAGTGCAGAGCGCGGCCCCTCCCGCCCCGCCTCGTGTCATGGGATTGACCAAAGATAGCAAAAAATTTCAATCACAATGAAGATTCAGGCATTCATATTGCGCATTTTTCCTGTCAACATGTGTCCTGTTTCACTCATTGCGTCGGATTGGAGGCGGTTTTGCCCATGACCAAACGGATCGGGCTGGTGTTGCTCGCACTGGTACTATCGCTTGCCGGCATCTCGCCCGCTTCCGCGAAGGGCGGCCCCGGCTACGATCATTATGCGATCGGCGATCTCACCGCGCCGACCACCGGCGCGCATGGCGGCGGAATGCTGCTGATGGGCGGGGGCGACTGGGATTACGATGCCTTGCGGTGGTTTTTCCACCATGCCGGAAACGGCCACATCGTGGTGCTGCGCGCCTCCTATGGCGGCGAGACCGGTGAGGAATTCTACGACAAGATCGGCGGAATCCTCTCGGCTGAGACTTTCGTTTTCTCCGACCGCAAGGCGGCCTCCGATGCCAAGGTGCTCAATGCGTTGCGCAAGGCCGACGGGATCTTCATCGCCGGCGGCGACCAGTCGAATTACGTGCGCTTCTGGAAGGGCACCGAAGTCGCGAAAATTCTCGACGCGCATGTCGCTGCGGGCAAGCCGATCGCCGGGACCAGCGCCGGGCTCGCGATGCTGGGCGAGGCGCTTTACGGGGCGATGGACGGCGGCAGTATCGCCAGCCCCGAAGCGCTGGCCGATCCGTTCGGGCCAGCGGTGACGATCGAGAAGGATTTCCTCCATCTGCCGCTGCTGCGGCGGGTGGTGACCGACACGCATTTCAAGGAGCGTGAGCGGCAGGGTCGGCTGATGGCCTTCCTCGCCAAGGCGCAGGCGGGCGATCCGGCGGACGCGCGCCCGATGATCGGCGTGGCGGTGGACCAGGCCGCGTCGCTGGCGGTGGAGCCGGACGGCACCGCGCGGCTCTATTCGGTGCTACCCGACGGGAGCGCGTGGATCTTCGACGGCGGCAATCTGCGCGGGCTCAAGCCGGGCGGGCCGCTCGCGGTATCGCGGGTCAAGGTCGTCGGCGTCGGCCCCAAATCGGTGTTGCACCTGCCCGACGGGACGGTCGATAATCCACTCTTCACCCGCTATTACAGCGCGATGGACGGGAAGCTTTCCGAAGTGCCCGCGTGGTCGCTGGCGATCCACGGCGGTGCTGGCGTACTCGAACGCGGGGATATGACCCCCGATAAGGAGCGCGCCTATCGCGCCGGGCTGAGCGATGCGCTGCAGGCCGGCGCGGCGGTGCTGGACAAGGGCGGCGCCTCGCTCGACGCGGTGCAGGCGGCGGTGCGCGTGCTCGAGGACAATCCGCTGTTCAACGCGGGCAAGGGCGCGGTGTTCAATGCCGAGGGCCATAACGAGCTCGATGCGGCGATCATGGATGGCAAGACCCAGAAGGCAGGCGCGATCGCAGCACTGACCCGTACGAAGAACCCGATCGACGCGGCCCGCGCAGTGATGGATCACAGCCGCCACGTGCTGCTGATGGGGCAGGGGGCCGATGCCTTCTCGCTCCAACAAGGCATCCAGCAGGTCGATCCATCCTATTTCCGCACGGACGAGCGGTGGAACTCCTACCTCGAATGGAAGAAGGACCACACTGCCGGGATCGACCCGACCCATATGTACGGCACGGTCGGCGCGGTGGCAGTCGATGTGGACGGCAATCTCGCTGCGGCGACTTCGACCGGCGGGCTGACCGGCAAGCAATGGGGCCGGATCGGCGATTCCCCGATCATCGGTGCGGGGACCTATGCCAAGAATGGCCAATGCGCGGTCTCGGCCACCGGCACCGGCGAATATTTCATCCGCGAAAGCGCCGCGCGCCAAGTCTGCGACCGGGTGGCGTGGAAAGGCCAGAGCCTTGCCGATGCCGCGCATGACACGATCATGTCGGTCGGCGCTCTCGGCGGCGACGGCGGGTTGATCGCGATCGGGCCCGACGGCAAGCCAGCTTTCGCGATCAACGATATCGGCATGTATCGCGGGAGCGTATCGTCGCAGCACGCGCCCCAGACCGCGATCTATCCGGACGAGAAGATGGGCGAATGATGGCGGGCCCGCCGCTCCGTCTCGACGAAACGGACGAGCGGCTGCTGGCCGTGCTGCGCAATGACGGGCGGCGCCCGATCGCGCAGTTGGCAAAGGATCTCGGTATCTCGCGCGGGCTGCTTTACACGCGGCTCGCTCGGCTGGAGGATGAGGGGATCGTGGCCGGCTATACCGTGCGGCTCGGCGAAGCCTTCGCCGGACGCCGGGTGCGCGCGCATATGATGATCAAGACATTGCCGCGCTGCCACCGTGAGGTCGAACAGGCGCTTGCGGCGCTGCCGCTGGTGCAGGCGGTGTTCGCGATCAGCGGCGAATACGACGTGATCGCGATGATCGAGGCGGAGGATGGCCCGCAGCTCAACGATCTGATCGACGATATCGGCCTGCTCGAAGGGGTCGAGCGCACGACGACCTCGGTGATTCTGGCAACCAAGCTGGAGCGGTGATGCTTTTCTTCTCCCGTTAACGGGAGAAGGATAGGGAAGCTTGCTCCGCAGGGAGCTAGCGCACCTTGGATAGGGCTGCGCTTCCTTCAAAGAAACCAACCCTCACCCAACTCCAGCTAAGCCGCTACGCGGCCAAGCTTCCGTATCCCTCTCCCGTCAACGGGAGAGGGGATGGGGGTCAATTCCCGCTCGCTTTAGCCCCGCTCAATTCCCGGTCGCCGCCCAGCACGCGGTACAGCGTAATCCGGTTCTGCACCGCGATCAGCGTGATCGCGACCTCCTGCTGCCGCGCGCTGTAAAGGCTGCGCTGCGCGTCGAGGCTGCTAAGGAAGCTGTCGATCCCGCCGCGATAGCGGGCATCGCTGAGGGTCGCGGTATCGGACGCAGCCTCGGTGTTCTCCGCCGCGGCCTTCTGGCGGTCGGCGATCGTGCCGTGGGTCGCGAGTGCGTCGGAAACTTCACGGAAGGCGGTCTGGATTGCTTTCTCGTAGGTCGCGAGGGCGGCGTTCTTGCGCGCTTCGCTGATCGCGACATTGCCGCGCGCGGCACCGCCGTCGAAAATCGCATAGCTCGCATCGGCGCCTGCGGTGGCCGCGAAGGCCCCGCCGGTGAACAGCGATCCGAGCGCATCGCTGGCGAAGCCGAGCAGGCCGGTGAGCGAGATGGTCGGGAACAATTGCGCGCGAGCCACCCCGATATCGGCATTGGCGGCGCGCAGCTGATACTCGGCCTCGACCACGTCGGGGCGGCGCAGCAATACGTCGGAACTGGTCCCGGCGGGCAGGGTCTCGACGGAAGCGAGCACTTCGCTGAGCCCACCCGGCAACAGCGCCGGATCGATCTCTGCCCCGACCAGCAGGCGCATCAGGTTCTGGTCTTCCGCCAGTGCGGCCTGTTGCTGCGCGAGATCGCCCTGTGCGGTCGCCAGCACCTGTTCGGCTTGGCGCAGATCGGTGCGCGGGGCAACCCCGCCATCGAGGCGGAGCTTGGTGAGCCCCACGCTGCGCTGCGCGCTGGCGGCTGTGTCCTGTGCGATTGCCAGCAGGTCCTTGTCCGCCGCATAGGTCGCCCAGGCAGAAGCAAGGTCGGAGACGAGGCCGAGGCGGACCGAGCGGGCCGAGGCCTCGCTCGCCAATGCGGTGTCGCGCTGGACTGCGGTGGCGTTGCGCAATTTGCCGAACAGATCGAGCTCGAACGCCGAGATGCCGCCCTGCAGGGCATAGTTCTGGTTGCCGCTGTCGTCGGTGCCGGCCGAACCGCCGACCGCGATCTGCGGGAATTGTGCGGCGCGCGTCACCCGCACCTGCGCGCGGGCTTCGGCCAGGTTGGCGGCCGCGATCCGCAGGTCGCGGTTGTTGGCCAGCGCCTGTGCCACCAGTGTGCGCAGCCGCTCATCCTTGAACACGTCGGTGTAGGAATAGGACGGCAGCGCCGCCTCGCTCTGCGCGAGATAGGCGTCGCCCCGCGGCCACGATTGCGCCACCGGCAACTCGGGCTGGACATAAGCCGGGGCGAGTGAGCAGGCGCCCGACAGCAAGGTCAGAGGGAGGGCGTAAACGAGCTTGTTCATGCGGGGGCCTCCGCTTCGCCGTCGCGGTTGCGCAGGCGCTCGTGCAGGGCTTTCAGCGCATCGCGGGTACCGCGGCGGACCATCACGAACAGCAGCGGGATATAGAAGATCGCCAGCAGGCTCGCGGTCAGCATCCCGCCGACCACCGAGGTGCCGATCGCGATCCGGCTGTTCGCGCCGGCGCCGGTCGCGATCGCGAGTGGCAGCACGCCGAAGATGAAGGCGAAGCTGGTCATCAGGATCGGGCGTACGCGGATGCGTGCGGCTTCCAGGGCGGCATCGATGATGCGCTTGCCTTTCTTCTCTTCCTGTTCGGCGAATTCGATCATCAGGATCGCATTCTTCGAAGCGAGGCCCATCGTCGTGAGCAGGCCGATCTGGAGATAAACATCGTTCTCCAATCCGCGCAGCGTGGCGGCGAACACCGCGCCGACCAGCCCGAGCGGGATCACCAGCAGCACCGCGACCGGGATCGACCAGCTTTCATACAATGCCGCGAGGCACAGGAACACGACCAGGATCGACAGCGCATAGAGGATCGGCGCCTGACCGGAAGACTGGATTTGCTCGTAGGATGCGCCGGACCAGGCAATGCTTGTTCCGGGGAACTGAGCGGCCAGCCGCGTCATTTCGTCCATCGCCTGCCCCGAACTCACCCCTGACGCCGCCTGACCCGAGAAACCGAAGGTCTGTACGCCCTGGAAGCGGCTGGTGGTCGCCGGGGTGGTCGCCCAGCCGATCGTCGAGAAGGCCGAGAATGGCGCCATCTCGCCGCTGCTGGTGCGGACATACCATTGCGACAGATCCTGCGGCGTCGCGCGGAACTGGGCATCGCCCTGGAGATAGACCCGCTTGACGCGGCCCTTGTCGATGAAGTCGTTGATGTAGCGCCCGCCCCAGGCGGTCGCGAGGGTCGAGTTCACATCGGAGCTGCTGAGGCCGAAGGCGCTGAGGCGCTGCGTATCGAGATCGATCTTCAGCGTCGGCGCGTCGGGCAGGTCGGACATGCGGACCTGCGCCAGCAGCTTGCTCCTGTTCGCTTCCGCCAGTAATTTATCGCGGATCGTGATGAACTGGTCACGGCTCATTCCGCTCGCATTCTGGAGCTGCATCGAGAAGCCGTTGTCGCCGAGTCCGCGCACGGATCCGGGCACGGTCGCGAAGACCTGCGCATCGCGCAGTCCGCTGAACGCCATCGTCGCGCGCTGGGCGACCGTGTCGGCGGTGTTTTCCTTGCCCGGGCGCTTGTCCCAGTCGACGAGCGTCAGAAAGCCCTGGCCGGTGTTCTGGCCCGAGGCGCCCCCGCCACCGCCGCCGCCAGCGACGAGGAAGATCGCCTTGAGATTGCCCTTTTCCTTGGTCCGGAAATATTTCTCGATCTCGTCGCGCACCTCGACGGTGCGGGCCTGGGTCGCGCCGGCGGGAAGCCGCCATTGCAGCTGGATGCGGCCCTGGTCCTCATTCGGCAGGAAGCCGCCGGGAAGGTAGATGAACAGGCCGACCATCAGCGCCAGGATCACCGCATAGATCGCCATGAAGCGCCACTTGCGGTTGGCCACGGCGGTGGCCGCGGCGAGATAGCGCCCGACCCCGCGTTCGAACCCTTCGTTAAACTTCTCGCCGCTACGCGTCAGCGCCGCCGAGAATTTCGGATGATGGCGCCGGAGCCAGGATTCGCCGCCTTCGTCGGTACCGTCGGCCTTCTTGGGCTTGAGCAGGTGCGAAGTCAGTGCCGGGCTCAGGATCAGCGCGACGCCCACCGAGAGCACCATCGCCGAGATCATCGTGACCGCGAACTGGCGGTAGATCACCCCGGTCGATCCGCCGAAGAACGCCATCGGCAGGAACACCGCCGACAACACCAGCGCGATCGCGATCAGTGCTGTCTGCAATTCTTGCATCGACTGGATCGTCGCGTCGCGTGCCGACATGCCCGGATTTTCCTCGAGAAGGCGGGTGACGTTCTCGACCACCACGATCGCATCGTCGACCAGCAGGCCGATCGCGAGCATCATCCCGAACAGCGTCAGGGTGTTGATGGTGAAGCCGAGGATATAGAACACCCCGAAGGTGCCCAGCAGCACGATCGGAACCGCGATTGCGGGAATGATCGTCGCGCGCCAGCTCTGCAGGAACACGAACATCACGATCACGACCAGCACCATCGCTTCGAACAGCGCCTTCTCGACCTCGCTGACCGAGAGCTTGATGAAGTCGGTCGCGTCGTTGACGTAGGCGTATTCGATCCCGTCGGGCAGGATCTTCGACAGCTCGGTCATCTTCGCCTTGACGAGGTCGGAAGTCTCCAGCGCGTCAGCACCGGGGCTGAGCGAGATATTGATGCCTGCGCCGGGATGGCCGTTCATCCGCAGCAGCACCGAATAATTCTCCGCGCCGATTTCGATCCGCGCGACGTCCTTCAGGAACACCGCCGAGCCGTCGCTCAAGGTCTTGAGCTGGATCATCGCGAATTCATCGGGCGTCTGCAGTTTCGAACGCGCGGTGACCGTGGCGTTGAGCATCTGCCCCTTGGGCGAGGGCAACCCGCCCACTTCGCCCGCGGCGACTTCGGCGTTCTGACTGGTCAGTGCGGAGACCACGTCGCTCGGCATCAGCTGGAAGGCGGCAAGACGCTGCGGATTGAGCCAGATCCGCATCGCGTGCTGCGAACCGAAAACGTTCACGTCGCCGACGCCGGGCACGCGCGAAAGCTGGTCCTGCATGTTCGAGGCGAGGAAGTCCGACACGTCCTGGAAGGTGCGCGTGTCGGTGGTGTCGTACACGGCGACCAGCAGCAGCGCATCCGAGTTCGACTTGGTGACGGTGAGCCCCTGCGCCTGCACATCGGCCGGCAGGCGCGAGAGCGACGCCTGGACCTTGTTCTGGACCTGGACCTGCGCGATGTCTGGATCGGTGCCCTTGGAAAAGGTCACCGAGATGCTGACCTGCCCGCGCGAGTTAGAACTGGAGCTGAAATAGAGCAGCCCGTCGAGCCCGGTGAGCTGCTGTTCGATAATCTGGGTAACACTGTTCTCGACCGTCTGGGCCGAAGCGCCGGGATAGGTCGCGCGGATATTGACCTGCACCGGCGCGATGTCCGGATATTGCTCCAACGGCAGCGAGCGCAGCGCCATGAAGCCGCCCACCATCACGAGGATCGCGATCACCCAAGCGAAGATCGGACGGTCTACGAATATACGGGACATCGCGGTCTATCCCGCCTTTCCGCCGGCCTTGCCCCCACCGGCCCCCTTCGGGGCTCCGATCCGCTGCGGTGTACTCGCCAGCACGGGTTTGACCTCGCTGTTCTGGCGAATGTTGCTGCCCAGGCCCTGCGTGATCACCTTGTCGCCGCGCTGCAGGCCATCGGTGACGACCCAATTCGCGCCATTGGTGCGCGCGGCGGTGACCTTGCGGCGCTTGGCCTTGTTGTCGGCGCCGACCGTGTAAACGAAGGCCGAACCGTCGAAATCGCGCTGCAACGCCGCCTGCGGCACGAGATAGGCCTGCGGTTCGACCGCCTGATCGAACACCGCGGTCACGAAGCTGCCCGGAAGCAGCAGCCCGTTGGGGTTCGGGAAGCGTGCGCGCAGGGTTACCGTGCCGGTGCTTTCGTTGACCGAGATTTCGGAGAATTCGACGACGCCCGGCAGCGGATAGGTGCTGCCATCTTCCATCTGCAACTTCACGCTGGTGCTGCCGGCCGTGACCTGGCCCTTGGACATTTGCTGGCGCAGCGCAGTCAGGTCGGCGCTCGACTGCTGCATGTCGACATAGACCGTGTCGAGCCGCTGGATCACCGCCAGCGGATCGGCCTGGCTGGCGCTGGCGAGGGCGCCGGTGGTCACCAGCGAACGCCCGATCCGCCCGCTGATCGGGGCGGTTACCGTGGCGAAGCGCAGATTGATGCGGGTCGTCTCGAGCGCGGCGGAAGCCTGCGCAACGGCCGCTTCGGCCTGTCGCGCGGTCGCCTCGGCGTCGGTGTAATCCTGCAGCGCGATCGCCTGCTGGTCGGCCAGTGGCTTGTACCGGTTGGCCTTGGCGCGGGCGGCTTCGGCGCTCGCGCGGGCAGCGGCGAGGTTGGCCTGCGCCTGCTGGGTCGAAGCGCGATAGAGGCTCGGGTCGATCTGGTAAAGCGGCTGGCCCGCGCGGACGACGCTACCTTCGGTAAACAGCCGGCGCTGGATGATCCCGCTTACCTGGGGGCGAACCTCGCTGGTTTCTACGGCGACGATGCGCCCGCCGAGCGAGACCGGGATCGGCACGGCCGAAGGGGCCACGACGACATACCCGACCGTTGGGGGCCCGCGGTCGTGCTGCTTGCTAGCGCCGGAGCACCCGGCCAGCGCGAGGGCGACGGAAGATAATCCGACAAGCGCGGCGGCGCGCAAATTCAGCATTCGCAGGCCCCTTTGCTCAGCATGTTATCGAAAGTTAGAGGACGAGAATCTCTGGGGGGGTAGAGCATCACGCGCCCCATAGCATCGGCGCGGCCAAGCGAAAGCGAATCCTTGCGATTGCGACATTATGCTACAGTAGCGAAAACAGGCGAATGGCGGTGCTTAAACCGGGCTTAAGTCGGAGCCCCCCTCGCACCCCCGCTCAATAGCCGAGGATAGCCTTGGTCTCAAGATACTCCTCCAGTCCGAAAACCCCGTATTCCCGGCCATTGCCCGACTGGCGATAGCCGCCGAACGCCGCGTAGCCCGACCATGCCGGGAAGTTGATATGTACCTGGCCGGCACGGATACGGCGGGCGACGCGGCGCGCGCGTTCCAGATCGGCCGACTGGACGTGGCTGCTGAGGCCGTAAACCGTCGCATTGGCGATCCGGATAGCGTCCTCCTCGTCCTCATAGGGCATGAGGACCACCACCGGGCCGAAGATTTCCTCCTGCGCGATCCGCATTGCGGGCGTGACTTCGGAGAACACCGTCGGCCTCGCGAAAAACCCATGGTTGAGCCCGGCGGGGCGTCCGATACCGCCTGCGACGAGCTTGGCGCCCTCGTCGATCCCGGCCTGGATCAAATCCTGCACCTTGGCGAATTGCGGCGCGTTGGCGAGGGTGCCGAGAACGCTCTTCTCGTCGAGCGGATCGCCGACGATCACTGCGTTGGCGGCCTCGGCTGCAAGGGCTTCGACTTCGGGCAGGCGCGCGGCGGGGACCACGATCCGGGTCGGCGCCGCACAAGACTGGCCGACGTTGCGCATTCCGGCGAGCACCGCTTTCGGTACGGAGCCGACGAAATCCGCGTCGGGCAGGAACACATTGGGCGACTTGCCGCCCAGTTCCTGGACCACCCGCTTGACCGTCGCGGCCGCACCCTGCGCCACCAGCACGCCCGCGCGGGTCGATCCGGTGAAGGAAACCATGTCGACATCGGGATGGGCCGACATCGCCGACCCGACCACATCGCCGGTGCCGTTGACGAGGTTGAACACGCCCGCGGGCGTTCCGGCATCGTGCATCACCTGCGCGAACAGCAAAGCGGTGAAGGGCGAAAGCTCGCTTGGCTTGAGCACCACAGTGCAGCCGGCGGCGAGCGCGGGCGCGACCTTGGCGGTAATCTGGTAGAGCGGCCAGTTCCACGGGGTGATCGCGGCAACCACCCCGATCGGTTCCTTGACCGTGACGATGCCGTTGACCGCCTCCTGGAATTCGAAGTCCTTCAGCACCTCGATCGCGACGCGCACATGCTCGATCCCGAAATGGACCTGCCCCGAGCGGGCGAAGCTGATCGCCGCGCCCATTTCGGCGACGATCGCCTGAGCGAATTCCTCCGCCCGTTCCTCCAGCAGATCCCTGATCCGGGTCAGCAGCGCGAGGCGGTCTTCGACGGAGCTCTGGGAAAAAGTCTCGAATGCGCGCCGCGCCGCCGCCACCGCGAGATCGATATCGGCGGCCGAGCCCGCTGCGATATGGCCGATCACATCCTCGGAATAGGGGCTGAAAACGGCAATTTCCGGCGCGTCCGGGCGGTCCACCCAGGCACCGTCGATGTAAAAGCGTGTGTCCCGGGGCATTCTGCGATCCTCTTGTTCAGCTTCTCATCCGGCGGACGATCTGGCAGGTGCTAGCAAAGCGACACCGCCTGCGAAAGGCGGGGGCTGAGGTCCGAGGGGAGAGAACGTGATCAGCAGAACTATCGCATTCATCGCGGGCGCCTGCGCGGCGCTGAGCGCCACCGCCGCCTCGGCCGAAAGCGCCGACTGGTATCGCGGCGGCTGGAAGACCGAGACGGGCAACCCGCGGATCTATGAATTCGTGACCCGCGACAGAGCGGTTACCGGCTACACCTGCACCCAATGTGCGGACGGGACCACGCTGGCGTCGCTCAGCGGGACCTTCGACGAGGCGGGCGGGATCGCTTTTACCGTCCGACACCTCAACCTCGACGGTTCGCTGGTTGCCGCGGAGAATCTCACCGCGAAGCTTTCGCACGGGAAGCTGGTGGTGTCGGGCGGGCAGGGCGAACAGGTCACGATCAAGGACCTGCGCGGGCCTACACCCGGCGCCTATTTCCAGTCGATCCTTCCGCCCGATGCGCCGCCGGTGCCGATCCTCAAGCCAGCCGGGGGCGGGGCAGGTGGCCCGCCGCCGCCCTATGTCCAGCCCGCGACCTGGCGCCAACTGACCGAGGCCGACGTCGCCGGTGTGTGGATCGGCTTTGGGGTGGGCATGGAGAAGCAGTATTTCGTGATCCGCCGCGACGGCGACCGACTGTTCGGCCTTGCCTGCGGGCGCTGCGACAATCCCTACACCCACGGTTCGCTGGAGAACTTCCGCATCACCGGAGATGTGCTCGAATTCGACATCGTCCACGAGGATTGGGGCGACGGGAAGGTGCTGCCGTTCAACCGCCACGTGAAGGCGAATATCGCGATGAACGAGCTGCACATGGATGCACGGCGGCCTGACCAGTCAGGCCCAGGGATCGTCGCATCGCTGATCGGCCCGATTGCGATCGAGGCGACGCGCGGGAATATCTATCTGCCGTAATTCCGCCCTCCTGGAGGGAAGCGCGCCTTCAGCGGTTGCTCACCCGCACCGGAAGCCGCCCGACCTTGCGCGCTAGCCGCTCGGGATCGGGCAAGTGAACCTGTCCGTCGCGCCATTCGAAGTCGCCGTTGCGGCGTGCCGTCTGGAGCGTGCGGCTGAGATGGACCGAGGTGAGTCCGAGCGCATCGGCGACCACTTCCTGTGTCAATGGCAGCAGGAAGCGGCCGTTCTGGGCCAGCCCGGCGAGTGTCAGCCGCTCACACAGTTCGAGCAGAAGATCGGCGATCCGCTCGAGTGCGCTCAGCCGCCCGAGCCGGGTGATTTGTGCGAGCAGATGCGCTTCCTCGATCGCCCGGCTGACTTCGTAGGCTTCCCGCAGCGACTGCGAATTGCCGCCCTCGGGCACATCTGCAGCGGCGACGGCGGTCAGGGCAAGCACGGTCGAAACCGCCAGGGGGCGGGAATGGCCGCAATTGCCGAACAGATCGCCGGGAACCAGGAAGCTGATCAACTGCCGCCGGCCATCGGCCAGCAATCGCACCCGCGCGGCCCAGCCGCTCACGAGGATACGCTTGCCGAAAATCTCTTGCCCTTCGCTCATCAATTCACGCCGAACCGCGGTCGGCGTCGCGCCGTCGATCGCCTTGCGCAGCGCCTCGATCGAGGCGTCATCGAGCGGGGAGATCGCTTGGAAGCGCCGCAACGCGGCGGGATCGCCGTGGGAAGCCGCGAGGTCAGTCACGCTGTAGGCCATGCTATTATCTCTCCGAGCAGCTTGGCTATCGCGCCGGCAGAGCAGGGCTTGGTGATGCGGGGTACGCCGCGCCATTCCTGGGGCAGTGACCATTCGTCATATCCTGTCAGGAGAAGATAAGGGACGGACTTGCGGCCCAACTCTTCCATCACAGGGTAAGAATGCAAACCCTCCAGGTTCACATCGAGCACGGCCGCATCGAGTTGTTCCTCCGCTATAAGCGAAAGAGCACTCATCAAATTTCCTGCCGGCCCCACAACAACCGCTCCCAGGTCCGAGAGTTCCCGACTTAAATCAGCGGCAATGAAATACTCGTCTTCGACGACCAGAATCTTTTTGCCGGAAAGATCACCCGACATTCATTTTTATCCCGTCGATTTCATGTTTATTCTTGAGATGGCAGGCGTCGCAAAATTTCACGCCGCATTCGGGCTCCGGAGAACTCTGGACACACCAGCGCAGCCCGGGTCAGGCTGTTACCAAGCCCCTGATTCCATGAAATAATCGGCACCTGCTAGACCCCCTGTTTGTCTAGTTAAGCACCAACCGGCGGGTGGCTCTATGATCCATGTTAACCGGCCAACTTTATTTCCGCCGCGTCCGCACGCAGTCCACCGCAGCAGGACCGTGTTCGATTTTCAAACCTGGGTGTGCGGGGATAGCCGGGCCGGAGTTTGCGCAGCCCGCCCAGCGATCATGCTCAGTGGACTTGGCCCATTCCCGGTCGGACGCGAGCTAGCTCTGCGCTTCCTCGGAGAACCCGAGGTCGCCCAATACCCGGCGCAAGGTGGAGAAAGTATAGGGCTTTTCGATGCAGACCTCGCGCTCGGAAAGCTGGTCGGCGGCATCGCTGTAACCGGTCGCATAGACGATCCGCAGGCCAGGGATGAGCTTTTTGGCTTCCTCGGCCACATCGCGGCCATCGATCCCACCGGGCATGCGGATGTCAGTGAACAGCAGATCGAACTTGGTGCCCTTGTTGAGCTCGTCCAGCGCCTCGCGCCCGTCACGGGTGACGGTCACGTCGAAGCCGGCATCGTTGAGATAGGCCTCGGCGAGCTCGCGGATGAGAAACTCGTCTTCGATGAGGAGTGCCGTGCTCATCGTCGACCACTACCGGTACTGTAAATGGACTTCACGTCAGGGCCCCCACCATCGCTTTTATGCCGATAATATCAACGCAGAACCAACGCCAGAACAGCGGGTTGGTTCCGAATGGCGGATACCGCCGACGGAGACGGCGTCCTGGAAAGTCGTGCCGGGCTAGAGTGAGCTGGCGGCGGAGCCCTATTCGTCCTCGTCATCTTCCTCGTCGGTCTCGCCTTCGTCCTCGTCATCCATGCGCGGCTCACCGGCATAGGCGTCCATGTCGATCCGGCCCGACTGGACCATGTCGTTCATCGTATCGACCAGATCGGGAACGTCGCGCGGGACGAGATCGGCAGGGCTCTGCCTTGAACCTGGCTCGCTCTCGGCGGAAAGCCTGCCCACATCGCCGGAATTCAGCGCTTCGTCAGCCAAATCCTGTGCCTGCGTGCCGTTCTCGTTCTGCTCGGAGTTTTCGAGATCGGGATCGTTGAAATCGTCCGCGGCGGACGTGGGCTTCTGCGTAGGTGGCATAGTCGCCTCTCCTTCGAATTGTATCTGATCGTACCTGCTCAAAGCGCTGGCGCGAGAGGTGTTCCGCATTGTGCGTCGCGGCGAAAGAAAAATTTGGCCTGGCGGCAAATTCGATTGGTTGCCGATTATCAATTGAATCGGTAGAGATTGATCGTCCGGTGCGGCATCCTCTCCCTCCGCCGCACCGGATCGCGGCTTTTGAACGGTACAGCTTGCTCCGCGTCACCAACGGCTAAAGCGCACGAAACCTACGCGTCCACGCCGGCTTCGTGTCGAAACGAGGAACAAGGCAATGCGTAGTTTAAGATCAACCAAACCCCTCCAGGCCGCCGATCGCCGGATTCCGGCGACCCCGCATCCTTCATGGGTCTATCGCGACGATGAAACCGCCGAGCGGGCGAAGCTATTGACCGCGTCGGAATTCTGGGCTGGGCTCGGGATCTGAACAGCGTGAGACAGCCATGAGCGCACCGCGCGCCTTGATCATCCGCCATGTCCCGGCAGAAGGCCTCGCCGGCTATCGCGAGCCGATCGAAGCCGCGGGCTATGAGGTGGACCGGGTCGATGTTGCCGATCCGGGCTTCCCGTCGCTCGACCTGACCGAGCCCGACCTGCTGATCATGATGGGCGGGCCGATGGGAGTCTACGAGCAGGACCGGTATCCGTGGATCGGGTGCCAGCTCCGGCGGCTGCAAAAGCGGCTCGACGCGGGCCGGCCGACGCTGGGCGTATGCCTCGGCGCGCAGATGATCGCGCAGGCACTCGGCGGCGAGGTGTTTCCGGGGCCGGTCAAGGAAGTCGGTTTCCATCCGGTCGAATTGCGCGAAGTCGCGGACAATCCGCTGCGGCATGTCGAAGGAACGCCGGTGCTCCACTGGCACGGCGATACCTTTACCCTGCCAAGCGATGTCGAGTTGCTCGCCTCGAGCCATCTCTACGACCACCAGGCCTTCCGCCGTGGCGACAACATCCTCGCGCTGCAATTCCATGCCGAGATGGGGCTCGATCCGCGGTTCGACGAATGGCTAGAACGCTGGCCCGACGCGGTCAACGATGCCGGGCAGGATACCGAGGATTTGCGCGCGCTGCACGGGGTGCTGGGTCCGCCGGCGGTCGCGGCCGGGCAGGCAATGATCGCCGACTGGCTGAAAGGCCTGTCCTAGCCGGCTTCCTCGATTTCGAATTCGGGCACGGGCTGGATCGGATCGGCGAGGGTGATCCCGTCGAGCACCGCGGCCATCTCGTCGCGCACCTTGAGCATCAGCGCCCTGAGCCGGCAGTCCTTCTCGGGCAGGCAATTGTCGCAATGTTCATGCGCGTAGCGGCTGGTGCAGGGCGTCAGCGCCAGCGAGCCGCGCGTGATGCGGACGATGTCGCCGTAGCGGATGTCGACCGGGGCGAGGGCAAGGCGGTAGCCGCCGTCACGCCCGCGGGTCGATGCGACCAGCCCGGCGCGCACCAGTTCCGAGAGGATCACGGTGAGGAACTTGGCCGGAATATTCTGCGCCAGCGCGATTTCGCCCATCTGCGCCCGCCCGTCCGGATAGTGGTCGGCGAGATGCTGCAGGGTGCGGATCGTATAGCGGGTCTTCTGCGAAAGCATGGTCGCCTCAGCTGTAACACAGGTCTTTTTCAAGTGCGACGATAGAGTTTGACGCTCCGGGAGCGCTAGCGCAGCTTGTGCGTTGTTTCCGCGAATAGGAGGCATCATGGCAGCACGCGCATATTGGCAGGGGCAGATCAGGCTCGCGCTCGTTTCGATCCCGGTCGAGATTTACGCAGCCTCCAGAAGCGGCCCGAGGATATCCTTCCACCAGATCCATGAGCCGACCGGCAAGCGGGTCCAGTACGAGAAAGTGGTGGCTGGGGTCGGCCCGGTCGACCGCGATGAGATACTTAAGGGCTACGAAATCTCGAAAGGCAATTACGTGCTACTCGACGATGAGGAGATCGAGCACGCGAAGGTCGAAAGCCGCAAGACGCTGGAACTGGTGCAGTTCGTCGATTCCGACGAGATCGACCCGCTCTATTTCGAGAAACCCTATTATGTCGTTCCGGCGGACGATCTGGCCGAGGAAGCCTATGTCGTGCTGCGCGAGGCGCTGCGCCAGGCGCGCAAGGTCGCGCTGGGCCAGCTTTCGGTGCGCGGGGTCGAGAAGCTCGTCGCGATCAAGCCTTGCGGCAAGGGGCTGTTGCTCGAAACCTTGCGCTATGCGGACGAGGTCCGGGCGGGGCAGGGGTTCTTCAAGGGGATCGCCAACGCCAAGCCGGATAATGACCTTCTCGATCTCGCGACCACGCTGATCGACAAGAAGACCGCGCCGTTCGATGCGAGCGAGTTCCACGACCGCTACGTCGATGCGTTGAAGAAGCTGGTCGCGAAGAAGGCCAAGGCCAAGGGCAAGAAGGTCATAGAGGATGTCGATGAGCCTGCCGCGAAGGGCGGCAGCAATGTGATCGACCTGATGGCTGCGCTGAAGAAATCGGTCGGGAGCGAGAAGGCCTCCGCGCGCAAGCCAGCCTCGAAGCGCCGGGCCTGATGCGATGGCCGCGCCGGACCTTCTTGCCGAATATAACCGTAAGCGCGATTTCAAGAAAACCGCCGAGCCTGCAGGCAAGCGCGAGACGAGTAAATCGGGCCAGATCTTCATCGTGCAGAAGCACGATGCGACCAGATTGCATTGGGATTTCAGGCTCGAAGCTGAAGGTGTTCTGAAGAGTTGGGCAGTCACCAAGGGTCCGTCGCCCGATCCCGAGATCAAACGGTTGGCAGTCCGGACCGAGGACCATCCGATGGCTTATGCCCGGTTTGAGGGAATCATTCCCGAGGCCGAATATGGGGGCGGATCGGTGATGCTGTGGGACCAGGGTACCTGGGAGCCTGTACCTGGCAAAAGCGCCAAGGATATCGAGAAAGGCCACCTCCATTTCGTGCTCCACGGGGAGCGGATGAAGGGCGAGTGGCTGCTGATCCGGCTCAAGCCGCGACCCGGAGAGAAGCGTGAGAACTGGCTGCTGCGCAAGTTGGACGACGCATTCGCAGAGCCGGGCGATCCGCTGGTCGAGCGCGGGCTGACGAGTGTGCTGACCGGCCGTTCGATGGCCGAAATCGCCGGAGATACAAAGGGTTCACACTCACTCAAGGGAAAGCGCGGCAAGGCTTTCGCGGCCGAAATGGAGGCCGCGGCGGGCTATAACGCAACGACGGCCAAGGCGCGTTCAAAGCCCGCCCCGCGGGGTTCAAAGGCCCCCACCTTCCGTCCACCGCAGCTTGCGACCTTGGTAGACGCGGTTCCTGCCGGCAACCAGTGGATGCACGAGATCAAGTTCGACGGATACCGCGCGCTGGTCGCGGCAGCGGGCGACAAGGTCACCGTCTACACCCGCTCGGGCAAAGACTGGACCGACAAGTTCGGCCCGCTCGCCGAAGCGATCCGCGCGCTCGATTTGCCGCCCTCGCTGATTGACGGCGAGATCGTCGCCTACGATGCGGATGGCAATCCGGATTTCTCCTCGCTTCAGAAAGTGCTCAAGCGCGGGCACGGCTCGCAGACCGCCAACGACGCGCTCGCCTTCCACGCTTTCGATCTGCTGGAACTCAATGGCGAGGATCTGACCGAGCAGCCGAACATCGAACGGCGCGAGCGGCTTGAGGCGCTGCTCAAGCAGGCGCAGCCGCCGATCCATGTCGCCGACCATGTGATCGGCGCAGGCGAGAAGCTTTACCGCGCGATGTGCGCGGCGGGGCAGGAGGGGATCATCTCGAAGCGGATCGATGCGCCTTACAAGAGCCGGCGGACGCAGTCGTGGGTCAAGGTTAAATGCACCCTGCGCCAGGAATTCGTGATCGCCGGCTGGGCCAAGAGTTCGGCGAAGGGACGTCCGTTCCGTTCGCTCGCGCTGGCACAGCACGAGGACGGGAAGCTGGTCTACAAGGGCAAGGTCGGGACCGGCTTCGACGCCGATGCGCTCGACGATCTCGCGAAGCGGTTCGCCAAGCTCGAAGGTGGAACCCCACCCGAAGGCGTTGAGCGGGCCGAGGCGCGCGGGGTCACCTGGATCAAGCCGGAACTGGTGGCAGAGATCGCCTTCGCTGAAATCACGGCCGATGGCCATGTTCGGCACGGCTCGTATCTGGGTCTCAGGGGTGACAAAAAGGCGAAGGATGTGGCTCCCGAGACGGCCAAGGAGGCGCCCGTGGACGAACCCGCCGTGACCATCACCAGCCGCGACCGGGTGATCTTCCCCGGCGACGGCTACACCAAGGGCGACCTTGCAGACTACTATACCGAGATGGCGCCGCTGATGCTGGCGTTTATGGCGCGGCGCCCGATCAGCCTGATTCGCTGCCCCGAGGGCCGCGCCAAGCAATGCTTCTTCCAGAAGCACGACAGCGGCGGGATGGGTCCGCATGTGCGCCACGTCCCTATCCGCGAGAAGGACGGGAGCATGGAGGATTACCTCTATGTCGAGGACGCCGCCGGAATCCTCTCCTGCGTCCAGTTCGGCTCGATCGAATTCCACGGCTGGCAATGCCGCAGCACCGATGTCGAAGCACCCGACCGGATGATCTTCGATCTCGATCCCGACGAAGGTCTCGATTTTGGCGATGTGAAACAGGCGGCCGAGGACATTCGCGATCGCCTGTCCGAAATCGGCCTGACCAGCTTCGCGATGCTTTCGGGTGGAAAGGGCGTGCACGTGGTCGTGCCGCTGACGAATCCCGGCGGATCGGAAGGGCATTCGTGGGATGAACACAAGGATTTCGCGAAGCGCTTCGCCGAGGCGCTTAGCATGGCCGAGCCCGAGCGCTTCATCGCGACGATGAGCAAGGCCAAGCGCAAGGGCAAGATCTTCATCGACTGGCTGCGCAATCAGCGCGGCGCGACCGCGGTGATGCCCTATTCGGCGCGGGCCCGCGAAGGCGCGCCGGTCGCTGTGCCGATCGCTTGGGGCGAACTCGGCGGAATGAAGGACGCGCATCCGTTCTCGATCGGCGATGCGAAGAAACTGCTCGCACATGCAATGGGCAAGGGCCTCGCGGGCTGGGGCTTCGTGGAGCAGAGCCTGCCGGAAATCTGACGTCTTCCCGATCGACTGTGAGAAGCTCAGGCTGCCCGATGTTTAGCACGGTTCACGCCTGCATCGGCGCGATCGGTGAAGCGCGTGAGCCGCCTGGGCGTTGCAGCTTCAAGATCAAAAACAGGAGAATTCCAATGGTTGATGCCCGTGCGATCGCTCGCGAGATTCCCGCTCCATACCTCGCCGCAGGTGCGGCCGCGTTGGTGCTGGGCGTGCTCGCGACGCCGCTGCGCAAGCTGATCTTTAACGTGCCAGTGCTGCTGACCCTCGGCGGCGCGCTGATTGGCCGCAAGGAAGCCAAGGCGGAAGCGCCGGTTCGCGCGGCGCCCGCCAAGCGCAAGGCGCCCGCGCGCAAGCGCGCTCCGGCGAAGAAGGCTGGCGCTGCTTGACCCCAACGCTCTCGTCATCGCGAGCGTAGCGAGGCAATCCCGGGCGGAATGCACTTTCGTTCTGGATTGCCGCGGGGCATTGCCCCTCCCAATGACGGGCGAGAGCTCAGATCGAAGTCACAACCTTCAGGTCGCCCTTACGATCCAGCACTTCTACCAGCACCTTGGTGCCCGAGCGCTGAAGCCGCAGATCGACCCATTCGTCCCCGATCGCGAGCTTGCCCAGCTTCAGCTCGTCGACGAATGGCGGCAGCATTGGCTGGTCGAACTGGATGCGGCGGGCCTCGGCGTCGATCGAAAGACCGAGGCAGCTCTGCACCAGCGATAGCTGCGCGGCGGCGGACCATGCCTGCGGAATGCAGGACACCGGGTAGAAGGTCGGCCCGTTGGCAGGGCGTTTGACGAAGCCGCAGAACAGCTCAGGCAGGCGCCGCAGATCGACATAGGTCGAAGCCGCGAAAAGTCCTTCGAAAATCCGCGAGGTTTCCGCACGGTAGCCGTATTGGGAGAAGCCGGCGCCGATCAACGCATTGTCGTGCGGCCAGATCGAGCCGTTGTGATAGCTCATCGGGTTGTAGCGGGCCTCGCCCGCGTCGATCGTGCGAATCCCCCAGCCGGAGAAGGATCCCGCTGCCATCAACGAATGTGCGACCCGCCCGGCCCGCTCGGGCAGCGCTAGGCCGGCGAACAGCACTTGCCCGGCATTGGACGAGCGCACCCGGCAAGGTCTCTTCTCGCCATCGAGCGCGAGGACATAAGTGCCGAGTTCCTCGTCGAAGAAGTCGCGGTCGAAATTCTGCTTCAGCGCCTCCGCCCGCCCGCGGAACAAAGCGGCTTCGTCGGCCTCTCCCCGCCGTTCTAGGATCGCCGCCGCGGCATGCCAGGCGCCGTAGGTGTAGCCCTGGACCTCGCACAGCGCGATCGGCCCCTTGGCGATGGTGCCGTCGGCGTGGAAGATCGAATCGTGGCTGTCCTTCCAGCCCTGGTTAAGCAGGCCCTGTTCGGTATAGCGGCCGTATTCGACGTAGCCGTCCTTGTCGCGGTCGCCGAATTCGTCGATCCATTCGAGCGCGCGGGCGATGTTCGGCCACAATTCGTCCAGTGTCTCCACATCGTTGGTCCGCTCAAGATAGCGGCCCGCCAACATCACGAACAGCGGGGTGGAATCGATGCTGCCGTAATAATGGCGGAACGGAACCTCGCCCAGGATCGCCATTTCGCCATAGCGGACCTCGTGCAGGATCTTGCCGGGTTCGGCGTCCGAGGCGGCATCGAACCGGTCGGCCTGATTTGCCGCGAGGTAGCACAGCACGCCCTTCGCGATTGCCGGATCAAGCCACAGCAGTTCCATCGCGGTGATCAGTGCATCGCGGCCGAACACCGTCGAATACCACGGAATGCCGGCATAGGGATAAGGGCCGTATTCCGTTTCGGTCACCAGCATATAGGTGTCGGCGACGCAGCGCCTCATCGACTGGTTGAATACCTCGTTCGGAGAATCGAGCGACGTCGCTCGGCCGGAGCTCTTGCGCAAGTCCTCGCGCGCGTCGCGGTAGGATCGCACCAGCCGTTGGCGCAGCGGCAGGTCGCAATCTTCGGCGTCCGGCTTGCCGCAATCGATCTCGACCAGCACCACTGTGTTCGCGCCCGGCTGCAACTCGACCCGAAAGGTCGCAAGGTTGCGGGCGAGCACCGTCGGGGCGGGAGAGAAGCTCAAGCGGGTGGAACGGGTGAGTTCGTCGAGCCCGGTATAGGCGAGCAATACCGAATCGCCCTCCACTTCGGGCGCCAGCCGCTCGCCGCGCCGAATCCGGGTCGCGCCGCGCACTTCGAACAGATCGGCGAAATCGCTGGCGAAATGGAGTTCGAGCGAAACCGTGGCTGGAACGTCGCGGTAATTGGTCAGCGTGATCCGGTCGTAGAGCCGCGATCCCGAGATGAACCGCATCCGCCGGATGTGCAGCAGATCGTTCTGCAGTGTGTCGCCGTTCTCACCCGCGATGTCGGGATTGGTCACGTCGATCGTCAGCACGCTGTTGTCGTCGCGCAAGCTGGAGCTGAGCAGGATCGGGCGGATGTTACCGTTGATCGTCAGGTAATAATGCGAGAGATGGCGCGTATCGCGGTGGTACAGCCCCTCCGAACTGCCTGCGCCGTTGATCATGTCGCCGCTGTGATCAAATACCGCGAAGGTGTCGTTATGTTTGAGCGTACGCGGACGCCGGTCGTGGAACGACTCGGTGGTGACGATCTCATAATCGTCGTGGACGGCTCCGGGCTGCGGCCCCCTGACCGGGGACAACTCGTTGGCGGCAACTATGTTCGCTTCAGCCGTAATGACCTCCCGTCGTCAGGCGTTTCAATTCTCAGGCGGTTCTCGGTGTGAGCGCCCTTTCCGGCTCGTGCAACAGCACGACATTGTCCGCCCGGTGAAGGTTCTCTTCTACCAGGCGCTCGTAAAGTGCGACGTAATCCCGCGCCATCCGTGCGGCGCTGAAGCGCTTCTCGAACTGATGGCGCACGCCTTCGCGCGGCAACTCATCCAGCCGGCCGACCGCGCCGACCGCTTCGGCCACGCTTTCGACAATGAAGCCAGAAACTCCGTGGTCGATCACTTCAGGGACCGAGCCGCAGCGAAACGCGATCACCGGGGTGGCGCAGGCCATCGCCTCGATCATTACCAGGCCAAAGGGTTCGGGCCAGTCGATCGGGAACAGCAGCGCGCGCGCATTGCCGAGGAATTGGGCCTTTTGCTGATCGTTGATCTCGCCCACGAATTCGACCACGTCGCCGTGTTTCTCCACCAGCGGCGCGATCACCTCGTTCCAGTAATCGCGGTCGGCATTGTCGATCTTGGCCGCGATCTTGAGCGGAACGCCGGTCTGCGCGGCGATCTCGATCGCGCGATCGGGCCGCTTTTCGGGCGAAATCCGACCCAAGAAGGCAAGGTAACCGCCCTGCGGATCGACATTGGCCGGCAGCAAGGTCTCGGGCAGACCATGATAGACCGTGCCGAGCCAGTTGACCGGCGGCATCGGCAGGCGCTGGTTGTCCGAGATCGAGACCAGCGGAAGATCCGGGAACGCGCGGTAGAACGGCGCGAGGTCCGGCAGGTCGAGTCGGCCGTGGAGCGTAGTCAGCGAGGGGATGCCCAAGGTCCGTTCGAATGGCGCCTGGATCAGGTCGATATGGAAGTGGATCACGTCGAATTCATGCGCGCGGCGGCGCACTTCCTCGAGCATCATCACGTGATAGCCGAGCGTGTCCTTGACCGCCGGGTTCAGGCGCAACGCCTGTTCGGTCACCGCGATCAGGCGCGCTGAAGTCACCGAATCGCCGCTGGCGAAGACGGTCACGTCGTGGCCCTGGCGCACCAGCTCCTCGGACAGCCACGAGACGACCCGTTCGGTGCCGCCGTAAAGCTTGGGCGGAACGCTTTCGGCAAGCGGAGCGACCTGGGCGATCTTCAGCGGACCGCGGCGGATGGGTACGTTCAAGGCAGTTTCCTCGCCATTTCAAGATGATGTGCGACAACCGGGGCGGCCTTGCCGGCAAAATCGCGCAACGCGGCTTCGGTCCCGCTGGTGCCGTAATCCTTGAGCAACCCCAGCGCATCCTCATGCGCCGCCACCTGCTGCATTGCGTAGGCATCGTCGAAGGCGGAACCGCTTGCGCCCTTGAGTTGGTCGAGCTTTGCCTGCTGGTCGGCAGTGAGTTGAGGTGAAAGCATCAGGTCGGGGTTGGTCGCGACCGCGGCCTTCAGATCTGCGGTCGAGTTCGCGTGGTCTTTCACCATCATCGCACCGAAATCCTTCACCGCCTGCGCGCTGCCCTTGTGCTGGGCGAGCCTGCCTGCCTCGGTTTCGTACAAATCGCTCGCCCCCACTGTATCGACAAATTGCTGCACCGCAACAGTGGTAGCGGGAGCCGGAGTCGACGTCTCGTTGTTGGCGTCCGACGCTGTATCGCCAGGGGAGGACCCGCAGGCCATTAGCGCCAGCAGTGAAAGTGTGAGGGCAGAGGCACGCAATATCATCCGATAGTCTCCATCCTCCCGCTGCTGAAATGGTTGCGCGCCTCGCTCGTTCCGCAGCTGCGAAGAAAATTCGCGGGGGCTGCGTATCTTTGCTCGCCAAGCCTCTCTGCGCGCGACACTTTTTCCGATCTCGTGCGTTGCAGCCCGAGTTCCTTTCGAGAGACCGTCCCGCTCAGCGCTCCGCCATGCATTATGCAAACACCGACACGCCCGCGATCACGCGCCGCAAGCTGCGCGGCCACTGGGCCTATTACACGCCTGACGGCGAACGGATCACCTCGCGCGAAGAAATCGACCGGCTCAATTCGATCGGCCTGCCGCCGGCGTATACCAATGCATGGTTCGCCGCCGATGCGGATTCGCACATCCTGGCGATCGGCTACGATGCGCGGGGGCGAAAACAGTATCGCTATAATCCCGCGTTCACCGCCCGGCGTGACAACCGCAAGTTCGGCGGCTGCGCGGCGTTCGGGCACGATCTGCCGAAGATTCGCGCGCGGGTGGAGAAGGACCTCGGCAAGCGTGGGCTGACCCCCGAGCGCGCGGTCGCGTCGGTCGTGCGCCTGCTCGACAGCGGGCGTATCCGCATCGGCAATGAGAGCTATACCAAGGCGAACGGCAGTTTCGGGGCGACCACGCTGCGCCGCAAGCATGCGCGGTTGACCGGCAACCGGCTGTGCCTTCAGTTCAAGGCCAAGTCGGGCAAGCAATGCACCCTGACCGTGACCGACCGGCGGCTGATTCGCTTTGTGCGGCAGGTGCAGGAACTGCCGGGCCAGAACCTGTTCCAGTACCAGGGCGAGGACGGCGATTTCCACCCGATCCACTCGTCCGACGTCAACGCCTACATCCACGAAACGATGGGCGAGGGCTACACCGCCAAGGATTTCCGCACCTGGCGCGCGAGCGTGCTCGCGTTCGAATATCTGATGGAGCAGGAGGAAGGGCCGCGGCTCAAGGGCATGCTGGCCCATGTCTCCGAGCACCTCGGCAATACCCCGGCGATCGCCCGCAAATCCTATGTCCATCCGGCGTTGGTCGAGCTCGCACGCACCGGGAACGGCCGCAAGCTGCCGGCCCGGCTCCCCCGCGCGACCCGCTGGCTGACCTCTGGGGAGCGCGGCTTTCTCGCCTTCATCGATCGCAAATCCAGCAGGAGCAAGTGATGCACACCTACCAGCTCGTCTTCTCGGAGGATGCCTACGGCGAAGCCAAGATCGTCGAATTCGACGCTGACGATGCGGCCGAGGCGCTCACCATCGCGCATAGCGAAAGCGCGCGCCGCAACGCCGAGCTGTGGAGTGATGCGGAGAAGCTGTGCACGATTCGCCGCAGCGAGATCGGCTATTGGGAGGTCGGACGATCCGGCGCGCAAACCGGGCAGTCTGGCGCGCCCGGCTGAGGTTGGGCGGAAACCGCCCTGTGGCAGCGGGTTTCTCCGGCATCAAAACAACTCAAGGAGAGCCAAAATGCCGCAGGGCGACAAGAGCAGCTACACCGACAAGCAAAAGCGCAAGGCCGAGCATATCGAGAAGGGCTACGAAAATCGCGGCGTGAGCAAAAAGGAGGCTGAGAGCCGCGCCTGGGCCACGGTCAACACGGAATCGGGCGGCGGCAAGCTGTCGGGTTCGGGCCGCGGTAAACGCGAGAATCACGCGTCCTCACGCAGGGGCGGCCGGATCGGTGGATCGAGCCAATCGTCCGCGTCGCGCTCGGCAGCGGCCAAGAAGGGTTGGGAAACGCGTCGCCGCAACGCCGGCTGAACTCGCCCCCCTGCGGTTCAGGCGCGTGCAGTTCAGGAAAAACCCGGGGCCGCCAGTTCAGCCTGCAGCCGCCTTGCCACCCGGCGGTTCATCGCGTGGTGGGTGTGGACCGAAAGCGCCAGCATCACGTTCTGTGGTCCAACCGTGAACAGGAAGAACCACAGCGGGCTACCGAATGCCATTGCTATCCCGAGCACGATCGCCCGCGGGTTCGGGCCGACGAGATGCTGGAAGAGTACCGCGGCCTTGGCCTCATCGCGGACGATTGTGCGCATCCGTTCCAGCAGCGCGGGATCCCGCGCGGCGGCGGCCAGCGCGGCGTCGATCTCGGCGGAGTTCGGGTTCATCACCCGAGACAGCCAGAGATAGGGATAGACCAGCCAGCCGAACGCCAGCGTGATCCAGTTGCGTCCCCCGAACATGCCGAACATGTTGCCGCCGGCCTGTTGCGCTTGGCCGATCCAGCCGGTGCCGTAGGCCCACCAGCGGTAGATTCGCCGCTCGCTCTCGGTGTGGTTGGCCTGGATGATGTGCGATGCGCCGGCACAGGTCGCCGCCACCCACGCCCAGCCGCCGATCCAGTCGGCGAGGAACGACGCCAGCATAACGTACAACACCACGTGGCCGGCATAATCGCACAGACCGTCGACCAGCTCGCCGATCGCCGAGGCCTTGCCGGTCATCCGGGCCAGCGCGCCGTCGGCGCCGTCGATCACGTGCCATGAGACGTGGAGCAGGAAGCCGAGCGCGGCCGAGACTGGCCATGCCAGGCCGGTATAGGCGGCCCCCGCCGCGCAGATGGATGCGAAACCCGCCACCGAGACCATGTTCGGAGTAACGCCGGTAGGCCGCAGCAGCACCGCCAGCCGGTTCGACAGCGGGTGATAGATATGCATGTTCAGCCAGCCCTCGACTTCGGGCGGGCGCTTCGCGTTCATTGTTGCAGCCGGATGGCCAACGGATGTCGATACGGTTACCATGGGGGGCTTCTATTCATCGCGCAGCAATTTTCAAAGGCCGATGGCGCATTGCTCCGTTTGGACCCGTGAATCGGGCGCCGCCGCAACGAAGGTGGACGGAGATCGACGGGCGCGCTGGGGCTCAGAACGGCTTGTGGGCATGCATTGCATTGTGAAAAGCTGATTACGGAATGGCAATGGATTCTTGACCTTTTCGGTTAGTTCTGTGAACGCGTCACCACTCACTTTCTCTGGGCAGATATCAATGGTTCCTATCAAGGTCGCAATTCTCGGCGTCGGAAACTGCGCAAGCTCGCTGGTTCAAGGCGTTACCTATTACGGTTCGAACAACGCTCCGACCGGCCTCATCCACGAAACGATCGGCGGCTACGGCCCTACCGATCTGCAATTCGTGCTCGGCATCGATGTTGACGAACGCAAGGTCGGGCTCGACATCGCGGATGCGATTTTCGCCGCTCCGAACTGCACCGCAGTCTTCGCACCCGACATCGCGCCCACCGGCGGCAAGGTGATCATGGGTACCGTGCTGGACGGCGTCGCCGGCCACATGGAAAGCGTCGCTGCCGAACGCAGCTTCCGCGTTTCGAACGCTCCGCAGGCCGATAAAGCCGCGATCATCGCCGCGCTGAAGGATTCGGGCGCCGATGTGCTGGTGAACTACCTTCCGGTCGGTTCGATCGAAGCGGTGCATTTCTATATGGAATGCGCACTCGAGGCGGGCGTCGGCGTGGTCAACTGCATGCCGGTGTTCATCGCCAGCGACCCGGTGTGGGAAGCGAAGTTCATCGCCAAGGGCCTGCCGATCGTCGGTGACGACATCAAGGCGCAGCTCGGCGCGACCATCGTCCACCGTGCGCTCGCCAATCTGTTCGCCCAGCGCGGCGTTCCGGTGCAGCACACCTACCAGCTCAACACCGGCGGCAACACCGACTTCCTCAATATGGCGGACCGCGCGCGGCTTTCGTCGAAGAAGGAATCGAAGACCGAAGCGGTTCAGGCCCTGCTGGCCGAGCGCCTGGCGGATGAGAACATCCACGTCGGCCCGAGCGATTACATCCCTTGGCTCAACGACAACAAGCTATGCTTCCTGCGCATGGAAGGCACGCTGTTCGGCGACGTTCCGATGAACATCGAAGTCCGCCTGTCGGTCGAAGACAGCCCGAACTCGGCCGCGGTTTCGCTCGACGCGATTCGTTGTTGCAAGCTCGGCCTGGATCGCGGCATCGCCGGTGCGTTGGTCGGCCCCTCGGCCTTCTACTGCAAGCATCCGGCGCAGCAGTTCACGGATGACGTGGCTGCCCGTCTGACCGACGAATTCATCGCTGGCGATCTCGCACTCGCCGCCGAATGAAATGCCTCATCATAGCAGCCGGCTTCGGTAGCCGGCTGCGCGAGGTGTCGGACTCCAAGCCGCTTACCCCAATTGCGGGCGTGCCGCTGATCGAGCACATCGTGCGCCGGTCGGCGGCGGGCGGTGCGACATCCTTCGTGGTGGTCACCGGACATGAGGCCGATGCGGTCGAAGCCTTCGTCGCCGGCCTGTCCGAACGGACCGGCCTGCCGATCGAATGCGTCCGCACTGCGGACTGGTCGCTGCCCAACGGCTATTCGGTGATGAGCGGGATCGCGCGCGCGAACGAGCGCTTCATCCTGCTGATGTCGGATCACATCTTCGACCCCGCGATTCTCGCCGGGCTGATTGCCTCCGCACCGCAAGGCGACGAGTTGCGCCTTGCGGTTGACCGCCGGCTCGACAATCCGGCGGTCGATCTCGAGGATGTAACCTGCGTCGCGACCGATGCGGAGGGACGAATCGTCCGAATCGGGAAGCTGCTCGAGACTTACGACTGTTTCGACACCGGCATCTTCACCGCCACGCCGGCTCTTGGCGAAGCGATTGCCGCCTCGATCGCGGCGGGGGGGAAGGGCAGCCTTTCCGAAGGCGTGAAGGCGCTGGCCGAGCGCGGGCTCGCGAGCACTTTCGATGCAGCCGACCTGTGGTGGCTCGATGTCGACGACCGCAAGGCCTATGACATGGCGGAAGCGGCGCTTTCCTAGGAGGCCCCTGTGGGCGCGCAATGAAGCTGGCCTATCCGATGCTGTGGTCCGGACCCTTGCACAAGGCCGACCGCGATCAGGCCGTCAGTACCGCCGCGGCCTTTGCCCGCCGCGGGCACGAGGTGACGCTGCTGTTGCCCCGGCTCGCGGGCGACGGCGTGGTCGATAGTGCGATGCTGCGCGACTATTTCGACGTTACTGGCGATTTCCGGACGGTTCAGGTCCCGGTTCGCTGGGCCGGCACGCCCGCGCTCCCGAGCCTGTGGTGGCTGCGCAGGGTCCTGAAAAGCCAGCTGGTAACCGATGCCGATGTGCTGTTCTCGCGCATTCCGGCAATGCTGGCGGTGGGCGAGCGCAGTCCGGTGCCCTTCGTGACCGACCATTACCGGCCTTGGCCCGATGATCTGCCGATGCTGCGTCCGCTGATCCGGCGCACCGCGCGTCAGCGGCATTGCCTCGGCATCCTCACCCATTCCGATTTTGCGGCAGAGAGCTATCGCCGCTGCGGGGTTTCCGACGACAAGCTGCTGGTAGCGCATAATGGCGCGGAACTGGGCCGGTTCGAGCCGGCTTTGACCCCGGCCGAGGCACGGCGGATGGTCGGCCTCGATCCCGATCGCCCGACGGTGGTCTATGCCGGGCGAATCAACGAGAAGAAGGGCCTCGACCAGGTCCTGGCGCTGGCCGGCCTGCGGCCCGAAGTTGCATTCGTGCTGGTCGGCTCGGAAAGTGAGGGGCCGATCGAGCGGGCGGCGCGTGAGCACCCGAACCTGCAGGTTTTCCCGTGGCAGGGCCCGCGCACGCTGGCGCCGTTCCTGTTCGCGGCGGATGTGCTGGTGGTGCCGCCGTCGAGCGCCCCGCTCGAGCAATTCGGCAATTGCGTGTTGCCGATCAAGCTGTTCGCCTATTTCGCCGCCGGGCGGCCGATTCTTGCGCCGGAAGCCGCCGACACGGTCGGTTTCCTCCGCCAGCGCGAGAACGCGCTGCTGGTAATGCCCGACGACCCGCAGGCGGCGGCAAGCGCGCTGGACGAACTGCTTGGCGACCGTGCGCTCGCAGCGAGGCTCGGCGAAGCGGCCCGCAGCGAAGCGCTGCTGCTGAGCTGGGATCGCCGCGCGGAAAAGATCGAGACGTTCTTGCTGGAACGCCTCGCCTCCGCCGGTCTCGCGCCTAAGGCTGCTTCAACCTGATGGAGGTCTCGAATCCGTCCCTGGGAACGCTGATCCGCACCGACTTGAACGACGGCAGGCCGGCCAAGGTCGAGGCATTATTTGCAAAGCCGTAGGGTTCGGCAGGAAAACCGATGCCGCTGCGGTTGAATTTTCGATTTCCATCAACATCATGATATACGGCAATCGCATAGACGGCGGGCTTGGGCACATAGATGCACACGCGCGTCGTTCCGGCCTTCGCCGGAACGCGTCCGACATAGAGTGAACCATGCTTGGCAAGGAATTTCTTCGAATTGTCGGCATAGAGCGTCACAGCGATCAGGCCGTTGCTGTTCAGTACGCCCTGCACATCGACGTACATCTTGGTCGCGCTGGGCGTGCCGGTGCATTCCTCGGCTTGGGCCGGGGCCGCCGCCAGGCCGATGGCCAGCAAACCCGC
This sequence comes from Candidatus Andeanibacterium colombiense, assembly GCA_029202985.1. Classification (GTDB taxonomy): domain Bacteria; phylum Pseudomonadota; class Alphaproteobacteria; order Sphingomonadales; family Sphingomonadaceae; genus Andeanibacterium; species Andeanibacterium colombiense. Next base: position 1,138,004 of record CP119316.1, on the reverse strand, counting down.
CGCAGGTATAAAAAGGGTTTTCGCGCCACGCGCGTTACTGAAAAGCGGATGTTTCATCCTCGGGCGGTTCCCACTCGTGAATCCTTCATTCAGCACCGGCCAAGGGCCGGCAGAGTTCATTTCGTCTATCAAACGTATTACATGAATAAGATATGAGTCCCTCCCGGAACGTGCAATCTGCAGACCCTATGCCCAAACCCCCCCTAAATACCATTTCCGCCATCATTTTCGTCGCCAATGAAACGGTCGCCCGGCAGCGAATCGCCGGTGTGACCGCGATCGGCAGGATCGTGCGCGAGCTTGCCGTCGCCGGCTTCGTGCGGATTCGGATCGTTTCGAAAGAGATGGATTTCGGAGAAGAAGCGCTAGCCGATTTTGAGCGCCTGGCTCCGGGCGCTGCGGTGACTTTCTCCGCGCAAATGCCGGAAGGCGGCGATACAATCGCCTTTGCTTCCGATTATCTCGTGCCCGCCGAGGAAATCGTTCGCTTCGCTGCCGGCAATGGACGCGAATTGTCCTATCAGGGCGAGCCGGTCGCGTGGCGCTCCGCGGGTTCCGGCGGCACGATGGTGGCCGCCGATGCGGTGCTGCTCGACGACGATGCCGGGTGGGAACTGCTGCGCCGCACGGTCAAGAGCGGCGACGGGCTTGTTTCCCGCTATATCAACCGGCGCATCTCGCGGCCGATCAGCGCCTTCATGCTGCTGTTCCCGTTCATCCGGCCGGTCCATGCTACGGCGGGAACGGCGCTGCTCGGCATCGCGATGCTGCTGGCGCTGCTGACCGGCAGCCATGCGGGCATGATCGCCGGCGCGATCCTGTTCCAGGCTGCATCGATCTTCGACGGGGTCGATGGCGAAATCGCCCGCGCCAGCTTCCGCAGCTCGGCCACCGGGGCCTCGCTCGACAGTGCGATCGACCAGGCAATCAACATCTCCTTCATTCTCGGACTCAGCTACAGTCTGACGATGCAAGGCGTGCAGTTCGCGGTCTATCTCGGCCTGTGGTCGGTTTCGGCGATGGCGCTTGGCCTGTGGCTGATCGGGCGCAAGACGGTGAAGAACGGCAAGCCGCTGGGCTTCGATCTGGTCAAGCACAAGATGCGCGAAGGCAATTTCGGGCCGATCGCAAAAGGGGTGATCGCTTTCTTCACCTTCCTCACCGCGCGTGACGGGTTTGCGTTCCTGATCGCGGTCGCGGTGTCCTGCGGCCAGGCGCTGCTTGCGCTCAGCGTGTTCGCGACCGTGGCGATGATCTGGATCGTTACCGTCATCGTCGCGATCTTTCCGCGGCCGGAGGCAACCGAAGAAGCCCCCAGCGTACTCTAGTAAGCTGCGCGCAGCATATCGTAACGCTGCTCCAATAGTGCCATCTGCCTCACCGCGTCGAACCGGGTTTCGGCTAATCTCCGGCCGGCAGCGCCCATCTTGGCGCGTAATTCCGTCGAGCCGAGCAACTGGGTCAGCCGCTGTTCGAGTTCGGCGATTGCATGTTCGGGCACCAGGAAGCCGGTCTCTCCCTCGATCACCGCTTCGCCGATCCCACCATGATCACTGGCGACTACCGGCAGCCCGGACGCCGCGGCCTCGACCACGACATTTGGCAACCCCTCGGCGTCCCCGCTTGCCGCGGTGAAGCTCGGTGCAGCCAGTAGCGCTGCGCGCTGGAGCAAGGGCGCGAGCATTTCGGGTGAAACCTGCCCTGCAAAGTGGACCGCGTCGGCAAGGCCGAGATCCCGTGTCAGGACTTCGAGCGCCGGGCGGAGCGGTCCGTCGCCGCAAACGACCAGCCGTATGTCCGGGATCTGCCTTCGTGCGCCGGCAATTGCTTGCAACAGCAGGGCAGTGCCTTTCTTCTCTACCAGCCGTCCGACATGGACGACCAGCGCCGCGTCGCGTACACCGGCCGCCGGGCGAAAACGCTGCAAATCAACGCCATTATAGTGAGTCAAAATCCGCGCCGCGGGGAAACCGCGCGCGATCGCTTGCTCACGCAGGGCATCGGATACCGCGAGGAACAGATCGCCGCCCGCCGCGAGGTATTGCTCGCCGATCGCATAGCGCATCCACGACAGACGTCCCGAGGCGAGCAGGCTCAAGCGCGACCGAGTGACGTCGTATCCGCGCAAGGTGGTGATCAGCGGGATCCCGAGGCGGCGTGCAAGGGGCAGCGCGATCAGTCCGTCGGTCCCGAAATGCGCGTGGATCAGTGCTGGCCGCGTGGCCGCCACCTGGTCCGCCAAACCGCCCCAGCGACCAAAGGCACGAACGCCGAACGCCGCGAGCCGCCCGGCCGGCAGCAGGACCCGGCCCTCCAGCGTCGCGGGGACATGGCCCTTGTCCTCCAGCCCGACCACCACGGTCTGGTAGCGTGACAAGCCCGCGGCCTGCAGCCGCACGAAGGTTTCCGAGGCGTTGAACACCGGCGAGCGGAAGATCGCCGCGACCGGCCGTGCGTCATCGCGGAAGGGTTCGGGTATCACAGCCCGGCGTGGCAGAGATATTTGAGGTTCTGGTATTCGGCCAACCCATGGCGCGAGCCTTCGCGGCCCAGGCCCGACATCTTGACCCCGCCGAACGGCGCGACCGGGGTCGAGACCAGCCCGGTGTTGATGCCGACGATCCCGCTCTCGAGGTCACGCCCGACCCGCGCGATAATCGCCGGATCGCTCGCCATGAAATAGGCGGCGAGGCCGAAGGGTGTGTCGTTGGCGAGACGGAGCCCGTCTTCCACCGTGTCGAAACCCACCACCCCGGCGAAGGGCCCGAACACCTCCTCGCGGGTGACCAGCGCATCGACCGCGACATGGCCGATCAGGGTCGGTTGCGCCAGCCGCCCTCCCGGGGAAGCGCCGCCGGCGAGCAGTTCTCCGCCGCCCGCCAGGGCATCCTCGCGGTGCTGGTCGACCTTGGCGATCGCCCGGTCGTCGATCAGCGGGCCGATGTCGTTCGCTTCGTCGAAGCCGTCGCCGGCCTTCAGCGCGGCGATCCTCGGTGCGAGCGCCTTGAGGAAGCGGTCCTCGATCCCCTTCTGGACATAGAGCCGGTTGGCTGCGACGCAGCTTTGCCCGGCGTTGCGGAACTTGGCGACCAGCGCCGCCTCCACTGCCGTGTCGAGATCGGCATCGTCGAATACCAGCAAGGGCGCATTTCCGCCCAGTTCCAGGCTCATCCGCTTGATCGTCGGCGCGCAGGCTTCGGCCAGCATCGCGCCGACCGGCGTCGATCCGGTGAAAGTCAGTTTGCGCACCACCGTAGACGAGGTCATCACCGCGCCGATCGCCTTCGAATGGCCCGTGACGACGCTGAACACGCCTTTGGGCACGCCGGCTTCCTCGCCCAGCTTTGCGAAGGCGAGCGCGGTGAAGGGGGTCAGCTCGGCGGGCTTGGCCACCATCGTGCAGCCTGCGGCCAGCGCCGGACCAACCTTGCGGGTCAGCATCGCCAGCGGGAAGTTCCACGGCGTGATCGCGACGCACACGCCGACCGGCTCCTTCTCCACCATCAGCCGCCGCCCTGCCATCGGCGCCGGGATGATCTCGCCCAGATCGTGCGCGGCATATTCCGCGTAGAATTCGATGAAGCCGTTGCCGTAGTCGACCTCGGCCCGCGCTTCCTTCAGCGTCTTGCCGTTCTCGCGGGTGATGATCCGGGCAAGGTCCTCGCGATGCTGCGCAATCAGTTCGGCCCAGCGGCGCAGGATCGCGCAGCGGTCTTTCACCGGGGTGCGCGCCCAGGCGGGGAAAGCCGCCTCGGCCGCGTCGATCGCCCCTTGGGTGCCCGCAGCGCCGACATCGGGAATCTCGCCGAAGGGGGACAGCGTGAAGGGATCTTCGACCGGAATCGGCGCGCCGCTGCCGCCGATCCATTTGCCGGCGACATAGGCCTTCTCGATCAGCAGGTCGGGTTCGTCGAGGGCACCGCGTTCAGTCATCTGTCGTTCTTTCAGCTTGGAAATGGCTCATCGCAGGAATGCCCGAACCGGCCCGAAGGCGCCCGTTCAATCGTCGTCCGGCAGGGCGAAAACGTAAACCGCCGAACTGTTGACCGAAGGCAGTTGCGTTTCCGGAATCACATCGCCGATACCGTTGGCGAGCGGATTGCCCGCTCCGGTCACGATCGCGATATACTGCTTGCCATCGACCGAATAGGTGATCGGCGACGCATTGGGCACGCCGGTCGCCCCGGTGCGCCACAATTCCTTGCCGGTCTCCTGGTCATAGGCAAGGAATTGACGGTCCATCCCGCCGGTGAAAAGCAGCCCGCCCGCGGTGGTCAGGATACCCATGTCGAAGGTCTGGCGGCGGCGGGTTTCCCAGATCACCTTGCCGGCTTCCATGTCGATCGCCTGCAGTACCCCGTAATTGCCGTCGCCGTTCGGTGGGGGCGAATACTGGATATTGACCCCGGTGGTCAGGAACCCCGGGCCGGACGAGGCCGGGACCATGTCCATGCACACGTCGCGCCCGTTGACGAACAGCAGGCGGGTGTTCGGGTTGAATGAGGTCGGGCTCCAGTTGCGTCCGCCGCCGCCATGGGGGCAGACGAACACCGCGCCCTTGTCCCTGCCTGGGATCTTGGCCGGATCGACGTGCTTCTCGCCGGTGACCGGGTCGATCGACCGGATGTAGTTCTGGATCCCCATATCGACGGTCTTGATATATTTGCCGGTATCGGCATTGAGCGCGTCGAACAGCCCTTCCTTGCCGCTGGTCAGGATCACCCGGCGCGGTTTACCATCGATATCGATCGTCGCGATCACCCGGTCGAACACCCAGTCGAGATCGTACTGGTCGTTCTTCATGTGCTGGAAATACCAGACGAGCTTGCCGGTGCGCGGCTGGATCGCGAGCGTCGAATTGGTGAACAAGGCGTCGTTGTTCTGCCCCGGCTGGAGATCGCGCAGCGGGCCGGTGTCATAGCTGTTGCCGACCCCGAACAGCGCGAGCCCGCTGGTCGCGTCATAGGTGCCGGAGGTCCATTGCGAGCCGCCCTTGCGCTGTTCGCCCGGCTCGCCGTTCCAGCTGTCGCCGCCGGGCTGGCCGGGCTTAGCGACGGTCTCGAATTCCCACAATTTCGCGCCGGTTTCCGCATCGAGGCCGACGATCAGCCCGCCGCCGGCCGCCTGGGTTGCCATGCCCTGCATGATTACGCCGTCCGCCGCGAGCGGACCGCCGGGAGTGCGCATGTCGGGCCGCTCGGTCATGGGGGTGTCCCACACCAGGCGTCCGCTCCGGGCATCGAGCGCGACCATATGGTTGTCCGATGTCGCGGTGAACAGCCTGTCGCCATAGAGCGCGATGGTCTTGTGCGAGGAGACCGCGGTGCCTTCCGGTAGGCGGCGCTGATAGCGCCACAGCTGCCGCCCGCTCGCGGCATCGAAAGCGAAGACGTTGTCGCCATAGCCCGCGACGTAGAGCACTCCGTCGCGTACCAGCGGCTCGTTCATGTTGGTGCCCCCCGGAAGCGCCTGCGCCCAGGCAATGTGGAGTTCGCTGACATTGCCGGTGTCTATCTGCTTAAGCGGCGAATAGCCGAGCCCCTGATGGCTCCGGCGCCAGCTCAGCCAGTTCTCCGGCGCCGGGTTGTCGAGCATCTCCTCGGTCACCGGGGTATAATCGGCAAAGCGGTCCGGCAGCGCGGGCCCCGGTGGCAGCGGATAGCGGGTCGAAAGCCCGCCGACGCCGGTTTCGGCCTTGGCCTCGGCCGGCGGGGCCGGTAGCGCGATGCCGCCCATCTCGCCTGCCTTGACCACCCGGCCCGCATCGCCGCCATTCTCGTGCACCAGCAGCGCGGCAAGCGCGTCGTAGCTGTCGTCGCCGAGGCTGCCGGCGGCGGCCGGGGGCATCGAGCGATGGATGTAGTCGTAGAGATCCGCCAGCGGCGCCTTGCCCCATTTTGCGAGGAAGGCCGGGCCTTTCAGCGGCGGGGCGAAATGGCCGTTGTCCAGCGTCTCGCCGTGGCAGGCCGCGCAGTTCCGGGCATAGGTCTGGCGTCCGACTTCGAGTTGCTGGTCGGGAGGCGCAACCGCATTATCCTGCCCGAACGAGCCCGCGGTCCAGGCCAGCGCGATGCCTGAAATACCGATCAGCCCGATCGCCCGCAGTTTCTGCCGCACCATCGCGTTTCTCTCCCGTGTTCCGTTCGGCCACTTTCGCCCGTTTCGTGAGGGGCGGCAACACCATTGTCAAAGCCGGCGAGGCGGGTAATGATTGAAATTACAATGATCGGGCGAGTCCGGAAAACGGCCGGCCTATGGAGAGGGATCGATGACGGATAATTCGGGGCCGCAACTTGGGCGGCGCAATTTCCTTGGCGCGGCAACCCTGGGCACCGGCGCGGCGCTGGTCGGGTTTGGAACCGGCGGCGCAGCTTTGGCGGCCACCGGTTCGGCCGCACCGCAGGTCGATTTCCCGAGCGATCCGCGCGCCTTCGCGGGTGGCCCTCCGGGTACCAACAACCGCGCCGAGATCGACCTTTACGATTGCGAGGTCGAAGGCACGCTGCCGCTCGATCTCGACGGGATGTTCTACCGTGTCGGCCCCGATCCGCAGTATCCGAAGCCCGAGAAATACCAGGGCGACATCATGTTCGACGGGGAGGGCCATGTCTCGGCCTTCCGGATCAAGAACGGCCATGTCGATTACCGCACCCGCTATGCGAAGACCCAGCGCTGGAAGGCTCAGCACGAGGCGCGGCGCTCGCTGTTCGGGATGTACCGCAACCCGACAACCGACGATGCTTCGGTCAAGGGCCTCAGCCGCGGCACCGCCAACACCCAGCTGTTCCTCCACCACGGCAAATTGCTGGTGTTCAAGGAAGACAGCCCGCCGGTCTATCTCGATCCGCTGACACTTGAGACGGTCGACGATTACTACACTTTCGGCGGCAAGCTCGACAGCCAGACCCATACCGCGCACCCGAAGATCGATCCGCTGACCGGCGAATATATCGGCTTCGGCTATGAAGCGGACGGGCTGCTGTCGAAGAGCATCGTGGTGTTCTCGGCCGACAAGCACGGCGCGGTGAACTGGCACACCAAGGTCCAGGCCCCCTACGCTTCGATGATGCACGATTTCGTGGTCACCCAGCGCCATGTGATCCTCTACGTGACCAACATGGTCTCCGACGCCGAGCGGATCAAAGCGGGCGGGGTCCACTTCTCCTACGATTCGACCGCACCGGTCTATATCGGGGTGATGCGGCGCGGCGGCGACGGGAAGGATCTGCGCTGGTTCACCGGCCAGAATTTGTTCTGCACCCATTCGATGGGCGGCTGGTCCGACGGCGATACCATCACGATGGATTGGGACGGGGGCGAGGGCAACCAGTTCCCGTTCTTCCCCAGCCTGCACGAGCCGTTCGATCCCGTGAAGGGCACCGGTTACCTCCGCCGCTTCACCATCGATCTGTCGAGCAAGAGCAACGACCGTTTCCAGGTCGAGACGATCTATCCCGAAGTCTCGGGCGTGCTCGCGCGGCAGGACGACCGGTTCCACACGCTGAAGTATCGCTACGGCTATCTCAACGGGGTCGGGCCGAAGGGCGGCTGGTGGATCGTCGACCACCAGGAAAACAAGACCCAGCTGTTCTCGGTGCCCGACTATTCGTTGTCCGAAATGACCTTCGTGCCGCGCAGGAAAGACGCGCCGGAAGGCGACGGCTATCTGATCGGTATCGGTAGCAGCATGAAGGAAGCCGGCCGCTCCGACCTGATCCTGGTCGATACCAAGGACATCGCGGCCGGGCCGGTCGCGCGGGTCAAGATGCCGTTCAAATGCGTCGGCCAGGTCCACGGCTTCTGGGGCGATGCGAGCGATATTCCGGGGGCCAATCTGGCATGAGCTTCGCGCATTGGGCCCGCACCAGCCGGGCGGTCCGTTCGCTTCTCGCGCTGGCGATGGCCGCGCTGGTCGTTCCTGCCGCCGCGCAGAGCGGTCCCGGCTGGGTCGACGATGCGACACTCGCCAAACCCGATCCGGGCCAGTGGCTGGCGACCGGGCGGACCTGGGACGAGCAGCACTTCTCGCCCCTCACCCAGATCAACGACAAGAATGTCGGGAAGCTCGGCCTCGCCTGGTATGCCGACATCAACACGACCCGCGGGATGGAAGGTACTCCGCTGGTGGTGGACGGGGTGCTTTACAACATCCAGCCGTGGAACATCACCACCGCCTATGACGCGAAGACCGGCAAAGTGCTGTGGACCTACGATCCGCAGGTGCCGCTCAAATACGGGCGGCTCGCCTGCTGCGATATCGTTTCGCGCGGGCTGGCGGCGTGGAAGGGCAAGATCTACATCGCCACGCTCGACGGGCGGCTGATCGCGCTCGACGCGAAGACCGGCAAGCCCGTGTGGTCGAAGCTCACCGTCGATAATTCAAAGAGCTACACCATCACCGGCGCGCCGCGGATCTTCGGCAACAAGGTGATTATCGGCAATGGCGGGGCCGAGCTCGGCGTGCGCGGCTATGTCAGCGCCTATGATGCCGAGGCCGGCGAAATGCTGTGGCGTTTCAACACGGTGCCGGGCAATCCCGCGGACGGGTTCGAGAACAAGGCCATGGAAATGGCCGCGAAGACCTGGACCGGCGAGTGGTGGAAGCAGGGCGGCGGCGGCACCGTGTGGGACGGGCTTGCCTATGATCCCAAGCTCAATTTGCTCTATGTCGGCGTCGGCAATGGCTCGCCCTGGGCGCAGCCGTATCGTAGCCCCGGCGGCGGCGACAATCTGTTCCTTGCCTCGATCGTCGCGCTCGATGCGACGACGGGGGAATACCGCTGGCACTACCAGACCACCCCGGGCGAGGAGTGGGATTACACCGCGACCCAGCAGATGATCCTCGCGGATCTGACCATCGGCGGCAAGACCCGCCAGGTGATCATGCAGGCGCCGAAGAACGGGTTCTTCTACGTGCTCGACCGCAAGACCGGTGAATTGCTCAGCGCGCAGAACATCGTCCCGATCAACTGGGCCAAAGGCATCGACATGGCGACCGGGCGACCGATCCAGAACCCCGACGTGCGCTACACCGCCAAGCCGGTGATGGTCTCGCCGGGGGCGGGCGGCGCTCACAACTGGAACCCGATGGCCTACAGTCCGCTGACCGGGCTGGTCTATGTGCCCGTGACCGAAACCTACATGAGCTACGCGCTGGCCGCGAATTACGATCCGGCCAAGGGCGGGCTCGGTACCGCCTTCATGGGCGACGAGCCCGAGCGCAAGACGATCGCCGAATATGCCGATGCCCATTCGAAGGGCTGGCTCTCGGCGTGGAACCCGGTGACCCAGAAGGAAGTCTGGCGCGGGCCGGTGACCCAGAAGGGCGCGGGCGGCGTGCTCGCGACCGCGGGCAACCTCGTGTTCCAAGGCAGCATCGGCAAGACCTTCAGCGCCTATCGCGCGGACACCGGCCAGAAGGTCTGGGAAATGCCGGTGCAGAACGTGCCGATCGCGGCGCCGATCGCCTATATGGTCGATGGGGTGCAATATATCGCGGTCAACGCGGGCTGGGGCGGGGGCCTCGCCCATGTCGAGCGCTCCAACTACACGCAATTGTTCCTCGGTAAGCCGCGGCTGCTGGTGTTCAAGCTGGGCGGCAAGGCGCAGCTTCCGCCGATGCCGAAGGAATCGATCGAGGTGCCCGAACTGTCGCCGCCGCCCGCGCTGGCTGCCTCGCCGGAGATCGTCGCGCAGGGCGGGCAGCTCTACGGCGCGCATTGCGCGCTGTGCCACGGGGTCGGCGCGCGCGGCGGGGTCAAGGATCTGCGCCACATGACGCCCGAGACTCACAAGGAGTTCATCGACATCGTGATCGGCGGCAATCGTGCTGCCAACGGCATGGCGAGCTTCGCCGATGTGCTGAAGCCCGAAGAGGCCGAGAAGATCCACCAGTATCTGATCGCGCGCGCCAATGCCGACTGGAACGGCAATTAAGGGAGAGAGCCATGAAGAAGACCGTCACCCTCGCACTCGTCGCCGCTGTAATGGCGCTCGGCGCGGTGCCCTCCGCCGCCCATGCGGAGCCGCAATACGGCGCGAACTATGCGTCAGACCGGGCCGAGATCGAGGATCTGATGGCGCGCTATCTGTTCGCGATCGATTACTTCGACTGGGATGCCTACGTCGCGACCTTCGCGCCGGATGGCGAGCTTGAGTTCGCGAGCGGCACCTCGAAGGGCCGCGACGCCATCCGCACCGCGGTGACCAATTTCAGCAAGAGCATCGGCAAGTTCTACCACACCGCCGACGGCAACCCGGCCAAGCTGCGCCATGTGATCCTGCAGCACGTGATCCGGGTCGAGGGCGATCACGCTTGGGGCCGTTCGCAGTGGCTCGAAATGGCGAACCACGGCGAGGGCGACCAGCCCAAGATCGGCACCTACGGCATGTATGAGGACGAATTCGTCAAGCTCGACGGCCACTGGCTGATCAAGCGCCGCAACGTACTCAACGACTTCATCCCGAAGCGCGGCACGGGTCCGGAAAATCCGGTGCGCGTGATGGACCGGGCAGCCGACGCTCGCTGAGCGATCCTCAACATCCCGGGCGGCCCCTTTTCAGGACCGCCCGGGGCACCTATTAGGCGGCTGCGTGTCGTCGTCCCAATCTCCTTCCGGTCTCGAGGCCGCGTTCCTCGAACATCGGGCGAAGCTGCTGCGCTTTCTCGCGTCGCGCGGCGCGGGCGACAGCGCGGAAGACGTGTTGCACGAGGTCTGGCTGAAGATCGCCGCGGCCGAGACTGGCCCCATCGCCGCGCCGCTCGCCTATCTCTACCGCGCCTGCAATATGCTGATGATCGACCGCTACCGCTCGTCGCGGCAGGCCGAGAAGCGCGAGCAGGACTGGACCGAAACGATGGGCGGGGCGCTGCCCGGCGTGTCCGATGCGCCGTCGCCCGATCGCGCGATCGCCGCCCGCCAGCAAGCGCGGCTGGTCGCCGAAACGCTCGACGCGCTGGGCGAGCGACCCGCCGCGATCTTCCGCCGCCATCGGATCGACGATGTCCCGCAGCGCCAGGTGGCCGAGGAGTTCAAGGTCAGCCTGAGCACGGTCGAGAGCGATCTGCGGCTGGCCTATCGCGTGCTCGCGCAATTGAAGGAGCGGCTCGATGAGGCTTGAGCCGCAGGACTCCGTCAAGGTCACAGGAGACATTCGCAATGCCGCTTGAGGACCGTATTCTGGACGAGGCCGCCGCTTGGGCGGCGCGCACCGGCGATCCGTCGTTCGCGGATTGGGAGGGCTTCACCGCGTGGCTCGAACGCGATCCGGCGCATGCGCGGGCCTATGATTTCGTGATGGCGGGCGCGGACGATGCGGCGGCGGCGCTGGCGGAGGAACCACGCGCGGCCAATGACGACACACCGGCGCGCAGCGGCACCGGCCGCCGCTGGGCCATCGGGGCGCTTACCGCCGCGCTGGTCGGCATGGCCGCGTTCGGCGCGCTCCAGTTGCGCGGCGGGACCTATTCGGTCGAGACCGCGGCGGGAGAAACCCGGGTCATCGCTCTCGGGGGCGGCAGCTCGGTCACCCTCGGCGGCGGCAGTACGATCACGCTCGACCATGACGATCCCCGTTTCGCACGGCTCGACAAGGGGCAGGCGCTGTTCTCGGTCCGGCACGATGCAGCCAATCCGTTCCATGTCGATGCGGGCGAGGACCGACTGGTCGATATCGGCACGGTGTTCGACGTGCGCTTCGACGGCATGCTGACCACGGTCGCGGTCGCCGAAGGCGCGGTTTCGTTCAACCCGGCGCAGCAGAACGTCCGGATCGATCCGGGCAAGTTCGTCTCCAGCGCCGAGGGCTCGCGCGAATACGAATTGGGCAACATTGCCGCTTCCGAAGTCGGCGCCTGGCGCACCGGGCGGTTGAGCTTCCAGCAGGCGACCCTCGGAGCAGTAGCCGACGATCTGACGCGGGCCACCGGCACCAGCTTCAGCACTTCGACGGGCGCGGCCAGGCGGCGCGTATCGGGCAGTCTGCTGGTCGATCCGGTCAAGGCCGATCCGGGCTCGGTCGGGCCGCTGCTCGGCGTCAGGGTGCGCAAGTCCGCCGATGGATGGATGCTGGAACCGCAGTAGCATGCGCTATGCGGGCGCCTTGCTGATCGCGGCGGCAATCGCCGCGCCCGCGCATGCCGAGAGCGCGGCGATCGATGCGCCCGCGGGCCGCGCGGGCGATGCGGCGGTGGCGATCGCGCGCCAGACCGGCACCAGCGTCGTCATCACCGATCCGGCGGTCTCGAACCGGCGGGTGGGCGCGATCCGGGGCCGTTATTCGGCCAAGGATGCGATAAAGAAGCTGGCGAAGGCGGCCGGCGCGCAGGCGATCCAGGTCGGGCCGATGGGCTGGCGCCTGGTCGCCGCGCCGGTGAAACCTCCGAAGCCCGTCCGTCCCCGAGCCGTGCCCGCCGCGCCGCCCAACGAGCCGCCGCCGGCGGCCGCGCCGGAAGACATCGTCGTGGTCGGGTCGAAGCGCGACGTGCTGCTGGCCGATTATCCGGGCGAGGTCGAGATGATCGACGGCAAGGAACTGGACTTCGGCGGTGCCGGCGGGACCGAGAAGATCACCCAGCGGGTGCCGAGCGTGTCCTCGACGCATCTCGGCAGCGGGCGGAACAAATTGTTCATCCGCGGGATCGCGGATTCGAGCTTCACCGGGCCGACTCAATCGACCGTCGGCCAGTATTTCGGCGATCTGCGGCTGAGCTACAACGCGCCCGATCCGGATTTGCGGCTGACCGACCTCCAGCGGGTCGAAATCCTCGAAGGGCCGCAGGGCACGCTCTACGGCGCCGGTGCGCTGGGCGGGATCTTGCGGCTGGTGCCCAATCCGCCCCAGCTGGACGTGGTCGGGGGCAGCGCCGCGGTCGGCGGCAGCGCGACCCAGCACGGCGCGGTCGGCGGCGATGCCAGCGCGACGATCAACCTGCCGGTAAGCGGCAATGCGGCGCTGCGCGTCTCGGTCGGTGCCGAGAGCCAGGGCGGCTATATCGACAAGCCGCTGCTGGGCGAGAAGAACGTCAACCGCACCGACATCATCGGCGGGCGCGCGGCGTTCCGCTTCGAGAGCGATAGCGGCTGGAGCATCGACCTGATCGGGATCGGCCAGGATACCGCCGGGCACGACAGCCAGTATGCCGACCGGGGCGGCCCGCCTTTGACTCGCGCCGCGCGGGTGAAAGAAGGCTTCGACGCCGATTACGCGCAGGGCCAGGTGGTGATCGGGCGGCAGTTCGGCGAGGTGTTCTTCAAGAGCTCGACCGGGATCACCTCGCAGTCGCTCGAGGAACGCTATGACGCGACGCTCCCCGGCGGCGATCCGCGGCTGTTCGTACAGAACAACGATACCACGATGATCGCGAACGAGACGCGGCTCTGGCGCCCGCTCGAAGGCGGGTTCGCGTGGCTGGTCGGCGGCAGCTTCACCCGCAACCGCACCACGCTTTCGCGCACACTCGGCCCGCCGGGCATGCCGGCGCCAGCCACCGGCGTGCGCAACGAGGTAGACGAGGCAACGCTTTACGGCGAAGCGACGCTGCGCCTGGCAGATCAGCTCGTCGCCAGCGCCGGGGGGCGGTTCACCTATTCCTGGCTTGGCGGCGACGGGCAGGACATCGCGGTTGCCCAGCTGGCCCAGCCGGTGGCGCAGGAACTCGCCCGGATGACCGCGACGCGCAACGAGCATGCGTTCCTGCCGTCGTTCTCGCTGGTTTCGAATTTGTTTTCCGACACCTCGCTGTACCTGCGTTACCAGGAAGGCTTCCGGCCGGGCGGGCTGGCGATCGCCGGGGACATCGTCACCCGCTTCCGCAACGACCACATCCGCACCTTCGAATTCGGCGCCCGCCACGGGCGGCCCGGGGCCGGTCCGTTCGAGATTTCGGCCAATGTCTCGTTCACCCGCTGGAACGACATCCAGGCCGATTTCATCGACAGCGCCGGCCTGCCGAGCACGGCCAATATCGGCGACGGGCACATCGTGTCGGCGACGGTAAACGGCAGCGCGGCGATTGGCCGCGAGCTCAGACTCGATGCGGGGATGACCTATAACGACAGTCGGGTCGACCGGCCGATCGGCGATCTGGTGTTCGCACGCTCGCGCCAGGTGCCCAACATCGCGCGCTTCGCCGGGCGGGCCGGGTTCGAATACCAGCGCGAATTGGGCGACGATCTGTTCCTGATCGCGCGCGGCTGGGCGCAATATGTCGGCAAGTCGCGGCTCGGGGTCGGGCCCGAACTCGGCGAGGAGCAGGGCGACTATGTCGATAGCGGGCTGACCGTGCGGGTCGGGCGCGACGGCTTCGGCGTCACCCTCGGCCTCAGCAACCTCACTGACGAGAAGGGCAACCGCTTCGCGCTCGGCACCCCGTTCCAGATCGGCCGCGAACAGATCACCCCGCTGCGTCCGCGCACGCTGAGGTTGGGGCTCGACGCTTCGTTCTGACGCCTGTCCCGGCGGCGGGAGAGGAAATTTCAAGGTTCACCGCGAAGCTCTCCGTCCACAGGTCAACAACGATCTGGGGAGCAATTCCAATGCCTCGTCACCTGTTTTTGACCACCGCGGCCCTCGCGGCGGTGGCCGTTCCTGCCTTGGCCCCTGCTTACGCCGCGAACATCTCGACCGCGGTCACCGCTCCGGTGCTGACCGCGACCGCCAACAGCGGCAATGCCGACAACGTCACCATCACTTCCACCGGTTCGGTCAAGCCGGCCGGGGGCACGGCGGTAACGCAGAATTCGAACAATTCGGTCACCAACCAGGGCACGATCCAGATCAGCAACGCCAATGGCGCGATCGGGATCGGCGCGAGCGCGGGCGTCACCGGCGATATCCTCAACAGCAAGGATATCACGATCGACGAGCCCTACAGCCCGACCGACAGCGACAATGACGGCGATATCGACGGGCCCTTCGCGCTCGGTTCGAACCGCTTCGGGATCAGGACCGACGGCGCGCACGGCGGCAAGATCACCAACGACATCAACGGCGCGATCACCGTCGAAGGCAACGATTCGGCCGGCATCTGGCTCGGCGGCGCGCAGACCGGCAACGTCACCAACGACGGCAAGATCACGGTCACCGGCGACCGTTCAGTCGGCCTCCATGCTGGGGACATCACCGGCAACGTCCGCCTCGCCGGCACCGTCTCCGCCAAGGGCAAGGATGCGGTTGGCGCCGAGTTCACCGGCGACATCACCGGTGCGCTGGTGGTGCAGGGCTCGATCTCCGCGACCGGCTATCGCTACACCAGCCCGCCCAACGATCCCTCCAAGCTCGATGCGGACGATCTGCTTCAGGGTGGTCCGGCGCTGGTCGTCGCCGGCAACGTGACCGGCGGCATCGTGCTCGCGGTTCCGCCGAAGGACAATTCGGCCAGCGACACCGACGAGGACGACGACGGGATCGACGATGCCAAGGAAGGTAGCGCCGCGGTCGTCAGCTACGGTGCGGCGCCGGCCTTCGTGATCGGTTCGGCGACCGACAATATCGCGATCGGCCCGGTCGCCGGCACCGCGACCCATTACGGGCTGCAGATCGACGGCGCGGTGGTGGGCAACGGCGTTTATGCCGGGGTCGATGGCAACGGTCTCGCGATCGGCGGGCTCGGCGGGACCGTGGCCATCGCCAACGGCATCGCGGTCGCGGGCAGCGTCAGCGCGGTCTCGAAGGATTCGAACGCAACCGCGCTGCGGCTCGGTGCCGGGGCGAGTACGCCGGTGCTGCAGAACTCGGGCACGATCCAGGCGACCGGCAGCAGCACCGGCACGACCCGCGCGGTCGCGGTGCAGGTCGATGCCGGCGCGTCGCTCCCGGCGATCAAGAACAGCGGGACGATCTCGGCCACCGCGACCAATGCGGCGGGCAATGCCACCGCGATCCGCGACCTTTCGGGCACGGTCACCTCGGTCGAGAACAGCGGCAAGATCTCCGCGACCGGCGCGGCGGCCGATAGCGGGCGCAACATCGCGATCGACCTTTCGGCCAACACCACCGGCGCCACGATCAAGCAGACCGCGGTCGGCTCGGGCTTCGCCGCCCCGTCGATCACCGGCGACATCCGCTTCGGTACCGGCGCGCTCAATGATCTGCTCGATGTGGCCGATGGCACCGTCACCGGCAATGTGTTCTTCGGCGACGGCAACAACGCTTTCGTGCTCTCGGGCGACGCGGTCTATTCCGGCCGAGCCCTGTTCGGCACCGGGAACGACACGCTGACCCTGAACGGGACTTCGGTGTTCAACGGCATCGCGGATTTCGCGGGCGGCGGCAACGACACACTGACCCTGAACGGCACCGCGTGGTTCAAGGGCAGCTTCGCCAATTCGGGCAATCTCGCGGTGGCGGTGAGCGGCGGCTTCCTCGACGTTTCGAAGCCTGCGACGATGGCCTCGCTGAACGTCGGCGCCGGCGGCACCCTGGTGGTGACGCTCGATAAGGATGCGGGCCAGGGTTCGCTCTACACCGTCACCGGCAATGCCAGCTTCGCCGACAAATCGACCCTGCTGGTCCGCCTCGCCGATACCGAGAACGCGGTCGGGCGCTACACCGTGCTCGAAGCCGGCTCGATCACGGGAGCCTCGGGGATCGTGACCCGCACCGATCTCGTGCCCTTCATGTTCAAGGCCGCGCTGGCGACAGATGCCGGGGCGAACAAGATCGCGATCGACATCACCAAGCGCACCGCGACCGAACTCGGGCTCAACCGCTCGCAGGCCTCGGCTTACGATGCGATCTATGCGGTGCTGGCGAAGGACGACGAGGTCGAGCAGGTGTTCCTCGGGGTCACCGACGGGACCGCTTTCCGCGACAAGATCCGCAGGATGCTGCCCGATCACGCGGGCGGGGCGTTCGAGGCGATCAGCCTCGGCAGCCGAACCCTCGCGCGTTCGGTCTCCGATCCCTACGGCCCGGTCTATCATGCCGGCAATCTCGACGTCCTCCTGAACGCGGCGGCGTGGAATTCGAACAAGGGCGAGGGCGCGACCGCGGCCTACGATCTGGGCGGGTTCGGCATCTCCACCGGGGTCGAACTGCAGTCGAGCGTCGGCAGCTTCGGCGTGACCCTGCAGTGGATGTGGAACGAATACACCAGCGGCGACGACGACAATATCGTCCAGGCGGATACCTATGAGCTGGCCGGCTACTGGCGCGGCCAGTGGGGCAAGCTCAACGGCTGGGCACGGGGATCCTACGGCAAGGCCAATTTCAGCGGCCGCCGCACCTTCACCGGCTCCTATGTCGATGACGACAACGTGACCAAGAACATCGAACGCAGCGCACACCGCGACTGGAACGGCGATCTCGTCACCTTCAACGGCGGCGCATCCTATGAAAGCGGCGGCACCCTGTTCTTCCGCCCGACCGTGACCTTCGACTACGTCCGCCTTAACGAGGACGGCTATACCGACAGCGGCGGCGGCGCCGGGCTGAACCTGACCGTCGATGCGCGCCACAGCGACGAATTGGCACTGAACGGCGGCGTCGCGGTCGGCATCGATTTCATCGGCAACAGCAAGTACGATCGCAACTGGTTCCGGATCGAGGGCGAGGGCGGCTGGCGCCAGGTCGTCGGCGGCGAACTGGGCTCGACCACCGCACATTTCGCCAACGGCAGCGATTTCACTCTGACGCCCGACCAGACCGCCAACGGCTGGTATGCGCGGCTGCGGGCGATGGGCGGTTCCTCCGGTTTCTCGATGGGCGGCGACCTCGGCGCGGAAGACCGCAACGATCACACCGCCTTCACCGTCCGCGGGACCTTGCGCATGGGCTTCTGACATCCCCAGGGCGCGGGTACACCCCCCAGTCCCGCGCCCACCCCCTGCCTGGGTATCGCCGTGCTTCGAATATGACGAAGCGTTGCACTGCCACGGCAGGGGGTTCCCCCACTGGAACGGGCGGCTGCGCGCGTCGTTGGATCGGCGGGGAGGGCACAGGCAAACGAAAGGATGCACTCATGTCCCGCTCGATACTTGCAGTAGCTGCCGGCGCGATCGCACTGACTGCCGCGCTTCCTTACGTTCCGGCACTGGCGCAGGGAGATGCCGACCGGGCCGATTCCTCCGCGATCACCGTTTACGCTCCGCTGCGGCAGGAAACCCGCCGCTCGGGCGGAGTGACCGAACGCATGCTGATCTCATCCTCGTCGGTCTATTACGACGATCTCGACCTGAATACGCAATGGGGCCGCGACCAGCTCGACGATCGCATCAAGCTCGCCGCAGAACAGGCCTGCGACTATCTCGGCAATGTCTATCCGCTTGACCGTACGACCGACAGCAATCGCGACTGCGTCCGCAAGGCGGTGCGCGATACGCGCCCTCAGTTTTATGTCGCCGTGGCGAATTATCAGCCGAATTACGCGTATAACGATTACTGACCGTTCCGTCGGATCGCGGGATGTCCAAATCGGCGATGTGAAGTAAACTTGATGTTTGGATTTTGTGGCGGGTTTTCAAAGGCCTGAAATCTCTCCCTAAGATTTTGCCGCATATGCCCGCAATGGCCGATCGGCACCGTGCCGCCCGCACTGCGCTGGAGAATCGCTGGCCGACTTCCTTGCTCTTTACCCGCGCGCGGCGGTAAAGGGGGGGTTGGGGAAGAGAGAGGGACGGGAATGCGGGGCAACATCACGTCGTGATCCGCGACATCTTCGAACATCATTCCAGCAGGGTGATCGCGGTGGGCCGGATCGTGCTCGCCGCGCTGTTCATTCTATGGGTGTGGGTGGATCCGCAGCAGCCCGTGCGCGGCGGGCCTTACGCCTATCTGCTGATGGTCGGCTACGTTGCCTATGCTTGCTGGATGGTCCCGATCGCCTGGGGCGACTGGTGGCTGGATTACCGCCTGACCCTGCCGAGCTTCCTGTTCGACGTCACGGTGTTCTTCTGCGCGCTCTATCTGACCGACGGTGAGCAGACCGGGTTCATGACCGCCTATTTCGCTTTCCTCAATTTCCTCACCCTGTCCGCGGCCCTGCGCTGGAACTGGCGGATCACCCTGCTCACCGCGGGAATATCGGCGGGCGGCTACATGCTGATGGAACTGTGGCTGAGGGGCGACGGAACCTGGCTCGAAACGGTCAAGGTCCTGCGCCGGGCGAGCTATCTGGTGGTGGTCTCGCTGATCCTCACCTGGTTCGCGGTCCAGCGCAGCTCGCCGCTGATCGGCAAGTTCATGCTTCCCTCGGCCGCCAGCGCAGGCACGCCCTACGAAGGCGCGCTGGCCTATGCGATGGCGGCGACGGGGGCGAGTGGCGCGGCCCTCGCATGGGAAAGCGAGGAAGAGCCCGGCTCGACGCTCCAGCTTGCCGGCCTGCTTTCGGGCGGGACGCGGCATCTCGCTCCCGAAGTGTTCGACGTCTTCGCCGATTCGACGCCGGCCTTGTTCGACCGCGGGCGGCGCTGTGTACTCAAGCTCGATCCGGACGGCGGGCTGTCGATCGCGCGGCACAGCAACGGGCCCGAACTTGCCGCGTTTCTCGGAGTGCCTTCGGGCATGTCCTTTCCGATCGAAGGCGCGACCGGCTACGGGCAGGTGGTACTGACCGGCATTCCCGGCCTGTGCCGCGATCACCTCAATCTCGCCGAGGTCGTTGCGCGCGAGATCGCGCATGGGCTCGACGAGGACGAGATATCCTCCCTCGCGCGCGAGACTGCGGCGGTGCGGCTGCGCGGGAACATCGCGCGTGACTTGCATGACAGTGTCGCCCAGTCGCTCGCCGGGGCGGGCTACCGCCTCGCCTCGCTGCGCCAGCAATTGCGCGACGGCAAGGACGTGCTGCCGGAGATCGACGCGATCAGCGAAAGCCTGCATGCCGAGCAGGCGCATATTCGCGAGATCATAGCCCGGCTGCGGAGCGAAGCCGTCAATCCCGGCGCGCGCAATCTCGGGATCGAACTGGATCTTCTGGGCAATGCGCTGTCGCGCCACTGGCAGGTCGAGGTCAGGTGCGAGGACGGGGTCGAACCGCTGCTGATTCCGGCCTGGCTGGTGTTCGAGATACAGCAACTCGTCCGTGAAGGCATCGCCAATGCGGTACGGCACGGCATGGCAAAGCTGGTCACGGTCAAGACCGAGAAAACCACCGGCGCGCTGTCGCTGACGATCACCGACGACGGCAAGGGCTTTCCCGAAGCCGGAGAGCCGAGCCTGCCGAAGTCGATTGCCGAGCGGGTCGAGGCGCTGGGCGGAAAAATGGCTGTTGCCGCTCTCGGGAATGGTACAAGGATCGGGATAAGCTTGCCTTTGGGAGGAAGACCATGACCAGGATTGTGCTCGCCGACGACCATCCGTTTCTCCGTACGGGAGTCGAGGGCGTGCTTGGCGCGATGGGGATCGACATCGTCGCCTCGGTCGACAATGGCGCCTCCGCGCTCGAGGCGATCGAGCGCGAGGATCCCGACGTGGCGATCCTCGATATCCGCATGCCGGGCATGGGCGGGGTGCCGGTGCTCGAAGCGCTGCGCGCGCAGGGCGATAACCGCCCGGTGATCCTGCTGACGGCCGAGATCGAGGATGCCGCGCTGCTCGCGGCGGTCAAATCGAAGGTAGATGGGATCGTATTCAAGCACGGTGCCGAAACCCGGCTGCACGATGCGATCGAGGCAGTGATGGCGGGCGAACGCTTCATCGACCAGGCGCTGATGCAGCGCGCGCTGGACCTCGCGATCGTCAGTCCGCAGGCCTCGGCGCTGAGCAAGCTTTCGGCGCGCGAGCTGCAGATCGCCGAGGCGGTCGCGGTCGGCAAGCGCAACCGCGACATCGCCGAGACGATCGGCACCACCGAAGGGTCGATCAAGGTCTATCTGCACCGGATCTACGAGAAACTCAGCGTCGGCTCGCGGACCGAGCTGGCGGTGCTGGTGATACGCGAAAAGGGCAACTGAGATCGGGCACGAGGGCCGTTTCTCAGCGGAAGGAGCGGCGCAGGCGCCTGATCCCCAGCCACAGGCCGACCAGGCACAGCAGCGACACGCCGGCCATCAGCGGCAGCATCACCGCATCCCACAGCGGGCGGGCATTGAGCGGCCCGAAATCGAGCCGATGGAGCGCCGAATGCCACCAGCGGAACTCGCGCGCCTGCGCATCCACCTTGGCGATCAGCTCGCCGGTCGCCGGATCGAAATAGAGCCGGGTCGCCGCGCGGTCGCGATAGATCGCGCGCCATACCGGGAAGCGCACCTGCGTGTGGTGGCTGTAGTAATAGGCATCCGTCCCGCGCAGCAGCTTGGCGGAAGCGAGCGGCGTGCCGGGGAGCGCAGCGGCGGTCTTCGCCCGCAGCTCTGCTGCAGTGGGCGCGGCGGGAGTGAGCGCGGGAAGGGTGTAACGCGCCTGCCCGCCTTGCCGATCGGAGATGAGCGCGAAGGCGGCCTTGCCCTGGATCGAGAGTTCGGCGCTGACGGCCCCGGGCGGGAACTGCGCCCGCAGAGCCTCGACTAGCGCCAGCGCGTCGCTTCGGTCAGCGGGCCGCCCGGCGAGCGCGGCCTGCTCCGCGTCTGCTCCCGGGCTTTCCATCCAGCCCCACGGCTGCATCGAGAACAGCCCGCTGACGATCCAGGTCAGGGTGAACAGCCCGAACACCAGCCCGGTGACGTGGTGCCAATAGGCCCAGCCGCGATAGGGTATGCGCCGCTTGCCGCGGCCATATTGGCGGATGCCGATGTAGATTCCGGTCACGGTGAGGAAGGTGCCGAGCAGCGAGGCGTAAACCACCACCTGCTGCCACAGCCATCCGTCCTTGCGCAGCTCGGCAAAATAGAGCCAGTGCGGGATCGCGCCGAGCCAGTTCCAGAACCGCTCGCGCCGCGTCGTGTCCTGCACGATCCTGCCGTCCTTGCCCGAGACGTAGAGCACGGTTCCGGCCGGATCGGCGAAGCTCGCCTTGTAGAGCGGGTAGGTCCGGCTGGACGCGCCCTGGACGGTCCACTGGTCGTATCGGATCGAGGCGACCGAAGGGGTGGGCGCCGGTGCGCCGCTCGATCGCGCGAGATGGCCGGCGGCTATGATCGCCGCGTCCTTTGCCGCGATCGCGACCGTTTTGCCGTCGGTCAGCCGGATCGCGCCGTCCGGCTCGCGCAGCACAGGCTCGCCTTCGAGCATTTCGACCACCGCCCCGTCGAGCCTGGCTTGATCGGGGAGGGCCGCTTTGCAGCAGCCGGAGAAATCGAGCGGGGCAAGGCCCGCCAGCCGCTCTTCCCGGGTCGTCTCGGGATAGGCGGAATACATCATCACCACGCCGGAAAGCGCCCACATCGCCATCAGCAATGCAAGCGCGACCCCGGTCCAGCGATGGGTCAGGAAGAGTACGCGCAGCCCCCAACGTCCCATGCGCTGGGTTGAAAAGGGACGAGAGGAGCTGCGCGCCAGGAGAGTAGCCTTTCAGGTCTTAAAAGGCCGCTCTCACCGATACGTCGAACGAGCGCGGCCGGCCGAGAATCCACTGTTGATCGAAGTAGACTCCTTCGGCGTAGGCCTTGTCGAACAAATTGTAGAGCCGCACATCGAGGCCGACGTTGCGGGTGAGGGCGTAGGTCGCGCTGAGATCGACCACCGTATAGGCTGGGACCGGGAAGGTCTTGTCGTCCTCGGTGTAGCGCTTGCCGACATAGCGCAGGTTGCCGCGCAGCTGGAGCTTGTCGATCCCGCTCCACGACAGTTCGAGGTTCGCCGACTGCTGCGGTATGCCGGGCGAAGGGTTGCGGTTGCCGTCATCCAGATCCGCATCGGCATTCAGGATGGTGCCGTTGGCGTTGATCGCGAAACCGGCGGGCAGGTCCACCGCAAGGCTCGCCTCGACCCCGCGCGACCGGCGGTGGCCGATCTGAGTGATCGGGCCGTTGTTCACCTGCTGCGAGAACATGTGGAACTTGTCGATCTGGTATGCCGCGAGGGTGAACTGGCCCTTCCCGCCAAGGAATATGCCCTTCACGCCGGCCTCGAACTGGCGGCCGTTGGCGTTGGTCATCTGGTAGGTGACCGCATTGCCGGAATAGGTCGTCAACCCGCCGATCGGATCAACCGCCGTGGCGTATTGCGCGTAGAGCGAGAGGCTCTCGGTCGGCTGATAAACCGCGCCGACCCGCCAGGTGGTGTGCTGGAGCGATTTGTAGGCCGCGCGGCCGAGGCCGGTGTCGGGATCGATGTCCAGCGCCGGCGCCTCGCCGACGATCTCGTCGCCCGAATAGACGTAGTTCCAGCGGAAGGTCTTGTTGTATTCGATACGCGCGCCGCCGACGATGGAGAACTTGTCGCCCAATCCCAAGCGGTCCTCCGCGAAGACCGCGAACGTGTCGGTGCGCGTGTGGTAGCGCGGCTTGATCACCGAGGTTTCGAGGAAGGTCCCCGGATCGAAGCCGTTCACCGGCACTTCGCTTTCCTGGAAGTCGGTGTCGAAATCGTGCGAATAGACCAGGTCCGACCGGTTGAGGTCGACCCCGAACAGCAGGCTGTTGGTCACGCTTCCGCCGACCGGGAAGGTCACGTTAAAGCTGGTCAGCGTGCCATATTGCTTCTGGTCGTGGACGATCCCGTAATTGTCCGAGCGGTAGATATTGCCGGGCGTGCCGTAGCCGTAGCCATCGCCCGCCGGGCACAGGCCGTCCGCGCCGATCCAGCAATAGATCTCGAGATTCTGCCACATGCGCTTGCTGGTCATGTAGTAATTGGTGCTGCGGAACTTCAGTCCCTCCGCGACCTGCCAGTCGATGTCGAGGATCGTGCGGTTGTCGCGGAACTGCATGATCGCGTCGCCGACGTTGTAGTTGTTGTGGCGGATCGACTTGTCGATTGCGCCGTCGATCAGCGGCGTGCCGAAATATTTCTGCGGGTGGATGTTGCCGTAATCGTCGCGCAGCGTGACCGTCAGGGTTTCGGTCGGCTGGTAGCGCAGCGCGCCCGACAGCGCGAGGCTGTGGTTGTCGCCGCGATCGACCCAGCCGTCCGACTTGCGGTAGCTCGCATCGGCCCGGAACGAGAGCGTGTCGCCCAGCGGCCCGCCGGCTCCGCCCGCGACGTGCCAGGTACTGTCGGAGCCGTAGCCGGCTTCGCCTTCGAACTCGTAGCGGTCCGCATTGGGGCCCTTGGGGATCACGTTGACCGCGCCGCCCAGCGCGCCCTGGCCGTAGAGCACCGAGGCCGGGCCGCTCAGCACTTCGATCCGCTCGATGTTCCACGGATCGCTCGGGAAGCTGATCGAATCCGCGACCGGATAAAGCCGCACACCGTCATACAGCTGCAGCACCGAGGTTGCGCCGCTGAAGCCGCGCATCGTGTAGGAGCTGCCGGCATTGCCAGGGTTCGAGGCATTGGTCACGCCCGGCGCGCGGCTGACCGCGCCCTGGACCGAGAAATCACCGCGTGCGCGAATGTCGTCGCCGATCACGGTGTTGACGCTGGCCGGGGTTTCGAGTGCGGTCAGGCCGAGGCGGCTGCCGGTGTCCGCTTCTTCCTTCAGCACGGCTTCGCGCTGGCCGGTGACGATGATCGAGGCATCGCCGGCGTCGCTGGCGGCGGCATCTTCCGCCCAAGCGGGCGTAGCCGCCGCAAGCAGGCCGAGCGCGGCGGACGCGCATAGCGCGGCGCGCGCCGAAAGGGGGTGGTGGTTCACGGTGAGGCTCCCTGTTACTTTATAGAGTGCGCCTTCTTTCCGGAGACGGGCGCGTCGTTGACTAAGTCCATTCCCCGGGAGGCGGGCAGGATGTAAGTTAATTACCGTAACCGCGCGGGTTACAGCGAGGTTACACGCGGAACTTTACCGTGCGGCAGCGGGCGTGATACGCGGGCAGGCAATGGCGAGCCTCTCCGAAACCCCCACCGAAGCGGTGGCCCGGCTGCGCGCGGCGACCGTGCGTGACAAGCGCGATGCGCAGGCGTGGCGCCTGCTGGCCGGCGCGCTGCGGGCGGCGGGCGAGGATGGCGACGCGGCCGAGGCCGAGCTGATGGCGGTGCGCGCCACCGCTTTCGACCCACAGATGATCGCGATCGCCTCGGCGATGGTCCGGAACGACCTTGCGCAGGCCGAGGCCCGCTTGCGCGAACGACTGCGGATACAGCCGACCGACGTCGCGGCGATCCGCCTGATGGCAGAACTGGCCGCGCGGATCGGGCGCTATGCGGATTCGGAGAAGCTGCTGCGCCGCGCGCTGGAACTCGCGCCGGGCTTCGTCGCCGCGCGCGCGAACCTCGCGCTGGTGCTCAACCGCCAGCAGCGCTTCGCCGATGCACTGGTCGAGCTCGACGCGCTGTCGCTCGCAAGCGAAGGCGCCGAGGATCTGATGGCCAACCGCACCTTGCGCGCGGCGGTGCTGGGCCGGACCGGCGATTACGAAGAAGCGGCGGCGCTCTACGAGGAACTCGCCCGCGCTTTCCCCCGGCACGCGCGGACTTGGATGAGCTATGGCCATGTGCTCAAGACCATCGGCCGGCAGGAAGGGGCGGTTGCCGCCTATCGCACCGCGATCGATTGCCAAAGCGATCTCGGTGAAGCGTGGTGGAGCCTCGCCAACCTCAAGACCGTGCGCTTCGACGAAGCGGATGTGGCCGCGATGGAAGCCGCGCTCGCGCGGCAGCCCCAGCCGTCCGAGGACGACCGCCTCCATCTCCATTTCGCGCTCGGCAAGGCTTACGGCGACCGCGAGCAGGCCGAGGCGTCGTTCCGCCACTATGCCGCCGGCAATGCGTTGCGCAGCGCGCAGATCGGCCACGATCCCGCCATGGTCACGGCCCAGGTCGATCAGGCGATCGCGATTTTCACGCCCGAATTCTTCGCCGCCCGCGCGGGGCAGGGCGATCCCTCGCCCGATCCGATCTTCATCCTCGGTCTGCCGCGCGCGGGCTCGACCCTGATCGAGCAGATCCTCTCCAGCCACTCGCAGGTCGAGGGTACGATGGAACTGCCCGATATTCCGGCGCTTGCCTTGCGCGAGGGCCGCGCGCTGGGCGCGGGGCCGCGCGACTGGATCGGCGCGGCCGCGAAGATGGACGCGGCAAAGCTTGCCGCGCTCGGCGCGGAATTCCTCGAACGCACGCGCGTCCAGCGCAAGACCCAGCGGCCGTTCTACATCGACAAACTGCCCAACAACTGGTCCTATGCCGGCTTCATCCATCTGATCTTGCCCAATGCGAAGATCATCGATGCGCGGCGCCATCCGCTCGATTGCTGCTTCTCCAATTTCCGCCAGCATTTCGCCAAGGGCCAGGGCTTCGCCTACGATCTCGATCATATCGGCCGCTATTATGCGGATTATGCGCGGGCGATGGACCATCTCGACCAGGTGTTGCCCGGGCGGGTCCACCGGGTGATCCACGAGCGCCTGCTCGACGATCCCGAGGGCGAGGTGCGCGCGTTGCTCGCCTATCTCGACCTGCCGTTCGAAGACGGCTGCCTTGCCTTCCACGCCAACACCCGCGCGGTGCGCACCGCCTCGAGCGAGCAGGTGCGCCGGCCGATCAACCGCGACGGGGTCGATGCCTGGCGCCCCTATGCGGAGTGGCTCGATCCACTCACGCGGGCGCTCGGTGACGTTACGGAAAGCTACGCTTTGCGAATTGGCTGAATAATTACGGCGCGATTACTCTCCGTGGCAAAAATGTCATAGTTCCCGGAAATTGGTTTCGTCTGCGACCACCCCCGCCGATGCGCTATTGTCACCCTTCGCAAGCTGTGGCGCATTGCACCACATGCTGCACCGCAGGAGGGATCTGATGCACGCGTCGCGCTTCCATACCAATCGCAAAACCCTGGCTATCGCGCTGCTCGCCGGCAGTTCGCTGCTCGCGGTCACGCCCGCTTCCGCGCAGGACAAGGAACCCGATGACGGGGCGATCATCGTCACCGCCCAGAAACGCGAGCAGAATCTGCAGGATGTGCCCGCATCGGTCACCGCGCTGGGCACCAAGAAGCTCGAGGATCTGCAGGTCAACGAGTTGGCCGATCTGGTCAAATTCCTGCCCTCGGTCACGATCCAGACCTCCAGCCCCGGCTTCAGCCAGGTCTATTTCCGGGGCGTGTCGTCGGGCGAGAACGCCAACCACTCGACCTCGCTGCCGACCGTCGGCACCTATCTCGACGAAATGCCGATCACGACCATTCAGGGCGCGCTCGACATCCACGCCTACGACCTTGCGCGGGTCGAAGCGCTCGCCGGGCCGCAGGGCACGCTCTATGGCGCGAGTTCGATGGCCGGCACGATCAAGATGGTCACCAACAAGCCCGACATGGGCAGCACCTATGGCGCGGTCGACCTGGAACTGAACCAGGTCCAGCACGGCGCAATGGGCGGCATCGCCGAAGGCTTCCTCAACCTGCGCCTGTCCGACATGGCGGCGGCGCGCCTTGTCGCGTGGTATCGCCATGACGGCGGCTATATCGACAATATTCCCGGCTGCCGGACCTATCCCAGTTCGGGCATCGAGCAATGCAACGATGCCTATGCGAAGAAGGACTACAACGACGCCGATACCTATGGCGCGCGTCTCGCGCTGGGCATCGATCTCGACGACAGCTGGACCCTGCGCCCGACCGTGATGGGCCAGGTGCAGAAGGTGCACGGCACCTTCGCGCAGGAACGCAGCAGCGCCGTCACCAAGGATTACCAGACGGTCCAGTACAATTACGAATACAGCCACGACAACTGGGTGCAGGCCGCGCTGACCATCGAAGGCAAGATCGGCAACTGGGATCTCGTCGCGACCGGCGGCCATCTGTGGCGCGACGACGAGACCTTCCAGGATTATTCCGACTACGCGTTCTTCTACGACAGCTACTATCACTCGCTCGACCCGACCTCGGGCTATCTCGTCTACGACAATGACGGCAACCAGATCAGCCCGAACCAGTACATCATCGGCAGCGACCGCTATCGCAAGATGTTCGGCGAGCTGCGCGTCAGTTCTCCCGCGGATTCGCCGATCCGCTTCATCGGCGGCGTATTCGGCCAGCGCCAGACGCACTTCATCACCCAGCACTACATCATCGACGATCTCGCCGACGATACCGAGGTGCCGGGCACGGTCGATAACATCTGGCTCACCGCCCAGAAGCGCGTGGACCGCGATCTCGCGGCCTTCGGCGAGCTCAGTTACGACCTGACCGACAAGCTGACCGTCACCGCCGGCGGGCGCGTCTACTGGTACAAGAACTCGCTCGAAGGGTTCTTCGGGTTCAACAATCCCGGCTTCAGCGGCAATCCGCAGTATCTGTGCCAGGGTCCGTCGACCGTCGACGGCGCTCCGTGCAACAATCTCGACAAGGATACCTCGGACACGGGCTTCATCCACAAGCTCAACGCGACCTACAAGATCACGCCCGACGTGCTGGTCTATGCGACCTGGTCGCGCGGCTTCCGTCCGGGCGGCATCAACCGGCGCGGCTCGCTCGCGCCTTACGGCCCGGACACGCTCGACAATTATGAAATCGGCTGGAAGACGCAGTTCGGCCCGGTCACCTTCAACGGCGCGATCTTCCAGGAGGACTGGAACCACATCCAGCTCTCGTTCCTCGGCGCTAACGGCCTGACCGAAGTGCGCGACGCCGGCATCGCCCGGATCCGCGGGATCGAGGGCGATCTGACCTATCATCAGGGTGGTCTGACGCTAAGCGCCAGTGGCAGTTACAACGATGCCAAGATCACGAAGGATTTCTGCCCCGTCGCCAATCCTGACTTCGACTGTTCACCGGATATACCGTTGGCTCCGGCTGGCACGCAACTGCCGGTCACACCGAAGATCAAGGGTACCGCGCTCGCGCGCTACGAATTCCCGCTTGGGGATAGCATGAAAGCGCATATCCAGTTCGCGGTCAGCCACACCGGCAAGCGCCGCAACGATTTGCGGACCCTGATCAACCCGATCCTCGGCAATCTGCCCGCCTACACCACGGCCGATGCGAGCTTCGGGATCGACTTCGGCGATTACCGCGCCGAATTGTTCGCGACCAATCTGTTCGGATCGAAGGGCGTGATCAACAGCTCCACCCAATGCGCGGAAACCATCTGCGGCGACGTCGGCGATTTCGCGCCCGGCGGCGGCGTGTTCTATGATACGCTGATCAAGCCGCGGGTTGTGGGCGTCAAGGTGGGGGCGAACTTCTAGCGGCCCCGCGAAGGGGGAAGCAGATGCAGCAGGAACAGGCCGGGTCGGGCCAGAAACTCGGCCTGATCGCGGCGATCGCGCTGGTCGTCGGCAATATGATCGGCTCGGGCGTGTTCCTGCTCCCCGCCACCCTCGCGCCCTATGGCTGGAACGGGGTGCTCGCGTGGTTCCTGACCGGTTCGGGCGCCCTGGTGCTGGCCTATATCCTCTCGCGGCTGACCCGCGCGCTGCCGGATGCGGGCGGGCTTTCGGGTTTCGTCGACGCGGCGTTCGGGCCGATCGCGGCCTTCCTGATCGGGTGGATCTACCTTGTGTCGATCTGGACCGCGGTGGTCACCATCGCGGTCGCCGCGATCAGCCATTTGTCCGCGCTGTTTCCGTTCCTCTCGGCCGGCGAGTTTCGCCCGGCGATCGCGGCGATGGTGCTGTTGTGGATCCTGACCGCGCTGAATTTGCGCGGGGCGAAAGCCGCCGGGCATTTCCAGATCGTGACCACGGTGCTCAAGGTGCTGCCGCTGATCGCCGTGGTGGTGCTGGCGGTGCTGGTGCTCGCGAAAGGCGAGGGGAGCATTAGCCCGTTTGATGCTTCGTCGCTGCACTTCGGTTCGGTCAACGCGGCGGCGGCGTTGACTCTGTGGGCGCTGGTCGGGTTCGAAAGCGCCAGCGTCGCGGTGGCGAAGGTCAGGAACCCCGAGGTCAACGTGCCGCGTGCGACGCTGTGGGGCACGGGCCTGACCGCGTTGTTTTACGTGCTGGTATGCTCGGCGATCGCGCTGATGCTGCCGCCCGAAGTGGTCGCGAAATCGCCCGCGCCCTTCGCCACTTTCGTGCAGCATTTCTGGAGCGCGCGCCCGGCCGAGCTGGTGACCTTGTTCGTGGTGATCAGCTGTGTCGGCGCGCTCAACGGCTGGGTGCTGCTGCAGGGCGAGATGCCGCGCGCGATGGCGGAGAAGGGCATATTGCCGCGCTGGCTGGCGCAGACCGACGCCGGCGGCACGCCGGTGCGCGCGCTGCTGGTCTCGGCGATGATCGCGACATTGTTTGTGGTGATGAATGGTGCGCGCAGCATGCAGGGCCTGTTCGAATACATGCTGCTGCTGTCGACCTCGGCCAGCCTGTGGGTCTATCTCGCGTGCTCGCTCGCGGCGTTCAAGCTCAGGATCGCGCGCCCGCTGGCGGTGCTGGGAGCGGTCTATTCGCTGTGGACGCTGTGGGGCGCGGGGATCGGTGTGAGCGGCCTGAGCTTCCTGCTGATGGCCTCGGGAATTCCGATGCTGTGGTGGGCGCGGCGGACCTCGGCGGCGGTCGAGAAGATCGAGCGGGCCTCTCTCTGATCCCCCGCGAAGGCGGGGGTCTCGGGCGGACTGGAGCTAAATCTGCCTGAGGTCCCCGCCTGCGCGGGGACACGGGGGAGGTTCAGCCCAGCAAGGCATCCAGCCATTTTTCCGCCAGCAGTCCGGCTTCCTCAGGGGTAAACGGCGCCTGGCCCAGGCTCAGTTCAAGCCATAATCCGTCGATCAGCGCGGTCAGCGCGACCGAGGGCAAGCGCGGGTCGGCGATGTCGGGGCGATAGGCGGTGATCAGCGCATCGAGCCCGAAGCGGAAATCGCCGTAGACTTCCGCCCGCACCGCGGCGATTGCCGGGTCGCTGCGGGTCAGGCTCCAGAACGCGACATAGCTCGCGAGCAGGTCGGGCGAGGCGATCGGCGGCAGGAAGCTGGCGGTGAGATAGGCAAGCAAACGTGCGCGCGGATCGCCCCCCGCCTGCTCGACCGCAGCGTCGAGCGCATCGCCGATCGTCTGCCCGATCCAGCGATAGGTTTCGGCGATCGCATCGGACACGCCAGCGAAATAATGCCGCAGCAGCCCGGGGGAGACGCCCGCCTCGGCGCAGATCGCGCGCACCGACACCCCGGCGGCGCCGCGTTCGGCGAGGCAGCGCGCGGTCGCTTCGATCAGGCTCTGCCGCCGATCGTCGGGTGCGCTGCGCGTGAAGGCTTGCCGGGCGGTCATCAGCTTGTTATACGATCGTATAGTAAGGATTCGCGCATGGCAACTCTCCTCAAGTCGGCCGGACAGAACGAGGACCCGCTGGAAGGCTGGAGCCTGCCGGCATGGACCTATTCCGACGCGGAATTCTTCGATGCGGAAAAGGAACTGGTTTTCGCGCCGAGCTGGCAGGTGGTCTGCCATGTGAACGACATTCCCGAGATCGGCGCGTGGCACACGCTCGAATATCTCGGCGAAAGCGTGATCGTCGTGCGCGGCAAGGACGGCGCAGTGCGTGCTTTCACCAATGTCTGCCGCCACCGCGGCTCGCGGATCGTCGATGGATCGAGCGGCTGCTCGAAGAAGCTCGTCTGCCCCTATCACGCCTGGACCTATGAGCTCGACGGCCGCCTTAGCGGCGTGCCCGACAGCACCTCCTATCCCGCGCTCGAGAAGAGCATGCAGAGCCTCACTCCGGTGAGCATGGAGATCTGGCGCGGCTTCATCTTCGTTCGGTTGAAAGATCAGGGCCCTTCGGTCGCGAGCATGATGGCCCCCTACGAAAGCATGATCGAGCCCTACCGCTTCGAGGAATTGAACGCGCTCGGCCGGGTGACGATGCGCCCGCGCGAGGTGAACTGGAAGAACGTCGGCGACAATTACTCCGACGGGCTGCATATCCCGGTCGCGCATCCGGGCCTCACCCGCCTGTTCGGCAAGAGCTACGGGATCGAGGCCGAGGATCATGTCGATCGCATGTGGGGCGATCTGATCGACGAGCCTTCGGCCAATTGGTCCGAGCGCCAGTACCAGAACCTGCTCCCCCCGGTTCCGCATCTCCCGGAGGCGAGCCAGCGCCACTGGCTCTATTTCAAGCTCTGGCCGAACGTCGCCTTCGACATCTACCCCGATCAGGTCGATTTCATGCAATGGCTCCCGGTCAGCCCGACCACCTGCATGATCCGCGAGATCAGCTACGTGCTCGACGATGAGCGCAGGGAAATGCGCGCCGCGCGCTACCTCAACTGGCGGATCAACCGGCAGGTCAATGCCGAGGATACCGAGCTCATCACCCGCGTCCAGCAGGGCATGCAGTCGCGCAGTTTTCAGGTCGGGCCTTTGTCCGACAAGGAAGTCTGCCTGCGCCAGTTCTGCCGCAAGATGCGCGAAACGATACCCCAGGCGCGCGAGACCGTGCCGCCCGCAGCCGGATGGAGCCGCGCATGACCCGGAAATATGACGCAGTGATCATCGGCGGCGGCCACAACGGCCTTGTCTGCGCCTTCTACCTCGCGCAGGCCGGGCTGAAGGTCCGCATCCTCGAACGGCGCGACGTGATCGGCGGCGCGGCGGTGACCGAGGAATTCCACCCCGGCTTCCGCAATTCGGTCGCGAGCTACACGGTCAGCCTGCTTCAGCCCAAGGTGATCGCGGATATGAAGCTGGCCGATCACGGCTATCGTGTGATCGAACGGCCGATCTCGAACTTCCTCCCGCAGGAAGACGGGCGCTACCTCAAGCTCGGCGGCGGTCTCGCCCGCACGCAGGAGGAATTCCGCAAGTTCTCGGCCAAGGATGCCGAGACGCTGCCGGAGTATTACGAGGCGCTCGAAACCGTGGCCGAAGTGCTGCGCGGCCTCGCGCTGAAGGCGCCGCCAAATCTCGGCGAAGGTTTCCGCACGCTGATCGACGGCGCGCTGCAGGGCCGGGGGTTGGCGAAGCTCTCGCTGCCGCAGAAGCGCGACGTGCTCGACCTGTTCACCAAGTCGGCGCGCAGCTTCCTTGACAGCTGGTTCGAAAGCGAAGCGGTCAAGGCGGCCTTCGGCTTCGACGCGGTGGTCGGGAATTACGCCTCGCCCGACACGCCCAGCAGCGCCTATGTGCTGCTGCACCACGTGTTCGGCGAAGTGAACGGCAAGAAGGGCGCCTGGGGCCACTCGGTCGGCGGGATGGGCACGATCACCCAGATCATGGCCAAGGTCTGCGCGCAGGCAGGGGTCGAGATCACGCTCGAGGCGCCGGTCGCGCAGGTGCTGGTCGATGGCGGCAAGGCGGTCGGGGTGAAGCTAGAAAGCGGCGAGGAGATCGCCGCCACCCGCGTGATCGCGAATGTCGGACCCAAGCTGCTCTACGGCAAACTCATCTCCGAAACCGATCAGGGCGCCGAATTCACCCGCCGGATGAAGGGCTTCAAGGCGGGATCGGGCACCTTCCGGATGAATGTCGCGCTCAGCGAACTGCCGAAGTTCACCTGCCTCCCCGAGCCGGGCGAGCACCACCAATCGGGCATCATCCTCGCGCCGACGCTCGATTACATGGACGAGGCGTTCCTCGACGCGAAGCGTTACGGCTGGTCGAAGAAGCCGATCGTCGAGATGCTGATCCCCTCCACGGTCGATGACAGCCTCGCCCCTCCGGGTCAGCACGTCGCGAGCCTGTTCTGCCAGCAATTCGCGCCCGAACTGCCCGATGGGCGCGACTGGGATGCCGAGGAAGGCAAGGCCGCCGACACGATCATCGATACGGTCGAAGCCTACGCCCCAGGCTTCCGCGCCTCGGTTCTCGGGCGCCAGGTGCTCAGTCCGAAGGGGCTGGAGCGCAAGTTCGGCCTGGCTGGCGGCGACATCATGCACGGCAACATGAGCCTCGACCAATTGTGGAGCGCCCGCCCGGTGCTTGGCCACGGCTCATACCGCGGGCCCATAAAAGGGCTCTACATGTGCGGCGCGGGTGCCCACCCCGGCGGCGGCGTGACCGGCGCGCCGGGGCACAATGCGGCGAAGGTGATCATCGCGGATAAGGGGGGATACGGGCGGTTTCAGACCGCTGACTGATTTTGTCTCCAGCGAGCCGGCAAGTTAGGTTCGCACCGCGGCCGCCTGTTCCGGACCCGCCGCCACCGATCGCGCCTTGTAGGCTTCCGCGGGCACCGTTTCATGCCGCCGTGAGCTGCTCCAGGACGGACAACAGGCGGCGTTCGTTCGTCGGCTTGCCCGCGTTGAGCACCCCGGCGAGAATTTCGCCGCAGACCTGCTCCGGCTTTTCGTAGGCGCTCGCCACCGCGAACGGCACTCCGCTCGCCTTCAGGGTTTCCGCGACCCGCGTGACCAGCTCGTTGCCCAGGTTGATATCGAGCAGCGCGATCGTGGGCAAACCGCTCTCCAGAAGGTCGAGCGCCATGGCGACAGTCGGAGCCGGACCCATCACTTGCCAGCCCGAGCGTTCGAGCATGGCTTGCAAGTCCATCGCGATCAGGAATTCGTCTTCGACGACCAGGACGGTTCTAGGCATGGTCCGCAGGCGAAGCCGCCCCCAGCGGAATCACGATTTCCGTATTCAGGCCGTCAGCCGCGAATTCCTGTACGACCCGGCCGCCAAGATTGTAGGTGGCGGCGGATTGAATAAGCTTGGTTCCATACCCTTCGGCCTTGGGGGCGGCCACCGGCGGCCCGCCGTTTTCGGCCCAGGAGATGCGAAGCCGGCTTTGCGCGTCCTCGACTTCCCAGCAGATCCTGACCTGCCCCCCGGCTTCGGAAAGCGCGCCATATTTGGCGGCGTTTGTCGCCAGTTCGTGAAAGATCAGGCTGAGCGATGTCACCATGCCCGGGGTCAGATCGACCGACGCACCGGGGACAAGTACGACGGCGTCGGGATTGCCGCGATGCGGTGCGAGGATCCGCTCGAGCAATGCCGAAAGGGTCGTCTTTTCCTGCGCGGAATAGGCAAGCTCCTGCGCGTCGATCAACGCCCCGAAGCGTCCGAGAAAGTCGTCGCGGAACTGCTCCGCCGAGCGCCCTTCGGTGGTGGTCTGCCGCGCCAGCGACTGCGCCAGGCCAAGCACGTTCTTCATCCGGTGATGGAGTTCGCCGAACAGCATGTCCTTCGCCGCTTCCTTGCGGAACTGGTCTGTCGCGTCGTTGATCACCAGCAGCATCGCATGACTGCCCGTGTCCGGGTGATGCAATGTGCGGGCAGTCAAAAGCATCTTGCGGAGGCCGATTCCGGGGAAGTCATGTTCGACCATATAGTCGACCACCGCGGTGGTTTTGGGAACCACCTCCAGCAGCAACTTGCGCAGCTCGGGAATATTCCACTGGCCGTCGCCCAGATCGTAGATGGGCCGGCCGATCGTTTCGAAGCGATTGACCTTGAAGGTCTCGAAGAACGAACGGCTGGCGCTTTGCACGCAGAGCGCCTCGTCGAGCACCAGCAACGGATCGCCGATGGTGTCGACGATGCCCTGCGCCTGAACATGGCTGGTGCGCAGCAGCCGGTAGAGGTCCTCCATGTTCATGACATACCCACCATTGCACCTGCGGAAATCAAATCGCGAGGCTCACGCGCCGATCCGCAGCTCTCGGCAAGATGGGGCCCCTTACGCCTAACCGACAATAGCGGAGCCAGTTCCCTCCCGCGGGAGGAATAGAAGGGCCCCGGCGGGGCTCGGCCAGAACCGGCCATTTTCCTACACGGGCTAAGCCTGCCATACCCGGCTTCGATCTTTGACAATGTTGGATTCGCGGTGCTCGACGGGAAATTCGGCCAGGGTGTCACCCAGCCATTTTCGGAATAGGGGGTTGAAATGGTTGCCGATTCTGGCCTTTTTTGCGGGTGACAGGGTGTAACTTGTGTCACCCTGCCGAGTGTGCGCGTCACTTGTACTTAACGCCTTCCTTGATCACGCCCGACACGCTCTCCAGCACCCGCACGTTCTGCAGCGGATCGCCCGCGACCGCGATCATGTCGGCCGACTTGCCGGGGGCAATCGAGCCGAACTGGTCGTAGCGGCCGAGCACTTTCGCGCCTTCGATCGTCGCCGCGCGGATCGCCTGCAGCGGGGTCATGCCCCATTGGACCATATAGGCGAACTGCCGCGCGTTCATGCCGTGGGGATAGACTCCGGCGTCGGTGCCGAAGCCGAGCTTGACCCCCATCTTGACCGCCTTCTCGAACCGCTCGCGCTGGGCCAGCGTGGTGTCGCGGTTCTTCTGGAGCATCTCTGCCGGCCAGCCGGCGCGTGTGCCTTCCTCGTCGATCCAGTCGCCGTCATAGATATCCATCACCAGCCAGACGCCCTTGTCCCTGGCGAGTTGCAGCCCTTCGTCGTCGATCAGGCTGGCATGTTCGATCGTGCGGACGCCGGCGCGGATAGCTTCCTTGATCCCCTCGGCGCCGTGGGCATGGGCGATCGCGAAGCTGCCGTGCTCCTTCGCGACATCGACCGCAGCCTGCATCTGCGCCTGGGTCAGCTCGGTCTCGTTCACGTCGTTGTTCAGCGCGAGCACCGCACCGGTCGCGATCAGCTTGAGAAAATCGGCGCCGTGGGCGAACAGATACTCGGCCCGGTCATGGGTTTCCTGCGGGGTGGAGGATACGCCCAGCCGCATATCGGGTGGAAGCTGGTCGTTCGGAACGACCCCGTTGACCTCGCCGCCGCCGCCCGGCTTGGTGATATACGCGCCCGCCACATACATGCGCGGGCCCGGGATCAAGCCGGTGTTGATCGCGTTGCGCACGTCGACATCGGTCAGCCCGCGATAGGTGCCGACATCGCGCAGGGTGGTGAAGCCGGCGTTGAGCGTGATCCACGCGTTGTGCGCGCCGATCAGCGCGGTCTCCGGCGGGGTGGTCTTGATCGGCGCCGCCGTGTCTTCGCTTTCGGTCACGTCGACCAGATGGGTGTGAAGGTCGATCAGCCCGGGGAGCACGGTGTAGCCGCTCCAGTCGATCCGCTCGGCGCCGGCCGGGGTCGCGCCGCAAGGCTCGATCCTGGTGATCGCCTTGTCCTGCGTGAGCACGCACTGACCGGTCAGTTCCTTGCCGCTGTCGACATCGAGCAATCTGCCCGCCTCGACATAGAGCGACTGGGCCGAAACCGGCGCGGCGCAGAGCGCGGCGACAAGAACGGGGGCGAGCGCGAGCAAGGGTGCTTTCATGGGAGGAGGCTAACCCGAAGCGGGGGGTGATGCCAGCTGTTTTACACTTGTCCAATAGGGCGCGATTTGCCTCCCGATCCGCGCGTGATATTCTCCGGAATCTGTCGAGGGAGGAACTTATGGGCGAGGAACCGGCCGGCAAGGCGCCGTGGCATCTGTGGGCGATCGGCGTGGCCGCGCTGCTGTGGTATGCGGCTGGCACGGTGACGATCTTCATGGCGCAGTTGGGCATGCTCGCGGTCACGCCGGGCGAGGCGGCCTATTACGCCGCGCAGGCGCCGTGGTTCAGGGCTGTCACCGACGTCGCCGATTTCGCCGGAATCGCCGGCGCGGCGATGCTGCTGATGCGAAGCGCGAAGGCGTTGCGGGTGTTCGTGCTGTCGCTGGTCGCGATCGCGGTCACCCAC
The DNA here is from genome assembly GCA_029202985.1 of Candidatus Andeanibacterium colombiense. GTDB lineage: Bacteria > Pseudomonadota > Alphaproteobacteria > Sphingomonadales > Sphingomonadaceae > Andeanibacterium > Andeanibacterium colombiense. Next base: position 1,100,575 of record CP119316.1, on the reverse strand, counting down.
GGCTACGATTATGCGATGGGCACCTCGCGCAGCTACGACAACAACGGCGCGCTGGCGGTGAATGTGATCGTGGTGGTGATCGCGGTGCTGCTGATTGGGTATTCGGCAGCGATGAAGCGGCGCGGGGTGCTGCGTTAGAGCCGCAAGAAAACGCCCCGAGGTTTCCCCCGGGGCGCCAATCTTGTTCAGCGAGTGCGGCGGATCAGAAGATGCGCGCGGCGGTCTCGGCCGGGGCGGCCAGCAGCTTTTCGAGCTCGGCGTCCAGCTTGAGGATGGTCAGCGAGGCACCGGCCATTTCGAGGCTGGTGCAATATTCGCCGACATAGTTGCGGACCACGGTGAAGCCGGCCTGCTCGGCCAGTTCATGGGCCTTGGCGTAGATCACGTAGAGTTCGGTGATCGGCGTACCGCCGAGACCGTTGACCATGATCGCGACGCGGTCGCCCGACTTGAACGGGATGTCGTTCGCGACGGCTTCGAACAACTCCTGCGTGATCACATCGGCCGGGTGGATCTTCTCGCGGCGGCGGCCCGGTTCGCCGTGGATGCCCACGCCGACTTCGATCTCGTCGTCGCCGAGTTCGAAGATCGGGGTGCCCTTGGCGGGCGGGATGCAACTGGTCAGCGCGACGCCCATCGAGCGGACGTTGTCGTTGACCTTTTTCGCGATCGCTTCGACTTCGTCGAGGCTCGCACCGGCGTCGGCGGCGGCGCCGCAGGCCTTCATCACGAAGAAGTTGCCGGCCACGCCGCGGCGGCCGACGGTGTAGAGGCTGTCTTCCACCGCGACGTCGTCATTGATCCAGAACTGGCGGGCATTGATGCCTTCGGCGGTCGCCATTTCGGTCGCCATGTCCCACGCCATGCGGTCGCCCTGGTAGTTGTTGACCAGCACCAGCACGCCGGCATCGGATGCGCAGGCCTTGATCGTCTCATAGCAGGAATCGACCGCCGGGGCGGCGAACACCGCGCCCTGGCAGGCACCGGTCAGCATGCCCGGGCCGACCGCCATGACGTGCGCCGGTTCGTGACCCGAGCCGGAGCCCTGGACGACCGAAACCTTGGCATTGTCCGGACCGCCCTTGCGGGTGATCATCTGGAATTCTTCGTTGAAGTTCAGCAGGTCGGGGTTCGCAAGCGCGATGCCCTTCATGAACTCGGGCACGAACTTGGCGGGATCGTTGACGAATTTCTTCATGGGTGGGTTCCTCTCTCCCAGGGATTTTCGGATTGTCAGGCGAGTTGTTTGACGACTTCGGCCACGGTCGGAGTGTTCTCGACCCCGAATTCCTTGCACCAGTCGTTCAGGATCACGGCGATCGAAACGATGCCCGGATCGGGCGTGTTCGCGCTGCGCTCGCCGACCTGGCTCGCGCGGCCGCGGTGCGCGACGAGCGTGCGGGTCTCGTCGATGGCCTGTTCGGCCACGCCGGCACAATCCTTCAGCGCGGCGGCCTTGTCGCCGGCGGCGCAATGCGACTTCAGCGTTTCCTGCACCGGGATCAGCGCGTCGAGCAGGGTCTTGTCGCCCAGTTTGGCGCCGCCGCGGGCCTGGATGCCCTCGATCGCCGAGCCGAGCATTTCGGCCAGATCGTCCAGGGTGATCTCTTCCTTGCCGCGGGTCAGCATCGCGGCCTTCATGAAGCCGGTGCCCCAGATCGGACCCGAGCTGCCGCCGACATGCTTCGACACGAGCATCGAGATCTTGAGCAGCATCGCGCCGATGTTGCTCTTGTCGATCCCGTCCCATTCGTTGTCGATCACGCGGAAGCCGGTCGCGAGCGAGGTGCCGAAGTCACCATCGCCGGCAAGGCCGTCGAGATCCGAGAAATAGTGCTCGTTGCGAAGCACTGTCGCCGCGGTCGTGCGGATGGCCCGTTCGATATCGGCCTGCGGAATTGAACTCATCTTCAAACGCTCCTTCAGACGGCCGCGTGCGCGGCCAGCGCGCCGAGATCTTCCAGAGTGACCTGGACAGACGGCGCATCTCCCAATTCCGAGACGACCTTGTCAGCCTCGGCAAAATCCTCGTCTACCGTGTAGGTGCTGGTGGTGATCAGCGTCGGCAGGCCGGCGCCCTTGGCGGCCAGCAGCCCGTTGCGGCTGTCTTCGATCACCACGCAGTCGGTCGCGGGCAGGCCCAGCGTCTCGAGCGCCAGGAGGTAGATATCCGGCGCCGGCTTCTTCTTCGCGACCACGTCGCCCGCGTGGACGAAGTCGAACGCGGCCTTGCGCTCGGCGCCGAACAGATCGAGCACCGCGTCGATAAACTTCGGGTTCGACGTGGTGCAGACGCCCAGCTTCACGCCCGCGGCGATCGCCTCGTCGATGATCCGCAGGATACCAGGGCGCACCGGCAGGTCGGACACGATGTTCGAAGTGATCTCGGTCTTCTTCAGGTGCAGCGCGAGGATCAGCTCGTCCTTCTGCTCAGCGGTGTCGGTGCCCTTGGGCCAGCCGAATTCGTCGAAATAGGCGCGCATCCGCTCCTTGCCGCCGGCAACGAGCAGAAGCTTGCCATAGAGTTCGACACTCCATTCGGCGTCGATGCCGAATTCCTTGAATGCGCGGTTGAAGCCGACGCGGTGCGCATCGCGCTCGGTATCGACGAGTACGCCGTCGCAGTCGAAAATCAGGGCCTTGATCATGGGATGTCAGGCCGCCTTGTCGAGTTTCGACAGGAAGGTGCTGCCGTGGCCGGCGCCGCCGAATTTCTCGATGAAGCCGTGGAACATCGCCTTGCACGCCTGGTACTGCGCATCGCCGACGCGGAGCGGTTCGAAGTCCTTCGGATTGGCGAGGTGGTAATCGACGAAGCTCTTGACCCAGACATGCTTGAGGTTGGTCGAGATGTTGATCTTCGATGCGCCGCGCGCGATCGCCTTGGCGAAGGTCTCGTCGCTGAGGCCGGTGCCGCCATGCAGCGCCATCGGCGTCTTGGTCAGCGCGTTGATCGCCGCGATGCGGTCGAAATCGACCACCGGGTCGCCGTGGTAGAAGCCGTGAGCGGTGCCGACCGCGCAGGCGAAGGCCGACAGGTCGAGCGCGTCGCAGAAGCGTTTCGCGTCCTCGGGATCGGTCAGCACCGAATCCTCTTCGGCGACATGCTCGTCATCCTCGACGCCCATGATCTGGCCGAGCTCGGCTTCCATGCCGACGCCGTATTTCTCGGCGATTGCGCGAACCTTGAGGCTTTCCTCCAGATTCTGCTCGAACGGCAGTTCCGACGCGTCGATCATGATCGAGGTCCAGCCCGCCTTGGCGCAGGCTTCGATCATCGGGATATCCTTGCAGTGATCGAGATGCAGCACCACCGGCACCGGCGAATCCTCGGCTACCGTGCGGACCCAGCTGACGATTTCCTTGTGGCTGAAGTATTTGATGGTCTTGGCCGAAGTCTGGCAGATCACCGGGGCGTTCAGCTCTTCCGCGGCCTTCACCATCGCCTTGGTGGTGTTGTAGTCGACGAGGTTGAACGCGGCGACCGCGTAGCCGTTATCCATCGCGTCGCGCAGCAGTGGCTTCATGTTGACCAACGGCATCGAGCAACTCCTTCAATCATGTTCGCGCCGCCTGATCGCAACGCCGATTCGCGTGCGGACCCTAGCCCCAAAGCGCCCCAAAAGTAACGTGTTCGCGCGCCAGTGGTTGATTGTGTCCGCTTTGTCCAGCCCCCCGAAAGGAGAATGACCCTTCGCCGGCTAACTATTGTTGCAGTGCCGCGCGGCGCACTCTAGTCTGCACACTTTCCGAGCGCATTTTCCTGGAGGAACATCATGGCCCGATCGGTCACCATCAACGGCAAGCCGCGTGAAGTGGACGTGCCCGACGACATGCCGCTGCTGTGGGTGCTGCGCAACGAGCTGCACATGGTCGGCACCAAGTTCGGCTGCGGCAAGGCCTTGTGCGGCGCCTGCACCGTGCATATCGACGGGGTCGCGATGCGCTCCTGCGTCACCCCGGTCGGGTCGCTGGAGGGCAAGCAGGTCACCACGATCGAAGGGCTGGCGGACGAGCCGGTCGGCAAGGCGCTGCAGGATGCCTGGCTCGAACATGACGTAATGCAGTGCGGCTATTGCCAGGCGGGCCAGTTGATGAACGCCAGCGCGCTGCTCAAGCGCAATCCGGAGCCCGACGAACGCCAGGTCGAAGCGGCGATGAGCGGCAATATCTGCCGCTGCGCCTGCTACGGGCGGATCAAGCAGGCGATCACGGTCGCCTCGGCAGTCGCGAAGAAGGAGCAGGCGGATGTCTGAGATGGGAAAAGTCTCGCGGCGCAATTTTCTCCGGGTCGGTGCGCTCGCCGGCGGAGGGCTGATGCTTTCGGCGGCGATCCCGATGGTCGCGCGCGCCGCGGCCGGCGGGGCTGAAACCGCCTCGGGCACGCTCAGCGCCTTCGTCACCATCGCGCCCGATGGGCTGGTCACGATCACCGGCAAGAATCCGGAGATCGGGCAGGGAATCAAGACCATGCTGCCGATGCTGATCGCCGAGGAGCTGGATGCGGACTGGGATCACATCAAGATCGTCCAGGGCGATACCGACGGGGCGAAGTACGGCCCGCAGATCGCCGGCGGCAGCTTTGCGACGCCGATGAACTGGTTCCCGATGCGCCAGGTCGGCGCGGCGGCGCGCCAGATGCTGGTTTCGGCGGCAGGCGCGAAGTGGGGCGTCGATCCCGCGACGCTGACCACCTCGAAGGGCGTGATCACCAATCCCGCCAACGGCCAGACGCTCTCCTACGGCGATGTCGCCTCGGCCGCGGCGCTACTGCCCGCGCCCGACCCCAAGGCGCTCAAGCTCAAGGACCAGAAGGAGTTCGTGATCATCGGCCGCGCGATCGGCGGGATCGACAGCCCGAAGATCGTCCATGGCGAAGGCATCTTCGGCGTCGATACGCTGCTGCCGGGCATGGTCTATGCGGCCTATGAACGCTCGCCGGTGTTCGGCGCCAAGTTCGTCTCGGCCGATCTCGCTGCGGCCAAGGCGATGCCGGGCGTGATCGACGTCTTCCCGCTGAAGGGCACCGGCGCCGCCGACGAACTCGTCGATGGGGTCGCGGTGATCGCAAAGAACTGGTGGCTGGCCGAACAGGCCCGCGCCAAGCTCAATGTCCAGTGGGACAATGGCGAATGGGCGAGCCATTCGACCAAGGGCTATGACGAAACCGCCCGCAAGCTGATGGCCGAAGGCAAGCCTGCAGAAGCCTTCCGTACCGATGGTGACGTCGACGCAGCTTTTGCCGGGGCCGCCAAGGTCATCGATGCCCAATATCATTATCCGTTCCTCGCCCACGTGCCGATGGAGCCGATGAACTGCACCTCGCTGTGCCATCCGGACGGCGCGATGGAGATGTGGGCGCCGACCCAGAACCCGCAGCCGGGCCAGGCGGGCGTCGCCAAGATGCTCGGCCTCAAGCCCGATCAGGTGAAGGTCCATATCACCCGCATGGGCGGCGGCTTCGGCCGGCGCCTGACCAACGACTTCATGTTCCAGAGCGCGGCCATCGCGGCGAAGATGCCCGGCACGCCGGTGCAGATGATCTGGAGCCGTGAAGACGATGTGCGGACCGATTTCTACCGTCCGGCAGGCTGGCACCGCCTGCGCGCGGCGCTGGATGCCAAGGGCAAGGTGGTCGGCTTCGACGATCACTTCATCACCTTCGTCGCGGGTGGATCCTACAATCCGGCGGCGATGAGCCCGGATATATTTCCGGCCGGTCATGTGGTGAATTTGCGCTACTCGCAGACGATGATGAACACCGCCGTGCCGATGGGCGCGTTGCGCGCCCCGGGCTCGAACGGGCTCGCCTTCGTGACCCAGGCCTTCCTCGACGAAGTTGCCGAGGCTGCGGGCAAGGATCTTCCGACGCTGGTGATGGAACTGGTCGAGGGTGCGCAAAAGGAGCCCGACAGCCAGGGCTTTACCGGCACCACCGTGGGCTTCGATCCGGAGCGGCTGCGCGGAGTGACCAAGAAGGCCGTCGCCATGAGCGGCTGGGGCAAGAAGAAACCGCCCAAGGGCCACGCTTACGGCTTCGGCTATTACTACAGCCATCAGGGCTATTTCGCCGAGGTGGTCGAGGCGAGCATCGAGAACGGTCGTCCGGTGGTCCACAACGTCTGGACGGCGGGCGATGTCGGCAACCAGATCATCAACCCGTTCGGCGCGCTCAACCAGGTCAACGGTGCGATCATCGACGGCATCGGCCAGGCGATGTCGCTCGCGATCGAGATCGAGGGCGGGGCGGTCAAGCAGTCGAACTTCCACGACTATCCGTTGCCGCGCATGCCGGTGACCCCCGAAATCCACGTCGAATGGGTGGTAACCGATCATCCGCCGACCGGGCTGGGCGAACCGGCGCTGCCGCCGGTGATCCCGGCGCTGGTCAATGCGCTCTACAAGCTCAGCGGCAAGCGGATCCGGAGTCTGCCGATCAAGCCCGAGGATCTGGCGTAAGCTCGACCCCCTCTCCAACTTCGGCCAGGCGACCAGTCGTCAAGCCTCTGTGTCCTCCCCTTGCAGGGGAGGAGCCACAGCAGAGTCCTCTCCCCTCGCGGGAGAGGGTAGCGCAGCAGCTCGTGAGGAGCTAGCGTAGCTTGGAGAGGGGGATGCCGGACAAATCCTCCGGCCGGTCCACATCCCGCAGCTCGTCCGGCCCGACCTCGACCAGCGTCACCTCCGCATCGCGCAGCAGCTTGCCCGCCCCCTGGTCGCCCTCGAGGCCGGCCAATTTTGCATACCAACCCGGCGGAAAGCACGCCGGAATCCCGGGATGCCCGTCCGGATGGAGCACCGCCGACGGATGCTCGCCCACCGCCGCGACCAGTGCCGCCAACGTCTCGGCCCGCACCAGCGGCATATCCGCCGCCAGCAGTAACAGCGCATCGGCTCCTGCGGCCGATGCCTGCATCGCCGCGAGCGCGACCGATGTGCCGAGCCCTTCCTCTGCCCGCCTGTTCTTGAGCAAGGTCGCCTCGCCCAGCGCCAGCGCCGCGCTCGCGAAATCGGGGATCGGCCGGCCGACCATGATCTTCGGCTTGCCCAGCGCCCGCACCGCAGCGACCGCGTAAGAACCGAGCGGCCTGCCGTTCAGCTCCGCATCGAGCTTGCCACCGCCGAACCGCCGCGCGCTTCCGGCCGCGAGGATCGCGATCGCAAGGCCGCCGTTCATCGGTGCGGGTGCAATGCTTCATGCGCGCCGACCACGTCCGCGAGCACTGATAAAGCCAGCACCTGCGGATCGCGCGCGCGGGGAATCAGGCCGATCGGGCTGTTGATCCGCGTGAGCTGGTCGTCGCCGAGCCCTGCAGCCCGCAGCCGCGCCAGCCGTTCGACCCGCGCCGGGGCGCCGCCCTGCGCGCCGATGTAAAACGCGTCGGTCGACAGCGCCCATTTGAGCAATGCGTGTTCCCACTCGTGGTCGTGGAACAGCAGGAGCACCGCGGTCCATGGATCGGCCGCAAGATCGTTTGGGACCTTGTCCAGCGCCAGCCCGTTCCCGGCCTCGCGCCAGTCGGCCGCGATCCCCTGGGTCCGGGCCAGATCGACCAGCGCCGTGCATTCCGCTCCGGCGCCGAGGACCAGCAGCCGCACCGGCGGGATGTAGCGCCGGGTGGCGAGGAACCCCGGATCGGTATCGGCGGGCAACGGCAGGGCGAGGCTGCTCTCTTGCCGTGCCTCGACGCTCGCGGCTGCGGCGGCGAGCGAGGAACGATCGGGGTTCGGGTCGATCACGATGTCGAGCCCCGAACCGCAGGGCAGGCGGAAATCGATGAAGGGCGAGCCCTTGCCATAGCGCAGCATCCGCACCGCGCCGTCCGCGACCGCTTCGGCCGCCTGGTTGGCGAGTTCGGCGTTGAGGCAATTGTCGGCCAGGTCGCCCGCCACCGTGCCGTCGCGCGCGACCGCCAGCTGCGCGCCCACGCGGCGCGAAAAGCTGCCATCGATCCCGACGATCGTACACAGCGCGGCATCGCCTTCGGCCGCGAGAAACAGGGCATCGTGATCGCCGCTCATCCTCAGGCAAATAGGTGCTGCCGGTGCTTCCCGCCAGTTCCAATTCACCCGTTGCGCTTCATTTGCCCTTCGCCATAGTGCAGCCCAAAATCACAAGAGGAGCCTGCATCCATGACCCAGAAGATCCGCAAGATCGCGACCGAGGAAGCCTGGTCGATCCCCGAGGTCGCCGCCGAGCTCCGGAAGGTCGCCAACGGGCCTTCGCAAAGCCTCGACAAATTGCTGGTCAAGGGCATCTACGATGCGCCGACCGACACCACCGGCTACGGCAAGCTCGATTTCCTCGCCGGGCTGGTCGATGTCGAGGAGCGCCGGCTGGCGGAGATGGACGAATTCGGGGTCGACATGCATCTACTCGCGCTGACCGCGCCGGGGGTGCAGATGTTCGATGCCGATACCGCGATGGAACTGGCGATGCTCGCGAACGACCGGCTGGCCGAAATCTGCCGCAAATACCCCACCCGCTTCGCCGGTCTCGCCAGCTTCGCGCCGCACAGCCCGAAGCGCGCGGCGAAGGAGATGGAGCGAGCGGTGACCGAACTCGGGCTCAACGGCTTCATGATCAACAGCCACACAAACGGCGAATATCTCGACGATCCGAAGTTCTGGCCGATCCTCGAAGCGGCCGAGGCGCTCGACCGCTGCATCTATATCCACCCACGCGCCGCCAGTGACACACTCAAGGGCCCGCTGCAGGATTACGGGATGGACAGCGCGATGTGGGGTTACGGCGTCGAAGTCGGCACCCATGCGGTGCGGATGATGGCTGGCGGGGTGTTCGACGCCTTCCCCAATCTCAAGATCTGCATCGGCCATATGGGTGAGGCGGTGCCGTTCTGGATCTGGCGGATCAATTTCATGAACAGCCGTGCACAGGCGGTCGGCCGCGCAGCCAAGACCAAGCGCAGCATGGCCGAGTATTTCCAGGACAATTTCGTGATCACCACCAGCGGGGTCGAGGACAATCTCGCTCTGCGCTATGCGATCGACAAGATCGGGATCGACAATGTGATGTGGGCGATCGACTATCCCTACCAGCCGCAGCAGCCATCGGTGGATTTCATCGACGATTTTCCCAGCAGCGAGGCAGAAATGCACGCACTATGCCATCGCAATGCGGAACGCATTTTCCATATTGCACCGCTCTAGCGTAACCTGGATGAGGTCTGGTCTTTCTTCGCAAGAAAAGGACAACCCTCACCCAACTCCGGCTAGCTCGACAAGCGAGCAAGCCTGCGTATCCCTCTCCCGTCAACGGGAGAGGAAAAGGAGATCGCATGAGTCCGCTTGAAGGCATCAAGGTCGTCGAACTGGCTCGCATCCTCGCGGGGCCGTGGGCCGGGCAGGTGCTGGCCGATCTCGGGGCCGAGGTGATCAAGGTCGAAAGCCCGGCGGGGGACGATACCCGCGGCTGGGGTCCCCCCTTCGTCGAGAACGAGGACGGATCGAGCGACGCGGCCTATTTCCACGCTGCCAACCGCGGCAAGAGTTCGGTGGTGATCGATTTCACCACCCCTGAAGGCCAGGCGCAGGTGCGCGAGTTGGTTCGCGATGCCGATGTGGTGATCGAGAATTTCAAGCTTGGCGGGTTGGCCAAATACGGGCTCGATTATGCGAGTTTGAGCGAACTGAACCCGCGGCTGATCTATTGCTCGATCACCGGCTTCGGGCAGGATGGGCCCTATGCGGCCCGCGCCGGATACGACTTCATCGTGCAGGGCATGAGCGGGCTGATGGACATCACCGGCGAGCCCGACGGCGCGCCGATGAAGATCGGGGTCGCCTATGCCGATATCCTCACCGGGCTCTATGCGGTGATCGGGATCGAGGCGGCGCTGCACCAGCGCGAAGCGACCGGGCGCGGGCAGATGGTCGATATGGCGCTGTTCGATGTGATGGTCGGCACGCTGGCGAACCAGGCGATGAATTACCTCGTCTCGGGCAAGGCGCCGAAGCGGCTCGGCAATGCGCATCCGAACATCGTGCCTTACGAGGCCTTCCCGACCGTCGACGGCTGGGCGATCATCGCGGTCGGCAACGATGCCCAATTCGCGCGGCTGGCCGAACTGCTCGGGCTGGAGACGAAGCCCGAATGGGCGACCAATGCCGGGCGCGTGGGCGACCGGGCGGCGGTATCGCCCGCGGTCGCGGCAAAGACGCGGGGCTGGGAGCGGGACGCGCTGCTCGCGGCGCTGGAGGAGCGCGGCATTCCGGCCGGGCCGATCAACACCGTGCCCGAAGCGCTGGCCGATCCGCAGATCGCCGCGCGCGGGATGGTGCTGGAGATGGAAGGCGGGCTGCAAGGCCTGCGCACGCCGATCCGGTTTTCGGACGCGGAATTGGCGTTGGGCAAAGCATCGCCGAAATTGGGGCCGAAGCTGGGAGAGAGCTGACTTCTTCTCCCGTTGACGGGAGAAGGATGGTGCAGCTTGCTCCGCAGGAGCCAGCGAAACCTGGATGAGGGCTGGTCTTCTCGCAAAGACAGGGGCAACCCTCACCCAACTCCGGCTAAGCTCGCAAAAGCGAGCAAGCCTGCGTATCCCTCTCCCGTCAACGGGAGAGGAAAGGGAGAGAAAATGATCAACACCCGTCACCTCGTCGATCCCGAAATCGCGGCGATGCTCGACATGCCCGATATCGAGATCACGTCGGAAACGCTTGCCGCTGTCCGCGCCAACCCGCTGTTTTCGACCGAGGGGCTCCCGCCGCCGCTGTTCCCTGCCACCCAGGCCTGGGCCAAGGTCCCGGGCGGGCCGGATGTCAGACTGGTGGTGATCAACCCGCCGTCGCAGCGCAGCAAGCGCGCGGCGATCCTGCATATCCACGGCGGCGGGATGGTGGTCGGCACGGCCGATACCGCCGGCATGACCAGGCAGCTGATGGCGCTGGAGCACGACTGCGTGATCGTCTCGGTCGAATACCGCCTCGCGCCCGAGACGCCGTTCCCCGGCCCGCAGGAGGACACTTACGCCGCGCTGCTGTGGCTGGCCGAGCATGCCGGGGAACTCGGGGTCGATCCGGCGCGGATTGTGGTGTTCGGCGAAAGCGCCGGCGGCGGGCTTGCCGCCAGCCTCGCGCTGATGGCGCGCGATCGTGCCGGCCCGAAGCTCGCCGGCCAGGTGCTGATCTATCCGATGCTCGACTGGCGGACCGGCGGTCCGGATGACCAATGGCAGAACGCCCATACCGGCGAATTCATCTGGACCCGCGACAAGAACCGCTTCGGCTGGGAGAGTTTGCGGGGCGACTACGAGCCGTCCGACGAGCGCAAGGGCTGGTTCTCGCCCGCGCTGGCGGAAGATCTGACGGGCCTGCCGCCGACCTACATGATTACCGGCGCGCTCGACCTGTTCCTCGACGAGGACCTCGATTACGCCCGCCGCCTGATCGACGCGGGCGTGCAGACCGAACTCCACGTCTATCCGGGCGCGATCCATGCGTTCGAGATTGTGCCCGGCACCGCGCTGCAGGCACAGGCGGCGATGGATCTGCGGCGCGGGTTGGAGCGATTGTTCGGCTAGGCCGCAGGCTCGGGAGGCCTCATCGGCGGCACCTTGTCCCGCGCGGCGGCGCCGCGCAGCGCACCGACGACGTCATCCCCAAGCGGATCGTCGAACATTACGCCGAGGGAACCGGCTTTCGCCCATTTGAGCTTGCCCGCGATCGGGCCGACTTCGCCGAGCCACAGGGTCAGCGGGATCGCGCGGGTCACGCCGACCGCGTCGCCTTGCAGGCTGCAGCCCCTGGAGCCGAGATCGGTGACGAGGATGTCGGCCGCCGGGCGTTCGCCGATGCCGAGCCGCCCCGCGATCGACACGCGATGACGGGAGGCGGTGCGCGGATTTTCGGTCCGCACCAGTCGTGCTCTCGGTGCCCTGCTCATGCCGCCTTGTGACGGAGCGGGATTAAGAATGCGTTGCGCGGGCGCGGTTAACGCCGCGTCGGATCTGAGGGATCTGGCGGATCGCCATCCTCCTTTTCACCCAGCATATTCGCGCGCTTCTCGTTCTCGAGCGCGATCATCGCCGCGCCGGGATCGAACACTTCGGCCACTCCGGTGAAGAACGAAGCGGCGGCGCCCTTGCGGCGGGTGGCGGTGCCGGAGCTGACGAGCATGAACATGCCTGCGAGGCCGACCAGCAGGATTATTCCGGCGACGATCCACTGCATCGAAGTTCCCCTTCGGCCCGATATAGGTGTGAGGGGGGAGGTTGCTAGCTCCCGTTGATCCCCGCGCCGCGCACGATCCCGCCGTTGTCGTCCGCTTGCGGGCCTTGCAGCGCGCTGAGCGTGTGGACCGCGCGGATCTTGCCGTCGATGAAGCGGAAGCTGTGGCTGTCGGGCCCGCCGGTCGATCCGCCGAAGCGGCAGAACACGTTGATCACGCCTTTCTCCTCGTCGATCAGATAGTCGCGGTTGACGATGTAGAGCACACCGGGCGGCAGGCCGATCTCGCAGCTCGCATGCGGATCGCCCTTGGGGTTGGTATAGGCGCCGCCTTCCAGCCGCGCGCAGGGGGTGCCCCACGGAATGTCGGTGAACTTGTCGGCGAAGCCGTCGAGATAGGCATTGGCGCCGCGGATCATCTCCTTCGGCTCGGTCAGCTGGTATTTGAACAGCGGCGACCAGTCCTCTGCCTTCGAGTATTTGTCATAGGCATTGGCGTTGAACAGCCAGTCGCCCGGTTTTGTCACGATGCTGTCAACGCGGATGATCTTGCCCTGGTGAAGATACAGCCTTGTGCCGATCACATAGGGCTTGCCGCCTTGGGTGACGACGATCTCGGTGAAACTCTTGCAGCGCTTGTCGTCGTGGAAGCTCATGTCGTGCGCGATCGGCAGCGCGGTGTTCCACAGGCCGGCGCCCTTCTCGACGTCCTTCATGTTCTCGAGGAAATGCGCCTTTGGATCGAGCCGCAGCTGCGAGATGTCGCCGCTCTTCTGCGCCTGGACATAAGCGGCGGTTGCCGCCTTGAGTTCGTCGCGGGTGCAGCGGGGATGGTCCTGCAACGGAGCGTAGGGGCTGGGCGGCGGGCCGTTCTGGGCGAACGCGGGTGCGGTTCCGCACAGCAGCGCGGCGGCAAGCAGCAGTTTCTTGATCATGGTTTCAATCCTCCCCCAAGATTTCGCATTGGTCACCGCTCATCCCGCGGCTGTTCGCTGCGGCATTGCTCATAGGTGCTCCAGCCCGAGCACACACCATAGGGCCCGCGGATGAAGATCGCCTCGACCTGGGTGATGTTCTCGCCGTCGATCTTGAACAATTCGCCGAGCTGCCAGGTCCAGTCGATCGGGCGGTGGTCGAAGAAGGCGAAGGCGAAGGCGATCCCGCGCTCGCGGTCGATCGCGACGAAGCGGCGGTCGCGGATGCTGGTGACCGCGCCGATCAGCGAGGTCTGGAGCTGTTGCTTGCACGCCTTACGCTGCGGGAATTCGGGCGTCGGCGGGCCGGCGGTGACGATGCCGTTCTCATGCCGCAGGCAGTCGTCGCTGAACGGGTAGTAATCGTGACCGGTATTCCGCTCGACCGCGTCGAAATAATAATTGCCGATGCGGACCAGATCGGCGCGGCTGTGGCGGTCCTTCTCGGGGATCGCGGTCAGGAAGCGCGCATTGGGCGCGCCCATCTTCTCGACCGCCTCGCCGGTCGCGGGGAACGGGCTGCTGCTGACGTTTCCGGCATTCGGGCCAAGCGGGCGCTCGGGCCGCGCGGCGATCTGTTCGACTTCCGCGATTTTCCCGTCGGCGATCCGCAGGCGCAGCGACAGACCGACCAGTTCGGGCGGTCGCTGCGGACCGGTGGCGGAAGACGAAGCCTGTTCCAGCACCGTGCCGAGGAAGGCGACGTTCTGGGTCTCGATGTCAGGAACGTAGAGCTTGTACTGGCCGACCCCGCTGGCGGTGGCCCACAGGCCTTCGGTGCCGAAGGGCAGCTGGATGCCGTTCTCGGTGAAGCGGACGTTCGGGGCGAACAGCGCGGGATCGACCTTGTGCGCGGCCATCGCGGCGAGGTATTTGTTCACGAAGCCTTCGAGGCAGTCGCGCTGGCACGCCTGCGGCGCGGGTGTGGGAGGGGCGACCGGCTGCGCGGAAGCGCTGCCGGCAAGGCCGGTACCCACGGCCAAAGCGAAAGCGAGCGCCGCCTTGCGGAGCGATTTGTGCATGATTCCCCTCTCCCCTTTTCGGGTGTTTCGTTGACTAAGTCTAACGAAGGGGAATGCTTAGTCCAGCGGTTTGAGCACGATATGGCCGACCGCGGTGTTCGACGCCGGCACGTGGTAGAAGCGGTGCAGTTCCTCCACGCTCTTGCCCATCGCCGCGCGCATGATCAGCCACATGATCAGTTCGATCCCTTCGGTCCCCGCCTGGCGGAGATATTCTAGGCGGGTGATGTGGCGCAGCGCGGTGGTGTGGGCGGTGAGATTGTCGAGGAAGGCGTTGTCAAACTCGGGATTGATCAGCCCGGCGCGCGGCCCCTGGAGCTGGTGGCTCATGCCGCCGGTGCCCCAGACCTGGACGTTGAGGTCTTCCGGATAGGACATCACCGCATCGCGGATCGCCGCGCCAAGCTGCCAGCAGCGTTCGCCCGACGGGGTCGGGAACTGGGTCACGTTGACCGCCAGCGGGATCACCTTGCACGGCCATTCGCTCGGCTGGCCGAACATCAGGCTCAGCGGCACGGTCAGGCCGTGATCGACCTTGATGTCGTTCATGATGGTGATGTCGAATTCATCGAGCACCAATTGCTCGGCGATATGGCCGGCAAGATCGGTGTCGTTGATCACGGTCGGCACCGGGCGCGCGCCCCAGCCTTCGTCGGCCGGTTCGAACTCTTCGGCGAAGCCCAGCGCAAAGGTCGGGACGATGTCGAGCATCATCGCCGAGGCGTGATCGTTATAGACCAGGATCACCACGTCGGGCGTGTTGTGCTTGATCCATTCCTTCGCCCATTCGTAACCGGCGAAGACTGGTGCCCAGTAATCGTCCCCGGTCTTGCCCAGGTCGATCGCGGCGCCGATCGCGGGGACATGGCTGGTCGCGATGCCAGCGGTGATGCGTGCCACTATTGCTTGTCCTTGTTGTCCCGGATCGAGCGCTGTCCTTCGGGGCTGCGGCCCCCGGCGCGCATCATCGCGGCATATTCGTCGGGCGTCAGGTCGGTCATCGAACCGACCGCCTTCTGCGCACTCCAGCCATCGGTGTTGCTGAGCTTGACGAGGAAATAGATATTCCCGCCGAGATCGATCAACCGGCTGAAATCGCGGTGGAGCACCGCCTGCTTCTGCTCCTCGCTCATCCGGAACCGGTCGAGATAGGCGCGCTCGTCGTCGCGGAAGGCGTCGCGGTTCGCGGCGTCCATCAGCGACATGCAGAACTTGTGGAGATGGTACGCCTGGCGCGAGCGCTTGGCGGTGAACACGGTGGTGCCCGGAATGTCCTCGAGATCTTCGAGCGGGTAGAGACGGTGACGCATGCGGGCGCCCCTAACACACTATGCTGCGCTTGCGAAGGCCGGGACGAACCGCTTTATCGGCGCGGCTTTCCGCGCGCCGCCGCCTGCGGTTCGATCCGGACCAGCGTGCCGTTCAAATAATCGGTCAGCCAGATCGAGCCGTGCCCGAGGCGCAGGGAGTCGCCGCCGGGGCCGACCCACTGGACCAGCGGGCTATCGGTGTTTGCATCGATCACGGTCAGCGGCACGCCGACCTGCGTCACCGCCAGCACGCCATGATCGTAGGCGATGTCGCCGCCCTTGCGCGGCAGGCCGAGCGGGATCGTCGCGGTGACCTGACGGGTGCCGGCGTCGATCCGGGTCACCGTGCCGTCGCCCTGGTTGAGCGTCCAGATCGAGCCGTCGCCCGCGGCGAGGAAATGCGGCTTCGAGCCGGTCGCGGTCGTGCCGATCACGTTGCCGCTACGCGCATCGACCGCGGTGACGAGATCGTGGTCGGTGCTGCTGACCCACACTGTATCGCCCTCGACGATCGGGACCTGCGAGCCGCCGGCGATCGCGGTACGATGGACGGGCTGGTTCGTCGCCGGATCGATCGCGACCAGCGTGGTGCCGTCTACGACGAACCACACCGCATCCTTGCCCGCCGCGATCCCGCCCTCCGCAGGCGGGCCCATCGGCAGCGTTGCGACAATGCGGCCGCTGGCGCCGTCGATCCGCACCACCGAATAGGCGTCCGTTCCGCAGATCGGGACCCACAGGCTGCCGAAGCCGAACGCGAGCCCCGCACAGGCGGCGCCGGGCAGGGCGACCGTGGCGGTTTCGGCATTCGCGGCCGGATCGATGCGGACGACGACGTCGGGGCCCTTGCCCGCGACCCACACCGCGTCGGGCGCTATCGCGACCCAGTCGGCATCGAGCTTCGCGACCGGAAAACTCGCGGTCTGCGGAAGCTCGGAATAGGGCTGCTGTATCTCGGGCAGCCCGGGCATCGTCTCCGGCGCGGCGCTGGCCGCGCCGGGCAGAAGCGACAGGAAGAGGAGAAACGCCGCTGCGCGCCCGATGCTCATCGCGGCAATGTGTTTTTTGTTATGATTCGAGTCAATCGTAATACCAGCGCTGTTTGCGGCCTAAACCTCGATCGCGCGCAGATAGGCCGGACGCGCCTGCAGCCGGCCGAGATAGGCGGCGAGGTTAGGGGTGAGCAGATGGCCGAGCCGGCTCACTTCGAGCCGGCTGATCCCGTAGAACAGCGAGATGTCGGCGATGGTGAAGTTCTCGCCGGTCGCCCAGGTCCGCCCATCGTCGAGCAGATCCTCGATCCACGCGAGCCGCTTGCCGACCGCGCCGATCAGGTAATCGTAGGTCGGGTTCACCGGATCGCCGTCCTTCGCCATCAGCTGGGTGCGGAAGATCGCGCTGACCGGGGTCGCGATGTCGGCCTCGCCGAAATGGAGCAGCTGGAGGTGTTCGGCATAGGCGGCGGGATCGGGCTGCGGGCCGACCGTCAGCGCCTTGGCTGCCGCGTCGCCCGCCATCAGCCGGCGGCCGGTGAGATATTGCAGGATCGCGATCGACCCGATCATGCGGATGTCGCCATCATCGATCGCCGGGACCAGCCCGGTCGGGCTGATCTCGAGATATTCGGCCGGCACCGGCATGCTGAGCCGCTCGATCCGGTACTCCTCGCCGAGTTCCTCCATCAGCCAGACGATGCGGATCGAACGGGTGCGGGGGATGTGGTAGATGGTGATCATCGCATTCTCTCATTGTCGATTTGTCGAAGCTGTATCGTCGGCCGCGCCTTCGCACCATCCCCGCGAACGCGCTTGAGGCGAAAGCGCCGCGTCTTCGCGCGAATGGTCCCAATGTTTGCACTGGCCATGGCGGATGCTCGCGTCGTTGCGGAAAGGCGTGAGCGTCCTCCGGCACGATGAAGCAGATCGGGCACGTGTAGGAAAATGGTTTTTTGGTACATTTCTTCTCCAGTTAACGGGAGAAGAAGTCGACCATCCGCGATGGGTCGAAAGCGGACATGCGCCGGCGCCGCTCGCGTAAAAACACAGAGGCACGAAATATTTGGCAAAAAATATATAAGCGCTTATGTAATTTGCATGCTCGTTCCGCACGCCACCCTTGGCACCCTTTTACGCCGCCTTATCGAGGAACTCGATGGCGCAGTGGATGAGAGCTACAAGCGTGCAGGATTGGACTATCGGGCGCGATTTACGCCCGTAGTGAAAGCATTGTCCCTGAGCGGTCCGTTGCCTTTGCGGGTCCTCGCGGAACGAGCAACTGTAAGCCATTCGGCTACCAGCCAAACCGTTTCGCAGATGGCAAAAATGGGTCTGGTGTCGACAGCGCCTGGCACAGACGGTCGCGAACGAATGGTTTCGCTAACCCCCTATGCACTCAAGATTTTGCCCGAGTTGGAAGCGTGCTGGAAGGCAACCGAAGCTGCTGCGCGCACGCTTGATGCTGACCTGGGCCAACCCGTTGCTGAAGTTCTGATCAGCCTGCTCGACGCGCTGAAGAAGCGTCCGTTTCTCGATCGTATTTTGAAAAGTAGGACTGCCTCGGAGGACTTGGCGTGACGTTACTACGCGGTGCATTCGTGGCCATGCTTGTGCTTGGTTCATCCCCTGCCATCCCACAAAGGGCAGCACCCGTTGCTGCAGCGCCGGTTAAAACTGTCAGTCTAACCCCTTCTGACCGGTCCGCTGCAGTCGCCGTAATGATACGAACCATCCAGGCGGACTATGTCTTCCCCGATCGGACCCCCGCCCTCGTTGACCGCCTGAACCGCGGCTTGGTGTCGGACCGCTATAACATCACCGACCCGTGGACCTTCGCCGCGCGCGTTACCGAGGATTTGCGGGAGGCTAGCCAGGACAAGCATATGTATCTGGACTACGCACCGCAGGATTATGCCGCAGCGGTTGCAGACGAACGCAACGGAGCCCTGACGGAAACAGGCGAGTTGGCAGCGTTACACGCAAGGCAGGCGGCACGCACCCATCACGGGTTGGCAGATATGAGCATCCTGCCGGGAAACATACGGTACCTGAAGATCACTGGCTTCGAATGGGTCGATGATCAGACGGGCGCCGCGTATGACGATGCCATGCGTTTTCTGCGCGGCGGGGACGCGGTCATCGTTGACTTGCGAGGCAACGGAGGGGGCTCTCATGCTGCGGTCAGATACCTGCTGAGCCACTTCATGGATGGCGACCAGCTGGATATGACTTTCCTGCAGCAGGGCACTGCGCCGGAACAATCACGCACTCTTGATTACCTTCCGGCCGGCCGCCTGAAGGGTAAACCATTGTTTGTGCTGATTGACAGCCGGGTCGGGTCCGCGGCGGAAGCCTTCGCCTACGATGTACAGCAGTTCAAACTTGGGACGCTGATCGGCGAGAAAACCGCCGGTGCAGCCAACAACAACAGCTTCACGCCGGTGGCACCCGGGTTCATGCTCAGTGCGTCGTTTGGTCGTCCGGTCCACCCCGTGTCGGGTGGCAACTGGGAAGGCGTGGGCGTGCAACCGGACGTCCCTGTGGATCCTGTCCAAGCTTTGCCAACTGCCGAGGTGGTTGCTCTGAAGACGCTTGTGACTCGTACTGATGCTGATCCCGGTGACCTTGCAGAGTGGGCTTGGGCGCTGCCCATCGTCGAAGCCCAGCTTCATCCCGTGCCTGTCCCACAGGCAAATTTGGTTCCTTTTGCCGGGCAGTACGGCGAACGCAAAATAGCGATTGAAAGCGGCAAACTTGTTTTCTCCGACCGCGACGGCGTGGCCCATCGGTTGGCCCCTTTGACCAATGATGGCTGGTTCAACGTCGAAGGCTACGACGATCAGCTGCGCATCCGCTTTATCAGGGACGCAATGGAGATGCAGTGGAGCGATGAACCCTATCCCACCACTGTCCCGCGCAATGTGGAGCAGTAGGGCTAACCACCCTCAGGCCCATTCATAGTGTCGCAGCAGAAAGGCCCAGCCTCTAGCCACCCGGCCTGTTCGCCAGCAAATCCTCCACCACCCCCGGGTCCGCCAGCGTCGAAATATCCCCCAAATTCCCCGTGTCGTTCTCCGCGATCTTGCGCAAAATCCGCCGCATGATCTTGCCGCTGCGGGTCTTGGGCAGGCCTGGCGCGAACTGGATCACGTCGGGGGTGGCGATCGGGCCGATTTCCTTGCGGACCCAGGCGACCAGTTCCTTGCGCAGCGCCTCGCTCGGCTCGACCCCGGCGTTGAGGGTGACATAGGCGTAGATGCCCTGGCCCTTGATGTCGTGCGGGAAGCCGACCACCGCGGCTTCGGCTACATCATGGTACAGTACCAGCGCGCTTTCGACCTCGGCGGTGCCCATGCGGTGGCCGCTGACGTTGATCACGTCGTCGATTCGCCCGGTGATCCAGTAATAGCCGTCCTCGTCGCGGCGGCAGCCGTCGCCGGTGAAGTAGAAGCCCTTGTAGGTGCTGAAATAGGTCTGGAAGAACCGCTCGTGATCGCCGTAGACGGTGCGCATCTGGCCGGGCCAGCTGTCGGTGATGACCAGCGCGCCTTCGGCCGCGCCTTCGAGGATGGTGCCCTTTTCCGGATCGACCAGCGCGGGCTGGACGCCGAACATCGGCAGCGAGGCGCTGCCGGGCTTGAGCGCGGTCGCGCCGGGGAGGGGGGTGATCATGTGTCCCCCGGTCTCGGTCTGCCACCAGGTATCGACGATCGGGCAGCGGCTGTCGCCGACCACCTGGTAATACCATTCCCATGCCTCGGGATTGATCGGCTCGCCGACCGAGCCGAGCACTTTCAGGCTCTTGCGGCTGGTTTTTTTGACCCATTCGTCGCCTTCGCGCATCAGCGCGCGCAGGGCGGTGGGGGCGGCGTAGAACTGGTTGACGCGGTATTTGTCGACCACCTGCCAGAAGCGGCTGAAATCCGGCCAGTTGGGCACGCCGCCGAACATCAGGCTGGTCGCCCCGTTCGCCAGCGGGCCGTAAACGATATAGGTGTGGCCGGTGACCCAGCCGATATCGGCGGCGCACCAATAGATGTCGCCGGCCCGGTAATCGAACACATATTCATGCGTCATGCTGGCCCACACCGCATAGCCGCCGGTGGTGTGCAGTACGCCCTTGGGCTTGCCGGTGGAGCCCGAGGTGTAGAGGATGAACAGCGGGTCTTCCGCGTTCATTTCCTCCGGCGCGCACTCCGCGCTCTGGCCCGAAATCGCATCGTGCCACCAGATGTCGCGCCCTTCGGTCATGCTCACCTCGGCGCCGGTGGCCTTGATCACGATGACCGTCTCCACCCCTTGCGCATGGTGTTCCAGCGCTTCGTCGACATTCGCCTTGAGGTCGGTGTGCCGCCCGCCGCGCAGGCCGCCGTCAGAGGTGATCACGAAGGTGCTTGCACAATCGTCGATCCGGCTGCCCAGCGCTTCGGGACTGAAGCCGCCGAACACCACCGAATGGACCGCGCCGATCCGCGCGCAGGCGAGCATTGCCACCGCCGCTTCGGGGATCATCGGCAGATAGATCGTGACCCGGTCGCCCTTCTTGACCCCGAGGCTGCGCATCGCATTGGCGAAGCGGCAGGTGTCCTGATAGAGTTCGCGGTAGGTGATGAAACGGTTGGGTGCCGCGGGATCGTCGGGCTCGAAGATTATCGCGACGGTCTCGCCATTTTTTTCCAGATGCCGGTCGAGACAATTGGCGCTGAGGTTCAGCGTGCCGTCCTCGAACCATTTGATCCCGAAATCCTGCCTGTCGAAGCTGGTGTTCTTGACCGTGGTGAAGGGCTTGATCCAGTCGATCCGCTGCGCCTCGCCGCGCCAGAAGCCTTCGGGGTTATCGACCGAGAAGCGATATTTGAGCGCATATCCCTCGGCGTTTATCAGCGCCTTTTCGGCCCATTCGGCGGGCACCGGGTGGAGGGATACTTCGGACATTGGTGGCTCCCAAATCGCTTTGGGCGGTGCCTAGGGCCTGGTGGGTTTGGGGGCAAGCGCGGCCTCCAAATCCTCTCCCCTTGCGGGAGAGGATAGCGGAGCTTGCTCCGTCAGGAGCTAGCAGAGCTTGGAGAGGGGGCTGCGATCATTCGCCCCCTCTCCAACTGCGGCTAGGCGACAAGTCGCCAAGCCTTCGTATCCTCTCCCGCAAGGGGAGAGGAGCGTCTACCGCCAGAGCGCGTCGAGGGCCGGGATCAAATGGGCGCGGTGCTCTTCCGGGACCCGCGCGATCAGCTCTGCTTCGAACCGGTCCACCGTTTTGCGGACCGCCGCCATCTTGGTTGTGCCGGCAGCAGTCAGCGCAAGCCCCTGCGATTTGCCGTCGATCGGGGTGCGCTCGATCAATCCGGCGTCTTCGAGCCGCTTGAGCAAAGGCACCATATTGGCGCGCTGGATATCGAGGGTCGCGCCGATCTTGCTGGCGGTGACCTGCGGGTTCTCGCCTATCAGCAGCATCACTGTCGCCTCGACCGTGCGCAATTCATGCGCGGCGAGGCGCTCGGCCAGCAGGCCTGTCATCGCCGAGGATGCACGCCTGAGCGAATAGCCGGGCGAGGAGGAAAGCGGATCGCGCATAAGCAAGCTTTCACGAATTGCTGTTGATCATAACAATCTTGATCGCTATTAACAATAACAATCGCAGCCAAGGGTTCCCGCAGGAACCCGCATTTTCTGAGGAGCCTGCCGTTATGGCCATGCCGTCGCAACCCGATCCGCGTCCCGAAGAGGAAACCGTCCGTTTCGATGTGATCGACGGGGTCGCCTGGGTCTATTTCAACCGCCCGGACAAGCGCAACTGCATGAGCCCGAAGCTCAACCGCCAAATGCTGCGCGTGCTGACCGAACTCGAATTCCGCGACGACGTGCAGGTGCTGGTGCTCACCGGCGAGGGCTCGGCCTGGTCGGCCGGCATGGATCTGCTCGAATATTTCCGCATGTCGGAAGCCGAGGGCATCTCCAAGACCCGCCAGTCGCAGCGCGAAGCCTATGGCTGGTGGGAACGCCTGCGCTGGTACGAGAAGCCGACCATCGGCATGATCAACGGCTGGTGCTTCGGCGGGGCCTATGGCCCGCTGTTCGCCTGCGACCTCGCCTTCTGCGCCGACGATGCGCAGTTCGGCCTGTCCGAAATCAACTGGGCGATCCTGCCCGGCGGCGGCGCCTCGAAGGTCGCGGCCGAGCTGATGGGCTTCCGCGATGCGATGTACCACGCGATGATGGGCGAGAACCTCACCGGCAAGCAGGCCGCCGAAAAGGGCATGGTCAACGAATCGCTGCCGGCCGACCAGCTCAAGGCTCGCGTCCAGGCGGTCGCCGACGTGTTGAAGAAGAAGGACACGCACGCTCTGCGCGCGACCAAGTGGGCGGTCCGCCGCGTGCGCGAGATGACCTATGACAATGCCGAGGATTATCTGATCCGCGCGCAGGAAGCGCTGAACGATTTCGGCGGCTGGGAAACCCGCAAGGAAGCGACCAAGCAGTTCCTCGACGACAAGACCTTCAAGCCGGGCCTTGGCGCGTTCGACAAGACCAAGCTGCAGGGCAGCTGATCCTGAGGCGGAAATCCGCTCTTTGACGGAGGGGATTTCCGGCCTGTGCAGGCATGATGGCGAGGGAGCGCGCTGCGCTCCCTCGACTCATTCAATCCAATCTGGCAACCCGCCGCCCGTAAAGGGATGAGGACCTACGCATGAGCACCAAGCGCTTCACCAACCAGCAGATCGACCGGCTGCTCCGCCCTAAAAGCGTGGCGGTGATCGGCGCTTCGGACCGGCACGGCGCCCTCGGCGCGACATTGCTCAACAACCTCGTCCAGTATGAATTCTCCGGCGACATCTATCCGGTGAACCCGAAGCGCGACGAGTTGCAGGGCCTCAAGGTCTATCACACGGTCGACGAGCTGCCCGAAGGGATCGACTGCGCGGTGCTCGCGATTCCGCGGCCCTTCGTGCTCGATACGGTCCGCAGCCTTGCCGCGCGCGGCTGCGGCGCGGTGGTGATCTACTCGGCGGGTTTCTCCGAAGCCGGCGAAGAGGGGGTCAAGGAACAGCTCGAACTCGGCGCGATCGCCGCCGAACACGGGATGGTGATCGAAGGCCCGAACTGCCTCGGCGCCACGAATTATGTCGACCGGGTTCCGTTGAGCTTCGTCGAAACCAACATGCAGACCCCGCCTGCCGGCGCGCGCGCGGTGGGCATCGCCAGCCAGTCGGGCGCGCTCGCCGCGGTTCTGGCGACCACGCTGCACCCACGTGGCTGCTACGTCTCGACCTCGGTCTCGACCGGCAACGAGGCCGGCGCCGGGGTCGAGGATTTCGTCGAGTGGCTGGTCGACGATGAAAACACCCATGTGATCGCGATGTATGTCGAAAGCCTGCGCCGCCCGGCAGCCTTCGTTGCCGCCGCCCGCCGTGCGCGAGCGGCCGGCAAGCCGATCGTGATGCTGCACCCGGGCAAGTCCAACAAGGCGCAGGAATCGGCCGCGACCCACACCGGCGCGATGGCCGGCGACTATGCGCTGATGAAGACCAAGCTCGCCCGCGAAGGCGTGATCTTCGCCGATACGCTGGAGGAACTGGCCGACATCACCGAGATCGCCCTGCGCTGCAAGGCGCTGCCGGGCGCCAACATGACGGTGCTGGGCGAAAGCGGCGCGCTGCGCGGCCTTGCCTATGACATCGCCGAGGATATCGGGCTCGACCTGCTCGACCTCAATGACGAGAACAGCCCGAACCTCCGCGCGATCCTGCCCGATTTCGTGCCGGTCTCGAACCCGACCGACATCACCGCGCTCGGCCTGTCGGAACCTGAGATCTATACGAAGCTGCTGACCGCTTTGCTCGAGGACGAGCGTGTCGGCTCGGTGGTCGCGTCGATCATCCAGTCCGATCCGATCACCTCGAAGATCAAGTTCCCCGCGATCATCAAGGTGCTCGAAGCCGGGACCTTCACCAAGCCGCTGGTCTTCGCCGGGGTGGATGAGGGCGCGCGGGTGCCCGAGGAATATATCGAAGGCCTGCGCCAGGTCGGCATTCCCTGGTTCCCGTCGACCGAGCGCGCCTATCGGGCGATCGCACGGCTGGCCGATCTCGCGAAGCGCGACCTCTCCGACAATTCGCTGCCGCCGGTCGCAGTGCCGGGGCTCGACCAGGTTTCCGGCGTGGTGCCGGAATACAGAGCTAAGGAGCTGCTCGCGCCGCTCGGCCTGCCGTTCCCGCAGAGCAAGTTTGCCGCGACGGCCGACGCTGCGGCCGCCGCCGCCGATGCGATCGGCTATCCGGTGGTGCTGAAGGCCCAGGCCGCCGCGCTCGGCCACAAGAGCGATGCGGGCGGGGTGATCCTCAAGCTCAATTCCGCCGACGAAGTGCGCACCGCGTTCGACACAATTTTCTCCAATGTCTCCGCCTATGACGCGGCGATCGCTCTCGACGGCGTGCTGGTCGAGAAGATGGGGACGATGGGCGTCGAGATGATCGTCGGCGCGAAGTCCGATCCCGAATGGGGGCCGGTGGTGCTGGCGGGCTTCGGCGGGGTGACCGCCGAAATCCTCAAGGACGTGGTGCTGGTGACCCCGGACCTCAGCGAAGCGCAGGTGACCGAGCAGCTGCTCGGCCTCAAGCAGGCGGCGCTGCTCAAGGGCTACCGCGGATCGCCCGAGCTTGACGTGGCGGCGCTCGCGAAGCTGATCGTCGAAGTGGGCCGGATCATGGCCGGCAATCCGGCGATCCGCGAGATCGACCTCAATCCGGTGATCATCCATCCGAAGGGCCAGGGCGTGGTCGCGCTCGACGCGCTGATGCTGGTCGAACACGGCTGAATCCTCTCCCGCTTCCCGCCGGGTTCGTTGACTTTGTTCGGCCGGGACTTGCTGGCGTAACCGTTGCTGCCTAAGTGCGGCGGCGAAAAGGAATCATAATATGACGCAGAACGTCCTCGAAAAGCTCGCCGCGACCAATCCCGGCGCCGAAATCTGGTGGGACTCCTCGCCGCTGATCTACCCCAGCTGGAAGGCCGAGACCCTCGCCAAGGCTCCGGCCGGCAAGGAAGCCGATTGGGAAGAGCAGCTGACCCGCCTGTATGACGAGGAAACGATCCGCACGCAGGGCACGATGGGCTTCCGCGGCGTCACCACCAATCCGCCGCTGTCGCTGCAGGCGGTCAAGCTCGACCCCGCCGGCTGGACCAAGCGGGTGCAGGATATCGCGAAGGCGGATCCGGCGCTCGACGTCGAAAGCGTCTATTGGGCGGCTTACCTCGACCTGGTGAAGCTCGGCGCGGACGCCATCCTGCCGGTCTATGAAAAGTCGGGCGGCAAGTACGGCTTCCTCTCGGGCCAGGTCGATCCGCGCTTCGTGCGCGACGGCGAGGCGATGCTCAAGCAGGGCCTGTCGATCTATGAGATGGGCGAAAATGTGATGGTCAAGCTGCCCGGTTCGAAGGAGGGCTACGAAGTCCTTGAGGAACTGACGGCGCGCGGGATCAGCACCAACAACACCACCAGCTTCACCGTGCCGCAGTACATGCGCTGCATGGCCGCGGTCAGCGCGGGCCTGTTGCGCGCGACTGCCGCCGGTGTAGACCTCAGCAAGTGGCGCTCGGTCATCACACACATGTCGGCCCGCCTCGGCGAACTGTCCGACTGGAAGATCGAAGCCAAGGCCCGCGGGATCGAGCTGACGCTCCCCGAAATCCGCGACGGCGAAGAAGCCGTGCTCAAGCGCGCCTATCACTTCGGCAAGAGCCAGAACCACCCGTCGAAGATGCTCCAGTGCTCGATGCGCGTGGAGAAGGACGAGCGCACCGGCAAGCTCGTCAGCCGCCACATCCAGGACTATGCCGGCAGCGACATGGTCTACACCTGCCCGCCGGGGTACATCGCCGGGCTGATGCAGGCGGAAGACGAACTCGAACCCTTCGACGCAAATGCGATCGACCGCGAGCCCAACAAGGCGAGCATCGAAAAGCTGCTCAAGCTCCCGAGCTTCCGCCAGGCCTACGAATATGACGGTATGACGCCCGACCAGTTCAGCCAGTTTGGCTCGTTCCAGGCCACCGCCACCGAATTCGCCGCGGCGACCCGCCAGACGGTCGACTTCGCCGCGATGGTGATGGGGAAGTAAACCTTCGTCAGGAGAGTGAGTCGACCGAGGCCTGACCGAACCGGCCTTGGTCTGCTCGCCCGCGGCATATGCGCCGGATCGGAACCACCGGCTAATAGGCCTTGGTGTGCCCGGTCTCGTCGTAGATCTTGATCTGGACCCAGGCGCCGACCAGCTCCTTCCCGCCGAGCCGGGGCGGGCGGACCTTGAACTGCCAGGCGGCGGCCAGCACCGCGCGGCCGTAGTTCGAATGGTCCGGATATTCGTCGACCAGCACGCATTTCTCGACGCGGTAATCGGGTGCGGTCTTGCAGCCGATGGTGGCCCAGCCGGGATGCTCGGCGGTCGAGAGATAGCCTTCGAGCTCGCTCTGCGCCGGCCGGCGGTACCACGCGGCGGCATACATCGGCTGGCCGTCGGGCGCGGTGCCGACGCGTTTGCTATCCGTCGACGTGCCGGTGAAGACCGGGCCATAGACCGGCGCGCCCGGCTTGAGCGGCGGACCCTTGGGCATGTCGCTGATATCCGCCTGCGCCATCTGCTTGGGCGAGATCGGGATGAAGGCGGGCTTCGGCGGTGCGGGCGGCACCGGGGGAGCGATGGGCTGGGGTGCCGGCTGCGGCGCGACCATCCGCGTTTCCTGCGGCGGCGCCTGCTTGTCCTCGCGCGGCTTCTCCACCGGCCGGTCCGGTGGCGGCTCCTTCGCATCGAAGGTCGTGACCACCTGCTTTTGCGGCTCGGGCAGCTTGCTCGACTGGCCGAGGCTCCAGATCGCGAGCAGGATCAGCACCTCGATCAGCAGCGTCACGATCACCGCCAGCGAACGCCGGCCAAGCTGCGCCCGCAGCCGCTCGGTCAACGATACGCTTTCGACGTAATCCGGCTGGAACAAGGGGGACCCCGACCTATGCGGCCTTATGACTGGCGAGCGATAACAGGGCAGTGCGCTAATGTCTCGCGGATGAATGGTGGCTGTCCTGCGACACTTTGATGCAAGCGTTTTTGCGGCGCTTCCGCTACTTTCCGCGCATAATAATCGTGGGAGAACCGTCTTGAGGATTTTGACCGGCCGTTCCGGCCTGCTTGCGCTCACCGCCACCGTCTCGCTTGCCCTCGCGTTGCCCCCTGCGGCGTTCGCGCAGAACGGCGGCGCTCCGCAGCCCGCGCCCGCAAACGGCCCGCCGCGTTTTCCGATGACGATCGATCCCGATCCACGGGTGAAGCAGGAGAGCTACACTTTCGCGCCGACGGGGGAGGAGATGAAGTACACGCTCTACGTCTCTTCCAAGGTGAAACCCGACGTGCCGGCGCCGCTGATCGTCGCGCTGCACGGAATGGGCGGCGATTCGAATTTCATCCTGCGCGGCAAGCTGGTCGATCTGGCGGAGGCGGGCGGCTATATCGTCGTCGCCCCGATGGGGTATAACACCGTCGGCTGGTACGGCTCGCCGGTGATCGTGATGGACGGGGGCAGCCCCAAGCCCGCCAACCTCGCCGGCCTGAGCGAACTCGATGTGATGACCGTGATGGAAATCGCGCGCAGCAAATACAACATCGATCCGAACCGCACCTATTTGATGGGGCATTCGATGGGCGGCGCTGGCACGATCTACCTCGGCCAGAAGCACGCCGATGTCTGGGCCGCCGCGGCCGCAATGGCCCCGGCCGCGTTTATGATGCAGCCCAACGCCACGAAGGTGCTTGCGCCTTACAAGGACGCGCAGCTGCCCTTGATGATCCTTGAGGGGACCGCGGACAACGTGGTGCCGCCGAATTCGGCACGCGCATGGTCGGCGGCGATGGACGAAGTCGGCTTGCCGCACGAATATATCGAGAAGGACGGGCTCGACCACGGCACCATCATCGGCGGTTCGATGGACGATATCTTCCGATTCTTCGGCGAACATACCCGCACCCCGCCGCCGCCTCCGCCGTTCCGCCCGGGCGGCCGTCCGCCGTCGAACTAATAGGCTGCGATCACCTCCAGGAACGCCGGCCCGTAGGCCTCGCGCTTGCGGGTGCCGATGCCGGTGATGTGCGACAGCGCCTCATCGTCGAGCGGGCGCTTGGCCGCCAGTTCGCGCAGGGTGCTGTCGTGGAAGATCACATAGGGCGGGACGCCGGCCTCTTGCGCGAGGCTGCGGCGCAGTTCGCGCAGCGCTTCGAACAGCGGATCGCCGACCGGGTTGGCCTCGCCAGTGCCGCGTTTCGAGCGGCGTTCGCGGGCCGGGGGCAGCACGAATGACAGGCGCTCCTCGCCCTTGAGGATTGCGCGCGCGGTGCCGCCCAGCATCAGCCCGCCGTGCTCGTTGGTTTCGAGCGCGCCGTTCACCAGCAGCGCGCGCGAGACCGGCTTGAGCAGATGCGCGTCCTCGGCCGGGACGATGCCGAAGACCGAGAGCCGGTCATGCCCGCGCTTTGCGATCCGTTCGTCGCCGCTCCTTCCCGTCAGCACCGCCTCGATATGGCCGAGGCCGAAGCTCTGGCCGGTGCGATAGACCGCCGAGAGCAATTTCTGCGCGATCTCGGTGCCGTCGACAGCCGCGGGGGGCGACAGGCAATTGTCGCAATTGCCGCAGGTGGCTGGCGGGTTTTCGCCGAAGTGGCGCAGCAGGATCGCGCGGCGGCAGGTGCCGGTTTCGACCAGCGCGCCAAGCGCGGCGATGCGCGCGCGTTCGCCCTGCTGGCGCTGCGGCTCGACCTCGCCGATGCGCTGGCGCGCGCGAGCAAAATCGTCGGCGCCCCATAGCAATATCGCCTGTGCCGGATCGCCGTCACGCCCGGCGCGGCCGCTTTCCTGGTAATAGCCCTCGATCGATTTGGGCAGGCCGGCATGGACCACGAAGCGCACGTCGGGCTTGTCGATCCCCATGCCGAAGGCGACCGTCGCGACCATCACCATTTCTTCGCTCGCGATGAAGGCGGCCTGGTTGGCGGCGCGCTGCCGCGGCTCGAGCCCGGCGTGATAGCAGCGCACCGGGCGACCCTTGGCGCCGAGGCTTTCGGCGAGGCGTTCGGTCTGCGCGCGGGTGGGGGCGTAGATGATGCCGGGGCCGGGATTGGCGGCAAGGATGTCGGTCAACTGCCGCCCGATCCCGTCGCGGGGCTGGACGGTGTAGCGGATGTTCGGCCGGTCGAAGCCCGAGACGATCAGCCCTTCGCGCGGCAGGCCGAGCTGGGTGAGAATATCCTCGCGCGTGTGGTGGTCGGCAGTCGCCGTCAGCGCCAGCCGCGGGACTTGCGGGAAACTGTCCAGAAGCGGGCGCAACAGGCGGTAATCGGGGCGGAAATCGTGGCCCCATTCGCTGACGCAGTGCGCTTCGTCGATCGCGAACAGGCAGATGTTCGAGCGTTCGAGCAAGGCGCGGAAGCCGTCGCCGCTCGCTCGTTCGGGGGCGACGTAGAGCAAATCCAGCTCGCCCGCGACCAGCCGGTCCTGCGTTGCGCGCCAGTCGGCATCGGCCGAGGTCAGGCTCGCGGCGCGGATGCCGAGGGCGCTGGCGCTGCGGAGCTGGTCGTGCATCAGCGCGATCAGCGGCGAGATCACCACACAAGTTCCGGGCAGGGCGACTGCCGGAAGCTGGTAGCACAAGGATTTGCCCGCGCCGGTCGGCATGATCGCGAGCGTGCCCTGGCGTGCGAGTACCCGGTCGACGACCTGTTCCTGCACCCCGCGGAAGTGCTCGAAACCGAAGACTTCGTGGAGCAGGGTGGCGGGGGAGGGCTGCATGGAAGCGGCTATACCGCACCCAATTTGTCATGCTAGCGAAGGCTGGCATCTTAAGCCGCTTTATCTACGGTAGCGGGCATGAAGGTCAGCATGACGCATCAAGGCGGGGTGCTGCCACGCCCGCCTGAGGGTGACACAAGCGACACCCTGTCCGCTATGGTGTCCGGGCTCGTCAGCCTCTGAATTCCGCGGGTTACGGCCCTGAGGGCGACAGCCTGACGCATCCGCGAAAAACGCGCGCACCGGACGCGGAAAAGCGCGCGTGAAAAAGGAAAATTCGACGCAGTCAAAGAGCCACCGGGATGGTGGCACAGTCCGGTGGCTGTAGGAAAACGGTTTGTCGCGGCGTCTTAAAACGCCGCAATCCCCGTGATCGCCCGCCCCAAAATCAGCGCATGCACATCATGCGTGCCCTCGTAGGTGTTGACCGTCTCGAGGTTCACCATGTGGCGGATCACCTGGTATTCCTCGGAGATGCCGTTGCCGCCATGCATGTCGCGTGCGGCACGGGCGATTTCGAGGCTCTTGCCGACGTTCTGGCGCTTGACCATGCTGATCATCTCGGGCGCGAAGCGGCCTTCCTCGATCAGGCGGCCGACGCGCAAAGATGCCTGCAGACCGTAGGAAATGTCGGTCGCCATTTCGGCGAGCTTCTTCTGGTAGAGCTGGGTCCCGGCGAGCGGGCGGCCGAACTGCTTGCGGTCGAGCCCGTATTGCCGCGCGGCCGCATAGCAGAACTCGGCCGCTCCCAGCGCGCCCCAGGAAATGCCGTAGCGCGCGCGGTTGAGGCAGCCGAACGGACCCTTGAGGCCTTCGACTTCGGGCAGCAGCGCATCGCCGGGCAGCTTGACCTCGTCCATCATGATCATGCCGGTGGTGCTGGCGCGCAAACTGATCTTGCCTTCGATCTTCGGCGCCTCGAGGCCCTTCATGCCCTTCTCGAGCACGAAGCCCTTGATCTTGCCGCCATGCGCCTCGCTCTTCGCCCAGACCACGAACACGTCGGAGAAGGGCGAATTGCTGATCCAGGTCTTG
The DNA here is from genome assembly GCA_029202985.1 of Candidatus Andeanibacterium colombiense. Taxonomy (GTDB): domain Bacteria; phylum Pseudomonadota; class Alphaproteobacteria; order Sphingomonadales; family Sphingomonadaceae; genus Andeanibacterium; species Andeanibacterium colombiense. Next base: position 1,069,229 of record CP119316.1, on the reverse strand, counting down.
GCGCCCGAGATCGTGTAGCCGTCACCGTCCGCCTTGGCATAGGTGCGCATCCCGCCGGGGTCGGAGCCGGCGTCGGGCTCGGTCAGACCGAAGCAGCCGATCAGCTCGCCCGAAGCGAGCCCGGGGAGATACTTCCGGCGCTGCTCCTCGGTGCCATAGGCATGGATCGGATACATCACGAGAGACGACTGGACCGAGGCCATCGAGCGGTAGCCCGAATCGACCCGCTCGATCTCGCGCGCGACCAGGCCGTAGGAGACATAGCCGGCGCCCGCGCAGCCGTATTCTTCGGGAATTGTGATGCCGAGCAGCCCGGCCTGGCCGAACAGTCTGAACAGCTCGGGTGCGTCGAGCTCGTCGCGGAACGCGTCGATCACGCGCGGCTGCAATTCGGCCTGCGCGAAGCCGCGTGCGGCGTCGCGGATCATCCGCTCTTCTTCGGTCAGCTGGCTTTCGAGATCGAAAACATCGGCCCAGTCGAAAGGAACCATGCCCGCCATATCAGATAGTCTCCGCTGAAACCGGGGCACTAGCGGGGGGAACCGCCAATGGCAATTCTCTCGTCATTACGCGGGACCGCAGATCCTGCGGCAATCCAGAGCGTCGCTACAATGCGCTCTGGATTGCCGCGCTTCGCTCGCAATGACGAAGATCTGTTTAGAGCGCGCCGAACTTCGCTTCGAACCCGGCTATGTCGCCCGCGCCAAGCAGCTTCGCCTGTTCGACGAAATTGTCGCGCGCGATGCGGCCGGCGAAGCTGCCGAGCTGCTGGTCGATCCGGGCGATATCGGCGTCGCTCCACGCGGCGATCTGCGCGAAGCGGGTGACGCCGAGATCGCGCAGCAAAACTTCCATCTTCGGGCCGAGGCCCTTGATCTGGATCAGCGCATCGGGCGCGACCGACTTGGGCGCTGGCTTCGGCTTGGGGGCCGCCTTGGGCGCCGGGGCGGCTTTGGGCTCGGCCTTCGCCTTTGGCGCCGCCTTGGCCTTGGGCACTGCCTTCGCCTTGGGTTCCGCAGCCGGCTTGGCCGCGGCTTTGGCCTCGGTCTTCGGGGCCGCTTTCGCCTTGGGCGCGGGTACGGGCTTGGGTGCCGGAGCGGCCTTCACCGCCGGCTTCGGCTCGGCCTTGGCTTTCGGTTTGGCGGGCGCCTTCGGTTTCGGCGCGGCTTTGGCGGCGGGTTTCGGAGCGGGGACCGGCGCCGGAGCAGCGGCAGGAGCCGGCGCGGGCTTCGGGGCAGGGGCGCTGCCCAGCACCGATCCGGGCGTCTTCGCGGCGCTCGGCGAATCGATCAGCGCCTGGTTGCGCTTCGCCGGGGCGACGCCTTCGTCCAGCACGTCGGGCTTCGAGAGGGTGACCTTGGTCTTGCGGTTGGCAACGAACAGCCACCAAACCAGCACCAGTGCCAGCACCACGACCGCCCCGATCACCCACGGGTTCGCTGCAAGAAATTCCGCCATAATCCGTTCCTCCTGAACTTACGCTTCCTGTGGTGCCACGCCCTTGCGGAACAATAGCCGGTCTTCCGGGCCGAAGCCCTTGTTCCAGATCATCCAGCCGTAGACGCCGAGAATCGCCGGGACGCCGAAGGCCAGTTCGGCCCATTCGGGCAATTGTACCGCGATCCACCCGACCACCATCGCCGGCGCGGCCGCCCAGATTAGCGCCCAGCGCCAATTGTTGATCGGCTGGTGCAATATCCGCGACAGCAGGCGGCTCTTGATCAGCGAGGCGGTGCCCAGCGTCAGCATCAGCGCGCTCGCGGCGCCGGCCGAATACCACAGCTCGGGCTTGTGATAGCGCTGGATCGCCAGCATGATCGCCGCGGTCAGCGCGGCCTGCAGCGAGATCGTGAACAGCGAGACCCACAGGTTCTTGATCCGCGCCATGTAGATCAACGCGGCCTCGGACACGACCGCGGTCGCGGCGAGGACTTCGGCCACGAGCAGGAAGGCGAGCGCGCCGGTCCCGCCGACGAACTCGGGTCCGCCGAGGCCCATGATCGCCTCCCCCGGAATGCCCAGCGCCAGCGCCACCCCGGCCTGCATCGCGGTGATCCAGAAGCCGACCTGGCAGACTTGCTTCGCAATCGCCGCGTAGTTCTGTTCCTTGAGATTGCGGGTAATCACCGGGCCGAGGATCGGTTCGAAACTGGTCTTGAGCTTCTGCGGCAGGCTCGCGACCTGCTGCGCGAAATAGTAAACCCCGACCGCGGTGGGCGAGGCGAACACCGTGAGCAGCGCGACGTCGATCCGGCGGGTGCCCCATTCGACCATGTCGGCCATCGCCAGCGGCGCGTTCTCCAGGGCGAGCTTCAGTGTTCGGCCCGGATGGGGCGCCCAGCCGCGCGGTGCGCCGTAGGCATCGAGCAGGATGAACACCGCGTAGATCCCGGCGGCGAAGATCGAGACGTTATAGGCCAGCGTCAGCCCGCTGTGCGGCGCGAGGAACATCGCCGCGGCGGCCATGAGCGACAGCGCCCAGGGCTCGACCAGCGAGCGGGCCTTGACCGTCGCGCCGACATCGAAGCGGAAGGCGAGCGCGGCGAGCGAGATGTCGGTCAGCGTATAGGGGATGATCGAGAGCGGCAGCAGCAGGTCGATCTCGGTCGGTGCCGCCTTGGGGAAGATCAGCCCGGGAAACAGGAACAGGAACACGGTGAAGATCGCGCCGAGCAGGGTGCTCAGCACCATCGCATCGGCAACCGCATGGGCGTCGTCCTGGTCGCCGCTCGCGAGCCGCACCGCGAGGCCCCGCTTCTGGCCGAAAGTCGCGAGCTGGCTCGCAAGTTCGATCGCGACCAGCGCCGAGGTCAGCTTGCCCATCTCTTCCGGCCCATAGAACCGGGCGGCAATGAACAGGAACGGGATGCGCGCCGCGAGCCGCAGCAGGAAGCCGATGAAATTCGTCCGCCCGCCCTTGGCGAGCGCGGCGATATCGCCGCCTTCGGGGGCGGGGTTCATCCCTGTGTCCCCTCGGCACGGAGCGGGCGGGCGAGCAGTTCCTGAACGATCTCCTTGGCAGGAGCGCCTTCGAGCAGCCGCCCGACCGCTTCGGCGATCGGCATGCGGATGCCGAGCTGCGCCGCGCGTTCGACCAATACCGGGGCGGTGAAGGCGCCCTCCGCGACGGTGCGGCGGTTGGCCATCAGCTCGGCCGGCGATTTGCCTTCGCCGAGGGCCTTGCCGAGCGAGAAATTGCGGCTGGAGGTGGAGGAGCAGGTAAGCACCAGATCGCCGAGGCCGCACAGGCCCGACAGCGTCTCGCGCCGCCCGCCGAGCGCTTCGCCGAAGCGCTGCATCTCGGCATAGCCGCGCGCGATCAGCGCCGCGCGGGCGTTCTGGCCGAGCCCGAGCCCGTCGACCACGCCGCAGGCGATCGCGAGCACGTTCTTGACCGCGCCGCCGGTTTCCGCGCCGACGAGGTCGTCCGAATAATAAGGCCGGAAGCTCGGCCGGCCGATTGCGGTCGAGAGCCGGTCCCACTGTTCCTGGCCCCCCGAGCAGGCGAGGGTCACCGCTGTCGGCAGGCCGGCAGCGACTTCATGCGCGAAGGTCGGGCCGGAAAGCACCGCGATCGCGCTGCCGGGCGCCGCATCGCGGGCGACATCGGCCATCAGCCGCCCGGTTGCGGCCTCGATGCCCTTGTTGCACAGGACCAGATCGCGCGGGAAGGCGGGGAAGGAGGCAAGCACCGTGCCCATATGCTGGGCCGGGGTGACCAGCAGAAGAATGTCGCAGGCGGCGGCCTCGGCGACCTCGCCGGTCGCCCGGATCGACGGCGCGAGTGTCGCCGCGGGCAGGTAGAGGCTGTTGGTACGGCTGGCGTTGATCTCGTCGACCAGCTCGGCCTCGCGCGCCCACAGCAGCACGTCGCTGCCGTCTGACGCGATCATCTGCGCAAGAGCGGTGCCCCATGCACCCGCGCCGAGCACTCCGACCGAACTCACGCCTTCACCCCCGCACCGCGCGCCGGTTCGGCATCCGGATCGAGCGGCCAGCGCGGCCGGGCGGAAATGTCGAGCGGATCGCTCTTGCCCGGCTCGAAGCGTTCGAGGGCGGCCCAGGCGATCATCGCCGCATTGTCGGTGCACAGCGCCGGGGGCGGGGCCGAGAAGCGCAGGCCGAACTCGCCCGCGAGGGTTTCGAGCGCGGCACGGATCGGCGCATTGGCCGCGACTCCGCCGGCCACGACCAGCGCGGTAACGTCGTCCATTGCCCCAAGCGCTATCCGCAAACGGTCGGTCACGCAGTCGATCGCCGCCTGCTGGAAGCTCGCGGCAATATCGGCATCGGCATATTTCCCGCTCTCCTTTGCGCGCATCACCGCGCTCTTGAGACCGGCGAAGGAGAAATGCGGTTCCCCGCTGCCGACCAATGGGCGGGGCAGGGGGACCGCCCTGGGATTGCCTTCGCGCGCCAGCCTTTCAACCTGCGGCCCGCCCGGAAAGCCGAGGCCGAGCAGTTTGGCGGTCTTGTCGAAGGCTTCGCCCAAGGCATCGTCGATCGTGGTCGCGAAGCGCTTGTACTTGCCAACGCCCTCAACCCGCAGGATCTGGCAATGCCCGCCGGATACCAGCAGCAGCGCGTAGGGAAATTCCAGCGACACATCGGCCAAACGCGGCGAGAGCGCGTGCCCTTCGAGGTGGTTGATCGCATAAAGCGGTTTGTCGCTCGCCATCGCGAGGGCCTTGGCGGTGACGAGGCCGACCATCACCCCGCCGATCAGGCCGGGCCCGGCGGTCGCGGCGATCGCGTCGATGTCGGATAATTCCAACCCGGCATCGGCCAGCGTAGCCTCGATCAGCGGGGCGAGGCGTTCGGAATGGGCACGGGCGGCGATCTCCGGAACCACGCCGCCATAGGGGCGGTGCGCGTCGTCCTGGCTCGCGATGCGCTGGGCGACAATGCGCCGGTCGGATGTGACCAGCGCCGCCGCGGTTTCGTCGCAGCTGGATTCTATGCCTAGGATCATCCCCATCCGGGGTTTCACTGGACGCAAATGCGATTTAGGGCAAGCGCGCCCATGAGTATCGCACCCATCCTTCGCCTCGGCACCCGCCGCTCCCCGCTCGCAATGGCGCAGGCCGAGGAGACCCGTGCGCGGCTGTGCGCCGCGCATGGCTGGAACGAGGAGCAGGTCGAACTCGTCCCGGTGCTGGCGAGCGGCGACAAGGTGCTCGACCGCCCGCTGGCCGATATCGGCGGCAAGGCGCTGTGGACCAAGGAACTCGACGCCTGGCTGGCCGAAGGACTCATCGATGCGGCGGTCCACTCGCTGAAGGATGTCGAGACGTTGCGACCCGCCAGCCTGACCATCGCCGCGGTGCTGCCGCGCGCGGATGTGCGCGACGTGCTGGTGGGCGCGGCGAGCCTCGGCGATCTGCCCGCGGGCGCGCGCATCGGCACCAGCGCCCCGCGCCGGGCGGCGCAGGTGCTTCATCTGCGGCCCGACTGTTCGGTCGTGTCGTTCCGCGGCAATGTCCAGACGCGGCTGCAGAAGCTCGCGGCGGGGGAGGCCGATGCGACGCTGCTCGCCGCTGCCGGGCTGGAACGATTGGGGATGGTCGATGTCGGCACTCCGCTCGGCACCGCGGCCTGGCTGCCCGCGCCGTCGCAGGGCGCGATCGGGATCGAATGCAACGCTGACGATGACGCGACGCGCGCACTGCTCGCGGCGATCGACCATGCGCCGAGCCGCGCACAGGTTATGGCCGAGCGCGCGCTGCTGGTCGGGCTGGAGGGCAATTGCCACAGCCCGATCGGAGTGCTGTGCGACGGTTCCGGCGAGTTGAGCCTGCGGGCGAGCATCTTCAGCCCCGATGGGGCCGAGCGGGTCGATGGCGAAATCCGCTTCGCCGCGGGTGACATGCAGGAACCGCTGGCGCTTGCCGCCGATTTGCTCGCGCGTGCCGGGCCGGCGATCCGGCAGCATTTCGGCGGATGACCCGCGTCGTCGCGATCCGGCCCGAGCCGGGGCTTTCCGCGACATTGGCCCAGGGATGCGAGGCCGGGCTCGATATGGCGGGCTGGCCGCTGTTCGAAGTTCGCCCCTGCCCGTGGGAGCCGCCTGCGCCGGCCACGATCGACGGAGTGCTGCTCGGCAGCGCCAATGCAATTCGCCACGCGGGCGCCACGCTCGCCGCGTTCGCCGGAAAGCCCGCCTATGCGGTGGGTGCCAGCACCGCCGAGGCAGCGCGCCGCGCCGGCTTTACCGTCGCGGCCGAGGGGCAGGGCGGGCTGCAGCAGGTTCTCGCCACGCTCAACCCGCCGCTCCGGTTGCTGCGGCTGGCGGGCGCCAAGCGGGTTCCGCTCGCGCCGCCGCCCGGGATCGTGCTGGAAACCCGCACCGTCTATGAAAGCGTGCCGCTGCCGGTGCCGTCCGAATTGGCCGAGGCATTGCGCGGCGATGTGCTGGTGCTGCTCCATTCGGGCGAGGCTGCGGCCCATCTCGCGGGGGAGGTCGATCGGCTCGGGCTCGACCGAGGGCGAATATCACTCGCCGCGCTTGGCCCGCGCATCGCGGCGGCGGCGGGGACGGGGTGGCGCGAGGTGCGCGCGGCCGAAAACCCGCGCGAGGCGCCGCTACTGGCCTTGGCCGGGGACATGTGCCATTGATCGAGGTTGAGGCCGGGTCGACGAGGTATATGGCAGACGAGTATTTCAGCCGGCCCCAGGCCGAGCGCGCTCCCGAGCGCAAAAGCGGCCGTATGCGGATATTGCTGGGCGGGATGCTGGCCGCATTCCTGGTCGGCGTGGCGGTGACCGCAGTTGCCGTGAGCACCGGGGTCGCCGACGGGCTGCGCACCAATGCCGAGAAGCTGGTCGAACAACAGACCGGGCAGAAGCTCTCCCTCTCCGCCTCGCCGCCGCCACCATCGGCGAGCTATGGCGCGGTCGCTCGCGAGCAAAGCGAGCTCGAAGGGCGTGTCGCCGGGCTGGAACAGCGCATTTCCCGGCTCGATCTGCAGTCGCAGGCCTCGGCCGGCAATGCCGCGCGGGCCGAAGGGTTGCTGGTGGCTTATGCCGCGCGCCGCGCGGTCGAGCGTGGGCAGCCGCTCGCCTATCTCGAGAGTCAGCTCGAGCTGCGCTTCGGCGGGGCCGAGGAGCCCGCGGTGAAGGCGGTGGTTGCCGCGTCGCGCAAGCCGGTCACGGTGGAGCAATTGCTCGGACGGCTGGATGGGCTGTCGCCGGCACTGGCGGGCGCGGACGGGATGAGCTGGGCGCGGTTCGAGCGCGAGCTGAGCGAGCTGTTCATTGTGCGCAAGCAATCCTCGCCTTCACCGCTGCCCGCGGACAGGTTGATGCGCGCGAGGCTGCGGCTGCAATCGGGCATGTATGACGAAGCGATCGGCGAGGTCGAGAACCTCCCCGGCGGCGACAGCGCTGCGGCGGCGCGGTGGATCGCCGATGCCCGACGCTATTCGGATGCGATCAAGGGGCTCGACCGGATCGAACAGGCGGCTTTGCTCGATCCCCACAATTTGCGCGATTCCATCGGGAAGAAGGTCGAGCAGCCGGGGCTGGCGAACGGGATTGCGCCTTAAGACCGTTGGAGCGGAGGCTAACCCCGCAGCAGTTCCGGCAATTTCCCACTCATCCCGCGTGCCTCGTCCATGAAGAAGCGCTTGAGGAAGGGCGCGCGCTGGACCCCCGCCATGCCGAATCGGCGGATCGCCGAGGCGGTGCGGCCCTTGACGCCGAACAGGCGGGTGAGGCCGTCGGTCGCGAAGGATACAGTGAAAGTGTCGAGGCTCCGCCAGTCCTCATAGCGCTTGAGCATTTGCGCATCGCCCGGATCGAGCCCGAGGCGCATCCCGTCCGCCAGCACCTCAACCAATGCACCGACATCGCGCAGGCCGACATTCAGGCCCTGCCCGGCGATCGGATGCATGCCGTGGGCCGCGTCGCCGACCAGCGCGAGCCGATCCGCGACGATGTGCGCCGTGTGCTGGAAGCTCAGCGGGTAGGAAGTACGCGGGCTGTTGAGCGCGATCGTTCCGAAAATGTCCTGCATCCGCTTCTCGACTTCGGCGAGGAAGCCGCGGTCGGATAGTTTGAGCACGCCTTCCGCGTCCTTTTCAGACACCGTCCAGACCAATGCGCTGCGATGCTGGCCTTCCGGCCCGTCCTTCATCGGCAGCAGCGCGAAGGGGCCGGCCGGATAGAAAATCTCCCACGCGACGTTGCCGTGCGGTTTCTCGTGATCGAGGCCAGCGATGATCGCGCGGTGCTGGTAGTCCCAATGGGCGATCGGCAGGCCGGCTTCCTCGCGGGTCGGCGAGCGGCGTCCCTCGGCGGCGATCATCAGCGAGGCGTGGAGCGTGCTGCCGGTCGCGAGCCTTGCCGAAACGCCATGTTCGCCGCGGCTGCGTTCGACGACGTTCACCGGGGCGTGCCACGCGATCAGCGGCTCGTCCTTCGCCGCTTCGAACAAAGCGAGGCGCAACTCGCGGTTAGAGAACATCCGCCCGAGTGAGCCTTCGTCGGCCTCCGGGGTGAAGTCGATCCGGCCCGGACGCATCGCATCGGTCACCGCGATCGAGGCAATCGGGCAGCCGTGCGGCTCAAGCCGTTCCGCAAGGCCGATATTCGTGAACAGGTTCCAGCTCGCGGTCGAGATCGCGCTGGCGCGGCCGTCGAAGCCTTCGGCGGTCAGTTCCGACGGATCGGCCCGGTCGATCACATGGCTGGCAATGCCCTTCTTTGCGGCGGCCAGCGCCAGGGTCATGCCGACGAGACCGCCGCCGAGGATCAGCAATTCGCGCTTTTCGTTCATCGCCGCATTCCGTAGGACGAGCGCGTTCCGCCAGCAAGGCGCAAGACGAGAAGGATCGAGAGCAAATGCCATTGAGCCGCAAGCTGCTGGCACTGTTCTCGCTGCTGCTGGCCGCATTCGCCGTCGCGCCCGCGTACGCCAACCACATGGCCGCCGAATTGGTCGCCAAGGGGCCGGTTTCGCCGGGGAGCAGCACCGAACTGGCGATCGTGATGACGCCCGAGCCGGGCTGGCACGGCTACTGGTCGAACCCCGGCGATGCCGGCTACGGCATGGGCCTCGACTGGTCGCTGCCACCGGGCTGGAAGGCGGGCGAGCCGGAATATCCGGTGCCGCAGACGCTGCTCAGCTATGGGCTGATGAACCATGTCTACGAAGGGCCCTATGCGCTGCTGGTGCCGCTCGCGGTGCCCAAGGACGCGGTGCCGGGCTCGACCGTCTCGGTCACACTCAAGGCGCAGTGGCTGGTATGCAACCCGCAGACCTGTGTGCCCGAGCGGGGAACGCTGGCGACGGTGGTGAAAATCGGCAGCGGTCCCGCCGAGCCTCGCTTCGACAAGTGGCGCGCGGCGATCCCGCCGCTGCTGGACAGCAAGGCCAGCTTTGCGCTGGCGGGGGGCAAGCTCAGGATCGGGATCCCGCTGCCGGCCTCGCTCGATCTCGCGGCACCGCATGTGTTCCTATCGACGACCGAACTGATCGATTACGCGGCGCCGCAGGTGTTTCGCCGCGAAGGCGATCTGCTGGTGGCCGAGCTGAAGCTGAAGGGCGCGGCGCCAGCGCCGGGCGAGGTCTCGGGGATCCTCAAGCTCGACGATGCGGGCGACGGGGTGCGCTTCGTCGGCGTCGCCGGCAGCGTACCGGCGGGCGGCGCGGTGCTGGCGGACGCCGCGGGGCAGGCTCCGCCGCCGCTGTGGAGCCTGCTCGGCCTCGCGCTGCTGGGTGGGCTGCTGCTCAACATCATGCCTTGCGTATTCCCGATCCTCAGCCTCAAGGCGCTCAGCCTCGCGCGGGCCGGGGAGAGCGAGGCGCACGCCCGGGCGGACGGCCTGGCCTATACCGCAGGGGTAATGCTCGCCTGCCTGGCGCTCGGCGGGGTTATGCTTGCGCTGCGGGCGGCAGGGAACGAGATCGGCTGGGCGTTCCAGTTGCAGGAGCCCGGCGTGGTGGTGTTCCTGCTGGTGCTGGCGGCCGCGATCACCGCGAATTTTGCCGGCCTGTTCGAATTGCCGGGCCTGTCGTTCAGCGGCAGCGGCACGCCGTTGGGCGCCTTCGCGACCGGGCTGCTCGCGGCTTTCGTTGCGACCCCCTGCACCGGGCCGTTCATGGCCGCGGCGATGGGCGCGGCGCTGCTGCTGCCGCCCGCCGAGGCATTGCTGCTGTTCGCCGCGCTGGGGCTGGGGATCGCCTTGCCGTTCCTCGCGCTCGGCTTCGTGCCGCCGCTGCGGCGCCTGCTGCCGAAGCCGGGCCGGTGGATGGACATCTTCCGCAAGGTGATGGCGGTGCCGATGGGGCTGACCGCGCTGGCTCTGGTGTGGCTGCTGTGGAAGATCGGCGGGCAATGGTTCGCGCTGATGAGCGTGCAGCTGGCAGTTGTGGTCATCATCACACTGAGCGAGCGGCGCTACCGGTGGCTCGGGTGGAGTTTCGCCGCGGTGGGTGTCTTGGCGCTGACCCAGCTACCCGAACAGTCCGCCGTTTCGGCCGAGGAAGGCGTCATTGCCGCCAAGCCCTTCAGCGAAGCCGCGCTCGCCGAGGCGCGCAAGAGCGGCAAGCCGGTGTTCGTGTGGTTCACCGCCGACTGGTGCTTGACCTGCAAGGTCAACGAAGGCGTCGCGATCGAGCGCGAGGATACGAAAGCCGCGTTCGAGAAGGCCGGGGTGGTCGCGCTGAAGGGCGACTGGACCCGGCGCGATCCCGCGATCACCCGCTTCCTCAACGCGCGCGGCGCGGCCGGGATTCCGCTTTACCTGTGGTACTCGCCCGGCGGCGAGGTCGAGCAATTGCCGCAGGTGCTTACACCCGCGACCCTGACCGATCTCGCGAAGGCGGGCTGATCCCGGCGCCATCGTCCACCGGCAGCTTCGCGCCGTTCCGGCGGCACCACTGGATGAACTCGTGCGGCAAGGCGCTGCCGCCGATCTTGAGCATTCCCGCTCCGGGCAGCGTCGCCTCGATCTCGCGCTGGCCGGTGAACACGTCCAGTTCGGGCGCGTCGGCGGCATAGACCCCCTCCCACAGCCAGCCCTCACGGGCGAGCTTCGCGTCGAGCTTCATCCGCGAGATCACCCCGTTGCCCAGCACCGCGAACAGCGCCTTGGCCCCCGGTTCGGACTGCGCATGCCGGATCACCGCGAGCCGCGGTTTCGCCCCGGCCGCGATCACGCAATGCAGCGTGAGGAACGGCTTGCCCGCCGGGCGCGCCAGTTCGATTCCCTTGCCGTCGGCGGAGACATGCCACAGCGCGCCGAGGCTGTTGGGGAGGGGCGCTGCGACCTCGGTGCCGTCCGGTGCGGTGCGCGCGATCTGCGGCTGCCTGCCGCAGGCGGCGAGAGCCACCGCCAGAAGCAGGGCCGCCGACCGGCCGGACAGGTATTTCAAACGGATCATGGTATTTCCGTGGCCGAAGAGACCTATTCCGCCGCCGCCGTTGCCGGCGGTTTCGCCCAGGCCTTCGGATCGCCGACCCACGGCACCTGGCCGTTGATCCACAGATCGACCTCGACGCTGTGGAAGCGCCATTCGCCATCGCTGCCTTTTATCGCCAGCGTGTCCCAGGTGCCCATGCCGAACACGCGGTTCTCGAAGGTTTCGACGTCGTGTTGCAGGATCGACCAGAAGGCCTTGATCCGCACTCCGTCCGCCCCGTCGGGGCTCATGATCACCGCGCTGAAGCGATGCTGGCGGCCGAGATAGTGGTTGGGCCGATCATACCACAGCGAATCCGTCGCGCGCTTGAGCCCTTCGCGGCCGATGCATCTGCCCTGCGGCCAGTGCGACAGCCAGCCGTCCTCGGCGAAGGTCGCCGCGTAACCGTCGAAATCGCCGGTATCGAGCGCCCAGCAATAGCGGGCCATCAGTTCGTCTATCTCGACGCGTTCTTCCAGCGGAACCTTCGGCATCCTGATCTCCCGTGATTTTTGGGGGATGCTGCAGTGCCCTCGGCCGGTTGGCAAGAGCGCGCTTGGCAAGCGGCATCAGACGTAGTTCGAAATCCACGCCACCGCCTGCGCTGCGGGGAGGAACAATATCTGCGCGAGCACCGTACCGGCGAGACGGCTGGCGGAGATCCACACGACTACCCGGCGGAACGCGCTCTCGCTGACCCGCCCGTCGACCGCGTCGTCGGTGATGACCGAGAGATGCGGGTCGATGAAGGCGAACAGCAGGATCGTCGCGAAACCGTTGATCACCGAAGAGAGTTGCGAGGCGGTCACGCGGTATTCCGGGTTCAGATAGCCGGCATAGATCGACGCGAACACGCCGACCGCCAGCACCGCCTGCGCGAGGCAATTGGCGATCACGATCCCCCAGCCGAGTTCGCCGGGCTTCGCCAGCGCATGGCTCAGGTGCAACCGCGGGAAGGCGAGCGACTGGTAGATCACCCGCGCGCCCGAGGGGGTGGCGCTGCGCAGCAGCAGCTTGGCGAGCGAGCGCGAATGCTTGAGCTTCTCGATCGCGATCGAGAAGACCCGCTGGCCGGTCGGGACAAGGAGGATGCCGAGCAGCACCGCCGCGCTCGACGAGGCGAGCATCAGATGGAAATCCAGCTGCAGATCGTGCGCGCCGCCCAATGCGCCACTGCGCGCGATGGTCTTCTCGACCCGTTTGGCCAGCAGCGGCCCGAGGAAGCCGTTGGCGAGGCGCGAACCGAGGATCAGAACATTGAACAGAGCGAAGCTCATCGCGATCCGCCGGGTGCGGACCCCGGCGATGCGCGCGGCATAAGCCAGCGCCCCAATCAGGTTGATCGCTGCCGTCAGCAGGCAGATCGTGATCAGATTGCCGTCCATTGCGCCTCCGAACGGCCCTTTACCGCAGTCTCAGAAAATCGGCCACGACCTGTAGATGGTGAAGATGCTGGTGGCGATCAAAAGCGTCGCGACCGCGCCGAGCAGCGCACGCGGATGCAGCCGCTTCGCGAAATAGGCACCGAACGGCGCGGCGATCACCCCGCCGATGATCAGCCCGATCACCGCATGGGTGAAGGCCGACAGGCCGAGGGTGAACAGGAAGGTCGCCGAGATCGTCAGCGTCACGAGGAATTCGGCGGTGTTGACCGTGCCGACGGTCGCGCGCGGATCGCCGCCCTGGACCAGCAGGTTCGAAGTCACGACCGGACCCCAGCCGCCACCGCCCGCGGCATCGAGGAACCCGCCCACGGCCGCCAGCGGGGCGGTCATCAGCGGGTCCTTGAAATGCGGTGCGGTGTTGAACCTCAGCGCCTTGTAGCCGAGGTAAATCCCGATCCCGGCGAGATACATCATCACGAAGGGCTTGGCCGCGCTCGCGTCGATGTTGGACAGCAGATAGGCCCCCGCCGCGCCGCCGAGGATCCCGGTCGGGGCGAGACGCCAGAACAGCTTCCAGTTTACGTTGCGGTGGAAGATGTGGCTCCCGCCCGATGCGCCGGTGGTGAACAGCTCGACCAGATGTACGCTGGCCGAAGCCGATGCGGGTGGGACGCCGAGCACGCTCACAAGCATAGTCTGGGTGAGAACACCGAAAGCCATGCCCAGCGCCCCATCCACGATCTGCGCGCCGAACCCCACCAGGATGAATGGCAGGATGTCGGCAACGCCGATCGTGGAAAAGTCGAACATGAGGCGGTCCTCTCAGTTACCGTAATAGCATTCTGCGGTCCGCCTTAGCGGCCGACGATCAGAATTCTACCCTGACCGTACCACCCCAGGTGCGCGGATCGCCGAGGAAGCCGGCAACCAGGCCTGTGTTGCTCGGCCCGAGCACCAGCTGATCGTAATAATGCGCGTCGAACGCATTGCGGACCCAGCCATAGATGTTGAGCCCGTTCTTGGCACGGAAACCAAGGCGGAAGTTGGTCAGGTTGTAACCATCGACCCACAGCAGATCGTAGCTCGAAGGCGTGGGATTGGACGAGAACTTCGAACGGTAGTTTCCATCCACGCCCAGGTAGACCTCGCCTTCCTTACCGAAGATCGTGGCCGGCACATTGCCCTCAGCGCCGTAGGAGAACGACCATTTCGACACACCCGGCAGCACCGAGCCCGAAATGTCCACGAACGGCGGGCTGGAGCCGCCCGGCGTGCCCGGCGCGCTGGGCGTGCCGATGATGTTGCCGTCACCGTCGATCCCCAGCACGGTGCCCCCGGAAAGCTCGGGCGGCGGCGGCGCATTGGTGAATTTGGTGAAGGTGGCGTCGGTGTAGGCGCCGTTGAAATAGGCGTTGAAGCGCTCGCTCGGGCGGATCGAGAAATCGACTTCGATGCCCTGGGTGCGTGCCTGCTGCGCATTGGCGATATAGGCGTTGCGCGGCAGGCCGGAGCCGGTGGCGACCACGCTGGTCTGGAAATTGTCGATCACGGTGTGGAAGGCGGACAGGTTGAAGGTCAGCTGGCGATCCCAGAACTGGGTCTTCAGGCCCGCTTCGAAGTGGTTGACCTTTTCCGGCTCAATCGTGGCGAGCGAGAGGATCGGGTTGCCCGCGCTGTCCGAAGGGACGCCGTTGTTGTTGATCGCGCCGGTGCGGAAGTTCTTGGCGTAGGTACCATAGAGCAGCACATCATCGGCCAACTGGTAGCTAGCAGTGAAGTCGTAGCTGAAGTTCCAGTCGCTGAACTCCGGCTCGTAATGCTGCGGCGAATAGATCTTGCGCAGATTGGCCGCGTCGCCCGACGAGATCGCCGAGGTGCCGCCTGTGGCGGGGACCTGGTTGCCCGCGCCGTCGAACACGGTGCGGTCGTAAAGGCCTTCCTTCTTGTCGTAATTGAGCCGAACGCCCGGCTGCAGGGTCAGGCGGTCGGTCAGATGATAGCTCAGCTGGCCGAAGGCGGCAAAGCTGGTGTTCTTGAGATACTGCGTGTTGTAGGCGGTGAGCCCGTCGATATTGGGGGCAGTGTTCTTGTTCCACTTGGCGGAATCGGCCCCTTGCTGTTCGACACCCTGGATGTCGACCTGCTGATAGAAGCCGAAAGCGCCGAGCGTGAAATCGACCTTCTGGCCGTCGTAGCTCCAGCGGAACTCCTGCGAGTACTGGTCCTGCTGCGACGGGTTCTGCGATTTGCTGACGATATCGAGCCCGGTGTAATCGCGGTCGTTCTCGGGCTTCCAGTCCCAGAAGCGCCATGCGGTGATCGAGGTGAAGGTGTTGTGGTCGTCGATGTTCCACACCGCGCGCAGCGAAGCGCCGCCGGTCTTGTTGCCGGCATTGAGCGGGGCATCGAGATTCGTCTCACGCGCGAACGGGTTCGGGTTTACCGTAGCCGAATAGCCGGGGAACAGCGCGGCCAGCGCCGGGTACTGTGATGCGGTCGCCTTCTGCGTCTGGACATGGCCGACGTAGACGGTGGCGCAGCATTCCGGAGCCTGCGAGCTGAAGTCGCCCGACAGGGTGATGTTGAGATCGTCGTTCGGGCGGAACAGCAGCTGGCCGCGGATGCCGAGGTTGTCCTGTTCGTTTTCCCAGGTGTCGGTCGCGGTGTTGTAGATTGTGCCGCGGCGCTCGCTCCCCGTGCCGGCGATGCGCACGGCGATCGTGTCGCTGAGCGGGCCCGAGACCGCGCCCTTGAACTGCTTGAAATTATAATTGCCCAGGCTGATTTCGGCATTGCCTTCATAATCGAAGGTCGGCTGGTTGGTGCGGATGTTGATCGCGCCGGCAGTCGTGTTCTTGCCATAGAGCGTACCCTGCGGGCCGCGCAGGACTTCGATCTGGTTTACGTCGAGGAAATCGAACACCGCGCTGGCGGGGCGGGCGTAATAGACGTCGTCGACATAGATACCGACCGCCGGATCGACGCCGTCGTTGGTCAGGCCGAATGGCAGGCCGATCCCGCGGATGTTGACCGAGGTGTTGCGCGGATTCTGCGAATAGATTTGCAGGCTCGGCGCGAGCTGCTGGATCTTGTAGATGCTCGAGGAGCCGGTGTCGTTGATCGCGCGCTGGTCGAGCACGCCGATCGCAATCGGCACTTCCTGAGCCTGCTCGTTACGGCGGCGCGCGGTGATGATGATCACGTTGTCGGGCAGGTTGCCGTCCTCTGCGGCCGCGGCCGTGGCTGACGATGCCTTGGCCAAAGCGTCACCGGCCGGCTCGTCCGCCAGGGCGGGCGCTGCGATCAAGGTGCCCGCGGCTACGCCGCCGAGCAGGATTGCGCGAGAGATCATAATGTCCTCCTGTTCGATCAGATGCGGCCGGCGGGTCCGGTACGCCCTGTATTCATTGTAAGAAAAACACCCGCCGGCACCGCAGCCACAGGCTGACGGCCCCTTGCGCCGGCGGGCGAGGGAGTTCGTTGCCTAGTTCGGGGACAGTCGCTTCTTCTCGGTCACGTCGACCTGCACGACGCGGCCTTCGTGAACCGTCAGAGAGACGCTGCCGAAGCGCAGGCCGGTGAGGGCCTCGCGCACGGTGTTGATGCCATCTTCCAGCAGGCGCTGTGCGTCAGGCGTCTGCCGGGCGGGCTCGAAGCTGTTCCTGGAAGTCATCATAGGGCTCCGCATGAGTGTTCCGGGAGCACGTGTCGCCCCGGCATCTCGTTGATGCCCTATAATCTCTATCTATTTAGTGGGGATTAGCAAGAAGGATTTTTACAGGTCACCCTGCGCGCCGCACTTCGTGGCCCAATTCATCGCCGTAAGGATGGTTCCCGAGCGCATCGCCGAGGGTGCGCGTATCGAGCACCAGGCGGCTCGCGTCATAGGCGCGGGCGAACTCGCGGCGGATCTCGCAATTGGCTTCGCTCTCGCAATCCTCGCAGCGGCGATAGGCATTGCGCGAAAGGCAGGGCAGGGGTGCCAGGGGCCCTTCGAACAGGCGCAGGATCTCGCCGAAACTCACGGTATCGGCGGGCCGCAGCATTACATAGCCGCCCATCTTGCCACGGCGGCTGTCGAGCACGCCGGCCTTCTTCAGATCGAGCAATATCTGTTCGAGAAACTTGTGCGGGATCGCGTGGCGCTTGGCGATTTCGGCGCTGGTCAAGGCATTCCCCACCGGCTCCGCCGCGATCGCCAGCAAAGCGCGGAAAGCGTATTTGGCCTTGTTGGAGATCATCGAAAAGCGCCCTTGGTTACCCTAGTGGATTAGTCGGCATTTAGCAGGAAATATTATTTCTTTCAACCCTGGGGCCGAACCGCGACGTCACAGCAACCAGGCGAGCGTGCAAATGCCGCTCGCGACACAGACCGCCAGCAGTGGTACGCCGAATCGCGGAAAGTCCATGAAGCGGTATCCGGCGGCGCCCATTACCACCGTGTTGTTGTGGTGGCCGAAGGGGGTCAGGAAATCGAGCGAGGCGCCGATCGCGACCGCCATCAGCAACGGCTCGACCGCAACCCCGGTGCGGGCGGAGAGCCCTGCGGCGATCGGGCTGAGGATCACCGCGGTCGAGACATTGTCGATGAAGGGGGTGATCGTCACCGCCACCAGCAGCATCGTCGCCGCGACCATCAGCGGCGTGGCGCTCGGCAGATGCGCAGCGATCGTGTTCGCGATCACCGCTGCCGCGCCGGTATCCTCCACCGCCGTTCCCAGCGGGATCATGCAGGCGAGCAGCAGTACGATCGACCAGTTCATGTCCGACAGGGCCGAGCGCAGGTTGAGGTTGCCAAGCAGCACCAGCGCCAGCACCACGCCGCCGAAGGCGATCTCGGTCGGCAGCAGGTTGAACGCGGTGATCAGCACGCCGAGGCCGAACACCGCCACGCTGGTGATCGCGCGGCTGCGCGGCGCGGAGGGGCGACGCCCGGATAGCGGCAGCAGGCCGCTGTCGGCCACGGCTTCTCGCACTGCCTCGCGGTCGCCGCTCAGCACCAGCACGTCGCCCATGCCGATCAGCAGTTCCGCGAACCGCCCCTCGACCCGGTGGCGGCGGCTGGCGAGACCGGTGATGCGCACACCGCGTTCCTCGAAGGCGAGGATGTCGCCGAGGCGCGAACCGATCGCGAGGCTCTCCGGCATCACCACCGCCTCGACCCGGTCGGCTGCGGGGGTCGCGTCGCGCAGCGCGTCGAGCTGGGCCATGTTGCCCTCGGTCACGATCAGATCGCCCGCCTGAAGCACGATCTCGGCCCGCCGCGCGAAGACATGCGCTCCGCCGCGATAGACGCCGTGGATTGCGATCTCGTGGCGATCTTCGGCTTCGGGCAGGGTCAGCCCGGCCAATTCGCCGCCCACCGTCAGCTCGGCGAGGAATTCGACCGGCCCGGAATCGAACGGCGCGGCGGCCGCCTCCATCCCTTTGAAATAGCGCGGCGCGGCGATCAGCAGCCAGACCAGCCCCGCGAGCGCGACCGGCCCACCGAGCCAGGCGAGCTCGAAATAGGACATGCCGCGGCCGGTCTCCTGCGCCATCCACTGGTTGACGATCAGGTTCGCCGGAGTGCCGGTAAGCGAGCAGGTCCCGGTCAGCAGGGTCGCGAAGGACAGCGGCATCAGCATCCGCCCAGGCGCGATGTTGAGCCGCGCACAGACCGACAGGGTCACCGGGAACATCAAAGCCAGCGCGCCGATATTGTTCATGAAGATCGAGACGAAGGCGCCGGTGCCGCACAATATCGCCAGCACCGCCGTGTAGCTCTGGGTGCGGGCGAGGATCCGCCGGGCGAAATCATCGACCGCGCGGCTGGAAGACAGGGCCGACACGATCAGAAGCACCTCGGCCACGGTGATCACGGCCGGCGTCGCGAAGCCGCGGAACACACCGGTCGCCGGAACCACGCCGAAGGCGAAGCCCGCGGCAAGGCCGGCCATCGCGACCAGTTCGACCCGGAAACGCTCGGTCGCATAAGTGACCAGCATCACCAGCAGGATGCCGACAATCGCCAGTTGGTCGAAGCTCATGCCATCTCCCTTACATGCGCCGCGCCTGTCTCTAACGCCGGATTGCCGGGCCGTCATGCCCCGCGCGGATTTTCGGTGCGATTCCCTTGCGGGCGGCTGGGGATTATTCGCCTCGCCGCAATCTCCGGGCATCCTGCCACCGGAAACGAACAGCCGCTTGATCGTTTAATCCCTATCAAATAAGTAGGGAATGTGTCGCATGACTCGCGGCATCCGATGTTTCGATCGATACGGGGCGACCACGCCAGTGTCGTGTTCCCTCCCATCAAGGAGCGTATCATGGCAAATCCCGGCTTCCATCAGCAGCGCAAGAGCCCGCTGCTGCTCACCGTTCCAGGCCTCGGCGACAGCGGCCGCAGGCATTGGCAGAGCATCTGGGAGCGTGAGCGCGACGATTGCCGGAAGATCGACCTCGGCATGTGGGACCGTCCCCACCGCAACACCTGGGTGAACAAGATCAACCAGGCAGTGGCTGATGCCGATCGCCCGGTCGTTCTCGTAGCGCATAGTCTCGGCTGCCATGCCGTCGCATGGTGGAACGCGCTCGAACGGCCGGGCGCCTTTGGCAGCGGCGAAAGCAAAGTGGTCGGCGCCTTGCTGGTCGCGCCGCCGGTGGTCGACATCGGCCCGCTCGACAGCCGCCTCGGCGCTTTCGCCCCGATGCCGCGCGAGAAGCTCGCCTTCCCGAGCATCCTCGTCGCGAGCCAGGACGATCAATATGCGACCTTCGGCCATTCGCGGAAGATGGCGCGGCTGTGGGGCAGCCGGCTGGTCGATGCGGGTTGGATCGGGCACATCAATGCGGATTCGGGGATCGGCAACTGGCCGTTCGGGCTGCATCTGCTGAACCGCCTGCTGTGGTTCGTCTCCGATCCGCACCCGATGGCGCTGCACTCGGCCGAACCACTCCCGCCACGCACCAGCCAGGACATCACCCTCGGGCCCGATCCGTGGTGAGCTAGCTGTTCGTCACCAGGGAACGGTGGCGCCCATGCGGTCGAGATATTCGAGCCCGGGCCGTCCCCGCTTGGCGACGATCGTGTCGACGATCGCGGGCACTGTCTCCTCGAGACTGAACGGTGCGTCGGGTCCGCCCAGTTCGGTGCGGATCCAGCCCGGCGCCAGCAGCAACAGTGCGCGGCCGTCCTCCTTGTGGCGTGCGGCGTAGCTGCGCATGTACATGTTCACCGCTGCTTTGGTGCCGCGATAGACCTCGAATCCGCCGGTTTGGTTATTCGCGACGCTGCCCATGCCCGAGGACATGATCCCGATCAGGCCGTCGGGCGTGACCAGATCTTCCAGCCCTTCGATTACCCGCAGCGGGGCGAGTGCATTGGTAACCATCAGGCGCACGAACTCCTCGGTCGCGACGCTGCCGGCGGTTTCATCGCGGTCGCGGTTGGCGGTGCCGGCATTAACGAACACTATATCGAACCGGCGTGCGGAAAGCCGGGCGCGAAGTGCCTCGATCTGCGCGGTGTCGGTGATGTCGAGCTGCTCGATTTCTATCCGGTCCGGATAGTGCCCGGCCAGATCGTGCAGTCCGGTCCGGGCCCCGCCGCGCACCGTGCCGACCACGCTCCAGCCGCGTTTGGCGAACTCTTCGGAGATCGCGAGCCCGAGCCCGCGCGAGGCGCCGGCGAGCAGGATCGAGGGAGTATCGGACATCGGCCGCGCCTTTCGCTGCTGCGCGGTCGGATATGGTCCTCTCCGCCCGCCGCGCAAGGCATATCAGAGGGGCTTGCCGCAGGCGCTTTCAGGGTAGGCGAACCGCGGGTCGCTGACGAAGGCTTTGTCTGTCAGCGCGCCCAGCAGCGCGAATATGTCCATGCGCTGGGCCGCCGTCAGCGAAATCGCGCCATGCCGGCGGAGCGCCTCGTCGAGCGTCGCGGCGCTGCCGTCGTGGAAATAGGGCGCGGTGAGGGCGGCGTTGCGCAGGCTCGGGGTGCGGAATTTCCCCCGATCGCCAGCGTTGCCGGATATCTCCGCGAGGCCGACGTCGGCGCCGCCGCTTTCGAGCGCGTGGAAGCGACCATCGGTCAAGTTCGCGCCCGAGTGACACTCGGCGCAGACCTGGCCGAACACCGCCTTGCCGCGCTGGGCCGCCGGGGAAAACTCGCCGCGATCGTAGGGCGAGCGATAGGACACCAGCGTGCGCTGGAAGGCGGCGAGGGCCTTGGCGACCGTCACTCCGTCGATGCGCCCGCGCTCTTTCGGGAAGGCCGCGCGGAACATGCTTCTGTAGCATCCATCGCGCCCGAGGCGTTTGGGCAGTTCGGCCTCGGCGTCCTTCATCCCCATCTCGACCGGAGTCTCGCCGAACACCGGCACCGCCGCCTGCGCTTCCAGCGCGGCGAGGCGGGGGTCGGCCCAAGTCAGCGGGGTGAGATAGCCGACATTGGCGAGACCGGGAACGTTACGCCGCCCGGGATCGCCGTGGACGCCGGGCATGGTGCGGTTGCCATCGGCGAAGGCGCGGTGCTGCTCGTGGCAGGTCGCGCAGGACATGGTCCCGTCGATCGAGAGATCGGCATCGTAGAACAGGCGCCGCCCCAGTTCGACCTTGACCGCGCTCATCGGATTGTTGGACGGGACCGGCGGCGGCGTCACGCCATCGGGCAGGTTCCATATGAAGGCGGCCGGCCGCGCTGCCGCGAGCAGCGCAAGCGCCGCCAGCGCGATCAGCGCGGCTGCCGACGCGCGCATTGAACTTTAAGGGAGGCGGGTGACGAGCAGCGGCAGGCTCGGCTGGCCATTCGCGGCGATCTGCAGCGTATAGCTGCCGGGCTCCAGCGGGAAATCGACCATCTTGCGCACGCCGCTGCAATCGGGACCGTGGCCATGGGCACTTGATCCGATCGCCCTGCCGTCCTTCAACACATCGATCCACGCACCCGAACCGAGCGCGACGCGGTAGGTCCCCGCCTCGGCGACGGTGAAGCCGAACAACCCGCCGTAGCTGACCGAGCCGCCGGGCTTTTCCGGGCGCAGCGGATATTTGACCTCGGGCGCGGAAACCAGCGCGCCGTCGACCGCCTGGCCGAAGGTGAGGGTGGCCTTGCCGAGCTTGTCGGCGGTCTTGGCCGCGCTCAGCGGAACCCGCGCGGCAAAGCTCGCCAGTGCCGCGGGGAGCGGCGCGGCTTGGGCCGGGCAGGCATGATCCATGTGGGCTTCTTCCTGCGCGACACCGGCGCCGGGCAGGGTGATCGCCGTCAGAGCAGCGGCAAGAAGCAGAATGCGCATCGAAAGATCCTCGAGAACCTGAGGCCATATCCCGCCATATATAGCGTGGGACAAGCCCGCAAGCGGACAAATTTTGCGCGATCGGTCAGGCGGGATAATGGTGCCCGGGGACGGAATCGAACCGCCGACACCATGATTTTCAGTCATGTGCTCTACCAACTGAGCTACCCGGGCTTCGCTGCGGCGACGGCCCTTTTGGGGCCGGCGAGCGGTTGGAGTGCGGGCCTATGGCGAAGCGGGCCTGCCTTGGCAAGACTGAATCAGCCGTCTTCCTGCACGATGTCTTCGGGCTCTGCCGGCGGGCCGGGAATGGCGTAGCCGTCGGCGAGCCAGTGGCCGAGGTCGCGATCGCGGCAGCGGCTGGAGCAGAAAGGGGTGAACTCCTCGCTGCGCGGCTTGCGGCAGATCGGGCAGGGCTTGGTGGAGCTGGTCATCGGGGAAAAGCCTGGGCGTAGCCGCCTTCGAGGGCGAGGGCGGGATCGGTTTCGACAGATATGGTGCGCCCGGTCCGCCTGGCAAGCTCCGCGAGCCAGTCGTCGGACAGTTTTGCGGCCACGGCAGGGTGGCAGATCAATCGCACCGTGCCCGGCTCTTCGACCGCCTCGGCCCGGCGCAGCAGCAGGCGCGCGGCGGCACCCGCCCGGTCGGCGGCGATGCGCTGGAGCAGCGAGGGACCTTCCAGCCGCGCGACCAGCTGGACGAAGCCGAAGCCGTTCATCGCGGTGCGTTCGTGCGGCCAGTCGTCGAGAGCTTTTTCCAGCGCGGAATCGACCGCACGGCGCTCGTCTTTCGCGGACAGGGTCGGGAAATCGATGCCCACCGATCCGCCAATATCGAACTGTCGCAGCGCGCCGCCGATCGCCGGAACCGCGGCGAGGGCGAGCAGGCGCGGCGGAAGCGCACCATCGACGTCGATCAGCATCATCGCGGGAGTGGGGTTCAGTAGCAGCGTCCCACCGTCGAACGCGATCTCGCGGCTGAAAACATCGCCGAGCAGCGCGTCCCAGTCCGCGAGCGGGAAGCGGTGGACGATCCGGGCGCCGAGAGTTTCGGCAAGTGACGGCGCGGTGCGGGGTGCCTCGTCCGTCGGTCGGGCATGGGCGAGCTTGGTGCGGCCGCTCTCGGCGATCGCGGCGCGGGTTACGACGAGGCGGATGGCCGCGCCCTCGTTCGCGTCGCGGGGTAGGCCGGAAACCAGTGCTTCCTCGCCGCTGGAGAAGCGGGCAGTGCCGCGCTTGCTGCCGGTGACGCGTGAAACCAGCCTCGCGTCCTCCACCTGGCCCGATGCGAGGGTGCCCGGCCAGCGCAGTTTTGCGGCAAGGATCTCGTCGCCCTCAGCCAGGATCGCGCGTTCTTCGCCGATCCCCTGCTCGACCAGCCACTCAGCCAACGGAGAAACCGGCTGCCTGGAGCAAGTTGCGGGTTTCGAACAGCGGCAGGCCCACGATACCCGAGTGGCTGCCCGAAATCCACGAAATCAGGCCCTCGGCCGTGCCCTGGATCGCATAGCCGCCAGCCTTGCCGTGCCATTCGCCGCTGGCGAGGTAGGCGGCGATCTCGTCTTGGCTCAAGCGCTTGAAGCGCACGATGGTTTCGCTGAGTTTCTCGCGGATCAAGCCATCCGGCGCGCGCAGAGCGACGGCGGAAAACACGCGGTGACGCCGTCCGGAGAGGAGTTCTAGGCAGCGGCGGGCGGTCGCTTCGTCCTCGGCTTTCGGCAGAATCCGTCGGCCGAGTGCGACCACCGTGTCTCCGGCCAGGACATGGGTCGCATCGTCCCGCGCGGCTTCGGCCTTCTCGCGCGCCATGCGCTCGGCATAAGGGCGCGGCAGTTCGCCGGCCCGCGGGGTCTCGTCGATATCGGCGGCGCGTACCGCAAGCGGCTCGATCCCGAGCCGGGCGATGAGTTCGCGCCTGCGCGGGCTGGCCGATGCGAGGATGAGCGCGGGCGCGGTCAAGCGCCGGCCTTATTGCGGGCCAGGGCCGCCCCGGCCGGGCATGAAGCGGTAGGTGATGCGCGCCTTGGTCAGATCGTAGGGCGTCAGCTCGCACAGCACTTCGTCGCCGACCAGCACGCGGATGCGGTTCTTGCGCATCTTGCCGGCGGTGTGGCCGAGCACTTCATGGCCATTTTCGAGCTCGACCCGGAACATCGCGTTGGGCAGCAGTTCCACCACCTTGCCGCGCATTTCGAGGAGTTCTTCTTTAGCCATAAACCAGTCAATTTCCGGGTGTTGTTTCGGTTCCGGGCGCGCCATAGACCCCGAAGGCCGAAAAGGGAAGCCCGCGCGCCCGCAATGCCGACCCGGCCGGTCGGCCGCGAATGACGTGGCTCAGGGTGCGTTCAGCTTATCGCGACGATTTGTTACGAAACGCGGCTTGAGTGTGAGGCGCTGCCCCCATATCCGCCGGCTTCCCCATTTCCTAACCCGAAGAAAAGATCCCGATGGCCCGTACCCGCGTATCCCTGTTGACCGCCATTTCCAGCTTTGCTGTGCTGGCCGCGATGCCGGTGCATGCAGAGGACGAAAAGGTCCCGGTCGTGACCGACAACGCGGCGCCGGATGAGAGCGGGGAGGATATCGCGAACGAGATCATCGTCACCGCACAGAACGTGCGCGGACAGGTCGATACGCCGGTGCCGCCGGTGCAGGAATTGGGCGAAGCGGACATCGCGGCCTACGGCGCGGGCTCGATCACCGACCTGATCGCGGCGCTCGCCCCCTCTACCAGCTCCGGCAGCGGGCGCGGCGCGGGCGGCATGCCGGCGCTGCTGATCAACGGCGTGCGCGTGTCGAGCTTCCGCGAAATGGCGTCCTATCCGCCGGAAGCGATCAAGAAGGTCGAAATCCTGCCCGAATCCGTCGCGCAGAAATATGGCTTCTCGGCCGACCAGCGCATCATCAACATCATCCTGAAGGACAATTTCTCGAGCAAGACGGTCGAGGCGGAATACGGCCAGCCGTGGGCCGGCGGCACGTCGGACTGGCAGCTCGAGGGCACTTATCTCACCATCGCCGGCCCCAGCCGGATCAACATCCACGGCGAATGGAAAGACGTCAGCCCGCTGACCGAGGCCGAGCGCGGGATCATTCAGTCCACTCCGCCGCCCGCCGCGGGCGCGCTCGACCCGGCGGATTACCGCACGCTGGTCGCCGACAGCTCCACCGGCCAGATCAACGGCACCCTGACCACCAAGCTGGCCGACAACGGCACCTCGCTGACGGTCAACGGCCAATACGAGCGCGACAAGAGCCTCAGCCTCAACGGCCTCAATTCGCTGCTGCTGACCGACCCGATCAAGAGCCGCAGCCTGACAGATACGGTCTCCCTCGGCAGCACGCTCAACGCGCCGCTCGGCGACTGGCAGATCACCGGCACGCTCGACGCCAGCCACGCCAACGGCCGCAGGGTGCTCGATCACAGCACCGATGCCGGCTATGACACTGCCCAGACGATCGACGATTCCGCGACCTCCAAGCTCACCGCGATGGGGTCGCCCTTCTCGATGCCGGCGGGCGATGTGTCGCTGACCCTCAACAGCGGCTATAGCTGGGACCGCATCCAGAGTGACGACAGCCGCAGCGTGGTCGGCAAGACCACACTCACTCGCGGCGATCTCACCGCAGGCTTCAACGTCGGCGTTCCGATCACCGAACGCGGCGGCACGCTCGGCTTTATCGGGGACATCAACCTCAACCTGACCGCCGGGGTCGATTATCTGTCGGACTTCGGCACGCTGACCAACTGGTCGACCGGCTTCAGCTGGGGCTGGACCGACAATCTCAGCTTCCAGGGCAGCTATCTCGCGCGCGACGCCGCGCCCACGCTGACCCAGCTCAACGCGCCCGAAACCGTGACGCCCAATGTGCAGACCTACGACCTTACGCGCGGCGAAACCGTGCTGGTCAACGTGATCAGCGGGGGCAACCCGGATCTGACCAAGCAGAAACAGCGCGATTACCGCTTCGGCACTCAGTGGCGCCTGCCGTTCCTGAGCGGGTCGAACATCTCGATCGATTACTTCCACAACCATTCGGAAGACGTCAGCGCCGCATTCCCGCTGCTGACGCCGGCGATCGAGGCTGCGTTCCCCGGCCGGGTGACGCGCGACGCCATCACCGGCCAGCTCGTCTCGATCGACCAGCGCCCGGTAACATTCGCCGAGGAGAATTCCTCGCGCCTGCGCTTCGGGCTCAATCTGACAGGCGCCTTCGGCAAGGCGCAGCCGGGCGGCGGCGGCGGCGGCTTCGGCCTGTTCGGCGCAATCCGCTCCGCCCAGGGCGCTGGACCGGGCGCGGCTCCGGCGGCTGGCGCTCCGGCGCAAGGCCAGAGCCCTGCCGGTGCGCCGGCAGCAGGCGGCCCGGGTGGGCCCGGCGGGTTCGATCCGCAGCGGTTCCAGGAAATGCGCGCGAAACTGTGCGCCGATGGCGCCGAAGCGCCCGATATCTCGACCTTGCCCGAAGGGATGCAGGAACGGCTGCGCGGGCCGGATGGCAAGATCGATCCGGCCAAGCTGGCCGAATTCAAGCAGCGCATGTGCAGTGCGCAGGGCGGCGGCTTCTTCAACCCGCAGCAGTTCCAGGAATTCCGCCAGAAACTCTGCGCTCCCGGCGGGACGCCGGATGTTTCCGGGCTGCCGCCACAGATGCTCGACCGACTGAAGGGCCCCGATGGTCAGATCGACCCGACCCGACTGAAGGAATTCAAGGATCGCATCTGTTCGCTGCCGGCCCCAGCCCCGGCTGGCGGCAATGGCGAGCGTCGTAGCGGCGATGCCGGCGGCGGCCTGGCCGGCGGTCCTCCGCCGGGCGGTCCCGGTGCGGGCGGTCCCCCGCCGGGTGGCCCCGGCGGCGGCCGGGGCGGCTTCGGCGGCGGGCCGGGCGGCGGCGACGGACGCGGGCGCTGGTTCCTCAGCCTGAACTACACGCTCGAACTCGAGAACCAGGTGCTGATTGCCGAGGGCCTGCCGGTGCTCGACCAGCTCGACGGCGACGGGCTTTCGGGCGGCGGCGTGGTGCGTCATTCGGCCCAGCTCCAGGGCGGGCTGTTCTACCGCGGGCTCGGCCTGCGCTATTCGGCGAACTATTCCGGCTCGAGCGACATCAACGGCTCCGGCCTGCCGGGCAGCACCGACCTGCACTTCGGCAGCCTCGCCACGCTGGACCTGCGCCTGTTCGCGGATCTCGGCCAGCAGACCAAGCTGGTCCAGAAGGTGCCGTTCCTCAAGGGCACCCGCGTCAGCTTCGGCGTGACCAATATCTTCAACTCGATCCGCAAGATCACCGACGAGAACGGCGACGTTCCGCTGCGCTACCAGCCCGGGCTGGTCGATCCGGAAGGCCGGGCGCTGGAGATCGAATTCCGGAAGATGTTCTAAGCCCCGTCATTGCGAGGAGCGAAGCGACGAAGCAATCCGGAGCGTAAGGATATGACGCCCTGGATTGCCGCGGGACCTCGTCCCTCGCAATGACGGTCGGGTTCGATCACGACGGCGGATTATTCCCCGAGCGCGTTTGAGAACCGCGCGCTCAGGCATTATCTCCCCCCCATGTCCCGAACCCCCGCCGGCACTCCATCGCATCCCAAAGGCCCAGAGCGCTTCAACGAGGAGCGCGCGGCCTACACGGTGCGCGGCAGCACGCCCGATCTCGACGCCGGGATCGCGGCGATCCGGAATGTGGTGAAGACCCTCAAGCCCAAGCCCGGCGTCTACCGCATGCTCGATGCACGAGGCGATGTGCTGTATGTCGGCAAGGCGCGGGCGTTGAAGAACCGGGTCGCGAACTACACCCAGGTCGCCAACCTCACCAACCGGCTGCGACGCATGGTCAGCCAGACCCGCGGCATGGAGATCGTCACGACGAACTCCGAGGCCGAAGCGCTGCTGCTGGAAACCCAGCTGATCAAGCGCTTCCGCCCGGCCTACAACATCAATCTGCGCGACGACAAAAGCTTCCCCTTCATCCTGCTGCGTGCCGATCACGATTTCCCCCGGATCACCAAGCACCGCGGCGCGCGCAAGGCGAAGGGCAATTATTACGGGCCGTTCGCCAGCGCCGGATCGGTCAACACCACGATCAACGCGCTGCAGAAACTGTTCCTGCTAAGATCCTGCACCGACAGCTTTTTCAGCCGGCGCGACCGGCCGTGCCTGCTCTACCAGATCAAGCGCTGCTCGGCCCCCTGCGTCGGGCGGATCGACACTGCCGGCTACGGCGAACTGGTGCGGCAGACGCAGGATTTCCTCGGCGGCAAATCGACCGCGGTGCAGCAGGAGATCGCGACCCAGATGGAGCGCGCGGCTGCGGCGCTCGATTTCGAGACCGCGGCGATGCTGCGCGACCGGCTGCGCGCGGCGACCGCGATCCAGGGCAGTCAGGCGATCAACGCGGCCGGGGTGGGCGAGGCGGACGTGTTCGCGATCGCCGCCAAGGGCGGGCACATGGCGGTGCAGGCGTTCTTCATCCGCGGCGGGCAGAACTGGGGCCACCGCGCGTTCTTCCCCGCCCATACCGAGGATCTGTCCGAAGAGGCGGTGCTGACCGGGGTGCTCGCGCAATTCTACGAGGAAGTCCCACCGCCGCGGCTGGTACTGGTCGACCGTGAGCTGGCCGAGGGCGAGCTGCTGTCCGAAGCCTTGTGCGAGCTTGCCGGGCACAAGGTCGAGATCTCGGTGCCCCAGCGCGGCGACCGGCGGCGGCTGATCGACCAGGCATCGCGCAATGCGGTCGAGGCGCTTGATCGGCGGCTGGCCGAAAGCGGCAGCAAGGCGAAGATCCTGCGCGAGCTGGCCGAGTTCCTCGAACTGCCCGAGCCGCCCGAGCGGATCGAGGTTTACGATAACAGCCATATCTCGGGGACCAAGGCGGTCGGGGCGATGGTGGTCGCGGGGGCGGAAGGCTTCCTCAAGAACCAGTACCGCAAGTTCAACATCAAGAGCGCGCAGACCGACGACGACTACGGGATGATGCGCGAAGTGATGGCGCGGCGCTTTTCGCGCGTGCTGGAGGAAGACCCCGACCGCGATGGCGATAGCTGGCCCGATCTGGTGCTGCTCGACGGCGGCAAGGGGCAGATGTCTTCGGTCCGCGATACGCTGGAAGAACTCGGGATCGAGGACGTGCCGTTGATCGCGATCGCCAAGGGTCCGCACCACGGACGCGAAGGGCGTGAGGTGTTCCATTTTCCCGACGGGCGCGAGAAGATGCTGCCGGTCAATTCGCCGCTGCTGTTCTACCTCCAGAATTTGCGCGACGAGGTCCACCGCTTCGCGATCGGCGCGCACCGGGCGAAGCGCAGCCGCGCGATCACCGCCAGTCCGCTGGACGAAATACCCGGTATCGGCCCGGCAAGAAAACGCGCCTTGCTGCTCCACTTCGGAACCGCTGGAAAGGTCCGCGCGGCCAGCCTCGACGATCTCCAGCGCGCGCCGGGGGTCAGCGGGCAGGTCGCGCAGGCGGTCTACGATTTCTACCACCCAAGCGGGTGACGGCTTGGGCCTGGAGGGTCCGATGAGTGAAGAAGAGCGTGGGTTTGCATCGCCGCCCTGTTCGCTGGCGGAGGTCGATCCAGCCTATTCCCGGCTGTTGGACCTGAAGGCCTGGCGCAAGGCGGAGCGCGAGCGGATCATCGCCGCGCGGATGGCGCTGCGCGCGGTCGAGCGCGCGCAAATGGACGCGCGGATTTCCGAACGCCTCGAACAGCTTATCGGCGATCCTTCAGGACTGGTGGTGAGCGGGTACTGGCCGTTCCGGGCCGAGCAGGATCTGAGGCCGCTGCTTGCGCGGCTGGCCAAACGCGGTGCGCGCACCGCGCTGCCGGTGGTGATCGCGAAGGGCCAACCGCTCGAATTCCGCGTGTGGCAGGCGGGCGACCCGATCGAGCGCGGGGTGTGGAATATCCCGATCCCGTCAAAGGACGCGGAAGTGGTGGTGCCGGACGTGACCATCGCGCCGGTGGTGGGCTTCGATCCGGGGGGGTACCGGCTCGGCTATGGCGGCGGCTTCTTCGACCGGACATTGGCCGCCTTGCTGCCGCATCGTCCGCGTCTGCTCGGGGTCGGCTATGAACTGCAGGCAATCCCGACGATCCATCCGCAAGCGTGGGACATTCCAATGGATGCGGTGGTGACCGAGGCGCGCGCGGCGCGGCCGGAGAAGGCCTAGCTCTCGACTGTTCGCCTCGCCTCGCGCCATGCGGCCATCCCCCCGTCGAGCGCGGTCGCGCGGAGGAAGCCAAGTTCGCGCAAGGTCGCGGCGGCGAGGGTCGAGACCTTGCCGAATTCGCAGACGGTGAGGATTTCGACCGAAGGATCGGGCAGCATGTCGTTCACCCGCAATTCCAGCTGTCCGCGCGGAACATGGATCGCGCCCGGAGCGCGGCCGGCATCGAATGCGTCCTTCTCGCGCACATAAACAGGCTGTCGTATAATTGTCGCATCGGGGAGGCTAATGCAGCCTCGCCTTCAGCCGCTCCAGTTTGTCAGGGTTGCGCATCACGTAGATCGCCTTGATCCGGCCTTCCTCGAGCAGCAGCGCGGTGGTCTGGAGTTCACCGTCGGCCTCGCGGGTGACGAAGCCGGGGAGGCCGTTGACGAAGGCATATTGCAGCAGTTGCGACGTGCCGAAGCGGCTGGCGAGACGGGTGATCGCGGCCTGGGCCCGAATCACCTCGTCGCTGCCGCGCAGGATGCGGGCGACCGCGGTGCGCTTGCCCCCGCCGTCGGCATAGAAGGTAACGTCCTGCGCCAGCAACGCGCCGAGCGCCGAGAGGTCGCCGCTGCGGGAGGCTTCGAAGAAGGCTTCCGCGAGCCGGCGCCCGTCGCCCTGCTCCACCGGGAAGCGCGTGCGTTCGGCCTGGACGTTGCGCCGCGCGCGGCTCGCGAGCTGGCGGCACGCGGCCGCATCGCGACCGAGCGACTGGGCGATTTCCTCGAAGCTCTCGCCGAATACGTCGTGAAGCAGGAAGGCAGCGCGTTCGAGCGGGGACAGGCGTTCGAGCGCGAGCATCAGCGGCAGGGTCACATCGTCGGCCGGCTCGGTCTCGATCTCGGGCTCGGGCAGCCACGGCCCGGCGTAGTCCTCGTGCCGGGCGCGGGCGGAGCCGAGCTGGTCGAGGCACAGGCGAGTGACCATCCGGCGCAGGAACGCGCCGGGCGAGCGGACTTCGCTGCGGTCATCGGCGGCCCAGCGCAGCCACGCATCCTGCAGCACATCCTCGGCATCGCTCATCGAGCCGAGCATGCGGTAGGCGACGCGCAGCAGCATCGGCCGCTGCGCCTCGAAGGCCGGGTCGGGGCCCGCTCCATTCACCAGCCGAAGCTCTTGTCGTACATGTCGAAGCCCACTGCGATGCGGTTCCAGCCGTTGATCACGATGATCGCCATGGTCAGCTTGACCTGCTCCTCCTTCGTGAACTGCGCGTCAAGCGCGGCATAGGCCTCGTCCGGCGCGCGCTTCTTCGCGACCAGCGTCAGATGTTCGGTCCAGCCGAGGGCCGCACGCTCGCGTTCGCTGTAGCAGGGGGCTTCGTGCCATGCGGCGAGCAAGTGCAGGCGCTGCTCGGTCTCGCCGGCCTTGCGCGCCTCGGCGGTGTGCATGTTGAGGCAATTGGCACAGCCGTTGATCTGCGAGGCGCGGATCTTGACCAGCTCGAGCAGGCTCGACTCGAGGCCGCTTTTCGCGACCTCCTCGGAGAACGCGAGGAACCGCTGCATCGTCTGCGGGGCGGAAGCGAAGGGGTTGGGGCGCGTGTTCATGACTGTTCCTTTCGGTGGATACAGTCGCTTGACGAGGCGCAGACCCCAGATGTGACATGGGGGCGGAAACTTTTGCCAGCACCCCGGTCTGTTTCGCTCAGTACTTCGCCTGCACCGTGGCGAAGAAGCTGCGGCCCGGCTCGGGGAAGCCGTCCGTCAGCTCGTAATATTCGTCGAACAGATTCTTCACGCCGACGCCGAACTTGATCCGCTCGGTGATCCGGTAATCGGCGCGCAGCGCGACGTTCACGTAACCATCGAGCTTGTAGTAGTTCGGCGCGTCGTTGTTGGCGGTGGCCGGATCCACGGTCATGCGGTCGGAGGTGAACTCGGCGCTCGGCATGATCGTGAAGCGCTTGACCGGCTCCCACTGGATCCAGGCCATGCCCTTGTGCGCGGGCACGTCGGTCAGGCGGAATTCGCGGATGAAGCCGCCGATCGGCGCATCGCCCACATCGAAGCTGCGGTGGGTGTAGCTGAAGTTGACCCCGGCCGAGAGAGACGGGGTGAGCTGCGCGTCGAGCGCGATCTCGGCGCCGTAGTAATCGGCCGAGCCGATGTTCTCGCGCCGGTTGAGGTTGCCGGCCGTGCGGATCGAGACCAGCGCATTGTGGAGCAGGCTGTAGAACACCGCGCCGCTGGCGCGCACCAGGCCGAACTGCTTCGCACCGCCGACCTCGAAATTGGTCGCGCGTTCGGGTTCCAGCTCGGGGTTCGGATCGGCGGTGCCGAACTGACTGCTGAAGCGCTCGAACAGGGTCGGGAAGCGGATGCGCGACGAGATGCTGGCATAGGCGCTGGTACCGTCGGCGCCGGTCCAGTCGAGCCGGCCCTGTGCGTTCCAGCCATGCGCGTCCTTCAGCGGGAAGCTGTAGATCAGCTTGGTGGTGGAGTTGTATTCTTCTGCCTTGACCAGGTCGCGCCAGTCGTAGCTTGCCCCAAGGGTGAACTTGAGGCTGCCGGAGATGTCGAACTGGTTCTCCAGCGCGACGCTGTAGTTGTTCTCGAGGCTCTCCTGGTTCGGCTCGTAGGTCGAAGCCGGCAGGTCGGGCTGGGAAAGCTGCTTCTCATTGTGCTCGTCGCGGCGGTAATGCACCGCGAGGCTCAGCCGGTCGCGCTCGCCGGCCTTGAAGTCGAGCTCGGCAGAGCCGCCGGCGGCGGTGTCGCTATAGGGGCTGTCGAACGAGCGCGGGGTGGTCTGCGTGTTCTCGGCCGCGCTGTCGAAGCTGCGGAGCATGTTGTAGTAGTTGCTCTTGTACGCCCGCGTTTTGAGCGTCAGCGCGTCGGAGAGAGCGGTCGACGAGAGGAAATACAGGCTCTCGATGTTCCATTCCGGCCAGGTCCAGTAACGGCGCACCGAATTGACGGTCGAGGTCAAATGGATCGGCGCTTCCTTCGAACCTTCCTGACGGGTGTAGCTGACCGAATATTCGTCGGTCGCGTTCGGAGTCCAGCCGATCTTGGCGTTGACGCGCCAGTCGGCAGTGTCGGAGAATCCGCGGTCGCCGCCGTCTTCGTTCACGGTCGGGGTGAAGCTGGCGGGCAGCTTCCAGTGATCGCGATAGGACCGGGCGAAGCTCGCCTGCGCATACCACTGGTCCTGCCTGGTGCCGAGCAGGCCGAACACGGTGTAGGCCGCATAGTCGAGGCTGCGATCCAGTTCGAGCGTGCCGCGGGCTTCGGCTTCGATCGTCTGGGTCGGCTTGCGGGTCACGAGGTTGATCTCGCCGCCCATGCCGCCGGGGCCGTCGAGCACCGAGGCATAGCCCTTGGCAACCTGGACTTCGGCGATGTCGGGGGTCAGAAAGCGCCCGAAGTCGAGCCGGTTGTCGGCCGGAAGATAGACCCGGATGCCGTCGATCGAAAGCGGCACCTGGAACCGGTCGAAACCGCGCACGAAGATCAGGCGTTCGTTGCGCGAGCCGCCGCTGTTCGAAGCGACCACGCCCGGGATCATGTTCACCGCATCGTCAAGCGCGGTGGTCTGGAAGGCTTCCATCGCCTTCTGGTCGAGCGTGTTGCTGCCGATCGTCACTTCGCTCGCGGGCACACGGTCGCTGGTGACGACGATCTGGCCGAGGGTGAAGGCGTTGTCGGCGGTTTCCGACGCCGCATCTTCGGCATGGGCGACGGCGGGCAGGTACGTGAGCAGGCAGGCCGAAGCCAGCAGGCGGAGTTTCATTTGGTGGGTTCCCTCATTGGATCGCCGTCGCGTTGTTACGATCAGCTATATCTGACAGGATATAGCATGCTATATATACAAAAATATCGCAAGTGGCGGCTGCGAGATTTCGCGCCGTGGGCGGCGGCTTCCACAAAGTTGCAATCTGGCCGTGGCAGGGTTGCGCAATGTCAGGACAGAAAGACGGCGGTATGCCGACCGCCCCGCAAGCCCCTGGCGCCCCGCACCTCCCGGTTTCCCGCCGCACCACCCTGGCCGGCCTCGCAGGTTCGGCGGCGCTGGCGGTGCTGCCGTGGCGCGCGCCCGCCTATGGTGCCGAGGCCGGGCCGGTGTTCCGCCACGGGGTCGCGAGCGGCGATCCCGACGCGCATGGCGTGGTGCTGTGGACACGCGTCACCGCGACCGGCGAGCAGGTGGACGTCGCGTGGGAGCTGTCGCGCGATCCGCAGTTCCGCTCGATCCTCCGCTGCGGCACCGTCGCCACCGGCCCGGAGCGCGACTATACGGTGAAGCTGCTGGCGGACGGGCTCGAACCCGGCGAAACCTTGTACTACCGCTTCCGCCTCGGCGAAGCGGTCTCGCCCACCGGCCGCGCACGGACATTGCCGGTCGGCCGCACCGAGAAGCTCGGCATCGCGCTCGCTTCCTGCTCCAACTATCCGTTCGGCTTCTTCAATTCATACGATGCGATCGCGCGCGACCCGGGCGTAGATTTCGTGCTCCACATCGGCGACTATATCTACGAATATGGCGCCGACGGTTGGGGCACCGAAATCGGCTCGCAAATCGGCCGGCTGCACGAGCCGGCGAACGAGATCGTCAGCCTCTCCGACTACCGGACCCGCCACGCGCAATACAAGACCGACGGCGGATCGCAGGCGATGCATGCGGCGCATACGCTGCTCGCCTGCTGGGACGATCACGAGAGCGCGAACAATCCCTGGACCGGCGGCGCGCAACACCACCAGCCGGAAACCGAAGGCGACTGGACGGTGCGCCGCGCCAATTCGATCCGGGCCTATTTCGAATATATGCCGGTGCGCGAGCCCGAATGGCTCAGCGTGAAGGGCCGCAGCCGGATGCAGTTCTGGCGCAGCTACAGCTTCGGCGATCTTGCCACGCTCTGCACGCTCGAAACGCGCCACACCGCGCGGGCGCGGCAGGTCGATTACGCCGATTTCGTCACGAGTGACCGCAAGGAGGTAACCCGTCTGGTCGACGATGCCGTCGGCGCGCCGGGTCGTGCGCTGATTTCGCCCGAGCTCGAAAGCGATCTCTCGGCCAGTCTCAAGGCTTCGGTTGCCGCAGGCCAGCCGTGGCGGCTGATCGGCAACCAGATCGTCATCGCGCGCATCCGGGTTCCGGATGTTTCCGAACTCGGATTGCCGGCGGGCCCCGACGAGCATGGGTCGTCGCTGGCATGGCAGGGCAAATGGAACCTGCCTTCGATGCCCGACGCTTGGGACGGCTATGCCTGGGCGCGCGAGCGGTTCTACGCGCTCAGCCGCGATGCCGGGGCGGGCGACCTGATCTTCCTCTCGGGCGACAGCCATGCATTCTGGGCGAACCAGCTCGCAGATGGCAGCGGCAGACCGGCCGGTGTCGAACTGGGCACTGCGGGAATTTCCTCGCCCGGCAATTTGTTAGGCTACGGTGCGGAGGCTGCGTCGCGGATCAGCGGCGCCCTGGCCGAACACAATCCGGAAGTGCTGTGGACCGACGGAACCCACCAGGGCTACGTTCGGCTCGAACTCACCCGCGAACGGGGAACCGCCAGCTTCATTGTGATCGATACCGCGCTCAAGCCCGACTATCGCCCGTCGATCCTGCAGCGCTTCGCGGTGGAAAAGCGCAACGGGATCGTCACGCTGGCCTAAGCAGTCAGCCGCGGCCCTTGCGGCAGAGCGCCTTGCCGTTCTCGCCGAAATCGATCCGGTCGAACACTGCCTTGTCCTCGGGCTTATCGTCGAACACCGAGCCGAAGAAATGGTTCACCGAATTGGGCGAACCCTTCGCGACATAGCCGCGGAACACGCCGGTGAAGCCGGAGCGGGTCACCGTGATCCCGTCACGCTCGAACAGCACCGGTCCGTTGCCGCTGACCTGCGGCGCGCTGCCGCCATAGACGCCCCAGCCGTACAGCGGTTCGCCCGGCTTTGAGAAATAGAACACCGCGAAGTCAGGCCCTTCGCTGACGGTTGCCTGCTCGCCGGGAGCGAGGGTTAGCCAGCCGAGCCCGATGCACAGGCCGCCGTCATGAATATCGGCGGGAACTTCCTCGGCCATCAACGCGATTGCGAACAGTGGCAGAAGCAGCAGCTTCGCGTGTTTCAAGCGCTCAGGCCCCGGGTTCGACCCGGCGGATCAGGCCTTCCTGCGCGGTGCTGGCAACCAGGCGGCCGTCGGCGGAGAAGATCTGCCCGCGGTTGAAGCCGCGCGAGCCGCCGGCCCAGGGGCTGTCGGTCACCGCCAGCAGCCATTCGTCGGCGCGGAACGGTTCGTGGAACCAGATCGCGTGGTCGAGGCTCGCCGCCTTGACCTCGCCCCGATACCAGTTGACCCCGTGCGGGCGGGTGCTGGTGGAGAGCAAATGCATGTCGCTGGCATAGGCCAGCACCGCGCGGTGGACGCGCGGATCGTCGGGCAGCTCGGCCACGGTGCGGAACCAGCTATGGGTCACCGGCTCGCTCTTGCGCGGCTCCATCCAGTCGCGCGGCTCGACCGGCCGGGTGTCGATCGGCCAGGGTGTGAGCAGCCGATCCCGGTAATGGTTGGGCAGCAGTTCGGAAAGCTCGCGGCGCAGGATCGCATCCGACTTGAGCTCGTCCGGGCCGGGAACGGCGGGCATCACCGGGTGCTGGTGCTCCAGCCCCGGCTGCGCGGTCTGGAACGAGGCGGTGAGGTTGAGGATCGGCTGGCCCTGCTGGCTCGCCACCACCCGGCGGTTCGAGAAGCTGCCGCCGTCGAAATCGCGCTCGACCTTGAAGTCGATTTCGTAATCCTCGCTCCCGCCGCGCAGGAAGTAGCAATGCAGCGAATGGCAATGGCGGTCTTCGTCGACCGTGCGTTCGGCGGCGCCGAGGGCCTGCGCGATTGCCTGCCCGCCGAACACGCGGCCGCTGCCGCCTTTCTTGCGCCGGCCGACGAAGCGGTCGCTGCCGCGCGGCTCAAGGTCCAGCAACAGCACCAGATCGGCGACAAGGGCTTCGGGCGTGGGGGCTGCGCTGGTTGCCATTTGCGACCATTTGGGCCGGCTCACGCGGGAGTCAATTCGACTTGGCAAATTTCCGATAAATTCGCCAGCCGATTGCCTTGGCCCTGTTGCGCTTGGGCCACCGGCCCGGCGCCTTCGGCTTGAGCCCCATCCGGCGCAGCAGGCTGTTGAACGCGCGGGCGTCGGCCTCTTCGTAGCTCCAGTCGGAACGCCAGGTGATCGACAGCGAGATCGAGGGTTCCGGTCCGTTCCTGACGAAGTGCGGCGCCATCACCGGCACGAACAGGCCTTCGCCCGGCGTCAGCGGCAGTTCGACGCCATCGGTCTCCAGCCGCTCGTTCCAGGGTACTTCGCGCGGGCCGCCGGTGTGATAGCCCTCGTGCGCCTCGTCCTTCGCGTAGACCGTTTCGGTCACCGGGAACTGCGTCATTACCTTGGAGCCGCGGATCTGGAGCAGGATATTGTGCTCGGGATCGAAATGGGCGGGGGTCACGCCGCCGGGCGAAGTGACGAAAATGAAGCCGACGCGGTGCATCATCTTGCCGGTCTTGGCTTCGACCTGCGGCATCACGTCGTCGAGCAGATCGTTGAGCAGCTGCGCATATTCGGGATCCTGCTCGATGTTTTGCAGCACGCACCAGCTTCCGGCGGTGCCGATCTGGCGGATCATCTCGCCGATGGTCATGTCCGGACGGTCGGGCTTGCCGTCGACCGCGATCGGCAGATCGGCAAGATTGTATTCGACCGACTCCCGGGGCAGCGCCTCCGCCAGCTGCGCCAGCCGGTCGAATTCGAGCAGCGGATGTCGGTGGAGGTTGTGCTGCAGCTTATGCGGCACTTCCGGATAGCTCGCCGCAAAGCGCGCGCGCGATTCCGGGGTCAGCAGGTCGATCGCTTCGCCCTTGGCCGGCGGGTTGGTTTCGATGCTCATGAGTCGGTCCTGTCAGCCATTCGATGGGGCGGGGGATTGGGTCCGGGCCTCGGCCCAGGAAAGCGCGCGGAACGCGGCACGGCGCAGCGGGCCGCCGATGCCGATCGAATAGCGCCCGATCGCGCGGCGTTCGCGCCACACGTGGTCGATCATCGGATGGTCGGCGCTGGCGCAGCTGTCGCAATAATCGAAGCCGGCGCGGTCCAGCAGAGCGAGGTTCTCGCGCTGGAGCAGCACGCCGGGCGAAAAGCGGGCATATCGTTCGTCGAACGCGGTCTTGAACGAGAAGGCCGCGGGCGCGGTGAGGAAATTCGCCAGCATCGCGATCGGCGCGCCGTCGAGTGTCAGCATCAGCCGTTCCAGCCGCCCACGTTCGGCCGCGCCTTCGAGCGCGGCGATGAACAGCGCGGTGGTCTCGCGGTCGTTCGCCATCGCGTGGCCGGTCTTGCCCTTCCAGCCCGAGGCTTCCAGATTCAGGAAGGCCTCGGTCCAGGCGGTGATCGCCTCGGCATCGCGGCGGCGTTCGAACCGCAACGTGCCTTCCTCGGCCAGCCGGTTGTACTGGCGGCGCAGTTCCTTGCGCTTCTTCGGCGACAGCGCGGCTTGGAGATAGGCCTCGGGCGTGAGGTCGGAGCGCAGCAGGGCGCGCTCCTCGCGATGGACCAGCGCGGCGGGGCGCTTTTGTTCGGCCAGCACCGCGGCGAGCGCTTCGTCGAGCGGGCCGTCGAGCGGCATTTGCGCAAGGTGGAGGAACAGCGCCTTGCCGGCATGGGCATCGGCCCAGCCGAGCACCGCGCGCCAGAATTCCTTTTCCAGCCCGCGCGCGACCAGCGGCGCGCCGAGAAAGCAATTGCCGTGCATCCAGCTCGACCATTGCGGCAGCGGATGGTGGTAATAGCGGTTTTCGAGCGACAGCGGCAGCAGCCCGGCAAGTTCGCCGTCAGCCTCGACGCACAGCAGCGTCACCCGGCCGGCCGGATCGAAGGCCTCCAGCGCAGGGAGCAGGTACCAGCTTTCGAAGAACGGATTGGGCGTGCTGGCCCATTGCGCCAGGGCATCCCAGCGGGTCACCGCCTCCGCCCCGGCAAGTTCGAGCCAGTCGCGCGCCACCGCGTGGATCGCGGGCGCGCGGATGGGCGCCGCCGCGGCGGGCCGGGCACTATCCTGCAAGTGAAGCGGTTCGCTCGCCAAGCGCGTTAACCCTCGAAAGGCGGCGTCGGCTGCCGCTTGGATGGTCGGTCTAGCCGGCTATGGCGAAGGAAATGTTAAGTGGGGAGCGGCGCGTCGGGCCTGTCCCGGAAAGGGAAAGGCCCCGCCCGGTGTGTTACCGGGCGGGGCCTTTCAGTCCCTCTCGAAGAGAAAGCAATCAGCCTGCGAGCGCCGAGAGCAGCAGGAGCGCGACGATGTTGGTGATCTTGATCATCGGGTTCACGGCCGGGCCGGCGGTGTCCTTGTAGGGATCGCCGACCGTGTCGCCGGTCACAGCGGCCTTGTGGGCTTCGCTGCCCTTGCCGCCGTGGTGACCGTCTTCGATGTATTTCTTGGCATTGTCCCACGCGCCGCCGCCGGCGGTCATCGAGATCGCCAGGAACAGCCCGCCGACGATCACGCCGAGCAGCAGCGCGCCGAGCGCGGCGAAGCCGTTATCGGCCCCGGCAACCAGGCGGATCACGAAGAACACCGCGATCGGGGCCAGCACCGGCAGCAGCGAGGGCACGATCATCTCCTTGATCGCGGCCTTGGTCACCAGATCGACCGTGCGCGCGTAGTTCGGCTTCGAAGTGCCTGCCATGATGCCGGGATCGTTCGCGAACTGGTCGCGCACGTCCTTGACCACGTCGCCCGCCGCGCGGCCGACGGCGGTCATCCCCATCGAGCCGAACAGGTAGGGCAGCAAGGCGCCGAGCAGCAGCCCGACGATCACATAGGGGTTCTCGAGGCTGAAGTTCACCTGCAGGTTGGGGAAGAACTCGCGCAGGTCGGTGGTGTAGGCGGCGAACAGCACCAGCGCGGCAAGGCCGGCCGATCCGATCGCATAGCCCTTGGTCACCGCCTTGGTCGTGTTGCCGACCGCGTCCAGCAAATCGGTCTTCTCGCGCACACTGTCGTCCAGTCCGGCCATTTCGGCGATCCCGCCGGCATTGTCTGTGACCGGGCCATAGGCGTCGAGCGCGACGACCATGCCGGCCAGCGCCAGCATCGCGGTCGCGCCGAAGGCGATCCCGAGCGGACCGGCAAGCTGGTAGGTCACGATCATGCTGACGACGATCGCCAGTGCCGGCAGGGCGGTGGCTTCCATGCTGATCGCGAGGCCCTGGATCACGTTGGTGCCGTGGCCGGTCTCCGAAGCCTTCGCGATCGAGCGCACCGGGCGGAAGTTGGTGCCGGTGTAATACTCGGTGATCCAGATGATCAGCCCGGTCAGCAGCAGGCCGACGAGGCCGGCGTAGAACAAGGTGCGCCCGCTGAAGGCGTAGTCGTTGCCGAACGCCTGGTAGGCGGTCATCGTCTCCATGTTGCCCAGCGCATGGTGCATCGCGAACCAGATCGCCGGGATCGACAGGATCGCGGTGACCAGGAAGCCCTTGTACATCGCGCCCATCACGTTGTTCGATTTGCCGAGGCGGACGAAATAGGTCCCGATGATCGAGGTGACGATGCACACGCCGCCGATCAGCAGGGGCAGAGCCATCAGCGCGCCGAGGTTGGGCGCGGTCTTCAGCAGCAGCGCGATCATCACCATCGTAGCGCCGACGGTCACGACATAGGTCTCGAACAGATCGGCCGCCATGCCCGCGCAGTCGCCGACATTGTCGCCGACATTGTCCGCAATCACCGCCGGGTTGCGTGGATCGTCTTCGGGGATCCCGGCCTCGACCTTGCCGACGAGGTCGGCGCCGACATCGGCCGCCTTGGTGAAGATCCCGCCGCCGAGACGCGCGAAGATCGAGATCAGCGAAGCGCCGAAGGCCAGGGCGGTCAGCGCCTCGACCACGGTGCGGTCCGGCCCGCCGACCGTGTAACCGGCCGGCCCGGTGAGGTACCAATAGAACACCGCGATCGCGAGCAGCGCGAGGCCCGCAACCAGCATGCCGGTGATCGCGCCAGCGCGGAACGCCAGCGTCAGCCCGGCCTGGAGGCCCTTCTGGGCAGCCGCCGCGGTCCGCACGTTCGCGCGCACCGAGATATTCATTCCGATGAACCCGGCAACGCCCGACAGCACCGCGCCGATCACGAAACCGGCGGCGGAGACGGTGCCCAGCGCCCAGGCGACGATAGCGGCTACGATCACGCCGACGATGGCGATGGTGGTGTATTGGCGCTTCAGATAGGCCTGTGCGCCTTCCTGGATCGCCGCGGCGATCTCCTGCATTTTCTCGTTGCCGGGGCTTGCGCCCAGCACTTGGCGGCTGGTCACGAAGCCATAGACGATGGCCAGCAATCCTAAAGCGATCGAAATCTCTACCAGGCTCACAGATTATCCCCCTCTCAAAGGATCGGACCGGTAGGCATCGAAATGCCTCCGAGCCGCGTTTTGCTGAAGGGCTAATGGGCCGTGCCCGGCGAAGCAAGCGCAAAAGCCCTGCACGCCTCGCCCCGTAATGGCGCATTTGGCGGCACGGCCGCCCGACAGTCCCGATGCGGCGCAGGCTTGTCATATAAACTACGCAGAAACCGAGGAATCTTGCGCCTCACGCTGGTTTATAATAGATTAACTTCCATGACCGAAGCGATCCGCAAATTGTTCGCCGTGATGCCGTTCCTGTTCGGCATTGGTTTCATCGCGCCGTTGACCGCGCAGTTGATGCGGCTGTCGGGAATTCCAAGGCCGTTTGGCCTCAGTCCGATTGCCTTCGGCTTGGCATTCGGCGGGGCTTGGGGGCTCTATGCCAACATCAAGGGGCGCTGGTTGTGACGGACGGGCCGCTGAGGGAAGATGATGCGCTGCTACGCGAGATGCTCGACGCTCCGGGCGGCGATGCGCTGGCGCTCCCGCTGCTGGCGGACGACGAACTCGATAAGGAAGCCCGCCGCTCGCTCCGCAAGGAAGAGCGGGACATTGCGATGCAATTCCACACCGGGCGGATGTGGGTCTATGCGGCGCTGACGGTCGGCTGCTTCCTTGTCTGGGTCAGCCTGTTTCCGCTCGCGGTGATGGGCTTGCTCGGGCCGGTCGGGCTGGCGCTCGGCTGCGTCTTCGCGACCTTCTGCGCGGCTTATGGCTTCATCCCGAGCCACGAGGCGATGCATTCGAACATCTATCCGCGCGGGCACAAGCATTACTGGGCGAACGAGCTGACCGGTCACCTGTCGACCATTCCGATCGCGCTCGGTTTCGGCGTCGCGCGGCTCACTCACATGGAGCACCATAAATACACCAACGATGCGGAGCGCGATCCGGATTACACCGACGGCGCACCCAACTGGTGGCAGGCGATCCTCAAGACCTGGTGGAACCGCCAGCCCGGCGTCGAAGGCTCGGTGATGCGCTACAAGCGCATGATGGCTGACATGGACACGCCGGCCTCGCGCCGCGCGGTGATGCAGACCACGTTGCTTCAGCTGGTAATGTTCGGCACTTTCTTCGGCATGGCATGGAGCGGCTATGCGATCGAGGTCGCGCTGCTGTGGTGGCTGCCGCGCCAGGTCGGTCTGTCATGGATCCGTTACTGGCTCAGCTGGGCTCCGCACCATCCGCAGCAGATGGGGCGTTACGATAACACCCGCATCTTCAAGGCGCGGCTCGGCTACTGGGCGTCGATGGCGATGGAATATCATTTGATCCATCACCTTTATCCGGGGATTCCGAACCACCGCCAGCGCGAGGCTTTTCATGCGCTGAAGGACGTTCTCGGGCGCCAGGGCGTGGATGTGAGCGCCCACTAAAAACCACTTTCCTACACGACGCGAATCTGATTTAACCTCTCCGGTTATTTCTCATTGTAAGATTCGCCATGCTGGTAACCCAGGCCGTCGGCTTCGTTCAGCGGCATGCCGTCGAGCAGGATCGGCGCGGCTGATGCGGCCGCGACCGTGCCGATCCGCTGCGCGGGTACGGGCAGGGCCGTGCCTGATGGAGCGGTGAACAGCAGGGCGTAATCGTCGCCCCAGCGCAAGACGTCGTGGCGTCGCGCCTCGGGCGCTGCGATCGACACCGCGGCGCTGTCGATCGCCAGTGTTACGTCGCTCGCGCGCGCCATCCGCGCGGCATCGAGCAGCACGCCGTCCGAAACATCCATCATCGCGGTGACGAACGGGGCGAGCGCTTGTCCTTCCTCCAGCAGCGGAACAGGGCGGCGGAAGGCTGCGCTGTCGCCACCGTTCCCGTCTCGCAAGGCCTCGAACCCGACCATCGCCGCCCCGACCGAGCCGCAAAGGTAGATCGCGTCGCTCGGCTCGGCTCCGGCGCGCGACGGTACTGGATCGAAAGTGGCGCTGCCCAGCGCGGTCATCCCGAAGGCCCGCGGCGGGCCGCCAGAAGTGGTGTCGCCGCCGAGCAACGGCACGTCGTAGCGCGCAAGCACCTCGCTCAACCCGGCAAGGAACCGTTGTTCCTCCGGCCCGAGCATGAAGCCGAGAATCACGCCGAGCGGTTTGGCGCCCTTGGCCGCAAGGTCGGAAAGATTGGTCGCAACCAGCTTCCACGCGACATCGGCCATGTCGGCGCCGGGCAGGAAGTGAACCCCCTCGACCAGCATGTCATGCGTAACCACCAGCGGCTTGCCGCCAATGTCGAGCACCGCCGCATCGTCCTCCAACCCGCGCGCGGCGGGGCTGGTGGCGAGCGCCCTGAGGCTTTCGATGAAGGAACTTTCGCTCATTTTTCCTCCGAAAGATTGCGAAGACCAACCCTCATCCAACTCCGACTAGGTCCTGAGGACCAAGTCTTCGTATCCTTCTCCCGTCAACGGGAGAAGAAGGAGCGCACAATTTCTTCTCCCGTTGACGGGAGAAGGATAGCGCAGGTTGCCGCGCCAGCAGGCTACCGCAGCTTGGATGAGGGTTGTCTTTTCGCGCGGCGGCTCAGCTGCGCACCGCTTTCGCCACCG
Source organism: Candidatus Andeanibacterium colombiense (assembly GCA_029202985.1). Classification (GTDB taxonomy): domain Bacteria; phylum Pseudomonadota; class Alphaproteobacteria; order Sphingomonadales; family Sphingomonadaceae; genus Andeanibacterium; species Andeanibacterium colombiense. The sequence continues at coordinate 1,025,031 of CP119316.1, read as the reverse complement.
CATCGAGCACCCCATTGACGAAATTCGCCTCCGGGCGGTCGAAGAACGCATGGGCTACGTCGACATATTCGCTGATCGCGCTGCCAAGCGGCACATCGGGGCGGGCCAGCAGCTCATAGGTCCCGGCGCGCAGGATCTGGAGCATTGTCTTGTCGAGGCGCTTCAGATTCCAGCCTGCGGACAGGCGGGCCTCGATGATCGCGTCGATTTCCTCGCGGCGGGCGATCGCTCCCCGCACGATGTCGTCGAAGAACGCGATCTCGGCATCGGCCATTTCGCCCTCGTCGTCGATTTCGCGGCCCAGGCGGTGCTGGTGGAATTCGTCGATCAGGCGCGCGGCAGGCGTGCCTTCCATGTCGTGCTGGTACAGCGCCTGCACCGCGGAAAGCCGCGCGGAGGAACGGGATTTGGAGCGACCGCTCATTTGAGCCTCAATTGAACTGATTTTGCATGGGCGGGCAGGCCTTCCATTTCGGCAAGGCGCACCGCGGCGGGACCGATCGCCTGCAGGCCCTGCTCGTCGATCGCGATGAAGCTGGTGCGCTTCATGAAGTCTAGCACCGAAAGGCCGGACGAAAAGCGCGCGCGGCGCCCGGTCGGGAGGACATGGTTCGGACCCGCGACGTAATCGCCGATCGCCTCGGGGGTCATCCGCCCGAGGAACACGCTGCCGGCATGGCGGATCTGCTGGAACATCTTCTCGGGGTTGTCGATCGCCAACTCGATGTGCTCGGCGGCCAGCGCATTGGCGAGCGGCGGGGCTTCGCTGGCGAGATCGCTCACCACCACGATCAGTCCGTACTGGTCCCAGCTGGCACGCGCGGTCCGGTTCGTTTCGAGCATCGCAAGCTGAACGTCGATCCGATCGCTCACCTGGTCGGCGAAACCCGCATCGTCGGTGATCAGGATCGATTGCGCGGCGGGATCGTGCTCGGCCTGGCTGAGCAGGTCGGCGGCGATCCAGTCGGGATCGTTCTGGCCGTCTGCGATCACCAGAATCTCGCTGGGGCCCGCGACCATGTCGATCCCGACCACGCCGTAGAGCTGGCGCTTGGCCTCCGCGACATAGGCGTTACCGGGGCCGGTCACCACGTCGACCGGTTCGATCCGCCCGGTGCCATAGGCCAGAGCGCCGATCGCCTGTGCACCGCCGATCGGCCAGATTTCGTCCACGCCCGCGAGATGCGCGGCCGCGAGCACCAGCTCGTTGATAGCGCCCTTGGGCGTCGGGGTGCAGATTGTCAGGCGCTTCACGCCGGCGACCTTGGCCGGGATCGCGTTCATCAGCAGCGACGAAGGATAGGAAGCGCGCCCGCCCGGAACGTAGAGCCCGGCCGCATCGACCGCTCCCCACCGCGCGCCGAGGCGGATGCCGACCTCGTCGGTATAGTCGCGGTTCTTGGGGAGCTGGGCTTCGTGATACGAGCGGATGCGGTCGGCCGCGAGGGTCAGCGCATCGCGCAGATCGGGTTCGAGTGCGTCGAACGCCGCCTTGCAGCGCGCCGGATCGATCCGCCATTCGCCCTGGGGCAACGCGAAATCGTCGTAGCGCATCGTGAATTCGGCCAGCGCATCGTCGCCCCGCGCGCGGATTTCGCCGAGGATGGTCGAGACCGCCTGGGTCACGTCGACGTCGGTTTCGCGCCGGTCTTCGACCAGGCGGGCGAATTTCTTCGCGAAATCGGGATCGGAGCTGCTGAGCCGCTGCATCAGCTCTGCGCCCGGAACGCTTCGACCAATGCCGCGACGCGCGGGTCGGTCTTCATCGCCGCGCGGTTCACGATCAGCCGGGCCGAGACCGGCATCAGCACGGTGGTTTCGACGAGGCCGTTCTCGGCCAGGGTTCGCCCGGTCGAGACCAGATCGACGATCCGCTGCGACAGGCCGAGGCTGGGCGCGAGTTCCATCGCACCGTTGAGCTTCACGCATTCGGCCTGGATGCCCTGGCGTTCGAAATAGCGGCGGGTGAGCCCCGGGTATTTGGTCGCGATCCGCAGATGGCTGATCTTGCCCAGCGGTTCGAGCCCGGAATCCTTGGGTTCGGCGACCGAGAGGCGGCAATGGCCGATGTCGAGATCGACCGGTGCGTAAAGCTCCGGATAGTCGAATTCCTCGACCACGTCGGAGCCGACGATCCCGGCCTGCGCCGCCCCGTGGGCGACGAAGGTTGCGACGTCGAAGGCACGCACGCGGATGATCCGCATGTCGCTGTCTTCACAGGCGAAGCTCAGCGCGCGGTTGTCCTTGTCGTGGAAGCCGGCTTCGGGCACGACGCCGGCGCGCGCCATTACCGGCAGGGCCTCGTCGAGGATCCGGCCTTTGGGCACGGCGAAGGTAAGCGCTTGCGACATGGCGGGCGCCTTAAGGAAGGCGGCCGGAAAGGGCAACGATAATGGCGGATGAGACCGGGAAGACCGGGGTGATGGCGATTCCGGAGGTCGATGCAGCGATCCAGTGGCAGGCCGATCACGCCGACCGGGCCGGGGCGCCCTGTACCGGGCGGATCGTGCGCGCGGAGCGGGCGATCATGAAGACCGAGACCGATGTCGGCCGCCGCATTCGCGGGTGGGAAGGGCTGACGCTGGAAGCGGCGATGCCGCTCCGGATCGCGGGCGGAATCCATCATTTGTTCCTCACGGGCGACGCGCCCGAACTGGCGCCGGTGTATGCCGGCGAACTGACCGATCAGGAGGCGGTCGATGCGATCGTGGTCGGGTTGGTCGAACGTTTCGACGCGCGGCTCTCGCCTTGGCTAGACGGGCCGCCGCAGACCAATGAGGCGGGCCGCTCGGCCAGCATCATGGCGGGGCTGCTGTGGCTGTCGCAGCGGCCCGGTCCGAAGTTCGAGCTGTACGAGATCGGCGCCAGCGCCGGCGTCAACACCATGATGGAGCGCTATTTCTACGACCTCGGCGGGGTGAGGGTGGGCCCCGAGGATTCGCCGATGACCATCGCGCCGGAATGGCGCGGCTCTCCGCCACCCGAAGGTGAAATCGAGATCGTCTCGATCCGTGGAAGCGACATCGCGCCGGTCGATCTGTCCGATCCGGCGCAGGCCTTGCGGCTCAAGGCCTATGTCTGGGCCGATGCAAAGGAGCGGATGCAGCGGATCGACGCGGCGATCCGGCTGGCGGGCGAGCAGCGGCCAGATTTGGTTCGGCAGGATGCCGGGGAATTCGTCGCCGAACTGGTAAAGCGGCCGCAGGCGGAGGGCGTCACGCGGGTGCTCTACCATTCGGTGATGTGGCAATATCTCCCGCCCGCCACCCGCGATGCGATCACTGCGGCGATGGAACGGGCCGGAGAGGGCGCGACTGCCGAACGCCCGCTCGCCTGGGTGCGGCTCGAAACCAATCGTCAGACCTTCGCCCATGAGCTGACGGTGAAATACTGGCCGGGCGGCGGCGCCGGATGGACCCAGCTGACCCAGGCGCACCCGCACGGCGCCTGGGTGGAGTGGGTCGGTTAGTCCTTCTCTTGCTTCGCCAGCCGCGAATCCCGGATATGGTCCGCACGCCGCTTGAGCAAGCGCCCAGCCGGCCCGCCATAGCGCTCGATCGTATCGATCCAGCCGCCGTGGAAGCTGCGCCATTCCCACACCGCCACTCCGACGAACACCAGCGTCTGTATATTCGCCAGCGCCAGGTGCGAGGGATGGGCGAGCCAGCCCCACAGCGCGACCCCGCCGGTGCCCCATAGCCCGTAGACATGGGATGACGGGAACCACGGATTGCCGTTGCTGATCCGCTTGAACACCATCGTGCCGCCAAGGAACAGCAGGCTTCCGCCCAGCAGGGTCAGCACGAAATCGAGATGCGCCGTCGCCAGCGGATGAGCAAGGGTCTGCTCGTCGACCACCGCCAGCACCACGATCCCGGCAACGATCGGGATATGCCAATAAGTGAAGGCATCGCGCGCAATTTTGCCCGGATCGGCATGATGCTCGATATTCTCGGCGCCGATCCGCGCGCCGAGATCGAAATAGACCCACCACAATGCAAAGGATCCCGTGAAGGCGGTGAACAATGCGAGCAGAATCGCCCGGTCGGGCTCGACCTTGGCGAACTGGCTGCCGGTGACGATGATCCCTTCGCCGAGCGCGATGATGATGAACAGGGCGCAGCGCTCGGCCATGTGCGCGCCGGAAATCTGCCAATCGCCGGTTTTCGCACGGCCGACCCATGGAACCCAGAAGCCGCTCGCCGGGCCGGAGAATTCGATGCCGAGTGCGATCACCCACAGCGCCATGCGGGGAAGCGGTTGGGGATCGAGGGCGCCGGCGATCCATAGCGCCCCGGCGAGAAGGAAATAAACCGTCGCCCGCGCCAGATTGTGCGAATTGACCTTGTCGTCGCGGCGCATCGCCCAGGCGGTGAACGCGGTCCTCAGGACCTGGATGCCACTATAGGCGAGTGCGAACACGATCCCGCCCTGTTCGAAAGCATAGGGCAGCGAACTCGACATGAGCAGGCTGCCGATCATCACCCCGCCGATGATAAAGCGTACGGGCCCGCGTTCGGGATCGAGCCAGTTGGTTGCCCAGGTGGTGTAGATCCACGCCCACCACACCGCGAGGAACAGGATCAGCGCCTGCAGCGCACCGAGCGGGCTCAGGTGCTCGATCAGGAAATGCGACATCTGGGTGATCGCAAAGACGTAAACGAGGTCGAGGAACAGTTCGAGATAGCTGACCGCCGCATGGCCGTGCGACAAGTCGCGCAGCAATGTGCGGCGCTCAGCCGGCATCTTGGGTCCGGTCGAGAAAATCCTCCATCGCGGCGATCACCTCGGCCGGTTTCTCCCATTGCACGAAGTGGCCGGAGCCCGGGATCGTCACCAGAGTCAGGTCTTCCACCTGCTCGTCCAGCCCTTCGATATTGGCGGGCGGGAGCGCGAGATCGTCGAGCGCCCAGATCACCAGCACCGGAATCGTCAGTTTGGGCAGCGGCACTGGTGCCCAGTCTTGGGGGAGTTCGTAAGGCGCATCCTCGTTTGGCACCTCGATCGCGCTCGCGCGGTACCAGTTGAGCATGCCGAAGGCGGCCTCGCGGTCCTGCCACGCGGCGAGCATGAAATCCCGCTCTTCCGGTTCCAGCGCGGGCGACTGTTTCCAGTTCAGCGCTGTCATCAGTAGCGCGCCAAGCCCATGCTCGCGCACCAGCGGGTCGTTCGCCGGATCGCGGAACGCGCGCATGTACTGGCTCGCCTTGCGCTGGACCGGGTCGAGCCACAGCAGCTTCTGGAACAGCGCGGCATGCGGCGCATTGGCGATCACCGCGCGGGTCACGCGGCCGCTGGCCTGCCCGAACATCGCGAGCGGCCACGCAATCGCGCCACCCCAGTCGTGGCCGACGATGGTGAAGTGCCCGATCCCGAGCGCATCGGCGAGCTGGAAGATGTCGCCGATCAGCCGGTCGGCGGTGTAGCTCAGGACATCCTGCGGCTTCGACGACTGGCCGTAGCCGCGCTGGTCGGGCGCGATGCAGCGGTAGGTCTGGTTGAAATGCCGGATCTGGTGGCGCCAGCTGCGATGCGATTCCGGGAAGCCGTGGAGGAACACCAGGACCGGCGCATCCTTCGGCCCACTGTCCCACACCGCGAGGTCGAGCCCGTTGGCGAGCCGGACCGGGCGCAGTTCCTCGTTCACGGATAGCTGACCGTCTTGGGTTTGTCGGGGAACGGGATGAACTCTTCCTCATCGCCCGGAACCAGCGGGAAGCGGCCGGCGATCCAGTCCTGCTTCGCCTGTTCGATCCGTTCGCGGCTCGACCCGACGAAGTTCCAATAGGCATGGCGCCGTGTCGGGAAGGCTTCACCGCCCATCAGCATCACGCGCCCGCCGCGCTCCGAGGAAAGCACCATCTCGACGCCGGGCCGCAGCACGATCAGTTCGTACAGCGTGAGCGCGCGCCCGTCGAGGCTCGCTTCGCCGCCGACGAGCATCACCGCACGCTCGTCCGCATCGGCCTCGATCGGGATCGCGCCGCTCGGCCCGAGGAGGATTTCGGCGTAGATCGTCTCGGCATAGGCGGTGGTCTTGGCCTTCAATCCCCACAATTCGCCCATGATCACCCGCGCGGTCACGCACTGGTCTTCCAGCAGCGGCAGGTCGGTCACCGCCTCGAACGCCGGGTCGATCTCCTCCTTGCCGTCTGGCAGCGCGAGCCAGGTTTGCATCCCGTAGAGCCTGGGCCCGGCATCGCGTTCGGCCTGCGGGCTGCGCTCCGAATGGACGATCCCGCTGCCGGCGGTCATCAGATTGACCTGCCCTGGACGGATCGTCGCGAAGCTGCCGAGGCTGTCGCGGTGGTCGATCGCGCCCTCGAACAGCCAGGTGACGGTCGAGAGGCCGATATGCGGATGCGGGCGCACATCCATCGCCGCGCCGATATCGAGCTGGGCGGGCCCGAACTGGTCGACGAAGATGAACGGCCCGACCATCGTCCGCTCGCGCGCGGGGAGTGCGCGACGGACCTGGAACTGGCCGAGGTCGTGGGTGACCGGCGTGATCGTCTGAAGGATGTTGGTCACTTTACTCTCCCGGCGCCGTGGCTTTGATCGCCAATGCATGAACCCGGTCGCCCGGAATGTCGCCGAGCGCGCGGTTGACCATGCGCTGGCGTTCGACGCGCGACTTGCCGGTAAAGGCGGCGCTCTCGATCACGATGCTGAAATGCGATTCGCCGCTGCCATCGTCGCCTGAATGGCCGTGATGCTTGGCGGAATCATTCATCACGGCGAGGCGCGAGGGGATGAAGGCGTGCTGCAGCAACTCCTCCATTTCGCGTTGAAGCGGGCCTGCCATGGTGTCGGATTCTCCTTTTAGGGGCTTCCCTTATAGGCGATGATTTCCCATTCTAAAGGCGTGAAGCACGACAGATTTCAGGGACGGGTCGCAAACACCGGCCGGCGATGCGAAGCGGATGGTTGCGGCGAGGCGGGCGAGTTCCGCGCGCCGGGCACCCGCACGTCCGGTTTCGACGGGCCGGGCGACAGCCGCTGGTTCTGCCTCGACCATGTGCGCGAGTTCAATTCGGGCTACGACTGGTTCAAGGGGATGAGCGCGGACGAGATCCTCGAAGCGCAGCACCCGGTGTTCGGCTGGCGGCGCGAAAGCCAGGTCTTCCGGCCCGACGGCGGGATCGGCGCCGGTCCGCGCTGGGCCGATTTCGACGATCCGCTCGACGCGATCGGCGCGCGCGCCGCCAATATCCGCCGCCGCGCGGCTCAGGCCCACACGGCCGATCCCGCCTTTGCCCGCTTCGATCCGCGCGAGCGCGAGGCGCTCAATGCGATGGGGCTGAGCGGCGAAACCGATCGGGCGAGCCTGCGCAAGCGCTACTCGCAGCTCGTCCGCAAGTACCACCCCGACCGCAACGGCGGCGACCGCAGCCACGAGGACAAGCTCGGCCGGGTGGTCGAGGCCTATCAGCTGCTGCGCAAGTCGCCCGCCTTCACCTAGAACCCGATCACGACGCCCGCAGTCACTTCGTGGCCGGTGTAGCTGAGCGTGTTGTCCGGAATGTCGGTTTTGCCGAGGGCGAGATATTTGTAGTCGAGCCGGACGTTGACCGGCCCGGTCAGCTTCGTCTCGAACCCGCCGCCGACGGTCACGCCCTTGCCGACATCGGCCGGCAGGCCGTCGTGCCAGACATAGCCGACCCGGCCGTAGACCAGGCTGCGCGATCCGATCGGAAGGCCGGCGATCGCCGAGACGCCGTAGCGCGCATCGCCGCCGTCGACATGGGTCCCGGCATCGCCCTCGATCCCGAGCACCACGCCGCCCGCGTCGAGCCGGTAGCCGAGCACCGCCGCCCCGTAGCCGGTGGTCGAGGTCTTATCGACCGGGCCGGTCAATATATCGCCCTCGACATGCAGCAGCGCGACGCCGGCCTGCGCGCCGATGTAGGGGCCGTCGAAATCGCCGGCGAGGGCCGGGGTCGAGACGGCGGCGGCGCCGAGCGCGAGCGAGAGCAGGAAACGGTTCATGGGGGTCCTCCGATGTCATGATCTTGACACAGGGGACGGAGCGGAGCGGCGTCAGCCTTGCTTCTGCGTCTCCGCGATCAACGCGTCGTCGATCGCCTTACCCGCCTGGTAGGCCGCGCGCCCGTGGCAGCGTTCGGCATAGGCGGCGAAGGCGTCGGTCTTGGGGAAGGTGCCGAACGTCAGCCCCCAGTCGACCTGGCTGCCGACATAGACGTCGGCCATCGTGAAGCGATCGCCGCAGACCCATTCGCGATCGGCAAGATGCGCTTCCAGCATGCCGAGCGCGACATCGATATCACCGAAGCCAACTGCCATCTTCTGGCGCGGCTCCTTCGGTTCGAAACCGAAGCTGCGCGCGGTCACGCCCTGTTCGATCGGCCCGGCGGCAAAGAACAGCCAGCGGTAATAATCGGCCCGCTCGTCCTCGCGCGGGGCGAGATCGCCCTGCGCGAGATAGGCGCAGATCGCGGCCGCCTCGGACACCACCCGGTCGCCGGAAGGCGTGTGGTGGATGATCGTCGGCACCTTGCCGAGCGGATTGGCGGCGAGCAGCGCGGCGGGCTTGGAGCCCCAGTCGGTCAGCACCTGCTCGTACTCGGCGGCCGCCTCGTGCAGCGCCCAGCGGCCGATCTGCCCGCGCGACATCGGATTGGTGAAGAAGGTGTATTCGGCCATCAGGCTTCCCCTTCGCATAGCGCCTTGAGTTGCTTCGCGACCAGGCCCCAGCCTTCGAGGAAGCCCATCTTTTCGTGGCCCTCCTTCGCCTCGGCGGTCCAGTGGCGGGCGCGGCCGGTGAAGCGGGTGCCGCTGCGCTCGGGCGCGATTTCCCAGATGCCGAGCATGAACGGGCCGGTCGGCGTATACTCGCCATCGGCAAGCGAGAAAGCATCGGTCACGACGTAGCGCTTGCCCTCGGTATATTCGAGATAGACCCCTTCGTTGGGCATTACTTCGCCGTTCGGGCCGTACATCGTCATTGCGCAGCGCCCGCCGGCTTTGCGGTCCTGATGATCGATCTCGACGCGCCACGGCGTGGGGCACCACCATTCCGCCTGCCGGTTGGCGAGGATATCCCACACCTTGTCGGGCGCGGCTTCGATATATTCGGTGACGGTCAGTTCGTGGTTCTCGGCCATGTGTCAGGCTCCTCTCAAAATCACTCGCGCAGTCAGTCTCTGGCCGGCGCGCCGGGTGGAAAATATCCGCGGAAGGGACGGGCATCCTCCACGCAGCGCACCACGGGCGGGAGCGCGAGCAGTTCGGCGCGCAGCGCGGCGAGGCGGCTCCCTTCGGGAATGCGCTCGACCCAGTCGGCATAGAACAGCGAAGGCGCCGCGGCGCAGGTGACCAGCGAGACGTGCGGCGGAAGGCTGTTCTGCGCCAGCCAGTCCTCGAGCCAGGCATAGGCGCGGCGCAGGCCTTCCTTGCCGCCTTCCACTTCGGCCGGATCGGGGTTCCCGCCGCCCACGATATGGGCGACGACGACGCGGTTCATGTTGTGCATCACGTAATTGTCGAACACGCGGTCGAGCATCCGGATCACCGCGGCCTCGGCGGGATCGGCGGGGATGAGGCCGGGATAGGTCAGGGCGAGATGCTCCACGATCGAAGTCGCCTCGAACACCACCGCGTCGCCATCGACCAGCACCGGGAACTTGCCCGCCGGATGCACCGCGGCAACGAAAGCGCCGTTGTCCGGATGATCGGGCGCGACGTCGCGAAACTCGAATTCGGCGCCGGCCGCGTAGAGTGGGATCAGCCCCTTCCACGTGTAGGACGAGAACTTGTGTCCATAGAGTGCCAGCATCAGTTTCCTCCCTGCGATGCTTCGAAAACCGCCAGTTGCGCGGCGAAAGCGCGTTTATAGGCCGGCCGTGCCTCGCCCCTGGCGACATAGGCCGCGAGGCTCGGAAACTCGTCCAGAATACCGGCGGGCCTCAGCCGCAACAGCACCGAAACCATCATCAGATCGCCGGCGCTGAACCCGCCGTCGAGCCATTCGGCATCGCCCAACCGTGCCGCGAGTTGCCTGAGCCGGGTGCGGATGCGGTCATGGATCAGCGGCAGACGTTCCTCGGTCCAAGGCCTGTCGCCCTCCGCGAATTTAGCCATTCCGAGTTCCATGATCGGCGGCTCGATCGTGTTGACCGCGGCGAACATCCAGGCGATCGCGCGGGCCCGGGCGGCGGGATCGCCGGGCAGGAGTTCCGCATGGTTCTCCGCGATATGGAACACGATCGCGCCGGTTTCGAACAGGCCGAGATCGCCCTCTTCCTCGTAAGTCGGGATTTGCCCGAACGGGCTGAGCGCCAGATGCGGCGCCTGCTTCATCTCCGCGAAGGAAACCAGCCGGACGTCGTAGGATCGACCGGCTTCCTCCAGCGCCCAGCGCACCCGCGTGTCGCGCGCGAGGCCCTGGCCGCGGTCGGGCGAAGCCGTGAAAGCGGTGATCGTGGGTTTCAACGTACGGCACCCTCAGCCGGAAGTTCGAGCGGCTGTTCGCCGAACGGCAGGTCGGGGCTGCGAAAGCCCATCGCCGCGAAAGCGCCAAGCATCCGCAGCGGAAAGCGCCAGCCGAACCCGCGATAGTTCGGCATGTCGCCGGGCAGGACCGACGGGTCGGGCAGGCTGCCGGTCTGAATCCGCATTTCGGCCTTGGGGCGCCCTGCGTCCGGCCAGCGCGGCGCATAGAGGCTGGCCCAGTGACCCTTGGTGAAATCGAGCAGCATCGCCGAATTGCAGCAGGTGGCGACCAGCCGCCGCGTCGGCGAGTCCGGCGTCAGGCGATGCGCGCGGACATGCTCGGCGCCTTTGCGGCAGGCGACGCGGTCCTTGCGGTAGAGCACGAAGCGGCTGGCGCCCCATTCGCCCAGCGCGGGCGGAGCACCGGGCAGGCTCTCGATCCGCGCGCCCGCCTCGCGGCAACTCGCGCACAGGCATTCGATCACGCCAAACGGCCTGCCTTCCAGCTCCAGTTCGACCGCCCCGCAGTCGCAACTGATCTCCTGCCGATCGGCCATCGAATCAGCCCTCCAGAGCGGCTTCGATTGCGGCGATGTCGATCTTCTTCATCGTCATCATCGCGTCGAAGGCGCGCTTCGAAGCGGCCTTGTCGGGGTTGGACATCGCCGCCATCAGCGCGCGTGGGGTGATCTGCCACGAGACGCCCCATTTGTCCTTGCACCAGCCGCATTGGCTTTCCTCGCCGCCATTGCCGACGACGGCGTTCCACAGCCGGTCGGTCTCTTCCTGGTCGTCGGTATAGACCTGGAACGAGAACGCCTCGCTCTGCTTGAAGTGCGGGCCGCCGTTGAGGCCGAGGCACGGAATCCCGCAGACGGTGAACTCGACCGTCAGCACCGCGCCTTCGCTGGTGCTGGGATTGTCACCCGGCGCCCTATGCGCGGCACCGACCGAACTGCCCGGAAAGGTCGCGGCGTAGAATTTCGCGGCGTCTTCCGCGCCGCTCTCGTACCAGATGCAGATCGCTGCCTTGTTACCCATCATCCTGCTCCTTTGGAACCGACGAAGGCGATCCCCGCGCCGGAGGGGTCTTTGCCCATGAAAATCCAATCGCCGCCCGGCACTTCGTGCACATCGCGGGTAACGGCGCCGCCCTGGGCAAGCACCGCACCGCGTGCCCGCTCGATGTCTTCGACGCCGAGATAGAGTTGCCATGCGGGCTGCTGGCCGGGCGCGATCATCGGGTTGAAGGCGCCGATCGGCATGCCGTCGTTCTCAATGAAACGGTAGTCGCCATGTTCGCCCATCGGCATGGTGCGTTCGGTATTCCAGCCGAACAGCGCCTTGTAGAATTCGTTGGCGGCCGGGGCGTCGGTGGTGTCGAGCTGCATCCAGCGGCAATGGCCCGCCTTCTTCCCATCGAACACATCGCTCTTCGCGTCGGGCTGGCCCGGAGGTGGGGTCGGCTTCATCAGGTAGAACGGCGCGCCCTGCGGGTCGGCGATCATCGCCATCGTCCCGGCGCTCATCGCGGTCGGGGGCATATGGACGGTCGCGCCGAGTTCCTGCGCTTTGGTGACGGAAGCTTCGACATCCTCGACATGGAAATAGGCGAGCCAGCCCGGCGCCGCGCCGCCCGCGATCATGCCTTCGGTGAGCTTGAGCAGACCGCCGAGATTCCCGCCGTCCGAGCGTGCAATCATGCGGTATTCGGTGCCGTTGGGCATCAAAATACCCTCGGTCTGGATCTGCCAGCCGCCGACAGCCTTGTAGAAGGGGATGGCCGCCGCAACGTCGGGCGTCATCAATTCGAACCAGATCGGTGCTCCAGCCATCACTTCCTCCACGACACGATGGGCTCGAACCCGCCGAAGATCATGCGCTTGCCGTCGAACGGCGCCGACGCAGCCATTTCCTCGGCCATTTCGCCAGCCATCATCGAGGCATGCGCGGCGTCGCAGGTCGCCTTGTCGGGCCACACGACCCACGAGAACACGACCTTCTCCCCGGCTTCGATCGCCACAGCCTTGCGGAAATCGGTGTGCTCGCCGTCGGGCACGCCTGCTTCCCAGGCCTCGACGACCTCGATCATGCCGTGGTTCTTCATGATGTCGGTGAATTTCTGCGCGACCTCGCGGTAGGCGTCCTTGTTTCCCTCAGGCACGGGAATCACGAATCCCTGGATATACATCGGTCAGGCTCCTTCTCTCTTCGGTGGCCGCTTGCGGATCACTCCCTGGTCTTGAACGGGAATACCGCGCGCAGGGCAGGGGAGCGCAGCCACAGCCCGCCCCACATGAACAGCGCGAGGTAGATGCCGAACAGCACATGGCTGAACAGCGGGCTGCCGACGCGGATATGGGTCGCCATCGCGCCGCCGAGCAGCGCGGTCATCAGCACCGCGCCGAGCACGCTGGTGCGCGGGATCAGATAGAGCAGGGTGAAGGCCAGTTCGAACAGGCCGATCATCAGCACGTAATGGCCAGGCCAGCCGAGGCCAGTGAGCGTCTGCTCCGCCACCGGCATCCCGAGCAGCTTGGGCGCGATCGAGGCGCCGGCCATGAACAGCGCGAACAGGCCGGTTAGTGCCCATCCGGTGCGGGCCATTATCTTGTCTGACATCGTGGTCCTCCCCCGAGAATTGCGGTTACGCCGAGATATGCTCGACCGGTTGCTCGCCGCCGGCAACCGCCGGATCCATCCATACCGGTTCCCACTGGTGGCCGTCCGGATCCTCGAAGCTGCGCTGGAACATGAAGCCGTGGTCCTGCGGTGGGCTGGAATCCGCTTTACCACCGGCCCGGCCCGCGCTTTCGGTAATCGCATCCACTTCGGCGCGGCTGTCGAAGGTCACGCATAGCGCGACCTGAGCCGACACATGCGCGTCGGGGATTTGTTTGGTGGTGAACGTCTTCCAGAAATCATGCGTCAGCAGCATGACGTAGATCGTGCCCGACCACACCATGCTGGCGGCCACCTCGTTGCTGAACTGCGGGTTCTTGGTGAAACCGATCGCTTCATAGAAGGCGATGGATCGCGACAGATCCGTCACCGGAAGGTTCACGAAAATCATCCTGGGCATGCGGCTATCCTCTCCATCGAATCGCGCTTGCCAGTTCATCCCCTTTCGAGTTACTAAAAGCAACTGTGAAGTTACAAAATGAAACCACCTCCGACAACGCACCGTCCGATGAGGCGCACGGCCGGTGGTATGGCGACGCTTGCGGTACCGCCTTCGCGATGGAGCTGGTGGGCGAGCGCTGGTCGATCCTGATCATCCGCGAATTGCTGCTTGGCGGACGCCGTTTCTCCGACCTGCGCCGCGCTTTGCCCGCGATCAGCGCGAAGGTGCTGACCGAGCGGCTGGTTCGGCTGGAAGCCGCGGAAGTATTGACCCGGCGGCGGTTGGCACCGCCCGCGGCCGTGCAGATCTACGAGCTGACCGAATGGGGCCGCCATGCCGAGCCCGCGATCATCGAGTTGAGCCGCTGGGCGTTGCGTTCGCCGCGGCACGATCCGACTCTGTGGCTCTCGCCGGTCGCGCTGATGCTGAATTTGCGCACCACGATGGATCCGGGCGCGGCGCGGGCCTTGTCGGCCACCATGCGTTTCGAGATCGGCGAAGATCACTTCTCCGCCCGCCTCGCGGACGGAGAACTGGTATTGGCTCGAACCCAGGACGGCGATGCCGCGCCGGATTTCACGGTCTGGATCGCGAAGCCGCTGGCATTCCTTCGGCTAGTCTATGGCCGGCAGCCGCTGACCGCGCTGGAGGCTGAAGGGGACTTGCGGGTGACGGGGGACGTGGAACTGGCAAAGAAGGTATTCGCGGCCTTCTCGCTCCCACAGAAGATCGGCTAGCTGCCCAAGGACGCGAAGATCCGCCGCTTCCTGTTCGGCCGCCAGTTGCCACGCCGGGCGCTCGCCGACCCGCGCATGCCAGTTGGCGAGCTAGGGATGGCGCTTCGGGTCGATCGGCCAGCGGGGCACCTGCCTTGGGGACGAAGGGCGACAGGGGAGCCGTAAAGATCATGCCCTCCGCGTGGTTTGTTCGGCCAACGTTTCTGCGTCTTCTATCGGGATTGTATGTTGCAGCGGCCTTGCTGCCCGTCTAGTCGAACGGCGCGATGAACGAGATGACCAACAAGCACTCCGAACAGCCCGGCGGCACGACGCGCCTTGCGGCGCCCGACAAGACCGTCAGCGTGCGCGAATTGTTCGGGATCGATATCGACATGCAGGTCCCCGCTTTCAGCGAGGCGGACGAGCGCGTGCCCGATCTCGACGGTTCCTATGTGTTCGATCCTGACACCACGCTGGCGATCCTCGCGGGCTTTGCCCACAACCGCCGCGTAATGGTCCAGGGTTATCACGGCACCGGCAAGTCGACCCATATCGAACAGGTTGCCGCGCGCCTCAACTGGCCGTGCATCCGCATCAACCTCGATGCGCATATCAGCCGCATCGACCTGATCGGGCGTGACGCGATCGTGCTGCGCGACGGGCTGCAGGTCACCGAATTCCGCGAAGGCCTGCTGCCGTGGGCGCTGCAGCACCCGGTGGCGCTGGTGTTCGACGAATACGACGCGGGCCGCCCGGACGTGATGTTCGTGATCCAGCGCGTGCTCGAGACCGAGGGCAAGCTGACCCTGCTCGACCAGAACCGCGTGATCCGCCCGAACCCCTATTTCCGCCTGTTCGCGACCGCCAACACGGTCGGCCTGGGCGATACCAGCGGGCTCTATCACGGTACGCAGGCGATCAACCAGGGCCAGATGGACCGCTGGAACATCGTCGTCGGGCTGAACTATCTCCCCGAGGAAACCGAAGTCGCGATCGTCTCGGCCAAGAGCCCGGAAACCGACAAGGCGACCGTCGCCAAGATGATCCGCGTCGCCGATCTCACCCGCCAGGGCTTCATCAACGGCGACATCTCGACTGTGATGAGCCCGCGCACCGTGATTACCTGGGCGCAGAACACCGGCATCTTCAAAGACGTCGGCTTCGCCTTCCGCCTGACGTTCCTCAACAAATGCGACGAGGCCGAACGGATGCTGGTGGCGGAATACTACCAGCGGGTGTTCGGAGTGGATCTGCCCGAGAGCGTGGTCGGCAAGGGGTAAGCCTGCGGTTTTTCCAAACCGTCACCCTGAACTTGGTTCGAGGTCCATTTCTCGTTTGGCGCAGGTCGAGCCTTCAGGCACGATGGATGCTGAAACAAGTTCAGCATGACGGGAGTGGGGCATCGTGGAAATCTCTCGCCACCCCTGTCTTATTCCGCTAACACAGTAGCCCATGGCGACGATGTCGGATCGACCGGGTCTTTTCAGCAGGCTGTTCGGCAGGACCAAGCCGGAGCTCGAGCCCGAGCCGCAGCGGCATATCCATGACGAGGAAGCCTGGCTCTCGCCGCTTTATGAGCGCGACGCACAGGACGAAAGCGACTTCCCGCCGACACCTCCGCAGCACCCGCATCTCTATCCGCCGTTCGCGGTTGCAGGCGAGACCCTGCCGCTTCCGCCCGCGCCGAAGAAGCACACCCGTGGCTGGTGGATCAGCCGGGGCATCGCGGCGTTCTTGTTCCTGTTCATCCTGATTGTCGGCTGGCTGCTGGTCACCGCGCCGCTTTCGAAATCGCTCCAGCCGATCGCGCCGCCGGAGATCACCTTGCTCGCCGCGGACGGCACGCCGATCGCGCGCAACGGGGCGGTGGTGGCCGCGCCGGTCGAGGTGAAAAAGTTGCCGCCGCACGTGGTCGATGCGTTCATCGCGATCGAGGACCGGCGGTTCTACAGCCACTGGGGGATCGATCCGCGCGGGATCGCGCGCGCGGTGTGGAGCAACATCACCCGCGGCAAGACGCAGGGCGGCAGCACGATCACGCAGCAGCTCGCCAAGTTCACCTTCCTCACGCCCGAGCAGAACCTCGGCCGCAAGGCGCGCGAGGCGCTGATCGCGCTGTGGCTGGAGGCATGGCTGACGAAGGACCAGATCCTCGAACGCTATCTCTCCAACGCCTATTTCGGTGACAATTGCTACGGTTTGCGCGCCGCCTCGATGCATTATTTCTACCGCCAGCCGGAGAAATTGCGGCCCGAGCAGGCGGCGATGCTGGCGGGAATGCTCAAGGCCCCTTCGGCCTACGCGCCGACCCAGCATCCGCAGGCGGCCGAGAAGCGCATGCGGGTGGTGCTGCAGACGATGGTCGAGACCGGCTATCTCACGCAGGCCGAGATCGACCGCATGCCCACGCCCCATGTCGATGTGCGCGAGGCGGGCGACGATCTTCCGACCGGCACCTATTTCGCCGACTGGGCGCTGCCGCAGGCGCGCCGGCTGAGCGAGGTCGGCTATTCCCGCCAG
This sequence comes from Candidatus Andeanibacterium colombiense, assembly GCA_029202985.1. Taxonomy (GTDB): domain Bacteria; phylum Pseudomonadota; class Alphaproteobacteria; order Sphingomonadales; family Sphingomonadaceae; genus Andeanibacterium; species Andeanibacterium colombiense. The sequence continues at coordinate 1,008,216 of CP119316.1, read as the reverse complement.
ACGATCACCACGACGCTCGATTCCCGCCTGCAGGCGGCCGCGCGCAACGCGATCAATCGCGCGGCGCTGGGCAAGGCGCAGGTCGCGCTGGTCGCGATGCGCCCGAACGGCGAAGTGGTCGCGATGATCGGCGGCAAGGATTACGAGAAGTCGCCGTTCAACCGCGCGACCCAGGCCCGCCGCCAGCCGGGTTCGACCTTCAAACTGTTCGTCTATCTCGCCGCGCTGGAGAAGGGCTGGCGGCCTGACGACACGATCGACAACAGCCAGATCACCACCGGGTCCTATCGCCCGTCCAACGCCAGCGGGAATTACTCGCCGACGATCACGCTGGAAGACGCCTTTGCCCGGTCGAGCAATGTCGCGGCGGTGCGGCTGCTGCGCGATGTGGGCGACGATGCGGTGATCCGCGTGGCGCGCAAGCTCGGGGTTGCCTCGCCGCTGGCCGAGGGCGATCCGAGCCTCGCACTCGGCACTTCGACGATGACCCTGATGGAGCTGACCGCGGCCTATGCCGGGGTCGCCGCGAATGAATTCCCGGCCCAGCCGCGCGCTTTCACCGCGGAAGAACCCGGCTGGTTCGACTGGCTGTGGAGTTCGAAGAGCAGCCTCTCCAGCCGCGAGCATGACGATATGGAGGATCTGCTGCGCGGCGCGATCAACCACGGCACCGGCCGCGCGGCGATGCTCAACGTCGCCAATTTCGGCAAGACCGGGACGACCCAGGACAACCGCGACGCGCTGTTCATCGGCTATGCCGGCGGGCTGGTGGTCGGGGTGTGGATCGGCAATGACGACAATACTCCGCTGGGCAACGTCCACGGCGGCAGCGTCCCGGCGCGCATCTGGCGCGATTTCATGGCGCAGGCGCTGGGCAGCAAGGCCGTTCCGGGCCCCTCGCGGCCGAGCCCGTCGCCCAACCCGAGCGGCCCGATCGTGCCGCTCGACATTCCCAATCTGGACGATCTTCCGCTGGGCGACACCAAGCTCAAGCTCGATCCGAACGGCGCCTCGATCACTACCTCGATCGACGGCAAGCCGGTTGATGTGCGGATCGACCAGAACGGGCTGCGGCTGGAGCCGAGCCCCAAGCCGAGTGCGCAACTGCAGGGGGCGGCGCCTTAAGCAGGAAAATTCCTTGTCTTCCTGGCAGATCGGCTGAAATATCCGCTTCGGAAACAGGGGGCATTATGGGGCAGATTGTGGGCGGAACATTTGGCGTATTTCTGTTGTACGTCATCTGGGAATATGTCCTCTTCAAGCGGATCATGGATGATCCGGTGAGGGGCAAACTCCTGTCAGTTATGGCAGCCTATCTTACCGCGAGTGTCGTCTACGGTTTTGCAAGTGCCCGCGGCGGGCCTTTCAATCCTGCCGGCTTCATCGCCTATGCTCTGGGTGCCGTCGTGGTCGGGTTTTTTGCAGTCCGGCGAGGCGTTCGGCTGAAGGACGAAATGGGCTCGGAGGATGAAGTCACTCAGACCTTTCGCTAATCCTCAGGTTCGGCCGCACCAGGTATTTCTCGCTGGTCGCCTTGGCGTTGTAGGCCAGAGCGACGTCGCGGGTGAGCATTTCCTCCAGCCCGATCTGCGCCTTGAAGCGGCTCGCGAAAGTCGTGGTCAGACCTTTAACGACGCGCTGGCGCAGGCGCAGCTGGTCTTCGGGCGGGAGCTGCGCGAGGAACGGGGTCAGTAGCCAGCCCCCCACGTCCCAGGTCAGGCCGAAGCTGCGGTTGAGCACGGTCGGCCCGAAATCGAGCGCGCCATAAATATAGACCTTCTTGCGCTCGAACGAGCCATAACGGCTGTAGCTGGTCAGGTTCTTCGCCGCGACGATCTCCATCGCGCTGAGGATCTGGCTCGCCAGCGGCCCCCCTCCGATCGCATCGAACCCGATCCGCGCGCCGGTCGCCGCGATCGCCGCGACCAGTTGCGCCATGAATTGCGGATCGGAACTGTCGACGACATGCTCGGCGCCGAGATCCTTCAGCAGCGCGGCCTGTTCCGGCTTGCGCACGATGTTGACCAGCGGAATGCCTTCCTCGGCACACAGCTTCACCAGCATCTGCCCGAGGTTCGAAGCGGCCGCGGTGTGGACGATCCCGCTGAAGCCTTCCTTGCGCATCGTCTCGACGAAGCCGAGCACGGTCAGCGGATTTACATAGGAGGCGGCCCCTTGTTCGACCGGCAGCCCGTCGGGCAGTTCCATGCACAGGCGCGCGTCGGCGAGGCGGTGGGTTGCGTAGGTTCCGCCCGCCGCGCAGGCGATGCGCTTGCCGACGAGCGCCTGCGCCGCCGGATCCTCGCCCGCCGCGATCACCGTGCCGGAGCCTTCGTTGCCGACCGGCATCCGCTGGCCGACCCGGCCGGCCATTGCGCGCACCGCCGCCTCGGGCATCTGCGCGATTACTTTGCCGGGCGAAAACTCCGCATTGGCGAGATCCGCGGGGCCGAACAGCAGCGCGAGGTCCGACGGGTTGATCGGCGAGGCGGACAGTTCGATCAGCACCTCGGCGGCGCTGGGCGAGGGGATTTCCTCGGGCACGATCTCCACGGTCAGCACACCGTCGCTGCTCAACGTCGAAACCACCTGCCGGCCCATTACGGACATAGAATTCCTCCCTTTCGCCTCGGCGCGCCGCTCGCGCGGGCACAAAACGGTTTAACCCTCATTTGGATACAGTGCCGCAACGAAATATAATCCTTCCGGCGGTGCATTATGGCCGAGCGCGGCCCGGTCGCGGGCGGCAAGCGCCTTCGCGACATCGTTCTCCGCCCATTGGCCCTGGCCGACCAGTGCCAGCGTCCCGACCATCGAGCGCACCTGGTGCTGCAGGAAACTGCGCGCGGCCGCCTCGATCAGTACCGTCTCGTCCTCGCGCCGCACATCGAGCCGGTCGAGCGTCTTGAGCGGATCGCGCGCCTGACAATGGACCGAACGGAAGGTCGTGAAATCGTGGCTGCCGACCAGTGCCTGTGCCGCGCGGTGCATCGCTTCGGCATCGAGCGGGCGGGTGACATGCCACGCGCGGCCCTTGTCCAAGGTCAACGGAGCGCGGCGGTTCGCGATGCGATAGAGATAGCGCCGCCCGGTGCAGGAGAAGCGCGCGTGCCAGTCGTCCGCCACTGCCTCGCAATGGATGACCGCGATCGGGGCAGGGCGCAATTTCGCGTTGATCGCTTCCATCAGCCGGAACGGGGCGAACTCCTTCGCGATATCGACATGCGCGCGCATCGCCAGCGCGTGGACGCCCGCATCGGTACGCCCGGCGGCATGCATCGTCACCGTCTCGCCGGTGATTGCCGCGACCGCTTCCTCGACCGCCTGCTGCACGCTCGGCGCCTCCGCCTGCCGCTGCAGCCCGGCGAAGGGGCCGCCGTCGAATTCGAGGGTGAGGGCGAAGCGGGTCAACGGATGACTGTCCCCGCCGCGATCGGTTTGCCGCGCAGCAGCTCCGCCACGTCCATCGCCGGCTTGCCCGCGCGCTGGATGCGGGCCGGGCGGATCGCGCCGTGGCCGCAGGCGATGGTCAGCTGGTCGTCGAGCACCGTGCCGGTGAAACCTTCGAGGCCGATCGCGCGCGCGGAGAGGATGCGGTAACGCTCCCCTTCGAATTCGAACCAGGCGCCGGGGGCAGGGGCGAAGGCGCGGATCTGGCGTTCGATGAATTCGGCGTCGCGCGCGAAATCGATCCGCGTCTCGGCCTTGTCGATCTTCTTCGCGTAGCTGCTTTCGAGTTCGTTCTGCGCTTCGCCGGGATGGGCGGCGAGGTTGGCCAGCACCTCGACCATCAGATGCGCGCCGATCTCCCCCAGTTCCTCGGTCAGTTCGCCGGCGTTCTTGTCCTCGACCGGGGTGCTCGCCTTGGCCAGCATCGGCCCGGTATCGAGCCCGGCCTCCATCCGCATGATCGTTACGCCGGCCATGCTGTCCCCTGCGAGGATTGCGCGCTGCACTGGCGCCGCGCCGCGCCAGCGCGGCAGCAGCGAGGCGTGGACGTTGAGGCAGCCGTGCTTCGGCGTATCGAGGATCAGCTGCGGCAGGATCAGGCCATAGGCGGCAACCACCGCGACGTCGGCGTCGCAGGCGGCGAAATCGGCCTCGGCGGCAAGGTCCCTGAGCCTGGTCGGATAGCGCACCTCGAGCCCGAGCCGCTCTGCTGCCTGGTGCACCTGCGTCGGCGTCAGTTCCTTACCCCGGCGGCCGCCGGGGCGGGGCGGCTGGGTGTAGACGGCCACGATCTCGTGCCCGGTCGTGACCAGTGCTTCGAGCGTCGGCACCGCGAAGCTCGGGGTTCCCATGAAGATGATGCGCATAGCGGCGGTCGGCAGCCTTCCAATGACAGCGCGCAAGCCCTATCTCCCGGCCCATGGCATCGCAAGAGATCGAGGCGCTTTCCGCCGCGCTATCCCGCCTCCCCGGGCTGGGCCCGCGCTCGGCGCGGCGGGCGGTGCTGTGGCTGGTCAAGCGGCGCGAAACCTCGCTGGTGCAATTGCTCGAAGCGCTCACCGCAGTGCGCGAGACATTGGTGGAATGCTCGACCTGCGGCAATATCGATACCCGCGATCCTTGCGGCATCTGCAGCGATCCGCGCCGCGACGCACGCCAGCTGTGCGTGGTCGAGGATGTCGCGGATCTGTGGGCGCTCGACCGGGCGCGGCTGTTCACCGGCAAATACCATGTGCTCGGCGGCAGACTTTCGGCGCTCGACGGCGTGCGGCCCGAAGATCTCAGCATCGGGAAGCTGCTCAAACGGGTCGAGGCGGGCGGGATCGACGAGGTCGTGCTGGCGATGAACGCGACACTCGAAGGCCAGACCACCGCGCATTACATCGCCGAGCGGCTCGAAGGTTTCCCGATCCGCATCACCCAGCTCGCCCACGGCCTGCCGGTCGGCGGCGAGCTCGATTATCTCGACGAGGGCACGCTGGCGCAGGCTTTGCGCGCGCGGCGGCCGGTGGGATGAAAACCGGCTGGATCGCCGGCGGCTGGCTGTTTTCGATGGCTGCCTCGGCGCTTCCGGCCTTGTGGACCGCGGCCGACCGGATCGAGCGCAATCCGCTTGGCAAGTTCGTGAATGTCGAGACGGGCCACTGGCGGCTGCATCTCTATCTTTCGTTCCTCCAGTGGTGGCTGCCGATCGCGGCGCCGGTAAGCATGCTCGCGCTGGCTTGCATGTTGCTCAACCGGCCGCGCGAGCCCGATTGACCCGGCAGGGCGGCATACCTATCTAGGCGCCATGACTATCCGCACGATCCTCGAAGCGCCCGATCCGCTGCTCAAGACCATCTCGGCTCCGGTCGAGAAGTTCGACGACGAATTGAAGACGCTCGTCGCCGACATGTTCGAGACGATGTACGACGCCCCCGGCATCGGCCTCGCCGCGGTCCAGATCGGCGTGCCGCTGCGCGTGCTGGTGATCGACCTCCAGGAGGAGGACGAGGACGCCGAGCCCGAGGAATGCCATTCGCACGGCGGCGAGACCCATTACCACAAGCCGGTCAGGCGCGAGCCGCGGGTGTTCGTGAACCCCGAGATCCTCGACCCGTCGGACGATACCTCGATCTACAGCGAAGGCTGCCTCTCGGTCCCCGAGATCTACGCCGATGTCGAACGCCCGGCCGCCTGCCGCGTCCGCTGGCACGATCTCGACGGCACGGTCCACGAGGAAGACATGACCGGGATGATGGCGACCTGCATCCAGCACGAGATGGATCATCTCGAAGGCGTGCTGTTCATCGACCACCTTAGCCGGCTGAAGCGGCAGATGGCGCTGAAGAAGCTGGATAAGTTGCGCAAGGCCGCCTGACGGCCCGCTTTTACCCCGCCGCACACGAAACGGTCACGCCACCGTCACACATCGCGTCAAGAAGGCTCCGCATCTGAGATGATGCGGGGGTCTGATGAGCGCGATCGAACTTTTGATGAATTCGCTCGCAGGGCTCGGAATCCTGTTCTTCGGAATCAAGATGGTCACGCGCAATCTCGGCGCGCTCGCGGGTTCGCGGCTGCGGGGGGCGATCGTGCGGGTGACGCGCGAGCCGCTTTCTGCCGCATCGGCGGGGACCGCGGTCGGCTTCGTGTCCCAGAGCGGACGCACCACCAGCTTCATCATGGCGAGCTTCGTCCATGCCGGGATCATCGAGGCGCGGGCGGCGCTGCCGGTGGCGCTGTGGTCGAACTTCGGCTGCACGCTGGTGGTGATCGCGGCGGTGTTCCCGATCCATCTGGTCGCGCTGTTCGTACTCGCGCTGGCGGGCGCGGCGATCGCGTTCGAGCGGCCCAAGCCGCTGCTCAAGGGCGCTTCGGCGGTGTTCGGCCTTGCCTTGATGCTGTTCGGCCTGCGGATGATGAGCCAGGCCGCGGTCGCGCTGACGGATCAGGGGCTGTTCTCCGACGCGGTAACCTTCATCCACTCTTCCCTGCCGCTGGCGTTCCTGTGCGGGCTGGTGCTGACCTTTATCGCCCAATCGCACATTGCGATCATGCTGATCACGGTGACGATGGCCAGGCAGGGGATATTCGGGATCGAGGAGACGCTGATGCTGGTGTTCGGCGCGCATGTCGGGTCGAGCCTGATCACCTTCTTCACCGGGTTCAATTTCCACGGCCAGGCGCGGCAGGTGGTATGGGCGGAAGTGCTGTACAATTGCGCGGCGGCGCTGCTGTTCCTGATCGCCTTCGGGATCGACCGGGCGAGCGGCGGCGCCGGCCTGGCCTGGCTGGGTTCGCATTCCGGAGTCGATCCAGGGATGCAGGCGGTCGCGGTGGTGATCGCGTTCAACGCGCTGACCCCGTTGGTGCTGACCATTCTGCGCGGGCCGTATCTGGCGCTCTGTATACGCCTTTCGCCGCCGCTCCCGGCCGAGGAGCTCGGCCATCCGCGCTTCCTCCACAATGAGGTGACCGACAGCCCGCATGTCACGCTGCTGCTGGCCGAGAAGGAGCAGTTGCGGCTGTTCGAACGCCTGCCCGCCTATAGCGCGGCGTTGAAGGAAGGCGCGATCGAGGGCCGGGAGGCTCCATCGCCGGAAGCGTATCACGAGGCCTTCGCGCTGGTCGCCGGGACGATCGAGCGTGCGCAGGCAGTGCTGATGACGCGCGAAATGTCGGGCGAGGATACCGAATGGCTGCTCGGCCAGCAGCGGCGGCAGGAAGCCCTGCGCCAGCTCGACGAAGCCTGCTTCGAGCTATGGCAGGCCGCCCATGCGCTCGAAGCCGAACTGCATCCGATGCGCGCGCGGATCGTTGCCGAGCTCGATCTGCTGTTCGATGTCGCCGACGATGCGATGAAGACCAGCAATCCCGAGGATTTCCGCCTGATCGAGGAACAGACCCGCGATTGCGGCGCGCGGATGGAAGCGATGCGCAAGGACTACCTCGCGACGCATGATCATCACAGCCCCGAGGAACGCGGCCATGTGCTCGCGCTGACCAGCATCTACGAACGCGCCGCCTGGGCGATCCGGCGGCTGTCAGCGTTGCTCGGAAGCCGGCCGTCGCTCGCCTGAGCAACAGCTACAAAAAGGGCCGCCCCGATGGAGCGGCCCTTTCCCGTAATTATATAGCGATCAGTCGTGCTTCGGCGCGACCGGATCGAAGTCGAACTGGCGGCCGAAGCGGGCGCGGCCGTCATCGGGTTCGTCGGTGGGCGTAGTGCCGGCGGCGATCTGAGCGCGATGCGCGCGCGAGGAGGTGATGTAGTTGCGCACCTGCACGTCGCCTTCGTGGCACGCATATTCGAAGAACTGGTAGTCGCTCTTGCGGGTCCATTCGAGCTGCGCGGTCCACGGAGCGGTGAACACGTCCGGATCGTCGTAGGTGACTTCGTAACGGATCGCGTCGGGGCCGACCATCGTCAGTCGCTCGATCGTCTTAGCCTTGGGGCTCATCGGGATGGTGTTGAACGGCGGCACATTCTGGGTCGCCATGTTGAGCGGCGAAGCAGCGCGCTTCGACGCGTCGTGCGTCGCGGCATCGCCCGAGACGATGTTGGTCGTCTCGATCACCAGGGTCTTGCCTTCCCAGTGGCCGATGCTGTTGCCCATCCACGCTTCGACCTGGCCCGGCCAGTGCTTCGGGGTTTCGCCAGGCTTCACGATCGGGATCACGCGGTTGCCGAGCATTTCGAGCTGGATCACCGCGAAGCCCGGCGATTGCCAGATCTTGATCCCGTTGTTGTAGCGGAACGGGAACATCGAGGCGGGGAAGCCGCGCGAGATGCAGCGGTCCCAGCTGTCGAAATCGTCGACCCAGTCGAAGTCCTGCTTGGGCACCCAGCCCGAGCGGCCGGCCTTGTACAGCGCATCGGCCTGCGGGGTGAGGGCGGGGAGCTGGCCGTCGGCCGGGCTCACCAGCATCGAAGTGCGGCGGGCGAAAGTCGAAGTCTTGACCCAGTTCTCGAGCCCCTGGGTGCCGCCGGCATCCAGCCCTTCGCCTTCAGCGGAGAAGCCCTTGTCGGACCGCTGGGCGTTGGCGATGCGCTTCTGCCATTCCTCGTCGGTAATCCACACGCGGTTGCCGTAGCTCTTCGGGCGCACGAACAGGATGCGGGAATCGGGCAGGTTTTCGATCGGCCAGGTGCCGGTGAAGTCCCAGTCGCCCCACGAGGTCTTGTTCGGAGTGTAATCGGTCGGGGTCGCGGGCAGGACGGTCAGGTCGGCCGGAACCGCCTGCGCGCTGGCGATCGCGGGAAGGGCGAGGAAGCTCGCGGCCGCGGCGATCGCGGCGGTGGTGAAACGCAGTGTCAGGCGGCGTGAGCGCATTTTCGAATACCTCTCCCAGAATGGTCCTGCCGGCCTTCTCGCGGGGGCCGGACTCGGCTCATCCATAGGAGCCTAGCAGGCGGTTCGGCAAGAATTTTCGGACAGAATCAACCAGCGCTTTTGTAACGATCGGTCGGGTCATTGTCCTGCGGGCGGCAGTCCCGCCGCTTCCGCCGCGCGCCGGCGGCGGGAAGCGGTGATATAGTTGCGGATCTGCACATTGCCCTCATGGCAGGCATATTCGAACAGCTGGTATTTATCGTCGCGGGTCCAGTCGATCCGGGCGGTCCACGGGGCGGTGAACACCTGCGGATCGGAATAGGTCAGCTCGTAGGTTAGGCTGTCCGGGCCGGTGAGGATGAAGCGCTCGGCGACTTTCGCCTGCGCGCTGATCGGGATCGAGTTGAACGGCGGCGCGCCTTGCGTCTGCTGGTTGATCGGCGAGGCGGCGCGGTGGACTACATCCCGCGTCGCATTGTCGCCCGGGTGGATGTTGGCCGTCTCCACCACCAGCGTATCGCCTTCCCAGTGGCCGACACTGCTGCCGAGCCAGCTTTCCACCTGCGAGGGCCAGTGGCCCGCACCGCGCAGCGGGATAAGCCGGTCGCCGAGCATCTCGAAATGGATCACCACGAAGCCCGGCGACTGGAAGATCTGAATGCCGTTGTTGTAGCGGAACGGCAGCATCGAGGCGGGCATCCCGCGGCTGATGCAGCGGTCGAACGGGTCGAAATCGTCGACCCAGTCATAGGTCTGGTCGGGCACCCAGCTCGATCTGCCAGCTTTGAACAGCGCCTGCGCCTCCGCCGTCATCGCGGGCAGGCGGCCGTCCGCCGGGCTGACCAGCATCGAGGTGCGATGGGCGACGCTCTGCGCGCGCACCCAGTCCGCCAGTCCGACCGATCCGCGAGCATTGTCCGGATCATAGGCTGCGTCGGAAGCTTCCGCGCGGGCGAGCCGCTTGGCGAACTCCTCGTCCGTCAGCCACACCCGCGCGCCATATTCCTCGGGCCGCTGGAACGAGATGCCCGACTGGTTGATCTGCTCGAGCGGCCAGGTGCCGGTGAGGTCGGGATCGCCCCAACTGGTGCGCGGCGGGGCATATTCGGCGGGTGCGGGGAGGGCGGTCAGATCCGCGGGAACGTCCTGCGCCTGCGCGGGGAGCGCTATCAGCACGGCAAGCGCCGCCAGTCGGCCAATTCCCATCGCTGCCCCCGTTGTTATTAGCAGGCTAATTAAGGTCTTCGGCGGCGCGCGCAAACAAAAAGGCCGCCCCGGGTGAGGGGCGGCCCAATCTTTGATCGTCATCCCGGCGAAGGCCGGGATCTCCATCGGCAAGGCGGATCATATCCGCCTGAGGCCCCAGCCTTCGCTGGGGCGACGGGAGTATCAGAACAGGCCTTCGATCACGCCGTTTTCAAGCCGGATCTTCTCGGCCGACGGCACCTTGGGCAGGCCCGGCATGGTCATGATCTCGCCGCAGATCGCGACGATGAAACCGGCGCCCGCCGACAGGCGCACTTCGCGCACCGGGATCGTGAAGCCGGTCGGCGCGCCGAGCTTGGTCGGATCGGTGGTGAAGCTGTACTGGGTCTTGGCCATGCAGACCGGGAGATTGCCGAAGCCGTCGTCTTCCCACTGCTTGAGCTGCTTCTTGACCGAATCGTCGGCAGTCGCCGCGTTGGCGCGGTAGATTTCGGTCGCGATCGTGTTGATCTTGTCGAACAGCGGCATTTCCGAGGGGTAGAGCGGCTTGAAGTCGGCCTTGCCCTCATCGATGATCGCGACGACCCGCTTGGCGAGTTCCTCGGTCCCTTCCGAACCCTTGGCCCAATGCTGGCACAGGATCGCTTCGGCGCCCTTGGCGGCCACGGCATCCTTGATCGCCTGGATCTCGGCGTCGGTGTCGGCGATGAAGTGGTTGATCGCAACGACCGCGGGGACGCCGAACTTCTGGACGTTCTCGAGGTGGCGCAGCAGGTTCGCGACGCCGATCTTGACCGCATCGACGTTCTCGTTGCCGAGGTCGGCCTTGGCGACCCCGCCGTTCATCTTGAGTGCGCGAACAGTCGCGACGATCACCACCGCCGAGGGACTGAGGCCCGCCTTGCGGCACTTGATGTCGAAGAACTTCTCCGCCCCGAGGTCGGCGCCGAAGCCGGCTTCGGTCACGACATAGTCGGCCAGCTTGAGCGCGGTCTTGGTCGCGGTGACCGAGTTGCAGCCGTGGGCGATGTTCGCGAACGGCCCGCCGTGGATGAACGCCGGGTTGTTCTCGAGCGTCTGGACCAGGTTCGGCTGGATCGCATCCTTCAGCAGCACCGTCATCGCCTGGTGGGCCTTGATGTCGCGCGCGCGGACCGCGGTCTTGTCGCGGCGGTAGCCGACGATGATGTTGCCGATCGATTCCTCAAGATCCTCGAGGCTGGTCGCGAGGCACAGGATCGCCATGATTTCCGAAGCGACGGTGATGTCGAAGCCGGTTTCGCGCGGATAGCCGTTCGAGACGCCGCCGAGCGAGTTGACGATCTGGCGCAACGCGCGATCGTTCATGTCGAGCACGCGGCGCCAGGCGATGCGGCGGGTGTCGAGGCCCTGCTCGTTGCCCCAGTAGATGTGGTTGTCGAGCAGCGCCGAGAGCAGGTTGTGCGCGCTGGTGATCGCATGGAAGTCGCCGGTGAAGTGGAGGTTGATGTCCTCCATCGGCACGACCTGCGCATAGCCGCCGCCGGCCGCGCCGCCCTTGACGCCGAAGCAGGGGCCGAGGCTCGGTTCGCGCAGCGCGACGATCGACTTCTTGCCGATGCGGCACAGGCCGTCATGCAGGCCCACCGAGGTGGTGGTCTTGCCTTCGCCGGCCGGGGTCGGGTTGATCGCGGTGACGAGGATCAGCTTGCCGTCCGCGTTCGACGCCTGGGTGTTGATCCAGTCCATCGAGATCTTGGCCTTGAACCGGCCGTAAGGCTGGAGCGATTCATCGGGAATGCCAAGTTTCGCGCCGATATCCATAATCGGCTTCATGGTAGCCGCGCGTGCAATCTCGATATCACTGGCCATGTCAGGGTTCCTCGTTTCTGTTCGCAATCACGAAAAATTCGCGAATCTGAAAATTTGTAAGTTGCTCATACAATTTTCCGCCCGGAATCCTCAAGGTGATTCTCGCGCCCGGCGGCCGTCCGCAGGCAGATTAGGCGAAAGTGGAGGGAAAACCGCAAGCCGCGCCTTGTTCGGTCGCGCCGTTGGGTTATGCTGTCCTGTCTGATGGAATGGGCGACCATAAGATCCGGGCATTGTCCGGTAGCTGATTGACCCCCCGACTTGACCGTATCTTTTTGTACAATGCGCATCCCTCATAAGAAACCGGACGAGACCCCATAAGAAGCCGGACGAGATATAACGCGGCGTGTGATAACGACGATCGGCCGATGGCGATCTCAGCTTAGCTCGAAAATACGCGGAGACTCACAATGCCTTATTGGCGGGTTGAGCTGCGCGAGCATGATGCGAAGTGGTTCTGGCATTGTAATGATGCTGGTTGCAAATTCGTGTGCAAGTCATCGCGCGGATTTTCCCGCCGGTGGCAAGCGGTCCGTGATTTCGAACTCATGTTTGAAGATCATTGGGCACTCATGAAGGCCCGTTTCGCCTGCTAAGCGCGCAGCGTGGGCGCCCTCAATGGAGGGCGCCCACAAGCGCATGGAGTTTAAAAATGGACTTGCTTGCCGTCGCTCTGGTTTTCGTCGCCCTGCTGGCCGGGCTTGCGCTCGGCTGGTTCCTCCGTTCGCGCGCGGGCGGGGAGCGCGACGAGAGCGAGTTCAAGGCGGCGATCAAGGAACTCGGCGATGCCCGGATCGAGAACGCGACCCTCAAGGCGACCCTTAGCGCCAACGCGGAGAATTTCGACAAGCAGGTGGCGGCGCTGAACGATGCGCGCGAGGCGATGCTCGTTCAGTTCCGCGCGACTGGCGGCGAAGTGCTGGCCAGGGCGCAGGAACAATTCCTCGAAACCGCGAAGGAACGCTTCGGCCATTCGGAGAGCGCTTCGGCCGAAAAGCTGAAGGCGCTGCTCGAGCCGGTGCATACCCGGCTCAAGAGCTATGAGGATCAGGTGACCGGGCTCGAGAAGCAGCGGGTCGATGCGTTCGGCCAGCTTGCCGGGCTGATCCAGTCGATGAAGGAAGGCCAGCAGGCGGTGCGCGACGAGGCGATGCGGCTCAGCAGCGCGCTTACCAATGCGCCCAAGGCGCGCGGGCGCTGGGGCGAACAGCAGCTGAAGAACCTCCTCGAAAGCTGCGGCCTGTCGCAGCACACCGATTTCCTGCTTGAGCAGTCGATCGATACCGAGGACGGGCGCCTGCGGCCCGATGCGATCGTGCGGATTCCGGGCGGTAAGGTGCTGGTGATCGACGCCAAGGTCTCGCTGGTCGCTTATCAGCAGGCATTCGAGGCCGATACTGACGAGGGGCGGCATTCCGCGATGGCCGCCCATGTCGCGTCGATGAAGACCCACATCCAGCAGCTCGGCGCGAAGAGCTATCAGAGCCAGTTCGAGGATGCGCCCGATTATGTGGTTATGTTCGTGCCGGGCGAACATTTCGTCGCCGCCGCGCTCGAACACGAGCCGGGAATGTGGGATTTCGCGTTCGAGCGGCGGGTGCTGCTCGCGACGCCGACCAATCTCGTCGCGATCGCACGCACCGTAGCGCAGGTCTGGCGGCAGGACGCACTGGCTCAGGAAGCGCGCGAGATCGGGCGGATCGGGGCGGAACTCTATGACCGCATCGCCGTCGCGGCCGAGCATCTGAAGCGCGTCGGCGGAGGGCTTGAGAGCGCGGTAAGCAATTACAACAAGTTTGTCGGAAGCTTTGAGCGCAATGTTGTCTCCGCCGGGCGGCGCCTCAAGGACAAGGGTATCGAGATCGGCAAGCGCGAACTTGACGAAGTTCCGCTGGTCGAATCCGCCCCCCGCTATGTCGCGAACGACGTGATCGGCGCGGAAGCGGTCGATGAAGGAGAAGCCGCCGAATGAGGACAGTATGGGCGCTGGTGGCGATGATGGCGCTCGCGGCGTGCTCGCCGGGCGAGCAGGCCAGTGCCACGCCCGACAAATCCGATGCCAAGGCGAACGCTCCGCTGCCGGAAGACCGGCTGCCTGAAGATTCAGGACCCGACGCGGCCAATCGCTTTCTCACGTCGCTCACCAATCCCCCGCAAGCCGGCCCGTGGCATCCGCGCGATGCCTGCATCGACCAGCCAGGTGCGCTTGAATTCCGCGAGCAACTGGCCGCCGCGGTGATAGCGCGCGATACCGATGCGCTGGAGGCGCTTTCGGCCAAGGACATCGTGCTCGATTTCGGCGGCGGATCGGGCGTCGGCGAATTGAAGAAACGGCTCGGTCAGGCCGATAGTGGTCTGTGGACGGCACTCGCCAACCTGCTGCCGCTGGGTTGTGCCGCCGGTGCGGACGGCAGCCTGACGATGCCGTGGTATTTCGCGCAGGATATTCCGCTCGACGATCCCTATTTCGGGATGATGGTGAAGGGCGTGAATGTCCCGGTGCGCGCGGCGCCCACGGCCGATGCCAAGGTGATCGAGACGATTTCGTGGGATGCGATCGAGGTCCAGAGCGATCCCGCCGCCTTCGCCAAGGTCAAGCTGCATGACGGGAGGAACGGATATATCGAAGCGGCGAAATTGCGCGCGATCATCGATTATCGCCTGATCGCGGAGCGGAAGGACGGCGCGTGGAAGCTGACCGCTTTCGTCGCGGGGGACTGATCAGCCCGCCTTTGTTGCCGAAAGCTTGACCTTGACCGTCACGTTCGGATCGACCGAATGATCCTGCCACGAACCCGCGCCAATCTCCCACAGACTGCGGTCGATCGTCAGGCTGCCTTCCATGTCGGCCTTGTTGCCGGCGATGGTCAGGGTGAAGGGCAGTTGCACCGCCTTGCTCACGCCGCGAATGCTGAGGTTGCCCTCGGCGAGATAGGCGTTGGGCCCGGTCGATTTGATCGCGGTGGTGGTGAAGGTCGCGGTCGGGAAGGCTTCGGTCGAGAACCATTGGGGAGAGGGAAGCGGCTCGTCGCGCGAGGGATCGCCGGTCACTGCGCTGCCGGTCTGGATTGTCACTTCGGCGCTGCTCGCGGCGAGATCGGCCGGATCGAAATGGATCGCTGCGTCCCAGGCGCCGAACTTGCCGGCAAAAGGCGAACCGTCGCCGACGCCTTCGAAGCCGAGCGTCGAGGCGCCCTTGTCGACCGTCCAGCCCGGCGCGCTGACGGCGGGCGCGGCGGCCATGGCGGGAATGGACAGCAGCGCAAGCAAGGCTGCGGCACCGAAGGGCTTGCGGTGAATCATCGTCCAACTCCCGATTTGCGTGGATTGCTTGAATGCATAAGTCGCGGCGTTGAGCTTGTCTATTCGCCCACGGTGCTGAATGCGGCCTGTCAGCGGTCCAGAGCCGCTAGCGCCTCGTAAGCCAGCACCGCACCGGCAACCGCGGCGTTGAGGCTATCGGCCCGCCCGCGCATTGGCATCGTCACCCGCAGGTCGCAGGCGTCTTCATAGTCCTGCGGTAGCCCTCGGGATTCGTTGCCGACCAGCAGAAAGCACGGCGCGGCATAGGGCGCGGTGCGATAGGGTTGGGCGTCGCGGAGCGACGCTGCGACCAACTGCCCGGCTCCCGAACGCAGCCAGGGCAGGAACTCCTCCCACCGCGCCTGGGCCAGTCTCTGGGTGAAGATCGCCCCCATGCTCGCGCGCACCGCCTCGACCGAGAAGGGATCGGCGCAATCGTCGATCAGGATCAACCCGCCCGCGCCGACCGCATCACCGGTGCGCAGCATCGTGCCGAGATTGCCCGGATCGCGCAAAGCCTGTGCCACCAGCCAGATCGGCGCGGCCGAGCGGTCGATCGCGGCGAGCGAAGTGTCGAACTCGGCGAATACTCCGGCGACCGCCTGCGGATTATCCTTGCCCGAGATCTTGGCGAGAATGTCGGGCGTGCATTCGACCACTTCGCCGCCCGCCGCCTCGACCGCCAGTTCCAGAGATGCGAGCAGTTTGTGCTCGTCCCGCTCGCTCGACATCACCAGCATCTCGGGTACATGCCCGCTTTCCAGCGCATCGGTCAGCAGGCGCAGCCCTTCGGCGAGGAACTTGCCCTCGCGCTTGCGGTGCTTCTTCTCGCGCAAGGAGCGCAAATATTTGACCGTTGGATTGGAAAAACCGGTGATCTGGCGGCGCATGCCTGGGCGCTATCAGTCTTCCCCGAAGCCGTCCATCACCAGCCCGACCAGCTTGGTCAGCTTGGTTTCGGCATCCTCGCCGGTGACGATGATCTCGACCGTCGCGCCCTTGGCCGCACCGAGCATCATCAGCCCGAGGATCGATCCGCCCGCGGCTTCCATGCCATCCTTCGAGACCACCACCTGGGTACCGTCGGGCAGCTTCGCCACCGCCGCGACGAACTTTGCGCTGGCCCGTGCGTGCAGGCCCCGCTGATTGGTTATCTCGACACTTTGCCTTGCAGTGCCCATTCCAGTCTTCCCCTACCGGAGCGACGTCTTATGCGTCGTGCCCCAAAAATTCCGATGCGATCGTGATGTAATTGCGCCCGGCGTCACGTGCGGCCGAGACCGCTTCGCGAATCGGCATCTTGTCGCGGGCTCCGGCGAGGCGGATCAGCATCGGCAAATTGATCCCGGCAATCACCTCGACCCGGCCTTCCTCCATCAGCGAGATCGCAAGATTGGATGGCGTACCGCCAAAAAGATCGGTCAGGATCACCGCGCCTTCGCCAGTGTTCACCGTCTTGATCGCGTCGGCGATTTCCTTGCGCCGCGCTTCGACATCGTCCTTCGGCCCGATGCATACGGTCGCCACCGCGTCCTGCCGGCCGACCACATGTTCCATCGCTTTCACGAACTCCTCGGCCAAGCGGCCGTGGGTCACCAGAATCATTCCGATCATGCGGGAGAACAGCTTTCCAACCTGAAGGTCGCACGCGAGGGTTTGGTCACGTCTTGCGCCACGGTCCCGGGCGCGCCCGGATTCGCAGCTGGCGGGTTCACGGCTGGTGCGTTCCTTCGATCAATTCAGCAGCCCGGGACCCGAGATTTCGATGTCGGACAGTGGGCGAAAAACCCGCCTCGCGCAAGGCTTTCGCGATTTCCTCGGCCACGAACACCGAGCGGTGGCGCCCGCCGGTGCAGCCGAATGCGATATTGACGTAGCTCTTGCCCTGCGCGGCGTAGCGCGGGAGCAGTTCGAGCAGCAGATCGCGGATCCGGGCGAAGCTGCCCGCGAAGGCGATATCCTTGCGGATGTGATCGCCGACGGGCGGGTCCAGCCCGGTAAGCTCCCGCAACTCGTCGTCCCAGTGCGGATTGTCGAGATAGCGCATGTCGAACACCAGATCGGCCACCGGCATGCCGCGCGCGAAGCCGAAGCTCGATACGGTGACCGTCATCGCATCGGCCCCGCGGATGCCGAATTGCTCGCGGATCGCCTGCTGGAGATCGTTGGTCGAGAACGAGGTGGTCGCCATCACCGCGTCGGCCCAGCGACGCAGCGGGGCGAGCAATTCGCGCTCGGCCGCGATCCCGTCGGCTGCCGGAATGCCGCTCGCCAGCGGATGGCGACGGCGGGTTTCGTTGTAGCGGCGTTCGAGTTCCTGCGCCGAGCAGTCGAGAAACAGCGTGGTGACGACGAGATCGTCGCGGGACGAAAGCTGTTTCACCCGTTCGATGATGTCGTCCGCGTCGAACCCGCGCGTGCGGGAATCAAACCCGATCGCCAACGGCGGCCGAATCTCGCCCGGCGCCGGGCGGTCGGTCACGATCAGGCGGTTGAGCAGGCGGATCGGGAAATTGTCGATCGCTTCCCAGCCGAGATCCTCAAGTTCGCGCAATGCCGTGGTCTTGCCCGCGCCGAGCATGCCGGTGACGAGCAGGATGCGCTGCTTGCTCGTGGGGCGGGTGTCGGGCGACTCACTGGCCATTCGCGCCGGTTTGCCTCTCCGGCAGCGTAAAGGGAAGGGGTCGGATCAGGCGACGCCGTAGAGTTTCAGCGCCCATTCCGCCCGCAGCGCCAGCATCGGGCTCCCCGGCCACAGGCGGACGAGGGGCAACGGCAAACCTTCAAGGTCGGTTTCATCGGCCTTGTCGATGAAGCGCGGTGCGCCTTCCTCCAGCCGAAGCACCAGCGATACCGGGGCTTCGGCAGCCGGCAATTCGATCAGTCCGACATTGCGGATCTCCAGTCTGCCCGCCGTGTTGGGGGGCGGGGCGGCCCACAGGCGTTCGCCGCGCCGGACCAGCGTCACTCCGTCGTCGCCCACCAGCACCGCCCCGCGATCGATCAGGGCGAGGACGAGGCTGGACTTGCCGCTGCCAGGCAGACCTTCGATCAGCACACCGCGGAGGGTGCCGGACGCGCCGGGGACCGCGACGCAGCTCGCGTTGGACATGACCGCGCTCATTTGGCCTCGATGGGCACGGGCAGCGCGATCACGAAACATGCACCGGTGCCCTTGGGCGGATCGTGCAGGGTCAGTGTGCCGTCATGCGCTTCGACGATGGTACGGGCGATCGCGAGACCGAGGCCGCTGTGGGCGCCGAAGCTTTCCGCCTCGGGCCGCACCGAATGGAAGCGTTCGAACACCTTCTCGCGCTCGCTTGCGGAAATGCCCGGACCCTGGTCGCGGATTTCGGCCTCGACGGCATCCTCCTGGGTCCGCAGGGTGATCGCGATCTCGCCGCCGGGCGGAGAGAACGATACGGCATTATCGAGCAGATTTTCGATCACGCGTTCGAGCCGTGCCGGTACGCCCATCACCGCGAACGGGCCGCGACCCTTGCGCCTGACCTTGATCGCGGTGCCCGCGCTGTCGGGCCGGTGTGCGCGGGCGCCGACCGCGCTGTCGATCAATGCGGCAAGATCGACCGGCTCGAACGTTGCGCGGCTCAGTTCGGCGTCGATCCGGCTGGCGTCGGCGATCTCGCTGATCAGGCGGTCGATCCGCTGGACGTCGTGGACCGCGATGTCGGTCAGCTGGCGGCGCAGCTCGGGCTCGTCCACCTTGGCCATGCTTTCGAGCGCGCTGCGCAGACTCGCCAGCGGGTTCTTGATTTCATGCGCGACATCGGCGGCAAAGCTTTCGACCCCGTCGATCCGGTGGCGCAGCGCCGCGGTCATGTCGGAGATCGCGCGGGCGAGCATGCCGATCTCGTCGCGCCGCTCGGGCAGGCGGGGGACGACCACCTCGCGGTCGCGCCCGAGCCGCACCCGCACCGCCGCGCGCACCAAAGTCCGCAATGGCTGGACGATCGTGCGCGCGAGATAGAGCGAGAGCTGGACCGAGATCAGCACCGCCGCGGCGACGATGATCGCCAGCGTCTGGCGCGCATCGCGCACCGACAGCGTAATGTCCCGCGCATTGCGGGTGGTCAGCAGCATGGTTCCGTCATGGCCGACCGGGGCCGCGGCGGTAATCACCGGCGTGCGGTCGGGCGCGTACCGCAAGAACACCTGAGTGTAGCCCAGCCGGCGGCCGATCGCGAGTTCGGGCCAGGCGGACGCATCGGGTAAGGCATATTCGACATAGTTTGGCACGGGATCGGCGCCGAGGATGAAATCCATCGCTTCGTCGATCATCCGCGCGGCATCCATGTACCAGGGTTCGGTCTTCGGATCGATCAGGCTGAAGGTCGGGCGGGCGAGCCGGAAACTGTCCTTCACCAGGCTGCCGTCCGGCCGATAGAGTCGCAGCCGCAGATGCTGCTCCTCCGCGATCTGCACCATCAGGCGGTCCATCTTGTCGCGTCGCACGCCCAGCAGCGCCTCGGCGACGATCTGGGCCTCGCTTCGCGCGAGGCTGAAGCGTTCGTCCAGCAGGTCGCGGCGGTAATTGTCGAGATAGAAGAAGCTGCCGGCCAGCAGCGCAAGCGCGATGATGTTCACCGTCAGGATACGGATCGTGAGCGAGGCGCGGGGGGTGAAGGAGAGGCGCTCGAAGCGCCGCGGGCGCTCGTCCCCCGTCGCCGGCTCAGCCATCGGTGAAGCTGTAGCCGGCGCCGTACAGCGTCTCGATCGCGCCGAAGCTGCCGTCCACCGAACGGAACTTGCGGCGCATGCGCTTGATGTGGCTGTCGACCGTGCGGTCGTCGACGAACACGTCGTCGGGATAGGCGGCGTCCATCAGCTGGTTTCGGCTCTTGATCACCCCCGGCCGCGCGGCCAGCGCTTCGAGGATCAGGAATTCGGTGACGGTGAGCGAGACCGGCCGCCCGTCCCACTGCACCTTGTGGCGTGCGGGGTCCATGCTCAGCCGCCCGCGCACGATCTGCCCGGGCGGCGGGGCTGCGTCTTCCTCTTCGCCGTCGGTGGCCGGAAGTGGCGCGCTGCGGCGGAGGATCGCGCGGATGCGGGCGATCAGGAGCTTCTGGCTGAACGGCTTGGCGATGTAATCGTCGGCGCCCATCGCGAGGCCGGCCGCCTCGTCCTGCTCGCCGTCCTTGCTGGTGAGGAAGATCACCGGAAGGGTCGAGCTCGCACGCAGCCGGCGCAGCAATTCCATCCCGTCCATGCGCGGCATCTTGATGTCGAACACCGCCAGGTCCGGCGGATTCTCCATCAGTGCCTTCAGCGCCGTCGCACCGTCGGAGTAAACGCGCGTTGCGAAGCCTTCGGACTGGAGCGCGATCGACACGCTGGTGAGGATGTTGCGATCGTCATCGACCAGCGCGATCACCGGCCGCGCAGCTGGGGCGGCCGGCTGCCCCGGGGCGGAATTGCTCTGCTGGATCATTGCGAATGGCAGCCCTTCGGCGGCGGAAAGCGACGAGAGTAGCTTTGCATGCGGCAATTTGCACCCAGGAAACCACCCGTTTACCGATTCATGCTACAACGCAAGTGCGGTAAAACATTGCAGTATAATAACAATTTAGCCGTTTTTCGCCCGGTTTGACGACTCTCTTTTCGCCGCCTATGCGCAAGAAAAAATCAGGGGCGTTTTTTTTGCGCCTCCGGCCACCCGACATCCTCTGGAGACGAATGTGACAGCGCTTTCCTACCCCCTCGATCGACAGGGGATCAGCACCTCGGCCGCGATCCACGCCAACCTCGGCACGCCCGTCCTGGTGGAACAGGCGCTCCAGCGGGGCGAGGGCCGCCTCACGAAGGATGGCGCGCTGCTGGTCGATACCGGCAGGTTCACCGGGCGCAGCGTGAAGGACAAGTTCGTCGTCCGCGATGCCACCACCGAAGATACGATCAACTGGGGCGCGATCAACCAGCCGATGACGCCCGAGCACTGGGCCAATCTCAAGGAAGACTTTCTCGCGGCGCTGAAGGATCAGGAAGAGCTCTACGTCGCTGACCTGTTCGGCGGCAGCCAGCCAGAATACCGCGTCAACGTACGCGTGGTTACCCAGCTGGCCTGGCACAGCCTGTTCGTCCATACTCTGCTGGTGCGTCCCACCGCCGAGGAACTGGCGAACTTCGTGCCCGAATACACGATCCTCAACCTGCCCAGCTTCAAGGCGGATCCGGCACGCCACGGCAGCCGCAGCGAGACCGTGATCGCGGTCAATTTGACCGAGAAGCTGATCCTGATCGGCGACACCGAATATTCGGGCGAGATGAAGAAGGGCGTATTCGGCCTGCTGAACTTCCTTCTCCCGGCGCAGGGCGTGATGCCGATGCACTGTTCGGCCAACATCGGCGGGGACGGCAAGAGCGCGATCTTCTTCGGCCTGTCCGGCACCGGCAAGACGACGCTGTCGGCCGACGCCAGCCGCACGCTGATCGGCGATGACGAGCATGGCTGGTCGGACCAGGCGGTCTTCAACTTCGAAGGCGGCTGCTACGCCAAGATGATCAATCTCTCCGCCGAAGGCGAGCCTGAGATCTACGCGACCACCAAGATGTTCGGCACGATTCTCGAGAACGTGACGATGGACGAGGACACGCGCGAACTCGACTTCGACGACGCGAGCAAGACCGAAAACACCCGCGGCGCCTATCCGATCGAGTTCATTCCGAACACCAGCGAAAAGAACCTCGGCCCGCCGCCGTCCAACATCATCCTGCTCACCGCCGACGCGTTCGGGGTTCTGCCGCCGATCGCGCGGCTGACGCCGGACCAGGCGATGTATCACTTCCTGTCTGGCTACACCGCGAAGGTCGCCGGGACCGAGATCGGCGTGACCGAACCCACGGCGACCTTCAGCACCTGTTTCGGCGCCGCCTTCATGCCGCGGCACCCCAGCGTTTACGGCAATCTGCTCAAGAAGCGCATCGCCGATGGCGGGGCGCAGTGCTGGCTGGTCAACACCGGCTGGTCGGGCGGCAAGGCGAGCGACCCGGGGATCAAGCGCATGCCGATCAAGGCGACCCGCGCGCTGCTTAACGCGGCGCTCGATGGCAGCCTCAATAACGCGGAATTCCGCAAGGACCCCAACTTCGGCTTCGACGTGCCGGTCGCGGTTCCGGGAGTCGATACCTCGATCCTCGACCCCCGCTCTACCTGGGCTGACAAGGACGAATACGATGTGACCGCGCAGAAGCTGGTCCAGCTGTTCGTCGACAATTTCGAGCAATTCACGGATCATGTGGACGAAAGCGTTCGCCAGGCGGCTCCGGCAGCCTGATCCGCGTAATGGTTGGAGAGGAGGAAAGGGGGTGCTTCGGCGCCCCCTTTCTGATTCCGGCCCGGCCTCTCGAACTTGACTTGCGCTAGTGGCACAAAGGCGCATCATGGACGTTCAGGTCAGGCAACCAACGGAGTGCACAATGAGTGTTTTCGATTCCATCCTCAAGAGCATCGGCGGCGCACCCGACGATGTGGCCAATCTCGCTGCGAAGGTCGGGATCGACCCGGCAGTAGCGGAAAAGGCGATCGCCGCCCTGGGCCAGGCCCATCAGCTCGAAGGCGACACGGTCGAAGCGGCCGCGGCCAAGACCGGGCTTCCCACCGGCACATTGCGCCAGATCGTCGAACATATCGGGGGTGAAGGCTCGCTGATGGAATTCGCGAACATGCTCGACCGCGATGGGGACGGCAATCCGCTGAACGACATCGCGGGCATGGCCAAGGGCCTGTTCGGCAAGGAATAACGGTTCAGGCCGCCGCGCGCAGCTTCCGGGACCTCGGCTTGCGGGGCTGTGCGCGGAACTCGGACTCGGCCGCTTCGCTTGTGCGCTCGATCATCGGACGCCTTTGCAGATAGCGCCGCTCGGTGGTCAGGTGGCCGCCATGTTCATGGGCGGTCGCCAGAGCCAGTGCAGCGCCGGTCTGCTTTGCTTCGTACATCAATTCGTCGGCAGTTCTCAATTCGCGGTCGATCGCGCGTGCGCCTGGGGCCAGGATCAGCGCGCCGACGCTGCAGCGCAGCGGCCGCTCCGCGTTTCCCCACGCAGCCCCGTTCATCGCGCGGTGCAAGCGGTCGGCCACGATCAGACCGGCCTGTGCATCGCGCACCGGGAGGTAGACGAGGAATTCGTCGCCGCCGATCCGCGCGAACAGATCGTCCTTGCGAATTGCTTTTCGGACATGGCTGGAGAATGCCTTCAGCGCCACGTCGCCCTGTTCGTGCCCTTCCGCATCGTTGAGCCGCTTGAGCCCGTCGAGATCGGCATAGGCCAGCACGTGCCAGCTCTTCGAATGGCGGATCGCGCCGGCCAGTTCGAAGAACGCTTTGCGGTTGAGCGCGCCGGTCAACGGATCGGTCCGCGCGAGGCGCCACTGGGTGTCGCAAGCGGAGCGGGCATAGGCGAGCAGCGCAAGGATCGCGAGCACCGGCGGAACCCGCAGCGCAATGTCCCAGCCGGTCACCGGAAGATAGTAGGGATAGACGCTGTCCAGGTTCACCTGCGAGGTGAACAGCGCCGAAAACAGCACCGTTCCAAGAGCCTCCCGCCAGCCCAGTGCCCAGGCGGCAAAGCCGATGAAGGCGAGATAGCCCGGGCCGACCCACAACCGGTCACCGGTCAGATAGTCGGTCAGCGCCACCAGCGCGAGCCCCGTGACCGTGACCGCCCAGCCGTGCCTGCGGGCAATCCGGAACAAAAGCCCGCGTCGTTCGGAAAACCCGGGATCGACCTTGGCCCGCTGTTCTATCTTCTGGTCCTTCCCCATTCGGGAGTTCTGGGACCGAAGGCTTTAAACCCGGGTTAAGCACCTCCGGATAATCACCCCTTTGTTTCCGAGATATAGCGATTCACGTTCTTCGCCAGCACATCCATCGGGACGTTCCCGCCCCTGACCACCGCATCGTCGAAATCGCGCAGATCGTAGGCATTTCCGAGCGCGGCGGCCGCCAGCGTGCGCTGGCGCAGGATCTCGCTGTGACCGACCTTGTAGCCGCAGGCCTGGCCGGGCCAGCTGCAATAGCGATCGACCTCGCTCGCGACTTCTTCGGCGTTGCTGCCGTTGCGTTCGACGAAGAAGCGCACGCCCTGCTCGCGGGTCCAGCGCTTGTGGTGCAGGCCGCTGTCAACCACCAGCCGGCAGGCGCGGAAGGCCTGATCCTGCAAATAGCCGAGCCGCCATTCGGGATGCTCGTCATAGGCGCCAAGCTCGTCCGCGAGCTGCTCGGCATAGAGCGCCCAGCCTTCGGAATAGGCGTTGAACGCCAGCCGCGAACGGATCAGGGGCATCTGGTTCGCATATTCGCCCTGCCAGACATGCCCGGGGATCGTCTCGTGATGGACCAGGGTGGGAAGGGTATATTCGCGGTGAAGATCGGTGGACCTGAGGTTGATCCACATCTTGCCGGGGATCGTCCCGTCGATCGAGCCGGCCCCGCCATAGGCGGTCGGCGCGCCTGGTTCTTCCGACAGCGGCAGGCGCTTGACCTCGAGATTGGCGCGCACCTGGGTGCGGAAGGCGCGCGGCATCTGCGCGCGGATCCAGTCGATCCGCTGCTGGATGAAGGCCATGATCGCCGCCCGGCCGGGATCGCCTTCGGGAAACTGGAAGCGTTTGTCGGTGTTCAGCGCGGTCATACGCTCGCCCACCGTCCCGCTGGTATAGCCGATCTTCCTGAGGATCGGATCCATCCGCGCGTGGATCTCGTCAAGCTGGGTCAGGCCCATCTGGTGGATATCGTCCGGCGACATGGTTGTTGTAGTCCCGGCTTTGAGACCCCAGCGATACCATTCCTCACCCTGCGGCCGGGCCCACATGCCAGCATCGCCGGTCGCGCGGAACCGCTGGTTGCGCAATTCGGCAAGCTGCCGTTCGAGCGCGGGCGCGACCTCTTGCGTTGCCAGCCGTGATGCGCGTTTCTCCCAGTCGCCCGGAATGTCTTTTGTTCGCCCGGTAAGCGAGCTGACCAGGCCGCCGCCGATCCGCGCGTCGGCGAGGGTCGATGCCATCTGCGCGATCGCCTTGTCGAGCAGGAAGTCGGGCGGGATCAGTCCGAAGGCGGTAGCCGCCTGCATCCGCTCCAACTCGCCGTCGAGCATCGCCGGGAACGCCGCCAGCCGCGCGAGATAGGCTTCGGCATCGGCCGCGTTCTGCACCGGATGGTCGGAATCGAGGAAGCGCGGGATGTCGAGATAGGCGCCGACATTCTGGATCACCACATAGGGCGTGTTGCGCCAGCCGCCGGTGGAAACGTCGCCATAGGGCAGGGCATAGCCTTCGAGCGCGGTGGAATAGGCGCTCTCGATCACCTCGAAATGGGTGATCGTCGCATGGTCCAGCCCGGTCTTGTCGAAGGCGCGGGCGCGGGCGAGATCGGCCTTGATCGTATTGGCATAGGCGGCGATGCCCTTCGGCGAGACGTCGCTCATCCGGCCGCGGAGATAGGCCTTGTCACCGGTGTCTATCCCGAGACTGGTCGCGGTGCCAGGTTCGAGCTCGATCAGGTTCCACGCAATCTGATCGAGCAGCGCCGCCGCGCCCCCGGTCGCGGGTCCGCTGGAAACGAGATTCGCCACCGGAGCGCAGCCGGCGAAAGCGAGCGAGGTGAGGCCCACGCCGAGCCCGAGGAGGGTTTCGCGGCGGGTTAGTTGCAAATGATCTTTTCCCATTTCCGCTAAGTGTCGCGAACAAAGCGGCCTGTCAAACCTCGCGGCTTTTGCCGCGCATGGAACCCCGCTAAGGGAACGCAATGGACACTGTGCTTTCGATTTTGGTGCTTGCCGCGGTCGCGCTGGCGATCGGCGCCTTCCTGCTGTGGCGGCGGGGCGGGCACACCAAGCAGGTCGTGCTGATGCTGATCCTCGCGGCGATCATCGCGGGAAATGTCGCGATCTGGACCGTGCCGGATCAAAGCGGCGAGGCGCCGGTGGAGAAGGCCGGCGCACTCGCCCGGTAGCGGACGGGAGAGGGTGGTCTCCCGCCCTGTCCGCAGGCGTCAGCGCGGGATGGTCCAGACGACCGAGCCGGAGTAGCTGCCGGCGGCTTTCATGCCGCTGGTATCGCTGCCTGGCTCGAATTTCGCCCGCCGGGCGACGTTGGCGCAGGTTGCCGCGTCGAGCTTCGGCCAGCCGCTCGACCGCATGACCTCGCAGCCGGTCACCTTTCCATTCGCGGCGATCGACAGGCGGTATCCGGTGACGCCGCTGTGCTCCGCTCTGATCTCGGAAGACGGATAATCATCGGTGGTGACCCAGCGGGCGCGGTCGCCGAGCGGCTGCGGGCCCCGGGCGGTGAAGTGCGGCGGCTGGGGTAGCGGCGGGAAGCTCGGCTGTGCGACAGGGGCGACATATGGATCGCTCGCGATCGGCGGTCCTGACGGGACCGTCGGCCCGGTGGTATTGGTATCGAGCGGGGAGGTCACCGTGTCGATCGAAGTCTCGGAAGGCGCGCTGCTGGCGGCGGGCTGCGGTGGCGGGACATGCTCCGGCGGCGGGGGCGTAAGCGGGAAATCGCTCGACGGCAGGTGCCCGTCCTTCGGAGGGACCAGAACGGTGGTCGCGAGCCCATAGATCAGGATCGCGCCGATCCCGCCCTGGAGGATCGCGGCGCTTGCCAGAGAAGCGGCGCGCTGGGTGCCGGTCTGGCGGTCGACATAAGCCATACATGCTCTCCTTCCGTTGGGCCGCCCGTCGGGTAGCGGAAGATCGCCGGCGACCATTGGTAATGTGATAACATTACACGAGTCGGAAGGGCTGGCAAGTCCCTCGTCATTGCGAGCGGTCGAAGGTCGCGTGGCAATCCAGGGCGGCCCTTCGACTGCGCCGGATTGCTTCGCTTTGCCCGCAATGACGGGTTGGTTAGCGGCTCACCGGATCGGGCAATCCGGCGACAGGCGGAAGTCGAGATATTTGTCGACCGAGCCCATCAGATCCTCGATCTCGTGCTCGAAGAAGTGGTTCGCCCGAGGGATTTCCTCGTGATGGATCGTGATGTGCTTCTGGGTGCGGAGCTTGTCGACCAGCTTCTGCACCGCGTTCGGCTGTACCACCGTATCG
The DNA here is from genome assembly GCA_029202985.1 of Candidatus Andeanibacterium colombiense. GTDB lineage: Bacteria > Pseudomonadota > Alphaproteobacteria > Sphingomonadales > Sphingomonadaceae > Andeanibacterium > Andeanibacterium colombiense. The sequence goes on along the minus strand of CP119316.1, from coordinate 981,022 downwards.
GCCGCGCCCTGCACGATCAGGCCCGAGGCCGGGCAGGGGGCAAGGAACGAGAAATCGTACATATTGGCCGGCGGGGCGACCGAGATGAAGCCGCGGATTTCCGGGCGGCGCATCAGCAATTGCATGCCGATCAGCGCGCCGAAGCTCACGCCGGCGATCCAGGTGACCTGCGCTTCGGGATGGATCGACTGGACCCAGTCGAGCGCTGCTGCGGCATCGCTGAGTTCGCCGACGCCGTTGTCGAAGCTGCCCTGGCTGCGGCCGACGCCGCGGAAATTGAAGCGCAGCACCGCGAAGCCGCGGTCGACGAAGGTCTTGTAGAGCCGCTGGGTGATCCGGTCGTTCATCGTCCCGCCGGCCTGGGCATGCGGGTGGAGAATCATCGCGACCGGCGCGCGCGGGCGGGGGGCGGGCTGGAAACGGCCTTCGAGACGGCCTTCGGGACCGGGGAAGATGACTGAGGGCATGGTTTGGCCTTGAAATGGTGTGGCGGCGCGGCTGGCGCGCCGGGAGTTGAGGGCTATATAGTCGCGAGTGCGATTTTCGCAATTGTTGAGCGCCGTTAGTCTTTGCCGAACCGGATTTATCTCGATCACGCCGCCACCACTCCGCTTCGTCCCGAGGCGGAGGCGGCGATGCGCGAGGGCTTCGCGCTATGGGCCAACCCGTCGAGCCCGCATGCCGAGGGGCGCCGGGCAAGGGCGGCGCTGGAAGATGCGCGCGAGCGGATCAAGGCGGCGCTGGGATGGGATGGCGAACTGATCTTCACTTCGGGCGCCAGCGAGGCGCTGGCGCTGGCGCTGCGTCATTCGAGCAAACCGGTCGTGGCCGTTTCCGCGGTCGAGCATGAGGCCGTCCTGCGCCACGCGGAAGCGGTGCTGCGCGTGCCCGTATCGCCCGACGGGTTGGTCGAAATGCCGGCGGCGAGCGCTGGGCTCGCGGCGATCCAGCAGGTGAACAACGAGACCGGCGTTATTCAGCCGCTCGGCGCATTTGCCGCGCAACAGCGGGAAGCCGGCGGCGTGCTGCTTGCCGACTGCGCGCAGAGCGCGGGCAAGGTTCCTTTGCCCGATGCCGATCTGATCGCGCTTTCGGCGCACAAGTTCGGCGGCCCGGTCGGGATCGGCGCGCTGCTGGTCAGGGAATTCGCGCTGCTCGCGCCAACGGGCGGGCAGGAACGGGGCTATCGCGGCGGGACCGAGAATCTCCCCGCGGTGCTCGCGATGGCGGCGGCGTTGGAAGAAGGCGGGGAATGGATCGTGGAAGCGGCTCGCCTGCGCGGCCGGCTGGAAGCCGGGCTGGCGGCGGCGGGCGGCGAGATCGTCGCGCAAGGCGCGCCGCGCATCGCTACCATCGGCGCATACCGCATGCCTGGCATGTCGTCGGCGGTGCAGCTGATCCGGCTCGATGCCGCCGGTTTCTCGGTCTCGGCGGGCAGCGCCTGTTCGTCGGGCAGTCTCAAGACCAGCCACGTGCTGCGGGCAATGCGCCATCCGCATCCGGCGGAAGTGATCCGGGTCAGCATCGGCCGGGAAACCACCGAGGCCGAGATCGACGCCTTCCTCTCCGCCTGGCGTGCGATCGCCGAAACGGCGAAGGCGGCATGATCTACCTCGACTACCAGGCCACCACGCCGCTCGCGCCCGAAGCCCGCGCCGCGATGCTGTCATGGCTGGACGATACGAACTTCGGTAACCCGCATAGCGCGCACCGCCTGGGCCGCTCGGCCGCCGCGGCGGTCGAGGTCGCGCGCGAGCAGGTAGCGGCGCTGCTGCCGGCGGGCGGGCGGGTGATCTTTACCAGCGGCGCGACCGAGGCGCTCAATCTCGCGCTGCGCGGTTCGCAGGGCGATGTGCTGACCTTTGCGACCGAGCATGCGGCGGTGCTCGATTGCGCGCGCGCGGTCGAAGCGCAGGGCCGCGGCTTCACCGTGCTGCCGGTGTCAGATGGTGGCCAGGCCGAGCCCGATACGATTTGCGGCACGCCCGGGCTGGTTTGCGCGATGCTGGTCAACAATGAGATCGGCACGATCAACCCGCTCGCCGAGATCGAGGTGGTCGCGCACGAATCGGGCGCGCTGGTGCTGTGCGATGCGGTGCAGGGCTATGGCCGGATTGCGGTGCCGGGCGGGGCGGACATGATCGCGCTCTCGGCGCACAAGATTCACGGCCCCAAGGGCATCGGCGCATTGTGGGTGCGCGACGGGATTTCACTCGAACCGCTGATCTATGGCGGCGGGCAGGAGCAGGGGCTGCGCTCGGGCACGCTGTCGCCGGCATTGTGCGCGGGTTTCGGCGCCGCCGCGAAACTGGCGGGCGAGCAGATGGCCGAGGATGCCGCCCATGTCGAAACGCTGTGGAACCGCGCGCGCAAAACCCTCTCCGACTGGACCCTCAACGGCAGCGCCGAACACCGCTGGAAGGGCAACCTCAACCTCCGGCTCGACGGGCTCGATGTTGCCCGGCTGATGAGCGATCTGCGCGGCATCGCGTTCTCCGCCGGTTCCGCCTGTGCCAGCGGCTCGGGCCGCCCGAGCCACGTGCTGCGCGCGATCGGGCTCAGCGAGACGCAGGCAAAAAGCTCGATCCGGCTTGGCTTCGGGCGCTATACGACGCAGGAAGAACTTGAAACCGCGGCGCGGGCGATCGACGCGGCAGCGAAGGCGCAATGATGGTCAAGGTCACTTTCATCACCACCGACGGCACGCCGGTCACCGCCGAGGGCGCGGAGAACACCTCGCTGCTCGAAGCCGGTCAGGCCGCGAACATGCCGCTCGAAGGCACCTGCGAAGGGCAGATGGCCTGTTCGACCTGCCATGTGATCGTCGACCCCGAATGGTTCGGCCGGCTGAACCCGGCGAGCGACGACGAGGAAGACATGCTCGACCTCGCGGCGTCCGTCGAACGCACCAGCCGTCTGTCGTGCCAGATCCTGCTGACACCGGCGATCGACGGGCTGGTGGTCCGGATTCCGCGCGAAAGCCGCGACGCGCAGGGCTTCTAGGCGGCCATCAGCGCTTCGATCAGCGCATCGCTGAAGGCCGGGATATCGTCGGGGTTGCGGCTCGTGATGAGATTGTCGTCGGTCACCACTTCCTGGTCCAGCACCGTCGCCCCGGCATTGCGCAGGTCGGTGCGGATCGACGGCCAGCTGGTGACCTTGCGGTCTTCGAGGATGTCCGCTTCGGCAAGCAGCCACGGCCCGTGGCAGATCGCCGCGATGGTCTTGCCTTCGGCATCGAACTCGCGGACCAGTTCTACCGCCCGGTCGTCCATCCGCAACTTGTCCGGGTTCATCTGGCCCCCCGGGAGGACGAGAGCGTCGAAATCGTCCGGATCGGCCTCATCCACCGTCAGGTCGACCGTGACCGGTTCGCCCCAGTCGGCATGCTGCCAGCCGCGGATCTCGCCGGATTTGAGGCTCACCACGCAGGTTTCGATGCCTGCCTGTTCAAGCCGTTCCTTCGGTCCGGTCAGTTCGGATTGCTCGAAACCGTCGGTGGCAAGGATCATCACGCGCTTGGTCATCTCCATCTCCGTGAAAAATGCGGGTCTTGATGCAACGGGCAGGGGATTGCCGCCGTTCCGCGCTTTGGCGCGGCCCGTCGCGGTGTTAGGGCATCTCGCATGGCCACTACCACCGATGACGGCACCGACGACGCGTTCGACGCGATCATCGACACCCCGTTCGATTCCGCGCTGTCCGAGCGCTATCTCGTCTATGCGCTGTCGACGATCACCGCGCGCTCGCTGCCCGATCTGCGCGACGGGCTGAAGCCGGTTCATCGCAGGCTGCTGTGGGCGATGCGGCAGCTGAAGCTGAACCCGACCGACGCCTACAAGAAGTCCGCCCGCGTGGTGGGCGATGTGATCGGCAAGTATCACCCGCACGGCGATGCGTCGGTCTACGATGCGATGGTGCGGCTCTCGCAAACCTTCGTGATGCGCTATCCGCTGGTCGAAGGGCAGGGCAATTTCGGCAATATCGACGGGGATAATGCCGCCGCCTACCGTTACACCGAAGCCCGGCTGACGCGCACCGCGATGGAGCTGATGGCCGGCCTCGAAGAAGGCACGGTCGATTTCATCCCGACCTACAACAATGAGGACGAGGAGCCGGAACTGTTCCCCGGCCTGTTTCCGAACCTGCTCGCGAACGGCTCGACCGGGATCGCGGTCGGCATGGCGACCAGCATTCCGAGCCATAATGCCGCCGAGATCATCGATGCGGCGCTCGAGCTGATCGAGAACCCCCATGTCGAACATGCGCGGTTGATGGAGCTGTTTCACGGCCCCGACTTCGCCACCGGCGGGGTGATCGTCGACAGCCCGGCCGCCATTTCACACGCCTATGAGACCGGGCGCGGCGGCTTTCGCGTGCGCGGGCGGTTCTTCGCGGCGGAAGCGAAGGATCCGTCCGACCGCGACGCCGGGATCGAGCGGACCGGCGCCGGACAGTACCAGCTGGTGATCTCCGAAATCCCCTACATGGTGCCCAAGGGGAAATTGATCGAACAGATCGCGCAGGCGATCATGGATCGCAAACTGCCGATCCTCGAAGACGTGCGCGACGAGAGCGACGAGCAGATCCGCATCGTCCTCGTGCCCAAGAGCCGGAACGTCGATCCGGAGCTGCTGAAGGAATCGCTCTACCGACTGACCGATCTCGAGAGCCGCTTCAGTCTCAACCTCAACGTGCTCGATGCGACCCGCACCCCGATGGTGATGGGCCTGCACGAGCTGCTGACCAACTGGGTCGCGAGCCAGATCGACGTGCTCCGGCGGCGCAGCGAGCACCGGCTGGACAAGATCGCGCAGCGGCTCGAACTGCTCGAAGGCTATATCATCGCCTTCCTCAATCTCGATCGGGTGATCGAGATCATCCGCACCGAGGACGAGCCCAAGCAGGTGATGATGGCCGAGTTCGAGCTGACCGACCGGCAGGCCGAGGCGATCCTCAACATGCGCTTGCGCAGCCTGCGCAAGCTGGAGGAAATGGAGCTGCGGCGCGAGCACGGCGAACTGTTGACCGAGCGCGAGGAGCTTGAAAGACTGCTCGCCTCACCGGCCCGGCAGCGGACGCGGCTGACCCGCGATCTCAAGGCGCTGCGCAAGGATTATGCCGAGGATACCGCGCTCGGCCGCCGCCGGACGACCATCGCCGAAGCGGTGCCGGTGGTCGAATTCAGCATGGATGCTATGATCGAGAAGGAACCGGTGACGGTGATCCTCTCGGCCAAGGGCTGGATTCGCGCGGCGCGCGGGCATCTGGCGCAGGACTGGAAGTTCAAGGAAGGCGACGGGCCCGCCTTCGAAATCCACTGCCAGACGACCGACAAATTGCTGATCGCGGCGGATAACGGGCGCTTCTACACGCTGGGCGCCGACAAATTGCCCGGCGCACGCGGTTTCGGCGAACCGATCAGGACGATGGTCGATATCGATTCCGACGCGGCTATCGTCGCGCTGCTGGTCAACCGGCCCGGGGCGAAGCTGCTGCTGGCGGCATCGTCGGGCAAGGGTTTCGCCGCGCCGGTGGGTGATCTGCTGGCCGAAACCCGCAAGGGGCGGCAGGTGGTCAACGTCAAGCCGGGGGTGAAGCTGGCCGTGGTGCGCGAGATCGGCCCCGGGCACGACCATGTCGCGGCGGTCGGCGACAACCGCAAGCTGGTGATCTTCGCGCTCGACGAGCTGCCCGAAATGAGCCGCGGCCAGGGGGTGGCGCTGCAGCGTTATCGCGACGGCGGGCTGTCGGACGCGACCAGCTTCAATCTCGAGGAAGGCCTTAGCTGGGCGATGGGCGGCGACAGCGGGCGCACCCGCACCGAAAAGGACATCGAGATGTGGAAGGTTGCGCGCGGCGCCGCCGGCCGCCTTCCGCCGCAGGGCTTCCCGCGCGATAACAAGTTCTAGGCCGAACGAAAAAGGGCCGGATCGCTCCGGCCCTTTCCTCTCCAAAACTGGGTTCGATGCTTACTTTTGGCCCGCCGCCGGAACCTGCTTGGCCACCGCCGCCTCAAGATCGGCATTGCTGAAGCGCAGCGCCAGCGAGCCGTCGGCCGCGGTGGTGAACTGGGTCTTGGGCAGGGCGATCACGCCCGCCGGACGGTCGATCACGACATTGCCGTTGGCATCGATCTCCTTGACCGTGCCGACCGCCACGCCATCGGAGCTGGCGATTGCCGCACCGGGTACGAGCGCGGCGGCGAGCTTGCCGTTCGCTTCGCCCTCGGCCTTGGCGATCGCCTCTTCCAGCTGGGCCTTGGTCATGCCGATCACCGGGCCGTTGGCACCCTTGCCGAAGCCGTTCTTGGAAAGCGTTGCACGCATGGAGCCGGTATCGAGCACTACCGCGTCGCCTTCGACGCTGACGATGCGGCCGACCGTGCCGCCCTGGGTGTCATACACGGTCGCGCCGGGGATCACGTCGGCGGCGGCATCGTCGGAAGGCGCGGCCGCAGGAGCGGGAGCCGCGGAAGTGTCGGCCTGGGCGCTCAGGGCGGCGGGCGCGAAGGCCAGCAGGGCTGCGGCAGCCAGTGTCGAGGTCTTCATGAAATTTCTCCGTGTTGCAGGTAGGATTGAAACGCTCCGGCCGGGGAGATGATCCGGAGCGCCAGGAGCAGCGCGATATTCGCGAGGGCGACGGGCTGCCCCTCGAACTGTCTAACCATCTGTAAGGCGGGCGAAAGCGGCCAAGCCCTAAACCGGTCCAGCGGTGCCAGGGCCGCGATCAATCGCTGAGCACGGCGTCGAGCAGCACCAGCACGCGGTCCCGATCGGGGAAGCCTTCCGCGACCCAATAGGCTTCAACTTTACGCAGGATTCGGGCCACTTCCGGCCCGGCGGCAATTCCATGTGCCACAATCTCGCCGCCTTTGAGCGGAAGTTCGGGGATCGTCCAGCCCCTCAGTTGGGAGGTGTCGGCACCGACCAGCAGCAGGCGATCGACCGCGCAATCGATGCCGCAGCGATAGGCGAGGGCGCGCGGGCTCTTCGCATCGTCGGCGTGCCGCTCGGCGATGCAGGAGAGGCGCTCGCGCTGGCGCCGCGACAGGCGCAGCCGCGCGGATACCGCCTGGGCGACCGGCGGCGAAGGCGGAAGCAGCGCCCCCATCCGGCGGACCGGATCGGGGCCGACACCCTGATTGCGCTCGATCGCGGCGAGCATCGCCAGATCCTCGATCGCATGACGGGTCGCTTCGGGCAGGACTACGCCGAGCACGCCGTTGTCGAGCATCCGCAGCAAGGTTTCGGATGGATCGGGCAGCCCCAGCAGATTGAGCAGTTCCATCGCGACCCGCTCGCGGCTGAGGCCTTTGAGCGTACCGGCCAGCTCGGCGCAGGCTTCCTCGGCCGCGGCATCCAGTTCCGCGCCGAAGCGCGCCTGGAAGCGGTAATAGCGCAGGATCCGCAAGTGATCCTCGCGGATTCGCTGGCGGGCATCGCCGATGAAGCGAACGCGGCGCTGGTGCAGATCGTCCAGCCCCCCGAAATAGTCGAAGATCTCCAGCGTCGCCGGATCGGCATAGAGCGCATTGATCGTGAAATCGCGCCGCGCCGCGTCTTCGGCCCAATCCTGCGCATATTCCACCGTCGCCCGCCGGCCGTCGGTCGAAACATCGTGGCGCAGGGTGGTGATCTCGACATTGCCCTGCGCGAGCAAGGCGGTGACGGTGCCGTGGTCGATGCCGGTGGGGATCGCCTTGATCCCGGCGCGCTCCAGCCTGCCGATCACGTCGCGCGGCTTGAGCGGCGTCGCGCAGTCGATATCGGCGGAATCCACGCCCAGCAGCGTGTCGCGCACCGCGCCGCCGACCCAGCGCGCGTTCGCCGGGCCGAGCGCATCGACCAGCCGGGCGAGATCCTCCCGCTTCGTCCAAGCGGCGGCGGGCAGGGTCTCAGCCATCGATCAGCGCCTCCCATGCGAGGCGATTGGACAGGTTCTCGACGATCGCGGCGGTGACGCCCCAGATCACGTGGCCTTCCCACACGATCTCGGTGTATTCGCGGGTCATCCCGCGAAACTCGGCCTGCTTGCGCACCCGGTTACGCGGATCGAGGACATAGCGCAGCGGCGCCTCGAACCAGTCGGAGACCTCTGACGGGTTGGGCATTATCGGCAGATCCGGCGGCATCAGCCCCATCACCGGTGTGATGTCGTAACCGGTGCCGGTGATGAAGCGGTCGGTCGCGCCGATGATCGCGATATGGGAAGGGTCGATGCCCAGTTCCTCATGCGTTTCGCGCAGGGCCGCCCCGACCGCGTCCTCGCCCGGATCGAGCTTGCCGCCGGGGAACGCGACCTGCCCCGGGTGCTGGCGCATGTCGAGCGGGCGGTGGATCAGGATCACGCCGGGCTCGGGCCGGTCGGTGACGCCGACCATCACTGCCGCGGGGCGAACCTCGCCCGGCGGCGCGAAGGCGGCATCGGTCCTCAGGCCGGGGAGTTCCACCCCGTGGCCTTCGTCGAAGATCCGCTTCAGCCGTTCCAGCAACGCGCTCATGCTGGCGCGTTAGGGGATTGGCTCAACCGAGCCAAGGCCCCAGCATGCCTTCCTTCGGCAGCATCGCCGGATTGGCCGCGCGGACCAGCAGGCGATCCCGCTCCCACGGTCCGGGCAGAAGCCAGCCGCCGGTCGGTTCGGCGGTGAAGCCGAAGAAGCGCCCGTAATAGTCCGCATCGCCAATCAGCACCTGCGGCAAGGGCGCGCGGCCCTGCAATTCGGGGTGGTCGAGCGCGCCGAGCATCGCCAGCATCAAAGCCTGCCCGATGCCTTCGCCCTGGCGCTCGGGGATCACCGCGACCGGCCCGACCATCAGCAGCGGATGCGCCTTGCCCGCCCCATCGGTCAGCGCGACCGGCCAGGTCTGGATCGTGCCGACCAGCGTATCGCCGTCGACCGCGGCGAAGCTCAGCGCCGGCAGCCAGTCGGCCGTGCCGCGCACCCTATAGGCGGTGCGTTCGAACCGGCCGGGTCCGAAAGCACGGTCGAGCACATCCTCGATCAGGCCGGGATCGACATCGGCGAGCGGGATCAGCGTTACGAGAGTTTCGGCGTCGGTCATGGAGCGCGCGCCGATAGGGGCTGGGGGAATGCAAAGCAACTCTCGTCATTGCGAGCGTAGCGAAGCAATCCAGGGTGTACCGCAACACGCTCCGGATTGCCGCGGCACTTCGCCCCTCACAATGACGGAAAAATCAGCTCTTCGGAGTGAGCTTCAGCAGCTTGCCGCCGGGGCCGTCGCCGACCACCCAGATCGCTCCGTCCGGCCCCTGCACGACGTCGCGCAGGCGCTGGGTGAATTTGATCCGCTGCACTTCGGTGCCGGTGTTGCCGTCGATCCGCACGCGCACCAGCGACTGGGTCTTGAGGCCCGCGATCAGCGCATTGCCGCGCCATTCGGGGAACAGCTCGCCCGAATAGAAGATGAAGTCGCCCGGCGCGATCACCGGGTTCCAGCTGATCGCCGGCTGGGCGAGGTCGGGGCGGGTGGAATTGCGCGGGATCGGGGTGCCGTCGTAATTGTCGCCGTTCGAAACCAGCGGCCAGCCGTAATTCTTGCCGGGTTCGACCAGGTTGAGCTCGTCGCCGCCGGCCGGGCCATGCTCCATGTCCCACAGCCGCCCCTGCTCGTCGAACTTGAAGCCGAGCGGATTGCGGTGGCCGTAGGACCAGATGTCGGGCGCCTTGCCTTCCTGGCCGGCGAATGGATTGCCCGCGGCGGGCGTGCCGTCGAGGTTGAGGCGGATGGTCTTGCCGAGATTGTTCGACAGATCCTGCGCCGGGGCGCCCTTGGCCAGATCGCCCGAGGCGACGAACAGATATTTCGCGTCGGGCGAGAAGGCGAGCCGCAGCGCGAACTGGCCGAAGCTCGACAGGGCCGGCCCCTGGTGCCAGATTTCCTTCAGACCCACGATCGAGCAGGCGGTCGCGGAGCTGCATTCGAGCTTGCCCCGCCCGACCGCACCGCGGCGGGTGTCGCCTTCGCCGGCCTGCACCCAGCTGATGTAGATGGTGTGGCTGGTGGTGTAATCGGGAGCGAAGGCGATGTCGGCAAAGCCGCCCTGGCCGCCGTAGGATACCGCGGGAATGCCGCTGACTTCGCCGAGCGCGCCGGACGGCGTCAGGAACTTGATCGCGCCCTTCTTCTCGGTGACGAACAGATTGCCGGTGCCCGGCTCGAACGCCAGTGCCCAGGGCTCCTCGAAACTGCCCTTTTCGGCGATGTCGAAGGCGGCCGCCGCGCTGTTGTCGGCGCCCGGAGTTGCCGCAGCGGCGGAATTATCCCCCGAATAGGCCGAATTGCAGCTGGCGAGATAAACCGCCGCGCTTGCCAGAATCGCGATCTTGCGAAATGCCCTGTCCATGTTTTGCGCAACGCCCCATGATCTGTTTTGTGCCGATGTGGGCGACGAATTGCTGGTCGCCGGTGTCGACGAAGCTGGACGAGGCCCGCTGGCGGGGCCGGTTGTGGCGGCGGCGGTGGTATTGTGCAAGCCCCGGCCGAAGGGTCTGGACGATTCCAAGAAGCTCCACCCCGCCCGCCGCGCGGTGCTCGACACCGCAATCCGCGCGCGCTGCGCCTGGGGCATCGGGGTGGTCGAGGTCGAGGAGATCGACCGGCTGAACATCTTCCACGCGACGATGCTGGCGATGAGCCTCGCGATGCACAATCTGTGTTCTGCAATGGGCCGCGAGCCTGGCAATGTGCTGGTCGACGGCAATCTGACCCCAAAGGGCCGGCGCGAGGAATGGCGCTGGAATGCCCGCCCGATCGTTGGCGGCGATGCGCTCGAACCCTGCATTTCGGCGGCGTCGATCATCGCGAAGGAACACCGCGACCGGCTGATGCGCGAACACGCGCAGAACCATCCGCATTACGGCTGGGAACGGAACGCCGGCTATGGGACGCCCGAGCACCTCGCGGCGCTGCGCACCCACGGCGCGACCCCGCTCCACCGCCGCAGTTTCGCGCCGGTGGCGCAGCTGGAGATGTTCCAGGCGTGATCTATCGCCCGCTGGCGAGGCCGGGTTAACGCCTGGAGAGGAGCGGGTGTACGGGCCAAGGCCGGTGCATCGCAGCGCCAGCGGGTGAGCTGGCGGTTTAGCGTAGTTTTCGTTTGCGAACGGCGGGCAAGACTAATGCTGTAAACTTGCTCGCTCGGCCCTTTCCCGACGGAGGAGGCAGGTTAGAGCTCGCAGGTGTGCAGCCCCCTTCTGACCCGTCAGGCGATACTGGCGCCACCGGCAGGATAATACGAAGACTATCCCGGCCCGCGAGACACCGGCCTAATGCGGAAGCGTAGAGCGAAGCGCTTGGCTCCCGCACCCGATGTCGGTCATATAACCTAAATGGTTCGTTTTGTCAAGCCGAAATTGGCCCATCCCAAACCCGAGCCCCTGCGCAGGCAGGGGCCTCAGGCCGCACGCACCCACGCTGAAACTGCCCGAGGTCCCCGCCTTCGCGGGGACACAGGAAGTCCGCGCCTCCGCGTGAACGAAGGAGTGCGAAGCGGGACACCGGGAACACATCCCGGGGTGACAGGAACGGGCCGCATCTTTTTCGCGGCGCGAGTCCCGAGCGCCACACCGCTACATATCGAGTCCTCGAAACTCTTGGAGACTCAACATGTTGGGGCGGACTCCTTTCGTTCTCCCGCAAACGGCGAAAGCTTAACCAGCCTCGGCTACACTTCGCGCTTGACGCGGGACTCCCGGGGACTCACCCTGTGGATAAATACAGGGGTCTCTTAGTGGTTCAAACGCTTACCAAACCGCGCCAGAGCGCGCCGGTCAAAATTCCGGTGCCGAAGGTGGATCTGCCGCTCGGACAGATCCTGCCGGGCGACTGCATCACCGCGATGCGTTCGCTGCCGGATGCCTGCATCGACATGGTCTTCGCAGATCCGCCCTACAACCTCCAGCTCGGCGGCGATCTCAACCGGCCCGACGGCAGCCATGTCGATGCGGTGACCGACGAGTGGGACCGCTTCGACAGCTTCGCGACCTATGACACCTTCACCCGCGACTGGCTGACCGAGGCGCGCCGCATCCTCAAGCCCGACGGTTCGTTGTGGGTGATCGGGAGCTATCACAACATCTTCCGGGTCGGCGCGATCCTGCAGGATCTCGGCTTCTGGATCCTCAACGACATCGTCTGGCGCAAGTCCAATCCGATGCCGAACTTCCGCGGCACCCGCTTCACCAATGCGCATGAAACGCTGATCTGGGCGAGCCAGGGCGAGAAGGCGAAGTACCAGTTCAACTACCGCGCGATGAAGACGCTCAACGACGAGCTGCAGATGCGCAGCGACTGGGTGATCCCGATCTGCAGCGGCGGCGAGCGGCTGAAGAAGGGCGGCACCAAGGTCCACCCGACCCAGAAACCCGAAGCGCTGCTCTACCGCGTGATGCTGGCGACGACCGAGAAGGGCGACGTGGTGCTCGATCCGTTCTTCGGCACCGGCACCACCGGCGCGGTTGCCAAGCGGCTCGGGCGCGACTGGATCGGTTGCGAGCGCGAGGGCGGCTACCGCGAGGCGGCGCTCGAACGGATCGAGATGGCGCTGCCGCTCGACGAAAGCGCGCTGCAGACGATGCAGAGCCGCAGAGACGCACCCAAGGTCGCGTTCGGCGAGCTGGTCGGCGCGGGCTTCATCGAGCCGGGTACTGCTTTGTTCGACAAGAAAGGCCGCTTCGCCGCGACCGTGCGCGCGGACGGCTCGCTGATCTCGGACAAGGAGACCGGCTCGATCCACCATGTCGGCAAGACCCTCCAGGGTACGCCGAGCTGCAACGGCTGGACCTTCTGGCACCTCGAACACGAAGGCGAGATCAAGCCGCTCGACGCGCTGCGGCAGTTGTATCTGCTGGCGATCGAGGACTGATCTTTCTTCGTCATTGCGAGCGTAGCGCGGCAATCCAGAGCGCATTTGCCCGCCGCTCTGGATCTCGTCGGGCCGTTGGCCCTCGCGATGACGAATGCTAGGTGAAGCGGTATGGCCCTGAAACTCTACATCCGCCCAACCGGCTTGGTAGCCAATCCGCAGAGCGTCGATGGCGACGCGATCCGGCTTGGCGGCGGTCTGGCCTATGCGCATGAGTTTGCGCTGATCCTGGCCGACGGCGGAGAAATCCTCTCGAACGAGCGCGCCACCGCGGAAGAGATGCTGGGCGCGCTGAGCGATCTTCCGAGCGAGTTGATAGACGAGGGCGCCGCCCAATGGGCGAACCTGCAGAAAGTCCATCCGCCGCTCCAGTGCGGCGAGCGGGTGATCCGGCTCGACCAGCCGCAGGTGATGGGCATCCTCAACGTTACGCCCGACAGCTTCTCCGACGGCGGCAAATTCCTCGATGACCCCACCGCCGCGAACGAGCATTGCGCGGCGATGCTGGAGGCCGGCGCGGCAATCGTCGATATCGGCGGCGAGAGCACGCGTCCGGGCGGCGCGGCGGTGTGGGAAGGCGATGAGATCAAGCGCGTGGTCCCGGCGATCGAGGCGGCCGCGCTGATGGGCGCGGCCATCAGCGTCGATACGCGGCGGCCGGCGGTGATGGAGGCCGCGCTGCAAGCGGGCGCGCATGTGATCAACGACGTCTCCGCGCTGCGCCACGATCCGCGCAGCCTCGGCCTCGCCGCGAGCGCGCGGGTGCCCGTGGTGCTGATGCACGCGCCGGGCGACGGTGCCGATCTCCATGCGGACGGTTCCTACCGCGACGTGGTGCTCGAAGTGTTCGATTGGCTCGCCGAGGTGCGCGACAAGGCGATCGCGGCGGGCATCCCGCGTGAGCTGATCGTGCTCGATCCCGGCATCGGCTTCGGCAAGTCGGTCGCCAACAACCTCGCGCTGCTCAACGCGCTGCCACTATTCCACGCGCTCGGCCAGCCGCTGCTGCTCGGCGCGAGCCGCAAGCGCTTCATCGGGGCATTGTCGAACGAGGCCGCCTCGCACCAGCGGCTCGGCGGGTCGCTGGCGGTCGCGCTGAAGGGCATGGACGCCGGGGTCCAGTTGTTGCGGGTCCACGATGTCGCCGAGACGGTCCAGGCACGCAATGTGTGGCGCGGGATGCGGGACGAGGCGCTGACCGATTTCAGCGCTTTGCCGGGGTTCTAGAGCCCAAACCCCCCATCGCTCGACAGCACTGCGCCGGTGATGTTCGCGGCGTCGTCCGACAGCAGCCAGCCGATCGTTCCGGCGATCTCCTCCGGTGAGGCGAAGCGGCCGAGCGGGGTCCCGCTGGCGAAGGTGCCGATCGCGGCATCGCGGCCGATGTCGGCGGCCAGCGCGCGGAAGTTGGCGTCGCTGTCCCAGATCGGCGTATCGACGCCGCCCGGCGCGATCGCGTTGACGCGGATTTTGGCAGCAGCGTTTTCGAGCGCGGCGATCTTCGCGAGATGGGCGAGGGCGGCCTTGCTCGCGCCATAGGCGCCGGTGCCGGGGATCGGCTTCACCGCGGTGGCCGAGGCGAGCACCACCACGCTGCCGCCCTGTTCGCCCTTGGCGATCGCCCGCAAGGCGGCGCGCAAGGTCAGGAAGGCGCCGTCGAGATTGACCGCCATGACCCGCCGCCAATCCTCGAAGCTTTCTTCGGCGATCGGCTTGCCGGCGGCGATCCCGGCGTTGACCACCGCGTGATCCAGCCGCTCGAGCGAGCCTTCCAGCACATCCCAGAACGCCGGATCGCTAACGTCGCCGATATGCCGTTCCGACGCGCAGGACAAATGCAGCCCGGCCAGTCCCGCCTCGTCGCGATCGACCAGCACCAGCTTCGCCGCGCCGCGCGAATCCAGCCAGCGCGCGCATGCCGCGCCGATCCCCGATGCCGCGCCGGTGATCAGCGCGGTCCTGCCGTTGAAGTCCGTCATGGCGGGGGAGCTACCCCCTAAGCCGCGTCGTTGTCGATCCCGAGATCGCTGAGTTTGCGGTAAAGCGTCGATCGGCCGATGCCGAGGCGGCGGGCGACTTCGGTCATGCGGCCGCGGTAATGGCCGATCGCGAGGCGGATCACGTCGGCTTCGATCTCTTCCAGCGGGCGCAAATTTCCATCCGTGGTGTAGAGCTGCACGCCGGCGCTTTCGTAGGAAACCTTGTCGCTGTTATCCCGCACATCGCCGATCAGTTCGAGCAGTTGCGGAAAATCCTCGCTGGTCAGCGCGTCGCCGTCGCAGAACACCGCCGCGCGAAACAGCACCGCCTGGAGCTGGCGGACATTGCCCGGCCAGTCGTAGGCGGCAAGCAGCGCCAGCGCGCCGTCGGTGATGCCGAGCGGGCGCAGGCCCGGCTGTTCGCCGATCCGGCCGAGGAAATAGCGGGTGAGCCCGGGAATGTCGCCGACGCGCTCGCGCAGCGCGGGCAGCACGATGCGGGTCGCGCCGAGCGCTTCATAGAGGTCGCGGCGGAAATGGCCGGTCTCGACCAGGTCGGCGAGCGGATAGTTGGACGCGGCGATCAGGCGCAGGTCGATGCGGAAGCTGTGCCGCGCGCCGACCGGGCGGATCGAGCCCGCAGCGATGGATTCGGCCAGGCGTTCCTGGAGCGAGTCGGTCAGGCGATCGACCTCGTCGAGCACCAATGTTCCGCCGTCGCAGTGCTGCATCGCGCCGATCTGGCGGTCGAAGGCGCCGGGGAAGGCGCCTTTCTCGTGCCCGAACAGCACCGATTCGATCGAGTTGGCCGGGATCCCGGCGATGTTGATGATCCGCAGCGGGGACTTCGCGCGCGGGCTGGCCGCATGCATCGCGCGGACCAGCATTTCCTTGCCGGTGCCGGTCTCGCCTTCGATCAGCAGATAGCCGTGGCCACGCGCGGCCTTGGCGGCCTTGGCCAGCGCCGCGCGGAAGGTCGGAGCAGCGCCGATCATCGAATCGAAATCGAGCGTCGCCGGCATCTTCTCGGTCAGCGGCTGGAGTTCGTCCTTCGGCGCTTCGCGGGTGGTCGCGCTGCGCAGCGCCTGCATCAGCCGGTCGGGCGCGACCGGCTTGACCAGATAATCGGTCGCGCCGGCCCGCATCGCCTCGACCGCGAGCAGCGGCGAAGCGCTGGTGGTCAGCATCAATATCGGCAGCGCCGGGCGGCGGCTCTTGAGTTCGGCGATCAGCGAGCAGGCATCGTCGCCCGGGACCCACTGGTCGAGGATGATCGCGGACAATTGCATCCCCTCGCGCGTGCCGAGCGTAGCGATCGCGGTTTCGGAATCCTTGACGACCAGCGTGCGCCAGCCCTCGCGCGCGGCGAGGGCGGCGATCAAGCGGCTCTGCGCCGGCTCGTCGTCGATCAGCATCAACAGCCGCTGTTCGGGCTCCGCCACTCTTACCCCTCAATCCACGTTCGGTCCGGTCGGCCCAGGAATTAGCGGCAGGGAGTAAAGACCTGATTAAGTCTGTTGGACGGATTTGCCGCTGTCCTGAAAATCGACATGCCCGTGCCCCGCTGCGCCCTTGAGCGGTGCGGCGTTGGGCGCTAGAGCCCGGACGGAAACAATCCGAAATCTCGAAGGGAATCCCGCAAATGGCCTCGGCGAACGACATGAAAGCGGCGCAGCAGACCTATGACGGCTTCATCGCCGTGGTGAAGTACTCGGTGCCGGTGATCGCGCTGATCACGGCCCTGGTGGTCGTGCTGCTCGCGTCCTAGACCGGCCGATTCGGGGGAGTCGGATGCGGATAGCGATACTGAAGGAGCAGGCCGCCGGTGAAACCCGGGTTGCCGCCACTCCGGAAACCGTCAGAAAATTCATCGCGCTCGGCGCTACGGTTGCGGTCGAGTCCGGAGCCGGCGGCGCTGCGTCGATTCCCGATGCGGCCTTTGCCGAGGCCGGGGCCGAAGTCGGGCCGCTCGCGCAGACGATCAAGGATGCCGAGATCGTGCTGGCAGTGCAGGGGCCGGTTACCGCGGCGCTGACGGGCGCGAAAGCCGGCGCATGGATCGCGGCGACGCTCGACCCTTTCGGTCAGCGCGGCCGGATCGACGAATATGCGAAGGCCGGTTTCGAGGCGCTGGCGATGGAATTCATGCCGCGCATCACCCGTGCGCAGAGCATGGACGTGCTCTCCAGCCAGTCGAACCTCTCCGGCTACAAGGCGGTGATCGCGGCGGCCGATCTTTACGGCCGCGCATTTCCGATGATGATGACCGCGGCCGGCACGATCACCGCGGCGCGCGTGTTCGTGATGGGCGTCGGCGTCGCGGGCCTCCAGGCGATCGCGACCGCGCGGCGTTTGGGCGCGCAGGTCTCGGCGACCGACGTGCGCTCGGCCACGAAGGAACAGATCCTCTCCCTCGGCGCTAAGCCGGTGTTCGTCGAAAGCGTCGCCGGGATCGAGGGCGAGGGCGTCGGCGGCTATGCCACCGAAATGAGCGAGGAATACCAGAAGGCGCAGGCCGAACTGGTCTCCAGCCATATCGCGAAGCAGGATATCGTGATCACCACCGCGCTGATCCCCGGGCGCGCCGCGCCGCGACTGATCAGCGGCGCGCAGATCGCCAGCATGAAGGCGGGCAGCGTGATCTACGATCTCGCGGTCGCGCAGGGCGGCAATGTCGAAGGCTCGATTCCCGATACGGTGGTCGAGAAGCACGGCGTGAAGATCATGGGCTTCGCCAACACCCCGGCCCACCTCGCGGCGGACGCCTCGGCGCTCTACGCCCGCAACCTCTATAATTTCCTCTCCGCCTTCTGGGACAAGGAGCAGGGAAAACCCGTTCTGGACGAGGAAATCGGCACCGCCGTGCGGCTGACGCAGGGCGGCAAGGTCGTGAATGAAAGGCTTTTGGGATGAAGGGTTTATTTGCCGCTCTTGCCGCGATGTCTGCGGTTGTGTCGATGCCCGCTTCGGCGCAGACCGCGCCCGAACTCGGCCATTGGATGGTCGCGATCTCGGTTGCCGATCTCGATGCGGAGACGGCCTTCTTCCAGAAGCTGGGCTTCAAGGTCGAGGTCGATACGACCTTCGGCCCCGGCATTCCGGTGCGCTGGCTGACCAGCGGGAGCGAGCGCATCGAGCTGCTGAAGATCGCGAATTCGCAGCCTGGCCCGGTAAAGCCCAAGCCCCCCGGCCACGCGGCGGTGCAGGGCTTCTCGCAGATCACGCTGTCGACCACCGACCTCGAGGCGACTAAGGCGGCGCTCGCGGCGCAGGGCCTCACGCCGGCGCTCGACATCACCGAGGTGAAGCCGCTGGGGGTGAAGGTGATGTATTATCAGGATCCCGAGGGCAACGCGGTCGAGATCGCGCAGAAGCTGGGGTGAGGAAGCGGCGCGTCGCTGGATCCTCCCCTGCAAGGGGAGGGGGACCGCTCGCGCAGCGAGTGGTGGAGGGGTATCTCCCCCGTGATGGCGTGACACCCCTCCGTCAGGCGCTGCGCGCCTGCCACCTCCCCTTGCAGGGGAGGATCTGAATGCTTCAGGGCACCAAACGGGCGAAAGCGCAGGCAAGGAAATTGCGACGGGAAATGAGTTTGCCCGAAGTTCTTTTGTGGCAGCGGCTGAAAAGCCGCCCGAAAGGATTGAAGTTCCGTAAGCAGCACGACGCAGGCGATTACATCCTCGATTTCTACTGCCATGAGGTGCGCCTCATCGTGGAGGTTGATGGCATTGCGCACGATATGGGCGATCGGTCGGTGCGTGACGAACAGCGCGACGCGCATTTCAAGGCGAAAGGCTTCGAGGTCATCCGCATCGCGGCCGTTGATGTTCTTCGTGACCCGGACGATGCGGCGGAGGCGATTGCAGCAATGGGTGCGGATCGGCGCCGACGGGAGGCTAATTAAGTGGACTTCATAACCATCCTCTCGATCTTCGTGCTGGCCTGCTTCGTGGGCTATTACGTGGTCTGGTCGGTCACTCCGGCATTGCATACACCGCTGATGGCGGTGACCAATGCGATCTCCTCGGTGATCATCGTGGGCGCGCTGATCGCTTCGGCGGCGGAAGGCAGCCCGGTGGCCAAGTGGCTTGGCCTGCTCGCGGTTGCGCTGGCGAGCGTGAACATCTTCGGCGGCTTCGCGGTGACCGCGCGGATGCTGGCGATGTATAAAAAGAAGGAGCGCAAGTGATGAGCGTTCCTTTGGAAGAACCGGTCAATATGCCGGTCGAGTTCATGCCTTCTGCCGTTACCGAGGCCGCACATGCGGTCAATCCTTGGGTCGCGCTGGCCTATCTCGTCTCCGGCGTGTGTTTCATCTTCGCACTGCGCGGGCTGTCCTCGCCCGCCAGTTCGCGTCAGGGCAATCGCTTCGGCATGATCGGCATGCTGATTGCGGTGGTGACGACGCTCGTAACGCATCAGGTGGCGAGCATTGTCGAGATCGCGGGGGCAATCGCTATCGGCGGCGGCTTCGGCTTCTTCGTCGCGCGCAAGATCAAGATGACCGACATGCCGCAGTTGGTCGCGGCGTTCCACTCGCTGGTCGGCCTCGCGGCGGTGCTGGTCGCGGTCGCGGCGTTCCTCAATCCCGATGCTTTCGGCATTCTCGGCGCGGACGGCAACATCCTGACCGTCAGCCGGATCGAGATGGCGCTTGGCGCGGCAATCGGCGCGATCACCTTCTCCGGTTCGGTGATCGCTTTCGCCAAGCTCAACGGAAATATGTCCGGCACTCCGATCATGCTGCCGGGGCGGCATGTGATCAACCTCGGCACGCTGGTCGCGATCATTGCGATGACCGGCCTGTTCGCGGCAGCCGCTCAGGCCGGACCGGGCGAGAACCCGCTGTTCTGGGTGATCGTCGCGGCGAGCTTCGCGATCGGCTTCCTGCTGATCATCCCGATCGGCGGGGCGGACATGCCGGTGGTGGTCTCGATGCTGAATAGCTATTCCGGCTGGGCGGCGGCGGCGATGGGTTTCACATTGCACAACACCGCGATGATCGTCACCGGCGCGCTGGTCGGCAGCTCGGGTGCGATCCTCAGCTACATCATGTGCCGCGCGATGAACCGCAGCTTCATCTCGGTGATCGCGGGCGGGTTCGGCGCGGAGAGCGGCGGCGGTGCGGGCGAGGCCAGGACAGATCGCCCGTGGAAGCGCGGCAGCGCCGAGGACGCGGCCTTCCTCCTCAAGGAAGCGGCGACCGTGATCGTGATCCCGGGCTACGGCATGGCGGTCGCCCAGGCGCAGCACGCGGTGCGCGAGATGGGCGATGTGCTCAAGGAGCACGGGGTTTCCGTCAAATATGCGATCCACCCGGTCGCGGGCCGCATGCCCGGCCACATGAATGTGCTGCTCGCCGAAGCCAACGTGCCCTATGACGAGGTGTTCGAGCTGGAGGACATCAACAGCGAGTTCGCGCAGGCCGATGTCGCCTTCATCATCGGTGCGAACGACGTGGTCAATCCCGCGGCCAAGACCGACAAGAGCTCGCCGATCTACGGCATGCCGGTGTTCGATGTGGAGAAGGCCAAGACGATCTTTTTCATCAAGCGCAGCATGGGCGGCGTCGGCTATGCCGGGGTGGACAACGACGTGTTCTACATGGATCAGACGATGATGCTGCTCGGCGATGCGAAGAAAGTGGTCGAGGAGATCGTCAAGGCGCTGTGATCTGTCGTCCGCGTGCCGCTTTGTCACGCGCATGACTCATTCCGCCGCAAATCGCGCGCGCGCCTCTAAACAGGCGCGCGGCGCGCGCTAAGCCTGTTGCCGCCTGAGGGGTGCGGTTTTATTGCCGCATATGGCGGTGGAAGAAGGAAACTAATTTGCGCAAGTTGGGCCTGATCGGGGGCATGAGCTGGGTATCGACCCGCACCTACTACGATTACATCAACCGCCGCGTGCAGGCGCGGTTGAAATCGCCGGCCAGCGCACCGCTGCTGATCGAGAGCCTCGACTTCGCGCGGCTTTACCGCATCACCGATGACGAGGGTTGGGCGGAGGCCGCGCAGGTCCTCACCCGTTCGGCCAGGCGGCTGGCGCGGGCCGGGGCGGGGGCGATCGTCATCGGCGCCAATTCGATGCACAAGGTCTATGACGAGGTCGCCGCCGCGGTCGACGTGCCGATCTTCCACATCGCCGAATGCGTCGGCGAGAAGATGGCCAAGGACGGGGTCAAGGTCGCCGCGCTGTTCGGCACGCGCAACGTGATGACCGAGAGCTTCTACCGCCAGCGGCTGGTGTCCCACGGGATCGACCTGCTGCCGCCGGACATGAACTTCGCCGAGCAGCTCGACCGGATCATCTATGAGGAGCTGATGCAGGGCAAGGTGACCCGCGACGCCGAGCGGCGGCTCAAGACGATGATCACGGTCAAGGAACAGAGCGGCGCGAAAGCGATCGTGCTTGCCTGCACCGAGCTCGACATGGTGGTCGATATCGACGCCAACGTGCTGCCGATCTACGATTCCACCCGGATCCACGCCGAGAAGGCGGTCGACTGGATTTTGGGCGAGGGTTGATTCCCGGTCGTCATTGCGAGGGCGAAGCCCGTGGCAATCCAGTGCGAAGCGAACAAACGCTCTGGATTGCTTCGCTACGCTCGCAATGACGAGGTGTCTGCGTTAGGGGGCACGCAATGAACCGGGCTCGCTACGCTTCCGACCCCGCGCATTCGCGCGGCCGCGAATTCGCGGAATCGCGCGCCGGTGCGCGCGGGCCGCGCGGCGAGTTCCAGCGCGATCGCGACCGGGTGGTGCATTCGATCGCGTTCCGCCGTCTGCGCCACAAGACCCAGGTGTTCATCGCGCCCGACGGGGATCACTACCGGGTGCGGCTGACCCACAGCATCGAGGTCGCCCAGATCGGCCGGGTGCTGGCACGCGCGCTCGGGCTGGACGAGGATCTGACCGAGGCCCTGTGCCTGGCCCACGACATCGGCCATCCGCCGTTCGGCCATGCCGGGGAGACCGCCCTCGACGATGCGATGGCCGCCGCCGGCGGCTTCGATCACAATGCACAGTCGCTGCGCACGCTGATGCGGCTCGAGAGCCCCTATTGCGATCACGACGGGCTGAACCTCTCGTGGGAAGTGCTCGAGGGCCTCGCGAAGCACAACGGCCCCCTCGCGGCGCCGGGCTGGGCGATGCGGGAACTCGACGCGGCCTATCCGCTCGATCTCGGGACCTGGCCTTCGCTCGAGGCGCAGGTCGCCGCGCTGGCCGACGACATCGCCTACGACAATCATGACATCGACGATGGGCTGCGCGCGGGCTTTCTGACGCTCGACGACCTGCTCGGTCTCGATTTCCTCGCAGACCAGTGGCGGGCGGTCGAAAAGCGCTTTCCGAACGCGCCGCGAGAGCGGCAGTTGCGCGAGTTGGTGCGCACGCAGATCGGGCTGATGGTGAACGACCTGCTCGAACAGACGCGTGGCAATCTCGACGGGATCGGGTCGGTGGACGATGTGCGCGCGGCGGGCAGGGTGCTGGTAAGCTTCTCGCCCGATTTCGCGGCACAGGAACGCCGCTTGAAAAGCTTCATGTACGAGAAGCTCTATTACCACCCGGAACAGGTCGCGACCGCCGCGCGCGCGCACGAGGTGATCGCGCGGCTGTTCGCCGCCTATTCGGAAGATCCGGAACTGATGTCGGACGGCTGGAGCGGAGCTCACCCCGCCGGCGAACCGGGCCGCAGCCGCCACATCGCGGATTTCATCGCCGGCATGACCGACCGCTTCGCGATCGATCGATACGCCACGATTTTCGGCAAAGTCCCTGAAGGTCTCTCGAATGTCTGAACCTGTAAAATTGGCCCTTTTCGGTTCGACCGGCCTGATGGGCCGCACGATCATGGAAGAGCTGGTCGGCAACACCGATTTTCGCCTCACCGCGGTCGCCCGGCGCGAAGTGCCGCTGCCGCAGGGCGCGCGGATGGAAATGCGCCTGGCGCCGAGCGAATTGTGGCCCGAGGTGATCGAGACGGTGAAGCCGGATGTGCTGGTCTGTGCGCTTGGCACCACCTGGCGCAAGGCCGGGCGCGATGCCGATGCGTTCCGCGCGGTCGATCAGAAGCTGGTGATGGAAGTCGCGCAGGCGGCCAAGGCGCTCGGCGTGCCGCATTTCATCTTCATCTCCTCGGTCGGCGCGAGCCTGTCGAGCAAGACGCTGTATCTGCAGGTGAAAGGTGAGGTGGAGATCGCGCTCGGCAAGCTCCATTTCAAGCGGCTCGACATTCTGCGGCCCGGTCTGATCCGCGGTTCGCGCCGGGACGATATCCGCGTCGGCGAAGGGCTTGGGCGGATCGCCAGCCCGATCGCCGACCTGTTCCTGCAGGGGAGCAACCGCCGCTACCGCTCGATCACCGCGCACCGCCTGGCCGAAGCGATCCTCGGACTGGCGCTGGAAAAGGCGGGCGGGAAATTCATCCACGAACACGACGCGCTGCAGCGCGCCGTGCATCGTTTCGAGAAGCGTTACGAGCTGGAGGGTTAGCGGCCCTTATTTGCCGTGAATAGCGTCGTCCCCGGCCTGGCCGGCGGACTGGATATCCTTGCCGACGCCCTTGACCGTGTTGCACGCGGCGGTGCCAAGTGCGAGCGAGGTGAGGCTGATGGCGAGCATGAGCTTCGCCAGCTTGGAATTACGGATCATGAAGGAAGCTCCCTTAAGCAGAAGCCGGGGTTTTAGCCCCGGCTTCTGCTCAAAGTCACCTGCGTTTTGATAGGCTGTGGAAGCCTTACTTGTTGATCGCGTCGTCGCCGGCCTTGCCAACCGATTCGATATCGCGACCCGCACCCTTCACGGTGTTGCAGGCAGTGGCGGTGAGGGCAAACAGCCCGAGGGTAACGGCGAGGGCGATTTTCTTGGCCATGATTGGCTCCTTTTCGAGAATGACATGGAGCAAACGCCCTGGGGTGCCGAGGGTTCCTCGCCCGCCTGATGACTTGCGGCGATCGGGCCGGAACGCCATATCGCCGCCGATGCTGCACGAGCCCGACAGTCTGCGCTTCGCAAGCGAGGCGACCATCGCGGGCCTATGGGGCGGCGCCTGCTTCGCCGCCGCAGCGCTCACCATGTGGGCGGACCACCGCCGGACGAAGCGGAACGATGTCGATCGGGCCGGTTGGGTGCCCTGGACGAAATTGTTTTTCGCCTTCCTGCTGGTCGGCATGGTGCTGATGCTGATGGCGGTTAAAGGCTGGGCGGCGCCTTAATCGGCGGGCGGACGCCGCTTGCCGATCTCGTCCAATAGCCGCTCCATCAACGCCGTGGTCGAACTCGGCTTGAGCAGCACCGGCGCTCCGGGGCACAATTCCGCGATCGATGGCGGCAATGCGTTGGCGGTGTGGAACACGAATGGAATGCCCGCTTCCACCAGGTGAAGCGCAAGCGGGGTCACGTCGCGGCCCTTCAGCTCGAAATCGAGGATTGCAGCATCGACCGGGTGATCGGCGAGGGCGCGAAATGCCTCATCGACCGTACTCACCGGGCCGGCGACTTCTCCGTTCCGGTCAGAGACCGCGAAGGCCAGATCAATGCCTATGGCCAGTTCGTCTTCCACGATCAGGACAAATGTTCCCCGAAACATAAACCTCGTTCATTTGCGGCAAGCGGCAGTGAAACACAGTCGGGGCCGATGAATCCCGGGGCGTTCGCAGTTGGCTACCTTTAATCTGGGTTTAGTTCAGGGCGCAATGGAAAGGCCCGTAAAGTCCTGACTTGGCACAATTTTTCCGTGGCCTCTCCGGACACAAGAGATATTCATTTTATTATACATTATATTTTTTAGAATATATTTCTGGAGTAATAAAATAAATATTAAATCAAGCGATTTGGGCGGCCTGATCTTGGTAATATAGAGCAAATCGCTGCGCCTACTCGTGGCCATTTGTGTCAGAGGCAGGCTTCCAGATAAGCCTGGTCGAACCCGAACATGCGCGCCTTTTCGAGTGTGTAGGGCCGCAGGCCGGTCGAGCGGAACTCGCCGAGGATCTTTCCTTCTTCGTTCTCGTCCAGATATTCGAACTTGAACAGTTCCTGGGTCACGATCACGTCGCCCTCCATCCCGATCACCTCGGTGATGTTGGTGGTACGGCGCGAGCCGTCGCGCAGGCGCTTCACCTGAACGATCAGGTCGACCGATTCGGCGATCTGTCGGCTGATCGCTTCCTTCGGGATCTTGATGTCCCCCATCAGGATCATGTTTTCCATACGGCCGAGGCATTCGCGCGGGCTGTTGGCGTGGAGCGTGCACATCGAACCGTCGTGGCCGGTGTTCATCGCGGCGAGGAGATCGAATGCCTCCGCGCCGCGGATTTCGCCGAGGATGATCCGGTCCGGGCGCATACGCAGCGCGTTCTTCACGAGATCGCCGATGGTGATCGCGCCCTGGCCCTCGAGGTTCGGCGGGCGGGTTTCGAGCGGCAGCCAGTGCGGCTGCTGCAGGCGGAGTTCGGCCGCGTCTTCGATCGTCAGCACGCGTTCGCCCGGGTCGATCATCTTCGACAGGGCGTTGAGCATGGTCGTCTTGCCCGAACCGGTACCGCCCGAGATGACGACGTTCATCCGGCAGGCGCCGGCGATCTTGAGCGCGGTCGCCATCTTGTCGCTCATCGAGCCGAAATCGCGCAGCATGTCGATCGTGATCGGCTTCTCGGAGAATTTACGAATCGAGATCGCGGTGCCGCGCAGGCTCAGCGGCGGGACGATCACGTTGACGCGGCTGCCGTCCTTGAGACGGGCGTCGGCCAGCGGGGTGGTCTGGTCGACGCGGCGGCCGACCTGGTTCACGATTCGCTGGGCGATCTGGAACAGGTGCTGCTCGTCGCGGAACTGGATCGGGGCGAGCATCAGCTTGCCCTTCTTTTCGATGTAGGTCTGGTTCGGGCCGTTGACCATGATGTCGCTGACGTCCGGATCGCCGAGCAATTCCTCGAGCGGACCGAAGCCGAGCAATTCGTCGATCAGCACCTTCTCGAGCGCGAATTGCTCGCGCCGGTTGAGCGTGACCTTGAGCTCGGCCAGCACTTCCATGATGATCGGGCGGAATTCCTCGGAGAGTTCTTCCTTCGAGAGCGTCGCCGCCGCTTCGGGATCGACGCGTTCGAGCAGGCGCGGCAGCACCTGTTCCTTGATCTTGTGGACGCTGGCTTCGAAGCCCTCGATATGCGCGTGGCCGTCGACGACCTGGTTGGCTCGATCGGCCAGCCGGTTCAGTGCCTCGTTGTTCGGCCTTTCCGGCACGGCGGCCTCGCCGGGCAGCGGCGGGAACTGGTCGCCCGGAATCGCGCCCGGGGCGGGCTTGCGCAGATCGCTGCCCTTCATCGGCTTGGCAACGCCGAAGCTCGGCCGCGCACCCGGTGCGAGCCCGCTTACGCCGTTCTTCCGTCCGAATGCACTCATTCCCCGCTCCAATACCTCGGGTGCCAGCTCATGACTGACAAAACCTGATCTCGAATGGTGAATAGAATGCGAACATTGAGATTATCTAAATACGGCGCTCGGGCTGAGCGAGCGCGAGCACCGCGTTCGCGTATTTATCCCAGTCGTTACCGTCGCCGGTCTGCTCCAGATTTGCGTTCATCGCTAAAGCTGCTTCGCGGGTGATCGTGTTCCGCAGGAGGTGCGCCAGCGCCGCGTCATCACCAACCGGGAAAAGCCAGCCGGTCCTGCCGTGATCGACCAGCCCGGCAAAACCGGGCAGATCGGAAACGACGACGGGGCGGCGGTAACGCGAAGCCAGTGCCAACACGCCGGAGCCAGTTACAGCGCGATAGGGTGCGACGACCGCGTCACAACGAGCGAACAACTCGGCGGTCTCCTGATCCGACACGTATCGGTCTATTATTTCGACCTTTCCAGCGAGTTCCTCGCTTGCGGCGAGCGCAAGCAATTCTTCGCGATCGTTCCAGATTTCACCCGCGATCGTGAGCCGGACGTCATTGATTGCCGCGCTGGCGAGGGACTTCAACGCGATATCGACCCCTTTGTATGATCGCACGAGGCCGAAGCAAAGCAGCTCCAGCCGATGAGTACGTGGCAGGGTGCCCTTGGCTTCGGGAAAATCCGCATAGGGCGGATGGGAAACGACGGTGATCGGCTGCAAATGGCCGGCATCGCGCAATTCCCGCGCGAGTTCTTCGGTGTGGGTTATGAAGCCATCCGCGGCCTTCAACTGCCAGTTCATGAGGCGGGCCTTCCAACCACCGCGATCGTGGTCGGCGACATTGTGTACGATCATTACCACTCGACCGCCATTTTTACGGACACGTCGTGCGATCGCTCCAAGCATGGGAGCGACAAAGAAAGTCCAGGCCGGCATGACGGTGGTTGTGGCAGGGTGCGTGCCAAGCCGGCGCCAACTTAGCGGATTGAGCGTGTCGAGCATGTATCGAGCAGCTACCGCCGGGTTGCCGCCTTCGGGATCGCGGTCGTTTTTGCCCGGATAGAGGAGGTCGGGGTAGAGCCGCGTGAAGCTCTCAAGCTTAAGGTCCACCTGCTTCGAAAGAGCTCGCGCAAGGGCGTTGCTGTGCCGCGCAATGCCTCCTCGGAACGGCGGAACCGGAGCTACGAAGGTAACGGACGGCATCATGGGGCCGGAGCATGCCCAATCATGATAAAGGTCGGAAAGGCCGGACGAATCAGCCGGATGAGCCACGCGGGAACTGCGTTTATCGCATGCTTCGGAAGGCCGGTGAGTTCGTTCTCGACCACCCAATGGACAGCATCTGTGGAAACGTCGCGCACTTTCGGAAAAGCAGTGCTGAGCAGGCGTAACAATTCGGACCGGGAAAGCGGAAAGCAGTCGTATTCTGGCGCTTGGCGAAACAGCCGCACCAGGCGATCCGCGATAGGCCGGGGTAGAGCGCCCAGCAGCGGAAGGCGAAAATGCGGCTCCACGATCGCCCATTTATTCGGCACCGCCAGATACAGCCGTCCGCCCGGTTTGAGCACCCGCCGGATTTCGCGCAGGACCGCGCGCTGCTGCTCTTCCCGGCCCACGTGTTCGATGACATGGTTGAAAACTACGATATCGAAAGTGGCATCGTTGAAGGGTAGATCTTCTGCCTCGATGCGTGTGAACGGCGCGTCGGATAGATAGGTTTCGCGATCTCGGTCGGCAGCGGTGACATTCGCTCCACGGGACTGGAAATAGTCCGCCAAAAGCCCTGAGCCGCTGCCCAGATCGAGAAGCGCCAACCCGGAAATATCACCGCCCAGCAACGCTTCGATCTTGCGTGCCTTCAGACGCCGGGACCGAGCGTCGGTCAGAGCATAACCGTTCAGGATCATAGCTTGTGACCCTCGGCCCGCAGCCAAGCATATCCGGTCAGCGCACAAAGGGTGTCGATCGCGGCACTCACCAGCCGGTGAACCATAACGCTGGCAAGGGCGACCGGGCCGCCTACGACGGGCGCCAGCCAGGCGATCAGGATCGCCTCACGTACACCGAGCCCGGCTGGGGCGCCCGGGATGACATATCCGGCCGTCCAGGCGACCGCGAACATGCCGATCACGGCGATCGGCGACAGCACGCCCGGCGCGGCAGCGCTCAGGACGGCGAAGAATGACAACCCGACAAGCACAAAGCTGACCATCAGACAGGCAGATGAGGCAAGCAGGGCGCCAGCGGGAATTTTCAACACGCGCATCAGGACGAGGATCGCACAAGCGCCGAGCATACCGAATGCCGCGATCATCGGCGCGGGCTGGGTAATTGTCTTGTGAACCGCCTGCAGCGGCGCTGGATCGAAAATCATCGACACAACGGCAGCCGTGGTGCCGGCAAGCACAGTTGCCAAGATTTCCATGATCGTGGCGATGAAGCTACTGGAGATGCTAACTCCGGCCGTCGAGGCGAGCGCTGCGCGCGCGAAGTAATGCGCAACATTCCCTGGGAGGTATTTTCCGATCTGCGCGCTGAAGTTGATCTTGATGCCAGATTTAAGAGGAATGGTCTGGCCGAGGCCTGCGACTCCAACGATCCATGCGGCGGATGACGAAAATTGCGTCAGTGCATAGAGCGCGGCGGCAGCCAGCAAAGGGGCCGCCCTGAAATGCGCCAGCTCCGATTCGTCCGGCCAGTTCCGGGCGGTGAAAACTCCAACATATATCAGGCTTGCGCAGAACAGGATCGTTCCGATGATATAGAGGGCCCGTTTCGCGAAGCCCTGCTTTGTCCATGAATCCTCCTTGCTGGCGGGGGCATGACGCGATGCGATGTCCATCATGCGGCCTCAGAAACTGGTCCAGTAGGGTTCAGGCGGCGGAGAGTCCGCGGGTCTGGCAAGGCGGGTGCCCCAGATCAGCCGCGCATCGGTGTCGCCGGCGGCCCGCAGCTCATGCCGGCCGCGCGCGATGGTGGCGATTTCTCCGGCGCGATAGTCCTGTCCGTCGATCCGGACCGGCGCATCTTCCACCGTATAGGCGCCCGGCACCAGGAATTCCTCGGCATGGTCCGCGCCATCGGCCCTGACCGCCTTGCCGGCAAGCCAGAACGGACCCCAGAACGGCAGGTAATTGTCGCGCAGCGCGGCGGCGTCCTGCGGCAGGAAATGCGGATCGGGCAGGCCGTGCAGGGCATTGGTGAACATGGGATCGTTATCGAGCACCAGCGGCACCGGTTCCCGCTCCATCGTGTCACGCATCGAGGGCGTATCGCCCGCGAGGTAGAGTTCGGTCCCCCACGGGGTCATGAAGGCGTTCTGCTTGTGATGCCGTCCCAGCATTCCGGCAAGGTCGAAGTAGTTCACCGGGTGCGGAAACATGCGGTCGGCGGCTTCGAGCAGGCTGCGCTGGCGGCCCTGGGTTCCCGAATGATCGTCCACCGCCCAGATCCCGCAGGCGATCGCGATCGTCGTCAGCGAAAGCGCGGCAAGGCTGTAACGGCGGGTCAGCACCGGCACGGCCACCACCGCCGCGACCAGCACCGGCGGCAGGATGAAGACGTAAAAATATGGCGCGGAGTTGTGGTAGAAGGCCAGCACCGTGATCGGCAGCCACAGGCCCCACAGCGCCACGCGTTCGGCGCCGGCAGGGCCTTGAGCAGTGCGCTTCAGCAGGATCGCGGGCGTTAGCAGCACGCAGATCGCCGCCAGCGGCGCGAGCACCGCGGCGCGCGGGATGACCGAATAATAGGGCAGATTGCCGAAGCCGAACATCTTCTGCTGCGAGTTCAGCAGGCCGAATTTCGCCTTGGCATCGACCACCTCCGCCTGGCCCAGCGTATGGCTGTGGAGGAAGAACACCGCGGCGCCGATCAGGCCCGTCGCCACCGCCAGTGCGGCGAGCCGGGCCAGCATCGCGTTGCGGTTTTCCGCTTCTTGCCAGCGGAGCCAGGCCACCCCGGCGAAGGCGGGCGCATAAAGCACGCTCTTGATCGTGAGGACGAGTGCGATCGCCGCCAGCGCGGCGGTCGCCAGGATGAACCAGGAGTTGAGCCGCGACCGCAGCATGATCGCGAGGCTGCCCATCAGCAGCGCCCCGGCCATCGGATCGAAGCGGAACGAAGTGCCGTGATGCAGCACGTAGCCGCCGGTGAGATAGATCAGCACGCACAGCCATGCGGTGCCGCGGTCGGCAAAGCGCAATGCCATCGCGTGGATGCTCGCGCAGATCGCCAGCAGGCAGCCGAACATGAACAGGCGCAGGATCACGATGTGATCGACCCCGGTGCCGGGCAAATCGATCACCCACAGGAAAACGCGGGTATAAAGCGTCTGCAGCGGCTGGATCAGGGTCCCGTCGCGCAGTGCGTGGATCTGCGAATAATGCCAGAATTCATCCCAGTTTACCGCGCGTTGCAGCGCGGTGCCGAGATGCAATGCGAGCGCGAGGATGACTCCCGCCAGCGGCCAGAACGCGGCGCCGGCGGCGGGAAGGCGCAAGCCGGCGCGCGGCATGTCTTGGGTCGGCGCCATCGCGGCCTCGCTGCTCACGCGGCGTTTTTCCGCGCGACTTTTTCGGATTTCGGCGCGGCAGTCGCATCCTCGATCCGGATCAGGCGTTCCTCGATCCGGCGGACATGCGCCAGATTGGCTTCGATCAGCTTGCGGTTGGCCGCGATCAGATCGGCCAGCATGCCCATCACCGCGACCAGCGTGCCGAGCACCAGCAGCGCGCCGCCGATGACCAGCGATTGCACATGGCCGTCGCCGCGCCCGTCGATCCAGAACCACATGAACCGCAGGATTGGGATCAGGCCCAGGAAGGCGATCGCCATTCCGCTGCCGACGAAGGCGCGCAGCGGATTGTAGGTGGTATAGGCGCGGGCCATCGTGATCCCGGTGTTCAGGATGAACCGTGGAATCGATTTGAACAGGCGCGAGGGCCGGGTGGTCTGGTTGGTGCGGATCGGTATGCTCAGGATCGCCAGCCGCTTGCGGCCGGCCTGGATCAACATATCGGTGGTGTAGCTGAATTCGGTGGTGATGTTGATCCGCTGCGCAGCCTCGCGGCTGATCGCGCGGAAACCGCTGACCGCGTCGGTCACCTGCACGTTGGACAGGCGTTGGACCACCGCGCTGCCGAATTTCTGCAGCAGCCGCTTGAACGGGCCGAAATGGGCATTGTCGGCCACGCCGCGATCGCCGATCACGATGTCCGCATGGCCTTCGACGATCGGCGCGACGATCGTGGCGATGTCCTCGCCGGCATATTGCCCGTCGGCATCGGTGTTGACGATGATGTCGGCGCCGGCCCGCAGCGCGGCCTCGAGCCCTGACTGGAAGGCCATCGCGAGCCCACGGTTGGTGCGGTGGCGCACGACGTGATGCACACCCCACATCCGCGCGACCTGGGCGGTGTTGTCGGTGCTGCCATCGTCGATCACGAGATATTCGATCGTATCCACCCCCGGGATGGCGCGCGGCAGCGCAGCGATGGTCCGGGGCAGATCTTCGGCTTCGTTGAGGCACGGGATCTGGATGATCAGCTTGGTCATAGGGTCTCCGGCGTGCGGAGATTCTCCGCGTCTTCGGCTGCACCTTTCGCCCAACAGCCTTTAAGGAAGCGTAAACTATGATCTTTCGGGCATTTGCGGTTAATGCGCAGGGGCACGCGGCGCCTAAGGCGACGCGGCTAGGGGAGGAAGCTGGGTAATGTCGGAGCACAACGAACGCGCGGGCCTGCTGTGGGTGCTGGCGGGTTTCTGCACGCTGTCGATCGGCGATGCGATCATCAAGGGGATGGCCGGGATGTGGCCGGCCCCGGCGATGGGCGCGGTACGCTATTTCGTCGGCACGGTCGGGCTCGCGGTGCTGCTCGGCCGACGCGAGGGCTGGGCCGCGCTCGCCCTGCCGCGCTCACCGCTGCAATGGCTGCGCGGGCTGGCGATCTCGTTCTCGGCGCTCGGCATGTTCCTGGCGGTGTGGATCATGCCTTTGGCGGAAGCGACCACGATCGCCTTCACCCAGCCGATCATCACCGCACTGCTGGCGATGGTGTTCCTGCGCGAGCCGGCGCGCCTGTCCACCTGGATCGCCACGCTCGTCGCTTTCGCCGGCGTGTTCATCGTGCTGCGGCCCAATTTCCAGGAGGTCGGCTGGGGGGTGCTGTTCCCGCTGATGGGAGCGACCGGGATGGCGGTGACGATCATCGCCAACCGCAAGGTCGCCGGCACCGCCGGGGTTCTGGCGATGCAGTATTACATGTCGGTCACCGCGATGATCTTCCTGTTCGCCGCGACCGCGGCCGGGCATTTCAGCGGCGTGCCGCGGTTCGAACTGCACTGGCCGCACTGGAGCGTCGTCGCCCGCTGCGCCTTCATCGGCGTGAGCGCGACCTTCGCCCAGTGGTTCATCTACATGGGCACGGTGAAGGCAGGGGCGGGCACGGTCGCGCCGATGACCTACGGCCAGCTGCTGATGGCGACCACCTTCGGCTATATGTTCTTCGGCGACACGCCCTCGCCGATCGCGCTGGTGGGCGCGGCGATCATTGTCGGGGCGGGGCTGTTCCTGTGGTGGGACAGCCGCCGCCGCGCGCTCAGGATCCAGCCGGAGCCGGTTTAGGGGCGTCTTCGTCCTTGCGGACGCTGATCGTGAGGATGCGGCCATTGAACGGGATTTTGGCAAGCGGGCGATAGGCGCGCGCCAGCTCTTCCTTCAGCGCCGCGCCGGACAGCGGGTTCTGCACCGTCACCGGCCGGTTGGCGGTCACCACCGCACCGGGCTTGTTGGCGAAGATCCGGTGGACTTCGGCCGCCTGGTCGATCCCGAGCGAATGATGCTCGAGTTCGTTATTGAGGTGGTCGGGATAGATGAACCGCGTCGGCAGGCAGCTGTCGGTCGCGTCGTAGAGCGCCGAGGGCCCGTCGAACACGTAGAGGCAATGGTCGTGCTTGCCGATGTGCGGATCGACCACGCGCGCAAGTTCGGCAAGCGCGGCCCGGGTTTTCTGCGAAAAGGATATCCGTCCCGGAATATCGTAGGCCAGCAGCAGCGCGCCGACCAGAGCGAGTCCCGCGACCGGCCCGAACAACGCCAGCGCCGGCACCGCCATCAGCAGCACCGCCGGCACCATCGCGGCGAGGTAATAGGCGTAGATCGTGCTGCCCATGAACAGCCCGGCGAGGCACGACAGGGTCCAGCCGGTATAGAGCAGATAGGTG
Source organism: Candidatus Andeanibacterium colombiense (assembly GCA_029202985.1). Classification (GTDB taxonomy): domain Bacteria; phylum Pseudomonadota; class Alphaproteobacteria; order Sphingomonadales; family Sphingomonadaceae; genus Andeanibacterium; species Andeanibacterium colombiense. Next base: position 947,543 of record CP119316.1, on the reverse strand, counting down.
GCCGAAGGCCGTTCGCGCCGGTCGATCAGCACCGCGATGCCGAATACGATGCAGATCCCCGGCATCCACAGATAGGGGATCAGCCGGCCGATCTTGCCTTCCGCCGGCGCGCCGCGATCGAAGATCGAGATGAAATTGGCGAAGACGAATTCGGCGCTGTGTCCGATCGCCGCGTACCAGGCCCACACCACCGCGGTCGGCAGCACGCCGAGCAGCGCGGAGAGACCCGCGACCGCCGCCAGCCGCGCCGGCCGATAACCCTGGCGGTACAGCACCCACAGCGATGCGAGGCCGAGGAACACACATTGCATCGCGACCGTGTATTTGACCTGCAGAGCCACTCCGCAGACCAGCATGGCGCCAAGGCACAATTTCAAGGCGGCGCGCCGGTCTTCGGCGCGCGCGGCCTTTTCGATCAGCGCCACTGCGCCGGTCATCAACGGCACGAAGAAAGCCTCGCTCTGCCCGGCCTGACTGCCGAAGCGTGCCATCAGCAGCGGATAGATCGCGCCGGCAGCCATCGCCGCGACGCCCGGCCTGACGCGGGCCGCGAGATGCCAAGTCAGCAAGGCGCCCGCGAGGCCGAAGCCGGTCGCCAGCAATTGATAGGAAAGGGCGGTCGAGATTCCCAGCATCGCCGCGGCCCAGTTGGACGCGGCATAGAGCAGGAACAGGCCGATCGGCTTGCGGTCCCACACATCGACATAGGGCAGGCTGCCCGACAGCATCCGGTGCCCGATGAGGTTGTAGAGCTGTTCGTCGAACGAGGACGCCGGATCGCCGAAATAGGGCATGCGGGTCGCGAGCGTGACCAGCACGATAACCAGCACCGGCCACCACCGACCGAAATACCGCAAGCTTCGCATGCGCCCTCGTTGAATTTGCCGCGTTCGCCACGCCGGCGAACTGCAGGAGATTTCCACTGTCCGACGAGCCTGAACGGGCAGGAATGCCGGCTCTGCGTCCGTCCGCTCGGGCGCGCTATACAATGGCATCGGCCAGTCCCCAAGGCTAAACGCGGGCGGCTGGTGGTGCGGCTCCGGATTGCACCCGAACCCTCCGATTCCATGCGCCGAGCGAAGCGTACGAAGCAACCGCGCAATCGCAAAAACGCGACATTTCGGGTGGTGACTAAGCCCGCACTTGGTGTCACTATCCTTAGCAGCCTAACAGGGCATGGGAGAGAAAATTTGCGAAACCTTCTCGCAGTGGCGGCGGCCGTGTGCCTGTCGCTCGCGGCCGCGCCGGCCGAAGCTCACCACAGCATGGCGATGTTCGACATGACCAAGACCATCACCGTCGTGGGCACGGTGCGGGAATTCCAGTGGACCAATCCGCATTGCTACATCCAGCTCAACGCCAAGGACGGCAAGGAATGGAGCATGGAGATGGGCGCGCCGATGTATCTCTATTCCAATGGCTGGCGGCCCAAGTCGGTCAAGCCGGGCGACCAGATCACCGTCCGCGTCTATCCGCTGCGCGACGGCAAGCCGGGCGGGGTGGTGATCGACGTCAAGACCGCCGACGGCAAGATCCTGGGCAAGAAGGGCTGACGATGCGCTGTTCCCCGATCGCCGCGCTCCTGCTGCTTGCGGCCGCACCCGTCTTCGCCGAGGACGCCGCGTCCGCCGCCCGCCAGGCCGAATTCGCCAGGCTGCCTTATTGGGGCGGGCTGTGGCTGACCGAGAACGACGAAAGCACGATCGGCGGGCTCAACGTGGTCCAGGAAGAAGCCCGCGCGACCGGCCAGGCCGCCAATCGCAAGCCGGTGATGTCGCTGTTCGGCTTCGCCGCCCCGTGGAACGACGAGGGCAAGCGCCGGATGGCGGCGCGCCCGGGCAACGGCAACCGCACCGCCGAAGGCTGGGGCTATCCGATGATGATGAACGGTGCTGCGCCGCTGCAATTCCTGATCACGCCCGAGGAAGTGCTCATTATCAACGCCTATCGCGACGTTCGCCACATCCGCACCGATCGCAAGGACCATCCGGCAGCGGACGATTTGTGGCCGACGGTATGGGGCGATTCGGTCGGCCATTGGGAAGGCGATACGCTGGTGATCGATACGGTCGCAGTTACGGATCCGGCGGTGTTCTTCCACGGCGGTCCGCCGTTTTCGGAAGATGCCCATTATGTCGAGCGGCTGCACATGGTCTCCCCAACGAAGATCGAGGGCGAGATCACCATCACCGACCCGGCGACGCTGACGCAACCCTGGACCGTCCAGCTTGCCTGGACCCGCGACGACAGTTTCGGGCGGATGGTCCACGACGTCTTCACCAACGACCGGACGGACAGCGTGAACGGCACCATCGCGCCGCCGAAGGACGAGCAATGACCGTGTTTCCAGGGGGAGAGAAGGCGATGAAGTTCCCGATCAAAAGCATTCTGGCGGCCGCCGCCGCGCTGGTATTCGCCGCGCCCGCTGCGGCCCAGCTCGTGCCGGGCGAGAAGGAAGCGGCGATCGCCGCGATCCCCGGGGTGATCGCCGCCGGGGCGAAGTGGGACCGCGCGTGGTCCGGCCCGATGACCGCCGACGGCATGACCGCGGCGGCCGACGGGACGCTGCTGTTCGCGCAGGAGCAGAGCAATTCGATCCGCAGGCTCTGGCTGGATGGCCGGGAATGGGTGCTCTATCCCTATATCACCGGGGCTGGGGCGGTGTCGGTCGATAGTGCCGGGCGGATATTCGCGGTCGAACGGGCCTGCTCCGATCCCGGGCTCGGCCAGGCGACTTGCGCGGTACCCTCGCGGGTCGTCCAGCTGGCGCCGGAGCGCAAGGTGCTCGCGGACAAATTCGCGGACGGCAAGCCGCTCGGGCGGCTCAACGACGTTCTCGCGGACGGGCACGGCGGGGTCTACTGGACCCAGGGTGGGCTCTATCACGTGAGCGCCGATGGCACGGTCGGCATAATAGCGGACAAGGTCGAAAAGTTCACCAACGGCCTCGCGCTGAGCCCCGACGGCAAAATGCTCTACGTCACCGACGACAAGAAGATCTGGGCGTTCAACGTCGGCGCGGATGGCGGCACGAACCGGCGGGTCTTCGCCACGCTGTCGGAAACGGGCGGCTTTGGCGGCGACGGGCTGGCGGTCGATAATGACGGGCGGCTCTACGTCACCGCCGACGCTGGAATCTATGTGTTCGACAAGGCGGGCAAGGCGCTGGGGGTGATCCCGGTACCGCGCAGGGCCATTACGCTCGCCTTCGCCGGAGCGGACCGGCATACGCTATATGTCGGGGCGATGGGCGCGGAAACGCCCGACGGGCGGGACTGGACCACGCCGCAGGGCGTGCGCAACGTCGCGATGACGATCTACAAGGTCCAGATGCTCAGCGCGGGGCCGGCGAACCGCCCGAAATAGCGGGAGAAATAGCCAATCTTTAAGCGATATTAACCATCGGAGACTAGCGATGGCCTCGCTCCGCTCTGGAGCGGGCGCTTCGGGGGTTTCCGGTTTGCAGATGCTTGCTTTGCTTTGGCGATCCTTGCCGTGGCGCTGGCCGCTGTTCTGGCTGGTGGTTCCCAATCTCGCGCTGATCCTGATGTGGCCGATCGGCGGGCCGCCGATGAAGCCGGCGCTGCTGATCTTCGGCTGGCTGGCGCTGGTCGTCTCGCAACTCCCCTGGACTTGGTTCAAGCGCGCGGTGCTGTTTCTGATGATCGCCGTGACGACGGTGTTTTACGTCTGTGAGATGTTCAATATCCACCCGCTGGACATCTGGCTGCTCCCGTCGTTCCTGAAGGAAATCCATCCCTGGCAATCGTGGGAATATGTGCTGGCGGGGGCGGTGTTCCTGATCGCCGGCGGGATCGCACTCTACCAGGCGCCACGCGTTCCGCGGTTCAGGTCCATACCCTCGGCGCTGCTGGCGCTGCTCGCGGTGTTCGGCCTCGCCGGTCTCGACGGGATCGCCACCGCCGCCACACGCGGCAGCTATCACAGCGCGCCGCTGCCGGGCGAACCCTTCTCCTCGGCGACCCATTCGGCTGGCCTGCAGCAGCCCCCGGCCGACCGCCGCAACGTGCTGCTGATCGTGGTCGAAGCGCTCGGCGCGCCGGCCGGCGAGGTGGAAAGAGGCCTGTTCAACGCCGACTGGAACCGGCCCGGCTGGAGCGGGCGCTACGAAGTGCGCCACGGAACGGTTCCCTATTACGGATCGACCACCAATGGCGAACTGCGCGAATTGTGCGGCGTGTGGGGCGAATATGTCCGGTTCGACTTCGCGAAGGCGGATTGCATGCCGGCGCGTTACGGCCGGGCGGGCTATCGCACGGTCGCGATGCACAGCTTCCCCGGCACGTTCTTCGATCGTGACCACTGGTACCCGAAGCTCCATTTCAACGAGCGGCAGTTCGGCGCGGAACTGCGCAAGGCTGGCGCGCGGCACTGCGGTGGGGTGTTCCCCGGCGCCTGCGATACGGACGTCCCGAAGCAGATCGCCGCGCGGTTGAAGGCGGCGAAGTCGCCCCAGTTCGTCTATTGGCTCACGCTCAATTCGCATCTGCCGGTGATTGCCGACAAGGCGCTGGGCACCGACCATTGCGACATTGGCCCGCGCGACTGGCGCGAGGATCATCCGCAGATCTGCCGGATGTTCCTGCTCCACCACCGGCTGGCGGATTCGATCGATGCGATGGCGATGGATCCGACGCTGCCGCCGACCGACATTCTGATTGTGGGCGATCATATGCCGCCGTTCTTCGATCGCGACGGGCGGATGCGGTTCAACGGTTCGCAAGTGCCGTGGATCTACCTCAAGGCCAAGGGGACTACGGAACCGGCTTCGTCCGTCCCGCGTTCCCACTAGGTCGAGACGCCCATATGCGGGTGTCCGGCCGAGAGGAAACGCCATGAGAACGCTTTATAAAACCGCGCTGGCTACCGTCGCGCTCAGCTTGGCGCTGGCCGGGTGCGGCAAGACCGAGGCGCAGAAGGAAGTCGACAAGCAGGCCGACGCGATCGACAAGTCCTATGAGGCGCAGGCCGATGTGGTCGAGGCGCTCGGTACCAATGCTCCGGACGAGGAAGCGGCCAAGCAAAAGGCCGATGCGCTGCGCGACAAGGGCGAGGCGATCAAGGACGATCTGAAGGACCAGGCCAAGCACCTGGACGACGCTCCGAAGAAATAGCGGCTGCGCGGTGATCACGGCCTCATAAGCGGAAGGAGCGCGGCGGCAAGAGCCAGCCGCGCCCGTTCAGCCGGCGACGTGCTCCGCCAGAACGGTCAGGCCATTATGGCCGACCTCGGCGAAACCGCCGCGGACTTCGATTTCCTCGGGCTGGGCGCCGTCGGTCCGATAGATCCGGAGCGCGCCGTCGCGGATCGTCGCCATTACCGGCGCATGGCCTTCGAGCACACCGAAATCACCTTCCGTGCCGGGGACGACTACCATGTAGACGTCCTCGGAACGGACCAGCTTCTCCGGTGTGACGAGTTCGAAGTGGAGTGCCATTTCGATCAGGCGTCCTCGGCCAGCTTCTTGGCCTTGGCGACCGCTTCGTCGATCCCGCCGACCATGTAGAAGGCGCTTTCGGGCAGGTGGTCGTATTCGCCATCGACCACTGCCTTGAACGATTTCACGGTGTCTTCGACCTGGACGAACTTGCCCGGGATGTTGGTGAAGACTTCGGCCACATGGAACGGCTGCGACAGGAAGCGCTGGATCTTGCGGGCGCGGGCGACGGTGATCTTATCCTCTTCGGAAAGCTCGTCCATGCCCAGGATCGCGATGATGTCCTGCAGGCTCTTGTACTTCTGCAGCGTCTCCTGGACGCGGCGGGCGGTGTCGTAATGCTCCTGGCCGACGACGGCCGGGGTCAGCACGCGGCTGGTGGAATCCAGCGGATCGACCGCCGGGTAGATGCCCAGCTCCGAGATCGCGCGGTTCAGCGTGGTGGTCGCGTCCAAGTGGGCGAACGAGGTCGCCGGCGCCGGATCGGTAAGATCGTCCGCCGGAACGTAGATCGCCTGCACCGAGGTGATCGAGCCCTTGGTGGTCGAGGTGATGCGTTCCTGGAGGTTGCCCATGTCGGTCGACAGGGTCGGCTGGTAGCCCACCGCCGAAGGAATGCGGCCGAGCAGTGCCGACACTTCCGAACCCGCCTGGGTAAAGCGGAAGATGTTGTCGACGAAGAACAGCACGTCCTGGCCTTCCTGGTCGCGGAAGTATTCGGCCATGGTCAGGCCCGAGAGCGCGACGCGGGCGCGGGCGCCCGGGGGCTCGTTCATCTGGCCGAACACCAGCGCGACCTTCGAACCTTCCGGCGTCGGGTTGCCCTCAGCGTCCTTCGCGATAACCCCGGCGTCGAGGAATTCGTGGTAGAGATCGTTGCCTTCGCGGGTGCGTTCACCCACGCCGGCGAACACCGAAACGCCGCCGTGGCCCTTCGCGATGTTGTTGATCAACTCCTGGATCAGCACGGTCTTGCCCACGCCGGCGCCGCCGAACAGGCCGATCTTGCCGCCGCGCGCATAGGGCGCGAGGAGGTCGATCACCTTGATGCCGGTAACGAGGATCGCGGCTTCGGTCGACTGGTCGATGAAGGCCGGGGCCTCGGCGTGAATCGGAGCGAACAGGTCGCTGTCGACCGGGCCGCGGTCGTCGATCGGATCGCCGATCACGTTGAGGATGCGGCCGAGCGTCTTCGGGCCGACCGGCACGGTGATCTGCGCATTGGTGTTGCGCACCGGCTGGCCGCGGGTGAGACCGTCGGTCGCGTCCATCGCGATCGTGCGGACGGTGTTCTCGCCGAGGTGCTGGGCGACTTCGAGCACCAGGCGGGTGCCGTTGTTGTCGGTTTCCAGCGCGGTGAGGATCGCCGGCAGTTCGCCTTCGAAGGTCACGTCGACGACCGCGCCGATCACCTGGCTGATCGTGCCGCCGGCGGTGATGTTGGGCTTGGGCGCGCTCGCCTTGGGTGCGGCGGTCTTCGGAGCGGCGGGCTTCGCCGGAGCCTTTGCGGGCGCCTTGGCAGCAGCAGCCTTCGCCGGAGCAGCGGCCTTTGCCGGTTCGGCGGCAGCCTTGGCCGGGGCCTTCTTCGGAGCGGGTTTCTTGGGCGCGGTGGCCATGGTCTCTTCCTTGCCTACGATGTCTTGGAGCGCTTCAGCGCCAGCTTCTAAAGTTGCTACAGCGCTTCCGCGCCAGCAATGATTTCGATCAGTTCGGTGGTGATCGCGGCCTGGCGGCTGCGGTTGTACTGGATGGTCAGCTTCTGGATCAGATCGCCGGCGTTGCGCGTGGCGTTGTCCATTGCGGTCATCGATGCGCCCTGTTCCGAAGCGGCGATTTCCAGCAGCGCGCCGAAGATCTGGGTCTTCAGGTAACGCGGCAGCAGCTCGGCGAGGATGGTTTCCTCGTTGGGCTCGTATTCGACCACCGCGCCCGAGGTTTCGACCGCCGTCGCTGCTACAGCCTTCGGGGCGGGGACGGGGATGATCTGCTGCTCGGTCGGGTCCTGCGACAGGGCCGACTTGAACCTGGCATAGACGAGATGGGCGACGTCGAACTGCCCGGTCTCGTACATAGTCACCAGCTCGTCGGCGATCTTCTCGGCTTCGTCATAGCCCGGCTGGCGGACGTCTGAGGTGTCGAACTGCGCGCCGACCGCATTCGGGAACGCGCGCTTGATCGGCGCGCGGCCCTTGCGGCCGACCAGGTAGAAGCTGACCTGCTTGCCTTCGCCGATCAGCTGGCGGGCCTTGGCGGCCGCCGCCTTGACGATATTGGAGTTGAGACCGCCGCACAGGCCCTTGTCGGTGTTGACCACGACCAGCAGGTGCCGCTGGGCCGCGCCGGTGCCGGCGAGCAGCTTGGGACTGCTTTCGCTGACCACCACGCGCGAGGCGAGCGAGCCCATCACCGCGGCCAGCCGTTCGGCATAGGGCCGCGCGGCTTCGGCCGCGGCCTGCGCCTTGCGCAATTTTGCCGCCGCGACCATCTGCTTGGCCTTGGTGATCTTCTGGGTCGATTTGACCGAGTTGATCCGGCCCTTGAGTTCCTTGAGCGAAGCCACTTAGGGTTCCTTATGCGAACTGCTTGGCGAATTCGTCGAGTGCGACCACGACCTTCTTCTTCGCGCCGTCACCGAAGTCGCGGCTGTCGCGAATCTCGGTCAGCGCGTCGGCGTGCTTCGCACGCATGAAGCTGAGCATCTCGCTCTCATAGCGGGTCACGTCGCCCACCGGGATCGCATCGAGATAGCCATTGGTGCCGGCGAAGATCGACACGGTCTGGTCTTCGAACGGCAGCGGCGAGAACTGCGGCTGCTTGAGCAATTCGGTCAGGCGCGCGCCGCGGTTGAGCAGCTTCTGGGTCGAGGCGTCGAGGTCCGAACCGAACTGCGCGAAGGCCGCCATTTCGCGGTACTGCGCGAGCTCCAGCTTGATCGAGCCCGAGACCTTCTTCATCGCCTTGGTCTGCGCCGACGAGCCGACGCGGCTGACCGAGAGGCCGACGTTGATCGCCGGACGGATGCCCTGGAAGAACAGGCTGGTCTCGAGGAAGATCTGGCCGTCGGTGATCGAGATCACGTTGGTCGGGATATAGGCCGAGACGTCGCCCGCCTGGGTTTCGATGATCGGCAGCGCGGTGAGCGAGCCGCCGCCGTTTTCGTCGTTCATCTTCGCCGCGCGCTCAAGCAGGCGGCTGTGGAGATAGAACACGTCGCCCGGATAGGCTTCGCGGCCCGGCGGCCGGCGCAGCAGCAGCGACATCTGGCGATAGGCCACGGCCTGCTTCGAAAGATCGTCATACACGATCACGGCGTGCATGCCGTTGTCGCGGAAGAATTCGCCCATCGCGACGCCCGCGTAAGGCGCCAGATACTGCAGCGGGGCGGGCTCCGACGCGGTCGCGGCGACCACGATCGAATATTCCATCGCGCCGTTCTCTTCGAGCTGGCGGACGATCTGCGCGACGGTCGAACGCTTCTGGCCGACGGCGACGTAGATGCAGTAGAGCTTCTTGCCTTCATCGGTGCCGGCGTTGACCGACTTCTGGTTGATGAAGGTGTCGATCGCGACGGCGGTCTTGCCGGTCTGGCGATCGCCGATGATCAGCTCGCGCTGGCCGCGGCCGATCGGCACGAGGGTATCGATCGCCTTGAGGCCGGTCTGCACGGGCTCGTGCACCGACTTGCGCGGGATGATGCCCGGGGCCTTCACTTCAACGCGGGTGCGCTTCACATCCTTGAGCGGGCCCTTGCCGTCGATCGGGTTGCCGAGCGCATCGACCACGCGGCCGAGCAGGCCCTTGCCGACCGGCACGTCGACGATGGTCCCGGTGCGCTTGACGCTGTCGCCTTCCTTGATCGCCGAGTCCGACCCGAAGATCACGACGCCGACATTGTCGGCTTCGAGGTTCAGGGCCATGCCCTGGATACCGTTGGCGAATTCGACCATCTCGCCGGCCTGCACGCTGTCGAGGCCGTGGATGCGGGCAATACCGTCGCCCACCGAAAGCACGGCGCCCACTTCGCTCACCTGCGCTTCGGTACCGAAGCTGGCGATCTGGTCCTTGATGACCTTGGAGATTTCTGCGGCGCGGATTTCCATGATTTGAGCCTTCAGCCTTTCATCGCTTGCGCGAGGGAATTGAGACGGGTGCGGATCGAGCTGTCGATCCGCTTGGAGCCGATCGTGACCACGAGGCCGCCAAGCAGCTCGGGATCGACCGTGGTCCGGATGGAGACGTTGCGGCCCTCGCGGGCCTTGAGCTTCTGCTGCAGCGCGGTGAGCTGCGCCTTGTCGAGCGGATGGGCGCTCGCGACTTCGGCGGTGACTTCGCCGCGCTGGGCCGATGCGATCGCGTGGAACGCGCGGATCATCGCCGGCAGTGCCGAGAGGCGGCGGTTCTTCGCCAGTACGCCGAGGAAATTGGCGGTGAGCTTGTCGAGCTTCATCGCCGCGGCCAACCCGGCGACCGTCTTGCCCAGTTCGGCGCGGCTGACTTCGGGATTGACGATGAGGCCCGCGAAGTCCGCCGAATCGGCAAGCGCCTTGGCAAGCGTGTCGAGATCGCCTTCGACCGCGCTCACTTTGCCGGCCTCGGACGCGAGGTCGAACAGAGCCGACGCATAGCGTCCGGCGAGGCTAGAACGAATACCGGCGGAAATCTCCACGCGTGATGGTCCCTTGTTGGTTCCGGTGAGGAATATGTGCAGCCCAAACGAGCCACCAAAAGGCGGCCCCGGCAACGTCGCCGCGCGCCTAGCAAAGGCTTCCCTACAACGCAACCCGAGTCGGCCGGGGATTTTCCCCCGCAGGCTGAACCGCGCAGGAACGCGCTACTTCTCCGCGTGACAATTATAGACGAGCCGCTCGTTGGGCTGGGCCGGAAGCAGGGTGAAGATCGCCGCCTGGTTGCTGCCGAGCGTGTTCGCGGCGCCATTGCCGGTGCCGCACTCGGGCAGCTCGTATCTAGCGCGAGCCTCGCGCACCGCTTCCATCGCGTCGTGCGGCAGCAGGTAGCGCTCGACCCGGTATTCATGCGTGTCGGGATCGTAGGCATTGACCGAAACCGAGGCTTCGTCGTTCGGGACCAGCACCCGCGACCATTTGCTATCATGCAGCCCGTATTGGGTGCGCCCGTTGACGCAACCGCCGGCGGTCCAGCTGAAGGGCACGTCGTCGGTCGCCATGCTGGTGATGCGGCTGCGCTCGACATCCACGCTGCAGACGAACTTGCCGGCCGAAGGCGTAGCGGCAGGGATCTCGATCTCGCCGGTCTTGCCGCGCGCCGCCTCGTCCTCGGCCGCCAGCACCTGAGCGACCCGGTCCTCGACCTCGCCGAAGTCCGGCCGCAGCGCCCAGGTCGCGGCGGCGGCGATCACCGCGATCCCGGTCGCGGCCACCGCGACCTTCATCTTGGCGATCTCTCCGCGCTCGCGCTCGAGATGGACGATATAGCCGCCGCCGATCGCGCTGAGCACCAGCAGCATGCACAGCATCATCGCATCCTCGCGCTCGGCGATGATCGAGAATTCTGCCTCGCGGCGGGCCTTCTCGGCGCGCTCGGCGTCGCGGGTGGCCTTGCTCTCCTGCTGCTGCATCGCGACCATCTGGTCGCGCTCGGCGCGTGCGCGCTCCTGCGCGTCGAGGTCCGCGAGCGAGCGGCAGGGCAGGCTGTTGACCTGCGCGACGATGCCGTTGGCCCGCAGGAACGGCAGCAGCTCGCGGTTCGAGACGGCAAAATAGAACTCCGAATCGCTCCCGTCGCTCTCCGCGCCGAAGCTGTTGACCCCGATCACTCGCCCGCAATTGTCGAGCAGCGGGCCGCCGCTGCTGCCCTTGCCGATCGGCGCGGTGTGCAGGATCGTGTCGAATTCACGGCTCGGGCGCTGGCCCGAGAGGAACCCGCGGCTCTTCACCGGGGGCGTTGCGTTGAAGATGTCCTGCAGGGTCAGACCCTGGGCACGGTCGACATTCATCGGATAGCCGACCGCGGTGACCGGCGAGGAATCGGTCATTTCGCTGCCCGCGATGGTCAGCGGCGGCAGGTTGAGCGGGCTGGTGGTCTCGACCAGCGCGAGATCGTTGCGCTCGGAGAACGCGGCAATCTTGCCGTAGACGACCTTGCCGCCGTCCGACGGCACGATCGCGATCGACAGCGTATCGTCGTCGCGCGCTTCCTTCACCACATGCGCATTGGTCACGATCCGCTCGGGCGTGACCGCGAAGCCGGTGCCGTGTGAGACCGGATACATCGATCCGTCCTGCTGGCCTATGATCATCACCCGCACCACGCCGCGCCCGGCCGCGTCGATATCGGACGGGTCCGCGTTCGCCGGCGCTTGGATGAACACCAGTGCGAGCAGCAGGATGATCGGGAGGCGGAGCGCGTGGCGGAAACGGGTCATCGGGTGGGCTTGTCGCCGTTTCCCGCTTTGAGCGCAAGAATCGGGACGCATTGGTTTTCCGCCGCGCCTATATCGGCTGCATGACGATCACCGATCCCGCCACGCTCCACGCGATGGAAGCAGCTTTCGCCGCCCGCGACCGCGCGCAGGACGGGCGCTTCGTGGTCGCGGTGACGACCACCGGCATCTATTGCCGCCCGAGTTGCCCCGCGCGCCGGCCGCGCCCCGAGAACACGCGGTACTTCTCCGCCAATCGCGATGCCGAGGCGGCGGGCTTTCGCCCGTGCAAGCGTTGCAAGCCCGACGAAGCGGCGCGCGACGAGCAGGCGGTGCAGGACGCCATCGCGGCGATCCGCGCGGCCGAGGCGCCTGTGCCGCTCGATGCGCTGGGCGAATTGACCGGCTATTCCCCCGCGCATTTCCAGCGGATGTTCAAGCGCCTCACCGGGCTTTCGCCCGCCGCTTACGCCCGCGCGCTGCGCGAGGAACGGGCGCGCGAGGCGCTGAGCGGCGGCGGCGCCGTCACCGACGCGATCTACGAGGCGGGGTTCGAAGCCCCCTCGCGGTTCTACGAGGCAATGAAAGGCAGGCTCGGCATGGCGCCATCGGCATGGGCAAGGGGCGGCGAGGGCGTCACGATCAACTGGGCCGTGGTCGAAACCACGCTCGGCGCGATGCTGATCGCGGCGACCGAGAAGGGCGTGTGCCGCCTGTCATTCGACGAGGGGCGCGACGAACTCGCGGCGATCTTTCCGAAGGCCGATCTGGCCGAGGGCGGGGCGGAGTTCTCCGACCTGCTGGAGCGGGTGGTCGCGGCGGTGGAAGCGCCCGGCACCGGGCTTGACATCCCGCTCGACATCAAGGGCACCGCATTCCAGGAGGCGGTGTGGCGCGAATTGCTGAGGATTCCGGCGGGCGAGACCCGGTCCTATTCGCAGATCGCCGCCGCTGCCGGCAATCCCAAGGCGGTGCGTGCCGCGGGCTCGGCCAATGGCGCGAACCATGTCGCGGTCCTTATCCCGTGCCACCGCGTGCTGCGCAGCGACGGCTCTATCGGCGGCTATGCCTATGGCACCGCGATCAAGGAGGAACTGCTGAGGCGCGAGCGCGGCTAGGAGTTGCCCGACCCTTGCAGCTGGGCCGAAGCGCCCTTCGCATCGGCGGGGGGTGCCTCGCCACTTTCTTCGTAGGTCTGTTTCGCCTGCAACAGCTCGGCCAGAATCGCCTTGCCCTGGGCTCCGCCATGCGGATCACCCGCGAGGAAGCGGACGAGCTGGATCGCTTCGTCGTAGCGCCGCTCGTCGACTAGGGCATAGGCCAGCGCGATCCGGAAATCGGTCACCTCCTTCGCCCGGCTGAACGACTGATAAAGCCCGTCCAGCGCGATTTCCGGCGGATGCTCGCCGTTCTGGGCATAGCTTTGGTAATAGAGATACAGCGGCAGCGGATCGTCCGTATCCGCGCGGTTCGCCTTCACCAGATACTTGCGGGCCGCGATATAGTTGCCGTCCTTGCTGCCATAGCGGTCGAGCATCACTTCGGCCTTGAGGACATTCGCGCGCGCATGGCCGGGCTGGATGGCAAGCACCCGGTCCGCCGCGGTTTCCGTTTCGGCCAACGCGACGTTCTCGGCCGCTTCGCCCGTGGTTTGTCTGGCTACGTCGTATTCCGCTTCGGCCAGTTCGTAGAGCACGTCGGCCCGCCCAGGATAGGCGGCGGCCAAGGCCCGCAGGGCATCGCGGGCGGGCACCTTGTCTTCCTGTGCGCGCCGCTGGAGCTGGAGTTCGATCAGACGCGACTGCGGCTCATCGAGCCGGACCGCGACATAGCCCGCGTCGAACGTGACCGGCAGCTTGGAAGTGAACATCGTAAGCGGCTGGCGCTCCATTTTCTCGACCGCCTTGTCGAGCGCATCGAGATCGCCGAAATCCTTTTGCGCCGCTTCCTTCGGGTCGAGCCCGTGGTTGAGATCGGCGATATAGGTATCGAGCGTCTTGAGCCCTTCGGGCGTCGACATCATGCTGTGGGTAAACAGCCACGAACGGCCATAGAAGATGTCCGCCGTCCGCGCGTCCATCCCCTCGGTGCCGTTGAACAAGATGGTGCGGATCGGAATCTGCTTGCCTTCGACCAGGCCATAGGCACGGCCCCACACCGGCGCGCCGTAGGTGTAGGTGCCGTCTTTCTTGAAGGTGGTGGTCGAATAATATTCGGCGAAACCTTCGCCCAGCCACACTGGATAGGCGGCCGGAAGGTAACGCGAAAAGAAGTGGTGGGTGTATTCGTGGAACAGCACCTGCTGCCCCGAACTCTCGAATTTGCTGTCCGCCCGATCGCGGTTCGATACGGCGAAGCTGCCTTCGGGCGAAGCCTTGTAGAAACCCGCAAGACCGCTGTTCGGATCGCCCATCAGCTTGGCGACCGAAGCGCCATCGGGGAGAACATAGATCGTCAGCCGATTGACGATCTCGTCTTCCGGAATGTTGAAGCGCGCCCGCAGCATTGCGTCGAACTTCTCGGCTTCGATCGCGAAAGTTTCCAGCTCGGCCGGCTGGCCCGAGCTGAAGAACACGAAATGCCTGGTTTCGGCCCTGGTCCAGTTGGCCTTCGCTTGTGCCGCGCCCGCGCCGAGCATCCCCGAAAAGGCGGCCGCGATGGCCGCGATATATGAAATCCCCCGAACCACTGCGACCCCCAAAAATCTTGCCGATTCCAACCTATCGCAACCCACTTGCCAATGCGACCTCAACCATCGGCTCGGCAATCCTACCTAGCGACAGCCAAGGCTTCACACAAAACTATACGGATCGATGTCCACGCTCACCCGCACGCCTTGCGGAAAGCTCAGCGCGCCGAGCCATTCGCGGATCACGTCCTGCACCTGCGCGGTGCGGCGGGCGTTGATCAGCAGGCGGTGGCGGTAGCGGCCGCGCAGCAGCGAGAGCGGGGCGGCGGCGGGGCCGAGGATCATTACGTCCTCCAGTTCCGGCCTTGTCCCCCCGATCCGGCGGGCGGCTTCGCGGGCTTCCGCTTCATCCTCGGATGATACGATGATCGCGGCCCAGCGGCCGAAGGGCGGGGCGCCCGCGTGGCGGCGGGCTTCGGTCTCGGCATCGTAGAATGCGTCGCGGTCGCCGGCGGCGAGGGCGGCGATCACCGCGGCTTCCGGGTGGCGGGTCTGGATCAGCACTTCGCCCGGCTTCGCGCCGCGCCCGGCGCGCCCGGCGACCTGCGCGATCTGCTGATAGGTTCGCTCGGCCGCGCGCAGATCGCCCCCTTCCAGCCCGAGATCGGCATCGACCACGCCCACCAGCGTAAGTTCGGGGAAGTGGAAGCCCTTGGTGACGAGCTGGGTCCCGACGATCACGTCGACCGCGCCGCCTTCGACCGAGCCAATGAAATTCGCGATCTTTTCGGGCGAGTTGAGCGTGTCCGAAGTCGCGATCGCGACCCGCGCCTCGGGCAGGATCGCCGCGACCTCGTCCGCGATCCGCTCGACCCCCGGGCCGCAGGCGACCAGGCAGTCGGGCTCGCCACATTCGGGGCACAATGCCGGAGTGCCGGTTTCATGCCCGCAATGGTGGCAGGCGAGCCGGCGCGACAGGCGGTGCTCGACCAGCCAGGCGCTGCAGTTCGGGCATTCGAAGCGGAAGCCGCAATGCCGGCACAAGGTCAGCGGGGCATAGCCGCGGCGGTTGAGAAACAGCAGCGACTGCTCGCCCTTGGTGAGCCGGTCCGTCAACTTTTCGACCAGCGGCGGGGATAGCCATTTGCCGCGTTCGGGCGGCTGTTCGGTGAGGTCGATCGTCTCGATCGCGGGCATTTCCGCCCCGCCGAAGCGGCTCGGCAGATCGAGCTTCTCGTAAATCCCGCTCGCCGCCATCTGCAGACTTTCGAGCGCCGGGGTTGCGCTGGCGAGGATCACCGGGATGTCCTCGAACCGCGCGCGCATCACCGCGACGTCGCGGGCGTTGTAGCGCACGCCGTCATCCTGCTTGAAGCTGACCTCGTGCGCCTCGTCGACCACGATCAGGCCGAGCTCCGCATAGGGCAGGAACAGTGCCGAGCGCGCGCCGACCACAACTTGTGCCGTGCCTCCGGCGATCGCGCGCCACGCGCGGCGGCGCTCGGTCGATTTGAGTGCGCTGTGCCACACCACCGGCGCGGTTCCGAAGCGATCCTCGAAGCGCCGCAGGAAGGCCCCGGTCAGCGCGATTTCAGGCAGCAGGACAAGCACCTGTTTGCCCTTCCTGAGAGCCGCCGCGATGCCTTCGAAATAGGCTTCGGTCTTGCCCGAGCCGGTCACCCCGTCGAGCAGGAACGGCGCGAAGCCGCCTTCCGACACCGCGTTTGCGAACCGTGCGGCGACCTCCTCCTGCTCGGCTTCCAGCGCCGGGCTGTAGAAATCCGCATCGGCGCGGGGATAGGGTCGGTCGCAATCGACCTCGACCGGCTCAAGCACACCCTGGTTCACCAGCCCGCGCAGCACGCCCTCCGAAACCCCCGCGATCCCGGCCAGTTCGCGGATCGTCGCCTGTTCGCCGTAGAGCGCGTCAATCGCCGCCGCGCGCTGCGGTGTCATT
The DNA here is from genome assembly GCA_029202985.1 of Candidatus Andeanibacterium colombiense. GTDB lineage: Bacteria > Pseudomonadota > Alphaproteobacteria > Sphingomonadales > Sphingomonadaceae > Andeanibacterium > Andeanibacterium colombiense. Next base: position 931,098 of record CP119316.1, on the reverse strand, counting down.
CGCTCCGGCGTCTGGTCGGTCAGGCGATACTCGATCATCGTCGACGGGCCTTTCAGTGCCCCGCCGCTCGACAGTACCATCCGCGCGACCGACGCCGGATGGGCGCAGTAATAATCCGCGGTCCATTCGATCAGCCGGCGCAGCGAAGGTTTGAGCGGCGGCACCGGCAGCGGGCCGAGCAACGGGCGCAATTTGGCATCGGGCACCTCGTCGGCTGGCAGCCGCTCCTTCTCCCACACGATCCCGACGATCTGGCGGGGCCCGAGCGGCGCGAGCACCACCGTGCCGGGGGATGCATCCATGCCCTCGGGCACCCGGTAATCGAGCGGGCCGAGCGCGGCGTTGAAGTGGAGGATGCGGACGCGGTTCATGGTTCGTTCGTTTAATGGGCGTCTGCCCGGCGGACCACAAGCGCCGGCGCTAGAAAGCGTAAAGCAGCGCCAGCGACGGGACATGCGACAGCCGGTCCTCTGCTGCCGGGCGCGGAGCGAGCAGGATCATGTAGGACGCGGACAGTTCGAGGTGCGGGGTGAGCTTGTGCCGCCAGTCCAGCTTGACCCGCCAGTGATCGACCGTGCCGCTTACAGCCGGATTCTGGTTCCGGAGGATGTAGTTCAGCTCGACATAGGGCTGCAGCCGGTCGTTGCGGTCGAGCGGCACGGTCAGCGTGAAGCGCTGGCGGCCGCGCAATTGCGGGCGGGCCGCGCCCTCGAAGAAGCGCTCCTCCAGCTGGCTGCGCGAGAGCAGCTTGCCCCATTTCAGCGTGACGCTCTGGAACAGGCGGGTCTCGTCGGCGCTGTCGCTTTCGACATCGGCGATGCCGCCGCCCAGCGCGATCCAGTTGGCCGCCGCGACTTGGATGCCCGCGCGATAGAGCTGGATGTCGTCCCCCGCGGCAGGCGAGCGGAACCGCTGCGACGCGTCCGCCGACAACGTCACGCCTCCGGCCAGCGGTGCTTCGGCGGAGGCGGTCATCCAGAACTGCGTATCGCCTTCGGTCGCGCCTGCCGGGGAGGCGCAGGCGGCCCAGCCGATCAGTCCGGCGGCGAAGGCGGTTGTGCGGAGCATGGCAGGCTCTATAGCGTCATCCTTCAGGCACACAGCAGCTAACACCCTTCGCAGATCGATCTTGGCCAACGAATCCCCTCTCGACCGCTTCCGCCAGGCTCTGACCGGCGCCGCGCGCGCAATTGCGCGCGAGCCGGCGCTCGACGTCAGCTGGACCGCCGATGCGCCGGTGCAGGTCGGTGAATCGCTGCGCGTGCCGATGCCGGGCCGCACCCTGCCGCGCGACCAGGCGCAGCAGGCGCGCGGCTTCGCCGACAGTTTCGCGTTGCGCCTGCGCCATCACAACCAGGCGCTGCACAATCGCCACGCCCCATCCGAGCCCTCCGCGCGGATGTGCTACGATGCGATCGAGGCGGTGCGTTACGAGGCGCTGGGCGAAAACAACTACGCCGGCATTCGCGACAACCTCGCCGCGTCGCTCGACGTGCGCACCGCGTCCGATCCGATTGCGCGCGCGGGCAATGCCGACGAGGTTCCGATCCAGACCGCGCTGGCGCTGCTGCTGCGCGAGAAGCTGACCGGCCAGCCGGTTCCGCTGGCCGCGCGCGGCGGGGTCGAATTCGTCCGCGAATGGATCGAAGGCAAGGCGGGCGACGATTTCGAGCGGCTCGCCCTGTCGCTCGACGACCAGCGCGCGTTCCAGTCGCTCTCGCTCGACCTGCTGCGCCATCTCGATCTGGTCGAGGGCGAGGAGATCGACCAGCCCTCGAACGAGGAGGGCGACGAGCAGGCCGGCGACGACAGCGGCGAGGACGAGGCCGACGCCGACAACGATCCGGGCGACGAGCAGCGCCCGCAGGAAATCACTTCCGAAGGCGGCGAGGGCGAAGAGGACGGCGAGCAGGAGCAGGAAGCCGGCCAGGACCAGGAATCGGCCGACGGCGACATCGGCGACGAGGGCGAGGAAGGCATGATGCCGGTCCGCCCGAACCGCCCGTGGACCGAAGATCCGGCCAATTTCGACTACAAGGTCTTCACCGAGGAATTCGACGAGGTCGTCTCGGCCAGCGACTTGTGCGACGAGGACGAACTCACCCGCCTGCGCGCCTATCTCGACAGCCAGCTGACCGGACTGCAAGGCGTGGTGACCAAGCTCGCCAACCGGCTCCAGCGGCGGCTGATGGCGCAGCAGAACCGCAGCTGGGATTTCGATCAGGAAGAAGGCCTGCTCGATGCCGCGCGGCTCGCCCGGGTGGTCATCAGTCCGGGCCATTCGCTGAGCTACAAGGTCGAGCACGAGCAGCAGTTCAAGGACACCATCGTCACGCTGCTGATCGACAATTCCGGCTCGATGCGCGGGCGGCCGATCTCGATCGCGGCGATCAGCGCGGACATCATGGCGCGTACGCTGGAGCGCTGCGGGGTCAAGGTCGAGGTACTCGGCTTCACCACCCGGGCGTGGAAGGGCGGGGCCAGCCGCGAGAAATGGCTTGCGGGCGGCAAGCCCGGCCAGCCTGGCCGGCTCAACGATCTGCGCCACATCATCTACAAAAAGGCCGACGAGCCGATGCGCCGCGCGCGCAAGAACCTCGGCCTGATGATGCGCGAAGGGCTGCTGAAGGAAAACATCGACGGCGAGGCGCTGCTGTGGGCCCACGCCCGCCTGCTCGCCCGCCCGGAAGACCGCCGCATCCTGATGGTGATCTCGGACGGCGCGCCGGTCGACGATTCGACCCTCAGCGTGAACTCGGCCGGCTATCTCGAACAGCACCTGCGCAAGGTGATCGACTGGATCGAGAAGCAATCGCCGGTCCAGCTGGTCGCGATCGGGATCGGGCATGACGTGACGCGGTACTACAAGCGCGCGGTCACGATCATGGATGTCGAACAGCTCGGCGGGACGATCATCGAGCAGCTGGCGGGTTTGTTCGAAGTGGATTGAGCGCTGTTTTGCCAACGCGATGATTTTATCAAAGGCCCAATTGACAGCCCTTAGATTTTCCTTAGCACTGGCGTTCTCAAGGGGTCTTAACTGGGGCAACAATCATGAATTTTAAGAAAGCGCTGGGTGCGCTGATGATTTCGGCTGTGCTTCTTTCTGTCCAGCCGTCCGTAGCGATGGCCAAGAAGCAAGAGGCCAACTACAAGGTTGTGAATGAAGAATTCGGCCTGCCCGTATTCCCATACGACATTACTGACCGCCCTTATGAAGTTCTCGGCGAGGTCAAGGCCGGCGTTCGCAAGGCAACCCTGTTCAGCAAGGCGCCAAGCCAGGCCAAGGTTTACGGCGAATTGTGGGAACGCGCAGAAAAGCTCGGCGCGGATGCGGTGGTCAAGGCGCAATATGGCGATCCGCACGTGACGGCGCTTAGCTGGGGTTCGGTTTCGGCCACCGGCGTTGCCATTCGCTTTACTGAACCGGCCGCCGCACCTTCCAGCTGACGCGATGCGCGCACATCTGGTGAAAGCAGCGCTGCTGCTCGGCGTCGGCTTCTGCGCCGGCGCCGCTGGAGCGCAGGATCCGGCGGCGACGGATCCGGCGGCTTTGGGGCTGTCTGGCGGTGGGCCGTCGCCGGAGGTCCGTTATTCCAGCCAGGTCGTGCCGGTCGGTACGCCGGTGCGCCTGATGTTTCTGTCGGAAATGACGAGCCGCAAGGCGATCACGGGCCAGCGTTTCAAGATGCGGGTGGACGAACCCGTCTATATCAACGGGAGCCCGGTCATTCCGGTGGGCGCCTCCGCCTGGGGCGAGATCACCACGGTCGATACCAATGGGTCTGTCGGCCGGGGTGGCAGGCTGGCGATGCGAATTCTCTACCTTGATCTAGCGCAGGGCCGGCTGCCGCTGAAGGGTGAACTGAACCGGAAAGGCGGTGGTAACGGGGCGGGGGTTGCGATGGCAGTCGTCGGCTTCGGCTTGCTCGGCCTGCTCACCGCTGGGGATAGCGCCCGCTTCAAGGGCGGCGATATAATCACGGTCTATGTCGATAACGCAATCGCTGCACCCGTGTCCGCAATCGCGGCTGCTCCTACCGACGCGGCGTCAACCGGCGAGCAGCCAGCCTCTGTCGAGGCGCCCAAGGCAGGGGTTCCGGTGGGCGGGGAACCCGTCGCGATCAAAGCGCCCGGCGGCGAGGCCGGCAAAGCGGAAGTCCCGGTAAGCTGACGGCTGCAGGATCGGCTCCTCTCCGACCGTGGCCGGAATCCTCACGTTGGCACAAGCCGCGGTTTGACGCCGTTCAGGTGAGCCGCTCTATGGCGAGCCGCCGCCTGAGGAGAATTGCATGCGCAGACTGGTGATCGTGCTTGGAGTGATCGTGCTGGTCGCGCTGGCCGGATGGCAGGCGATGTCGCCGTGGATGGCGCTGGATACGCTGCGCGATGCGGCGCGCGAGGGCGACACGGTGACGCTGGAACAGAACATCGACTTTCCGGCCCTGCGTGAATCCGCCAAGTCCGAGCTTTACCAGCAGGTCCAGGCCGAAGCGCGCAAGCACGACGCGAACGATCCGCTCGCCGGCCTACTCGGGAGCGAGCTCGCGAAGCGCTTCATCAGCGGTACGGTCGATGCGCTGGTCACGCCCGGCGGGGTTTCCGCCATGCTGATCACGGGCAAGGCGCTGCCGGGCGACAAGGACGCGGACACGCAACCGGAGATAGACTGGCACGTCAAATGGGTCGGTCCCCGCACATTCCGTGCGGTTCCGGAGACGAAGGACGGCAAGGCCCATCCCTCGCTGATCTTCAAGCGCGCCGGGCTGTCATGGAAGCTCGCGGGGATCGACATTCCCTGACTTCGGCCAGACGCTTGACCGCGCCTGCCCAATGCCGCCAAAGCACCCGGATGATCGAAGGCAAACCGCTCACCCTGTTCAACTCGCTGACCCGCGCGCCGGAGCATTTCGAGCCGGTCCATCCGGGCGAAGCGCGGGTCTACAGCTGCGGGCCGACGGTCTATAACTACCCCCACATCGGCAATATGCGCGCCTATGTCTTCGCCGACATCCTGGGCCGGACGCTGAGCTGGAAGGGGTTCCATCTCACCCATGTGATCAACATCACCGACGTCGGTCACCTGACCGACGACGCCGATGCGGGCGAGGACAAGCTTGAGAAGGCGGCGGCGGAACGGGCGCAGTCGATCTGGGACATCGCACGGCATTACACCGACGCCTATTGGGCCGATATCACGGCGCTCAATATCCGCCAGCCGGCACAATGGTCGATCGCGACCGACTATATCGAACCGATGATCGAATTCGCGAAACAGATCGCGCCCGAGCATTGCTACGAACTGGAAGGCGGGCTCTATTTCGACGTCTCGACCGTTGCCGATTACGGCCGCCTCGCCCGTGCGGTGACTGACGAGGGAGAGGGCCGGATCGACGAGGTCGAAGGCAAGCGCCATCCGGCCGATTTCGCGATCTGGCGCAAGGCCCCGCCGGGCGAGACGCGCCAGATGGAATGGGATTCGCCGTGGGGCAAGGGCGCGCCGGGCTGGCATCTCGAATGCTCGGTGATGAGCGGGCAATTGCTCGGCTTCCCGTTCGACATCCACACCGGCGGGATCGACCACCGCGAGATCCACCACCCGAACGAGATCGCGCAGAACCAGGCTTTCTGCCACACCGGCTCGCTCGACGAGGCGGGCCATTCCGGCGCGAAGCTGTGGATGCACAACAACTTCCTCGTCGAACGCTCCGGCAAGATGAGCAAATCTTCCGGCGAATTCCTTCGCCTGCAATTGCTGATCGACCGGGGTTATCACCCGCTCGCCTACCGCATGATGTGCCTCCAGGCGCATTACCGCAGCGAGCTGGAATTCAGCTGGGACGGGCTGGGCGCGGCGCTGACCCGGCTCAAGCGGCTGGTGATGGCGGTTGAGGCGGTGAGGGCGCGGCACGCAGCACAGGGTCACGATCCGATCGAGGAGCCCGAGCGCGGCTGGAGCTTCCAGTATCTCCACGACCATCTCGGCGGCACCTTGCGCCCGCTGGTGATCCAGTTCGACGATGCGATCGCGGACGATCTCAACACCGCGGTCGCGCTGACGGTGCTGGAGGACCTGCTCTCGCTCAAGAAGATGCCGACCGGCGAGACTCTCCAGGTAATGGCCGCGCTGGATGCGGTGCTGGGCTTGGGCCTGCTGAACCTGACCCGCGCCGAATTACGGTTGCGGCCGAAGGATGCGCGGATTTCGGAAGCGGACATCGACGCCGCGCTCACCCGCCGCAAGGAAGCGCGCGCGGCGAAGGATTTCGCGACTTCGGATGCGATCCGCGACGAACTTGGCGCGCAGGGCGTAGAGGTGATGGACGGCGATCCGCTGGGCTGGGAATGGAGGCTGGGGTGATCCGCAAGCTTGCTCTGATAGCGCTGCCGCTCGCGCTCTGCGCCGCGCCTGCCTTTGCCGACGACAGCACCGATCTCGATGCGGCGGTGACCGCGCTCTATGCCCCCTATGGCGCCGATGCGCCCGATTGGGACACGGTGCGCGCGCTCAAGAACTACAGCGCCGCGACCGAGGCGCTGATCGGCGAATGGGATAAGGGCCTGCCGGAAGACGAAGTCACCGAACTCGGCGATTTCGACTGGCTGTGCGAATGCCAGGACTGGGATTCCTCGGCGTTCAAGCTCGTGATCCAACCCCATCCCGCGCCCGCCGACGGCAAGGCCGAAGTGACTGCGAAGATCGAACTCGGCTTCGACGAGACCCGCAGCGAACGCTTCCTGATGGTCAAGGAAGGCGGCGCATGGAAGGTCGATGACATTTTTTCCGAAGCCTTCCCCAAGGGGCTCAGGGCGGCGCTGAAGGCGGCGATCGCCAATCCCCGGGTGGAATAAATGACCGTCGCCGTCCTGCCCGGTTTCGCGCGGCCGATGCTTGAGCCGCGCCTGCCGGGATGGATCGACGCGCGCTGGTGGCTGTCGGTCGAGGACTTGCACCGCCTCGCGCCCGAGGCGGAGATCGGCTGGTTCGATCTGCATGAGAAGCCGCCGCTGCTGCAGGCCGTGGAGCTGGCGCGGGGGCTCAAGTGGTTGAACTCGGTCTATGCCGGGCTCGATTTCCTGCCGCTGGGGGAAATGCGTGAGCGCGGGGTGCAACTGACCAACGGCACCGGGCTGACCGCGATCCAGGTGGCCGAATTCGCTGTGCTGGGGATGCTCGCGATCGCCAAGAACTATCCGGCGGTGGTGCGGGCGCAGGATGCTCGCCAATGGCTGAATGCCGCGCCGGGCATCCGCGACCTGGCCGGAAGCAAGGCGCTGATCCTCGGGCTTGGCGCGATCGGCACGCGGATCGCGGCGGCGCTGGCGGGCTTCGGGGTCGAGGTGACGGCGGTGCGGCGGCACAAGGCCGAAGGCGCGCTGACGCCGGATGAGTGGCGCGGACGGCTGGGGGAGTTCGACTGGATCGTCCTCACTGTCCCCGGCACGCCCGAGACCGAGGGCATGATCGGCGCGGCCGAATTGGCAGGCATGAAGCGCGAGGCGGTGCTGGTGAATTTCGCGCGCGCCAATGTGGTCGACCAGGCTGCGCTGGTCGACGCGCTGCGCGGCAAGCGGATTTGCGCAGCGATGCTCGATGTCACCGATCCCGAGCCGCTGCCATCCGATCACCCGCTGTGGCACCTCGATAATGCGCATATCACGATGCATCTTTCAGGGATCCCGACCCCGCAGAGCATGCTGCGCGGGGTCGAGCGGTTCGTGGAGAATTGCGAGCGGTATCGCGCCGGAGAGCCGCTCGAACCGTGGTTCGATGCGGTGCTGGGGTACTGACTTCCCCTCGTCATTGCGTGGAGCGCAGCGACGAAGCAATCCAGAGCATAGCGCACAAACGCCCTGGACTGCCGCGCTCCGCTCGCAATGACGAAAGCGCGGTTCACCCATCCTCCAGCAGCAGCAATTCCACCGCCACCGCCAGCCGCGGTTTGGGCAGCAGCCGATGATCGGCTTCGATCACCGCCGCGTCGGCGACCAGCTGCCCGCGGATGTCGAATTCGTGGTCGGGCAGGGCGGCGATGAAGTTCTCGCCTGCCGCGACTGCCTCTACCCCGTCGAACAGCAGTTCCAGCCGGTGGCGCGCGCCGGCGAAGGTGATGCTGGCCCAGGCGGTTTCGCGGTGGCTGGCGATGCGCATGGCCTCGCCGCCGAGCGCCTGAAGCGCCTCACGCAGATGATCGGATGCCGATCTGCGGGCGGGATGGGGCGGTTTGGGAAGTGTCCGGGGATCAGCCTGCATGGGGTGCATCCTTGTATCTGTTCATGAAATGTTCCACGCGTCTTTCGGTCTCGACCCGGGGTTCGCGGCCGTTGCGGAGATCCTCGACGAAGCGGGGATCGTGCACCGTGAGGCGGCCGAATTTGGTCGCGGGCATGCCGGTCCGGCGCAGGAATTTTTCGACTTTGCGGATCAGCATGGGTCTCCCTTTCGGCGCGGCGTGGAAACGAGGGGAATCGAATCGGCGTGGGAAATTTCTCGCCGGTGAAATCCTACTTGTCTAGGAAAAATACTACGTGTAGGATCGAATGATGGGAAAGCCCGTAGGAAACCTGAACACGGACCCGCGTGAGCGGCTGGCGGAGTTGGCCGAGGGGCGCGAGGTGAGTCTTGCGGCCCTGTCACGCCTGATCGGGCGGAATGGCACGTATTTGCAGCAGTTCATAACCAAGGGCAGTCCGCGCCGCCTGTCCGAGGACGACCGACGCACGCTCGCGCAATTCTTCGGCGTAGGCGAGGCGGAGCTGGGTGGTTCGGCGGAAAAATCCTACGAGCCGGTGCGCGATGCGGTGCGTGATGGGGGCTGGGCGGAAGTGCCGCGCCTGCCGCTCGGTGCGTCGGCGGGGCCCGGCACGCTGGCGGCGGATGAGTTGCCATTCGACAGTTTCCGCTTCTCGACCCGCTGGCTGCGCGAACAGGGGCTCGATCCGAAGATGCTCTCGGCGATCGCGGTCGCGGGGGATTCGATGGAACCCGAACTGCGCGACGGCGACGAGATCCTGGTCGACCGCGCCCCGCGCCCGTTCCGCGACGGCGTCCACGTCGTGCGGATGGGCGATGCGCTGCATGTGAAGCGGGTCCAGCTGCTGCGGCCGGGCTATCTGGTGCTGGTCAGCACCAACGCGGCCTATCCGCCGCTGGAAGTGCCGGCCGGCGAGGTCGAGGTGATTGGGCGGGTGGTATGGAAGGGCGGGCGGCTCTAGACCTTGCATTCCCTCCGTCTGCCCGCCAGGTTCCGGCCATGTCCGAAACTCCCCCGATGCGCGCTGCGATCATTCCGGTGACCCCGCTGCAGCAGAACTGCTCGCTGATCTGGTGCACCAAGACGATGAAGGGCGCGCTGGTCGATCCGGGCGGCGATCTCGACAAGCTCAAGGATGCGGTGCGCCGGGCAGGGGTGACGCTGGAGAAGCTGCTCGTCACCCACGGCCATGTCGATCATTGCGGCGAGGCCGGGGTGCTGGCGAAGGAACTGGGCCTGACCATCGAAGGCCCGCACGAGGCTGACCGCTTCTGGATTTCGCGGCTGGAGGACGATGCCCGCAAATGGGGCCTGCGCGGCGCGATTTTCGAACCCGACCGCTGGCTGGAGGACGGTGACACGGTCACCGTCGGCGAAGTCGAGCTCAAGGTGATCCACTGCCCGGGCCACACCCCCGGCCATGTGATCTTCTACAACCGTGCGAGTGATTTCGCGATCGTCGGCGACGTGCTGTTCCGCGGCTCGATGGGGCGGACCGATTTCCCGATGGGCAATCATCAGGATTTGCTCGATTCGATCACGCGGAAATTATGGCCGCTCGGCGATGCGACCTTCATCCCCGGCCATGGCCCGGTCAGCACCTTCGGGCAGGAGCGGCTGGACAATCCGTTCGTCGGAGATGAGGCGATCGCGGCGGGTTAGATCACCCGCGCCGCCAGCAGCACCGCCACTGCGGCCAGGCCGATCTGGGTCAGCATCGCGGTCGCGGTGCCGATCATCCGGCCTTTGTAGGGCGTATCGCCGTCCATCCCGAATGCATGCAGCAGGCGGCCGAGCATGAACACCGCGGCGACGATCGACAGCCACAGCCCGCCCTTGCCGGTGAATTCGATCAGCCCGACGAGAATCACCACCACCGGCACGTTCTCGGCGAAATTGAGCTGCGCGCGCATCCGGCGGCCGAGCAACTCGTGCCCGCCGTCGCCCACCGAAACCTTGTATTGCGTGCGCAGCCGGCCGATCCGCAGCACCAGCCAGATATTGACCAAAGCGGCGGCCGCGGCGAGGCACAGGGTGGTCGGCAAAAGCATGAGTTTGATCCCCTCTTCGTGTCGGCGGCACGGCTAGCCCGGCAAAGGTTGCAACGCACGCGAAAATCGCTATAGGGCGCGCCTTCGCCGTCAATATGCGAACCCGGTAACAACGCAGGTGTGCTGCACTTGTGTAACGCCGGACCTTCGCCTAGTGCGGTCTCGTATCGTATTGAAATTTTGCTGGAACAGGTGCCGAAATGGCTGTCCCCAAACGAAAAACTTCCCCCTCCAGGCGCGGCATGCGCCGTTCGCACGACGCGCTCAAGGTCGAGGCATTCCATGAATGCTCGAACTGCGGCGAACTGAAGCGCCCGCACAATCTGTGCAACGCCTGCGGCCATTATAATGGGCGCGAGATCGTCGCCGTCGGGCTCTGAGTCCACAAGACAGGGGTGAAAGCACATGAGTCTGCCGCGTATCGCCGTTGATGCGATGGGCGGGGACGAGGGTGTGCGCGTGATGGTCGAAGGCGCGGCTCTCGCCCGCCGTCGTCACGATCGCTTCAAATTCCTGCTGGTGGGCGACGAGACGCTGATCAAGCAGGCGCTCGACAAGCATCCGAACATGCGCGGCGCGTCCGAGATCCTCCATGCGGCGGATGTCGTGGCGGGCGACGAGAAGCCGACCCAGGCGCTCCGTCGCTCCAAGACCACGTCGATGGGCATGGCGATCAATGCGGTGAAGAGCGGCGAGGCGGGTGCGGCCGTCAGTGGCGGCAACACCGGCGCGCTGATGGCGATGGCCAAGCTCGCTTTGCGCACGATGCCCGGGATCGACCGGCCGGCGCTCGCCGCGCTGATGCCGACCCTCGGCGACAGCGACGTGGTGATGCTCGATCTCGGCGCCAACACCGAATGCGATGCGCGCAATCTGGTCCAGTTCGCGATCATGGGCGCCGCCTATTCGCGGATCGTCACCGGGCGCGAGGCGCCGCGGGTGCGGCTGCTCAACATCGGCACCGAAGAGAACAAGGGCACGGAACAGCTCCAGGAAGCCGCCGCGCGCCTGCGCGAGGCAAAGGGCCTGTCGCTGGCGTTCGAAGGCTTCGTCGAGGCCAACGGCATGTCGCGCGGCGATGTCGACGTGGTGGTGACCGACGGCTTCTCCGGCAATATCGCGCTGAAGGCGGTCGAAGGCACCGCGCGCTTCGTCGCCGATCTGCTGCGCCGCAGCTTCCAGAGTTCGCTGCGCTCCAAGTTCGGCTTCCTCGTGAGCCGCCCGGCGACCGAACTGCTGCGCGGCCATCTCGATCCGAACAACCACAATGGCGCGGTCTTCCTCGGCCTCAACGGGGTGGTCGTCAAAAGCCACGGCAGCGCGACCGCGCTCGGCGTCGCCAATGCGGTCGCGGTCACCGCGCGGATGCTCGAGGCCGAGATCACCGAGCGCATCACCGCCGACCTCGCCGAACTGGGCGAGGAGCGCCTGCGCGACCGGCGCAATGCGTCGTCTTCCACGAGCGGCCAGGCGGCATGATCCGTTCGCTGGTCAAGGGGACCGGTTCGGCCCTGCCGATCCGAGCGGTGAGCAATGCCGAACTCGCGCAGACCGTCGATACCAGCGACGAATGGATCGTCGAGCGCACCGGTATCCGTTCGCGCTATCTCGCCGGCGAAGGCGAGACCACCGCGACGCTGGCGACCGCCGCCGCCCGCGAAGCGCTCGCCGCGGCCGGGGTCGAGGCGTCGGAAATCGGCCTGATCGTGGTCGCCACCGCGACGCCGGACCAGACCTTCCCCGCCACCGCCACGATCGTGCAGAATGCGCTCGGCTGCAATGGCGGGATCGCGTTCGATGTCGCCGCGGTGTGCTCGGGCTTTCTCTATGCGGTCGGCGTGGCCGATTCGATGCTGCGCACCGGCGCGGCGAAGAAGGCGCTGGTGATCGGCGCCGAGACCATGAGCCGGCTGCTCGACTGGGAAGACCGTGCGACCTGCGTGCTGTTCGGCGACGGCGCCGGAGCGGTGGTGCTGGCGGCCGAGGACGTTCCGGAAGACGGTCCGGGCATCCTCGCGACCCGGCTGCATGCGGACGGCGCGCATAATGAATTGCTCAATGTCGATGGCGGGCCTTCGACCACCGGCACGGTCGGCAAGTTGCGCATGAAGGGCCGCGAAGTGTTTCGCCACGCGGTCGTCAATCTCGCGCAGGTGCTCGAGGAAGCGCTCGCCGAAACCAGCTATACCGCGGCCGACGTCGACTGGGTGGTGCCGCACCAGGCCAATGCCCGGATCCTGGATGCGACCTCGCGCAAGCTGGGCCTGCCACCGGAAAAGGTTGTGGTGACGGTCGATCGCCATGCGAACACGTCCGCGGCATCCGTGCCCCTGGCGCTGGACACGGCGGTGCGCGACGGGCGGATCAAGCCCGGCGATCTGATCGTGCTCGAAGCAATGGGCGGCGGCTTCACCTGGGGCGCCAGCGTCGTCCGAATGTAGCGCGGCCGCCGGTCTGCGCGGTTCGTGGCCGCGGACAGCACTACATTGCCAAGCCGCCACAATGTGTTACTCTGCCTCTTTTAGTCTCAGTCCGGTTCTTGGAACTTCGTTTTGGGTGATGGGGGACGCGAACAGATGATGCGATCGGTCGGAACACTGACCCGGGCGGATCTCGCCGAGGTCATTAACCGCAAATTGGGCTTTTCGCGCGCCGAATCGCTCGCGATGGTGGAAACCATTCTCGACCATATGAGCGTCGCGCTGGCAGAGGGCGAAAACGTCAAGATTTCGGGTTTCGGCACCTTCCTGCTGCGCGACAAGAAGCAACGCGTCGGTCGCAATCCGAAGACCGGGATTGAAGTTCCGATCACACCGCGCCGCGTGTTGACCTTCCGCGCCAGCCAGATCCTGAAGGATCGGATCTCGGACGGCTGAGGCGGGGCTGGGGAGAATCATGGTGGCTGCCGATCCGCGTTTCAGCGATGGCAAGGACCCCGATGCGCTGCGAACCATTGGGGAAGTCGCGCAGGCGCTGGGCATCAAGCAGCATGTCCTGCGCTATTGGGAACAGCAGTTCCCGATGCTCAAGCCGTTGAAGCGCAGCGGCGGGCGCCGCTATTACCGGCCCGAGGACGTGCGCATGGTCGATACGATCGACCGACTGGTGAACCGCGAAGGCTACACGCTGAAAGGCGCGCGAATGGCGCTGCAGGGCGAGGGGAAACCCGAAGCGCCGGCGAAAGCGCCTTCGCCCTCCGCACCGGCGGGGCAAGATGTCGTGCTTCAGCTCCGTGCGATCCGTAGCCGTCTCGCAGCCGCGCTGGAAGGCTGACCCGCAATCCGCTTGTAAGATGATCCGCGCGTGGCCGACTAACCGGCCGAAAGGATCGTTTGCGCGATGAGCAGGGGCGGGCAGCAACCGGAGACGCAGGACGCGCGCTACAAGCGCGTCGCGCGGCAGTTCGGCGCGATGATCGAGCGCCTCGCGCGCGGCTACGAGGCCGATCCGGACCTTCGCCGCGACCTGGTGCAAGAGATTCACGCCGCGCTGTGGCGCAGCTTCGCGATCTTCGAAGGCCAGTGTTCGGAGAAGAGCTGGACCCACCGTATCGCGCATAATGTCGCGGTGACGCATCTCGTTTCGGCGAAGCGCCGGCGGCCGATGGCGCTGGTCGGGCTCGATGCGATCGAGGAACTGCCCGCGACGGACGATGTCGAGGGTGAGGCCGCGCAGCAGGCGGTGTCGGAGTGGCTGCTGAAGGCGATCCACCGACTCCAGCCGGCCGACCGGCAGGTGATGCTGCTCTATCTCGAAGATCTGAGTGCGGCCGAGATCGGCGAAGTCACCGGGCTGTCGTCCGGCAATGTCGCGGTGCGCATCCACCGTATCAAGGCGCTGCTTTCGGAGCAGCTTCACCCTGAGGACAAAACCCATGACCAGTGATGAAACCGTGCGGGAAAGCTGGCAAGCCTCGGTCACCGAGGCGAACCTGCCGTCGATGGACGAGGTCCGCGCGGGGGCCGACCGGCTCTATCGCAAGGTGCGGCTGCGCAACCGGATCGAATATGCCGCCTGCACGGTCGCGGTGGCATGCTTCGGGGTCTATGTCTTCGTGCTGGAGCCGGTGCTGCAGAAGATCGGCTCGGCGCTGATCGTCGCAGGGACGGTCTTTGCCGCGTGGCAGCTCCACCGGCGCGCCTCGGCGGTCGCGCCCGAAGCCGCGGGGCAGATGCCGGTCCTCGATTTCGCCCGCGCCCAGCTCGCGCGCCAGCGCGACGCCCTGCTGAGCATCTTCTGGTGGTATTTGCTGCCGTTCATTCCCGGCCTGGCGATCTTCATGGCCGGCACGATCACGGCGCGTCCACCGCATAGTTGGGGGCAGGCGATCGGTTCGGCGATCGGATGCGCGGTCACGGTCGGGTTGTTCGCGGGGCTCTGGTGGCTCAACCGGCGAGTGGCGGCCAAATTGCAGAAGCGCATCGACGAGATCGACGCGCTGAGAGGATAGCGGCGCGCGGATGTGCGAAGAGATGCGACCTCTTCTGTAACCGCCTCCCCTGCGCAGGGCTCCGGTTCGCGGCAGGGTCAGTTTGAGCTTGACAAAACGAACCATTTAGGTTATATGACCGACATCGGGTGCGGGGGCCAAGCGCTTCGCTCTACGCTTCCGCATTAGGCCGGTGTCTCGCGGGCCGGGATAATCTTCGGATTATCCTGCCGGTGGCGCCAGTAACGCCTGACGGGTCAGAAGGGGGCTGCACACCTGCGAGCTCTAACCTGCCTCCTCCGTCGGGAAAGGGCCGAGCGAGCAAGTTTACAGCATTAGTCTTGCCCGCCGTTCGCAAACGAAAACTACGCTGAACCGTCAGCTCACCCGCTGGCGCTGCGTTGCACCGGCCTTGCCCGTACACCCGCTCCTCTCCAGGCGTTAGCCCGGCCTCGCCAGCGGGCGTTGGCGCTTATCCTTTGCCCATCGCCTCCGCGATCAGCGCGCGGGCTTCCTCGCCCTGCCAGTCGAACGCGCCGGTCACCCGCGCCACCTCCACGCCCTTGGCATTGTAGAGAATCGTGGTGGGCAGGTCCGATGCGCCCATCTTGAAGCTGAGGTCGCTCTTGGTATCGAGCCAGGGTTCGAGTTGTTTGAACTTGGCTTCGGCGAAATAGGGCGTCACCAGCTCAGCGCCTTTCATGTCCTGGCTCACGGTGACCACCCGCAATTTGCCGGCATTGGCTCCGGCGATCGCATCAAGCACCGGCATCTCGGCCTTGCACGGCGCGCACCAGGTCGCCCACAGATTGAGCAGCACCGGCTGGCCCTTGAGGCCCGCGAGATCGAGCGTTTTGCCCGAAGGATCGGTGGCGGTGAACGCGGGCAGCGCCTCGCCCGCGAACTTGCGGCTGACCGGATCGAGCTTGCCGGCGGGCGCGGCGGCCTTATTCTCGCCCTGCGGTTGCGCCTGGGACGCGCTTTCCCTATCGCACCCGGCGAGAAGCAGGGCGAGCCCGAGGGCGGGCGCCAGCACGATGGACGACAGACGGGACATGGCAGACTCCAACCAGATGTGGGGCGGAAGATTCGCCGAAGGGCCGTCCGCGATCATGCGCGAAATTAACGCTTCGATACCGTTCGACAAGGCATTGTGGAAGCAGGACATCGCCGCGTCGCAGGCCCATGTCGCGATGCTCGGCGCGCAGGGGATCGTCTCGGCCGAGGACGCGGCGACGATTTCCGCCGGGCTCGACACGGTCGCCGGCGAATATGCGGCGGTCGGCGTGCCCGAGGACTGGAGCCTCGAGGACATCCACATGACCACCGAGAGCCGCCTTGCCGAGCTGATCGGCGGGGTCGCCGGCCGGCTCCACACCGCGCGCAGCCGCAACGACCAGGTCGCGACCGATTTCCGCCTGTGGGTCCGCGATGCAATGGACGAGGCCGATGCCGGGCTGGCCGCGTTGCAGCGCGCGCTGGTGACCCGCGCGGGCGAGCATGCGGGCAGCATCATGCCGGGCTTCACCCATCTGCAGGTCGCCCAGCCGGTCACGCTCGGCCATCATCTGATGGCCTATTACGAGATGCTGCGGCGCGACCGTTCGCGCTTCGCCGATGCGCGCGCGCGGCTCGACGAATGCCCGCTCGGCTCGGCGGCCCTGGCCGGCACCGGCTTCCCGATCGACCGCGCGGCTACGGCCAAGGCGCTCGGCTTCGCCAAGCCGACCGACAACAGCCTCGATTCGGTTTCGGACCGGGATTTCGCGCTCGATTATCTGATGGCCGCCGCGCAGTGCTCGCTGCACCTCTCGCGCCTCGCCGAAGAGCTGATCATCTGGGCCAGCCAGCCTTACGGTTTCGTCCGTATGCCCGATGCACTCAGCACCGGCAGTTCGATCATGCCGCAGAAGAAGAACCCCGACGCGGCCGAGCTGGTGCGCGGCCATTCGGGGCGGATCGCCGGCTGCCTGACCGCGCTGATGATCACGATGAAGGGCCTCCCGCTCGCCTATTCGAAGGACATGCAGGACGACAAGCCGCCGGTGTTCGAGGCGGCCGGGCTGCTGACATTGTCGCTCGCGGCGATGGAGGGGATGATCGCTTCGGCCACCTTCAACACCGCGCGGATGCGGCAGGCGGCCGAGCTCGGCTATGCGACCGCGACCGATCTGGCCGACTGGCTGGTGCGGCAGGCGGGAATCCCGTTCCGTGAGGCGCATCACATCACCGGCGCCGCGGTGAAGCTGGCCGAAAGCAGGGGCGTCGCGCTCGAAGCTTTGTCGCTCGACGAATTGAAGGCGATCGACGCCCGGATCGACGAAGGGGTGTTTCCGGCGCTCTCGGTCGAAGCTTCGGTGGCCGCGCGCGCGAGTCATGGCGGAACCGCCCCGTCCGAGGTAGAACAGCGCGTAGCCGAAGCGCGTGCCGCGCTGGGGATGGACCGATGAAACGCCAGATTGCCGCCGCCGCCATGCTGATCCTGCTGTCCGCCTGCGGGCAGACCGCGGATCTGAAACCGGAGACCGGGAGAGCCCTTCCGGCCGCGCCTTACGGCCGCGCCGACCAGCCGACCGCCGAGGAACTGGTCGCGCCGGTGCCGCAGGCCGCACCCGAACGCAGCGTCGAGCTGCTTACCCGCTCGCAGGAACGCCCGAACGACCCGTTCGACCTCCCGCCCGAATAACGCAGGATTCATGGACCATTTCGAACTGAGGAACGGCGAGCTTTACGCCGAGGACGTGCCGCTCGCCCGCATCGCGGCGGAAGTCGGCACGCCTGTCTACGTCTATTCGCGCGCCACTCTGGAGCGCCATGCGCGGGTGTTCCGCGAAGGCCTGTCGGGCCTCGACCGGGTGCACCTCGCCTTCGCGGTGAAATCCAATCCCAACCTCGCGGTGCTGCGGGTGCTGCAGCGCGAAGGCTATGGCGCCGATGTCGTCTCGGGCGGCGAGCTGGAGCGCGCGCTGCGTTCGGGCATGGCGGCGGAAGACGTGGTATTCTCCGGCGTCGGCAAGACCGCGCGGGAACTTGCCCGCGGGCTCGACGCGGCGGTCGGCCAGTTCAACATCGAATCCGAGGAAGAGGGCCGCGAGTTGGCCGCGATCGCCGAAGCACGCGGGCAGATCGCCCGTTGCGCCTTGCGGGTGAACCCGGACGTCGATGCCGGCACGCATGAGAAGATCTCGACCGGCAAGAAGGACAACAAGTTCGGTGTCGCGATCGACGAGGCGCCGGGAATCTATGCGCGGCTTTCGGCGCTGCCCGGCCTCGATATGCGCGGCGTCGCGGTCCACATCGGCAGCCAGCTGGCGGATCTCGCGCCGCTGGAGAAGGCCTTCATCCGCCTCGGGGTACTGATCGCCGATCTGCGCGCGGCGGGCCTGAAGGTCACCCATGCCGATCTCGGCGGCGGATTGGGCGTGCCCTACAAGGCCGGAGAAGTGATGCCGAGCCCCGCCGCCTACGGCGCGATGGTCGCGCGGGTGACCGCGGGCTGGGATGTCACGCTGATGTTCGAACCGGGCCGGGTGATCGCGGGCAATGCCGGGGTGCTGCTGACCACGGTGATCCGGGTGAAGCGCAACGGCAACCGCGACCCGTTCGTGATCGTCGATGCCGCGATGAACGATCTCGCGCGCCCGGCGCTCTACGGCTCGTGGCACGATTTCGACGCGGTGCGCCCGACCGACCGCCGGATGACCGCGAACATCGTCGGCCCGATCTGCGAAACGGGCGACACTTTCGCGATGGGGCGCGACATCGAGGCACTCGAAGCCGGTGAGCTGGCGGTGTTCCGCACTGCTGGAGCTTACGGTGCGACGATGGCCTCCAGCTACAACAGCCGCGGCTTCGTGCCCGAAGTGCTGGTCGATGGCGACCGCTACGCGATCGTCGCCGACCGCATTGCCCCGGAAGCGATCACCGACGCCGAGCGGGTTCCGGACTGGCTCTGACCGTGATGACCTCGCTCCCCCTTTTCCATCGCATCGCCGGGACCCCGGTGATCGTGCTGGGGGACGGGCCCGCCGCCGAAGCCAAGCGCCGCCTGGTCGAGCGGGCCGGCGGCGAGGTCGCCGCGACGATCGAAGACGGCTGGCAGCGCGGCGCGCGGATCGCCTTCGTCGCGCTGGAAGGCGACGGCAATGAAGAGGCTGCGCGGCGGCTCAAATTGCGCGGGGTGCTGGTCAACGTGGTCGACCGGCCGGAGCTGTGCGATTTCACGACGCCGAGCATCCTCGACCGGGACCCGGTGCTGATCGCGATCGGCACCGGCGGGGTTTCCGCCGGACTGGCCAAGCAGCTGCGGCTGCGGCTCGATGCCTTCCTGCCGCCGTCGCTTGGCGCGCTGGCCTTGGCGCTCCACGCGGCGCGCGACCGGCTGCGCGCGCGCTGGCCCAAGGCGGGCGAGCGGCGCGGCGCGCTCGACAGCGCGCTGTCGGCGGGCGGCGTGCTCGATCCATTGCGTGAAGGCAGCGCCGATGCGGTGGAGGGCTGGCTGGCGGGCGAGGTGCCGGACCATGCCGCCGGCCTCGAGACGATCGAACTGCGCAGCGCCAATCCGGACGACCTGACGCTGCGCGAGGCGCGGCTGCTTGGCGCGGCGGACGTGCTGCTGGTCGGCCAGGGCATTCCGCAGGCAATCCTCGACCGCGCGCGGGCCGATGCGGTGCGCCGCCCGGCGCCGCACGACGGGCCGCTGCCCGCTGGGCTGGTGGTTGAATTGCGGCGGGCGTAATACATCCATTTCCGAGATAAACGGCGGAATTACAGTCCTTTAATTTCAACATCTCAACGCGTTTCGCCAGCTTGTCACCGGCCGCATTACGCGGCGCGGAAGGACGATTGCGATGACCCTGTCCAAGCTCGATATGCCCAAGCTCGATATTGCCTCGCTGCCCGATCTCGACACGCCGACCGGGGTCCATGGCAGCCGCCTCGAACAGAAGACCGACGATCCGGTGCTGATCCTGATGACCTACGTTTACGCCGTCCAGCACGGGGGCTGAGCCGGACGACCCGGACGTAGGGCGATGCGGCGCGGCGCGCTGTTCGCGGCACTGGGGGATGGGGCCGCGCTACCGGCCGCTCAGTCCGCGCTTGCCGCCGCAAGCGAGGGCTGGCGCACCGATCCGCGCTGCGCCGCATTGCTACACGGACTCGCCGAATATGGCGCGGGGAGGGCGGGTGAGTTCTTCGTCGATCCCGCCGAAGCCACGGCCGCGGTCGAGGCGTTCCTTGCCCATATGCTGCCGGTGCTCGCCCGGCATCCGCTCGGCCAGATGCCCTTTCGCCACGGTTACGATCCCCGCGTGAGCAGCCTGCTGCTGGCGCGGGAAGGGCGCGCGCTGCTGTCGCTCGTCGCGCGCGAGCCGGGGAGACACGAACGGCGCGCGATCGGCTTCGACGGCGGCGAGCGGTGCGAGCTGGTGCTGGCGGGCAGCGGACGGGGGCAGGTGATCCGCCGCATGGACGCCGCGCTGCAACGCGATCCGTGCCTGCTCGCGGCGGGCGCCTGCGTCCGGCTTGGCGCGGGGGACGAGGCGCTGCTGGTAGACGAGGTCGAGACGCGGCTGGTTTCGCTGCGGATCGACCAGCTGGCCGGGCGGCCGGTCGCGGTGCGCGAATATGCGCTCGCGGACGGCGCGCTGCTCCACCAGTCGGCGGGCGACCCTCAGGACAGCCGGATCGAGTTGGCGCTGGCGGTGCTGGGGCGAATGGGGCGGCCCGATGCCGCCCCGGCGATGGCGGAGCTGGCGCGCGAGCGCGCGGCGAGCGACCATCTCCGCTGGCAGGCACTGCGCGAATGCCTCGCGCTCGACAGCGGTGCTGGGCTGGAGGCGTTGACGGCGGTGGCGCGGGATCCTGCCGACAGCCTCAACCGACCGGCAGGCTCGCTGCTCGATCGCCTGCGCGCCGGGCATCCCGAATTTGCGGCCATGGAGCGCGCCTGATGCCGCGCGAAATCGCACTCGAAGATCGCCGTTCCTGCTCGCGGGAGGAATGCCTTGCCGCGATCGGGGCAGCGGGCTTCGACCCGACTTCGGAGGAGAGCCTGCTCCACGCCGCCGGCTGGCTGCGGCGCCTCGGCAACGACCGCGGGTTCCTCGGCGATCTGCTGATCGAACGGCTGACGGCCCGGCACCGCGATGCCGGGGAGGAGAGCGCCTACGGCCCGCAGGTAGTGATGCTCTCACCCGCGGCCGGCGTGTTCCTGCGCGCGAATATCTGGCCCTCGCGCGCCGAGCGCAGCTTCCAGGCGAGCGGTGGGTCGAGCTTCGTCTACGAGCTGCCGCACGACCACAATTTCGATTTCCTCACGGTCGGCTATTTCGGCCCCGGCTACTGGAGCGACTATTGGGAGGAGGACTACGGCGCGCTCGACGGCTGGCGCGGCGAGCCGGCGGGGTTGCGCTACGTCGGGCGCTCCCGCCTCGCCGAAGGGCGCCTGCTCCACTACCGCGCACACCACGACGTCCACAGCCAGTTCCCGCCCGACACGCTGTCGGTCTCGCTCAACGTGATGCATGCCTCACCCGCGCAGGGCTGGTTCGACCAGTATCGCTTCGATGTCCAGAGCGGCACGATCGCCGGCATCCTCAACGAAGGTTCGAACGAGGCCTTCCTGCGCCTCGCGGTCGGGCTGGGGAGTTGTGAGGCGTGGGCGCTGGCCGAGAGTTTTGCACATACCCATCCAAGCGACCGGATGCGGCTGGCGGCATGGGATGCGCAGGCCGGCGCACTGGGCGATGCCGCTGCGCGGGATGAGGTCTGGCGGCGGGCGGAATTATCCGGTTCGCGGATGGTGGCGATGGAAGCGACTGCGCGGCGGGAGGGGCTGGCAAATCCGTCTCCCCAACCGTCATCCTGAACTCGTTTCAGGATCCATCGTGCAAAACGCAGGTGCGTCGACTGTTGCGTGAAGCAGGCAGAGAGGTGGCGCCGCAGATCCACGAACCGGGCAAATTGAGAAATGGATCCTGAAACGAGTTCAGGATGACGGGAAAAAGGGCCACGCGGAAGGGCGCTAAAACGCCGCCCCTGCCAGCGCATCAATCGCCCCCTGCAGGATCACCGCCGCGGCATGGCTGTCGATCCTGGTCGCGCGTTTGCCGCGGCTCATGTCCTGCGCGATCATGTCGCGTTCGGCGCTGGCGGTGGACCAGCGCTCGTCCCATAGCAGCACCGGCAGGCCCAGCGGGGAGAGGTTGCGGGCATAGGCGCGGCTGGCCTGCGCGCGCGGGCCTTCGCTGCCGTCCATGTTGAGCGGCAGGCCGATCACGATCCCCTTGACGGAGCGTTCGCGGACCAGCGCTTCCAGCTTGGCCTTGTCGGCGGTGAACTTGCCGCGCGGCAGGGTGGTTCCGGCGGTGGCAAAGCTCCAGAGGGGGTCGCAGAAGGCGGTGCCGATGGTCTTGGTCCCGATGTCGAGCGCCAGCAGCGCGCCGCCGCCCGGGAGCGCATCCCGCAGTTCGCCCGCGCGGGTTGTGATCAATGCCCGGTCTTGTTCCATTCGCTCACCCGGTGGGCCACGTCGAGCTGCAGGTTCCGCCAGAACAGCGGGATGTCATAGACGTGGTAATTGTTCCCCGGCAGCACCGCCGGGCCCATCGCCGGGGCATTGCCGATCAGCAGGATGCCCTTGGCGTCGCAATGCGCCGGGACCATGCCGACCTGCAATTCGCCGGAGGAAAGATCGGCATTGGGCACCAGCGTGCCGCGGTTGTCCCGCGCCGGCGCCGCGCCGCCCATTCGCCCGCTAAGCGGATTGGTGCAGAGGATCGGGCTGGTGCCGCGCGCCTTTCCGTCCAGCCCGGGCGAGGTGTCATAGCGGCGCAGCATCTGCGCGGTCTCGGCCGGTTCGGCGAAGCTGACCCAGCTGACCACGCAGCCCGAATCGTCGGCGGTCTTGCAGGCGGGCAGGCCGAGTTTGGGCAGATCGTGTTCGAGCGAGACCGGCCAGCCGATCGCATAGACTGCGGCGATGCGCTTCTCGACCCCGGTTCCGGCAACGCGGCTGGCGAGCAGGCGCAGCAGATGGAGCGAGCCCTGACTGTGCCCGGCGAGCACGATCGGCCGGTCGCGCGGCGTGTGGTTGAGGAAATAGACGAAGGCCTGCTCGACGTCGCGATAGGCCGCGTCGAGCGCTTCGTCGGCGGCGGGATCGTTCGAGAGGAACGCGCCGACCGCGGCCTGACGATAGCGCGGGGCCCAGATTTCGCTCGCCTGGTTGAACGGGCTCGCGAGGCCCTTGAGGAACAGTTTCGCGCGGTCGTTCGCGGCGGCGTCGGTCAGCGGGGCATTCCACGCGGCCTTGTCGAGATAGCTGGTCGGATGGATGAAGAACACCGCATAGGGCGGCGCTTTTGTGTCGTTCGGACCCGCCGCCGATCCCTTGGCATAGGCCGGCTGCCAGCGCGCCGGATCGGGCACGCCGCTGCCGGGGCGCGAATACCACATGCCGGGGCTGTCATACGCATTGGCCTGGAGCGGCTGCTGGACCTCGAATTTGGCGGAGGGCACGAAGGCGATCTCGGTCAATTTGTCCGAGAATACGTTGATCGCCAGGAACGCCGCGACCACCAGAAAGGTCAGGAACGCGACGATGAACAGGAAGATGCGGGCGGGTTTCATGGCGCCTTGGGCTTCCGGCGCAGCGCCTTGGGCGGCGGCAGCTTGCGTTCGGCTGGCGGCGCCGGCACTGCGTCCTTCATTGCGTCGCGCCGGGCGGAGCGGCGTTCGAGCGCGACCTTGGTCATCGCGACCAGCGGGTCGGCCAGCGCAAGGCCGAGGATCCCGAACATCACCCCCATCACCAGCTGCGCGCCCAGCACCAGCGCCGGGGCAAGATCGACCGTCTTGCGCGCGATCAGCGGGACGACGACATTGCCGTCGAGCGTCTGGACGAAGAAATAGACGAAGATCGTGTAGAGCCCCATGTCGGTCCCGCCCGAGAAGCCGACCAGCACCATCAGCGCACCCGAGATCGGCGCACCGACATTGGGGATGAACGCGAGGCTGCCGGTGATCAGCCCCAGCAGCACCGCCATCGGCACGCCGTACACCGCCAGCATCGCCCAGGTGAACAGGCCTTCGAACAGCATCCCGAACAGGCGCCCGGCGAGCAGGTGGCGCAATTTGCGCGCCATCAGCGAGGTGGTGACGTAGAATTCGTCGCGCCGTTCGGCCGGCAGCATCCACGCAATGCCGCGTTCGTACAGCCGCGGTTCGAGCGCGATATAGATGCCGAGGAAGCCGATCAGCACCATGCTGGCGATGCCGCCCAGGAGGCCGCTGAGCGCGCGGGTGACGGTGCCGACCCCGCTGGCGATCTGGCTGCCGAAGCTCTGCAGTGAACTGATATCGACATTGACGCCGCGCGCCTGCGCATAAAGCGCCCAGTGGTGAAGCTGCTGTTCGACGATCCCGGGGAACGCCGCCGCTTCGCGCGCGATGGTGGTGCCGGCGTAATAGACCGATCCGGTCACGAACAGCACGCCGAACACCAGCGTGATCGCGATCCGCCAGCCGCGCCCGATCTTGAGCACCTTGCCGACCAGCCGCGCGCCGCCGTCGATCATTGCGGCGAACACCATGCCGCCGAAGATCACCAGCAGCGAATTCGCCATATACACGGTCAGCACCGCGGCCCCGACGATGCACACCCACATGAAGGCGCGCTGCGCCTCCCAGGCAAGCCGGGGATTGTCGATATGGGTGGGGCTGGCCCCCACCCCATCGTCTTTTACGTCGTCGTCTTTGGCAATCGCGCGCTTATTTGGCTGCGGCATCCACATTCCCCGTCTCGACATGAGCCGGACGGAGGCTAGTCCATGCGCGCCCGCCACGGAAGGCCCCCCACCACGTAAGCGGGTTCCAGCCCATCGTGCCGTCGAGCGAGAAGGTGATGAATTCGGCGCGGCCGCCCACGCTGGACAGCGGGATCGGTCCGCCGAGGCCGCGGCGATAGACCGGGGCACGGCTGTCGGCCGAATGGTCGCGGTTGTCGCCCATTAGGAACACGTGTCCATCGGGCACGGTGATCTCGTCGTAATTGTCGAGATCCTGCTGCAGGTGGTCGATCACCGTATAGGTCGCGCCGTTGGGCAGCGTCTCGCGGTAGGATTGAAGTTCGCACACGAGCTTGCCGGAGGGCAGGCGGACCTGCGCGCCCGGATAGTCGAGCGGATCGCACGGGCTGTTGGCGTCGACCGGGATCTGCACCGGCGGAATAACTTCGCGCGGGATATATTTGCCGTTCAGGCGCACCCGCCCGTCGACCAGCGCGATCCGGTCGCCCGGCAGCGCGATCACGCGCTTGATGTAGTCTTCGGAATCGTTTGGCGGCACCGCGATCACGATGTCGCCATAGGCGGGGGTCTTGCCGGCGATCCGCCAGTCGCTGCGCGGCAGCAAATGAAAGCTGGCCGAAACCCAGCTCCAGCCGAACGGATATTTGCTGACCACCAGCCGGTCGCCGACCAGCAGGTTCGGCATCATCGATTCGCTCGGAATGTAGAACGGTTTGGCGATCAGGCTGTGGAAGCCGAGCACCGCGATCAGCATGACCGCAAGGCCGCGAATCTCCGCGAACCAGTTGACCTTGTCGGACTTCCTGTCCGCTGGTGCCGGTGGCGAGGGCGGGGTTTCAACCGGAGTGGTGGTCGTATCGGTCATGCCGGTCTGATTCTCGCTTTCGGACATCACAATTTGCGCGCCTCTAACACGATAAAGGCCTGGGCCCATGGGTGATCGTCGGTGAGCGTCAGGTGAACGATCACCTCATGCCCGGCGGGTATCAGTGCATCGAGCCGGGCCTTCGCCCCGCCGGTCAGCGCGAGCGTCGGGGCGCCCGACGGGGCGTTTATCACACCGATGTCCTTATGGAACACGCCATTGCTGAACCCCGTGCCGATCGCCTTGGTGAAGGCCTCCTTCGCGGCGAAGCGCTTCGCATAGGTTCCGGCCCGGGTATAGGGCCGGCGCGCGGCCTTCGCCCGCTCGACTTCGGTGAACACCCGCCGCTCGAATTTTTCGCCCCAGCGGTCGAGCGAATTCTGGATCCGCTCGATGTTGCACAGGTCCGAACCGAGACCGATGATCATGACGATCCTCCCATTTCCCACTCGTCATTGCGAGGGACCGAAGGTCCCGCGGCAATCCAGAGCGCATTGCGTGGCGCCCTGGATTGCCGCGCGGCTTCGCCGCTCGCAATGACGAAGGGAAAGGAATTCACCGCGCCCATCTCACCGCGCCTCGTCCATCAAATCCCGCATCCGACGCACTGCCGCCTCCAATCCGGTGAAGATCGCCTCGCCCACCAGATAGTGGCCGATGTTGAGCTCCGCCAGTTGGGGAATAGCCGCAATCGGCTGGACGTTGTCGTAGGTGAGGCCGTGACCGGCGTGGGGCTCGATCCCGTTCTTCGCGGCGAGGGCGGCCATGTCGGCGACCTTGCGCAATTCCACTGCGCGCTCGTCGCCCTCGGCATGGGCATATTCGCCGGTGTGCAGTTCGACCACCGGCACGCCGAGCCGCAGCGCGGCTTCGATCTGGCGCGGGTCCGGCGCGATGAACAGGCTCACCCGGATCCCCGCGTCGAGCAGCCGTCCGACCACCGGCGCGAGGTGGTTGTGCTGGCCGGCCGCGTCGAGCCCGCCTTCGGTGGTGCGTTCCTCGCGCTTCTCCGGGACGATGCAGGCGGCGTGCGGCATGTGGCGCAGCGCGATCGCCAGCATCTCGTCGGTCGCGGCCATTTCGAGGTTCAGTGGCAGATCGGTCGCGGCCTGGATCCGGGCGAGGTCGTCGTCGCGGATATGGCGGCGGTCCTCGCGCAGATGCGCGGTGATCCCGTCACCGCCGACCGCCGCGACGATCTGCGCCGCGCGCACCGGATCGGGGTGATCGCCGCCGCGCGCGTTCCGGATGGTCGCGACGTGATCGATGTTGACGCCGAGGCGGAGACGACTGGATGTCATCTGATTATTCTCCAGCCAGCGCGCCGAGAACGGCCTGGGGCTGGCGATAGGCCTTGATTTCGATCAGGTTTCCGCTTGGGTCCCGCACCATCGCCTTGGCCTGTTCGCGCTCGGTGCCGACATAGTCGCGGCGCGGCGCTTCGGCGAAATCGCCGAGCTTGCCGACAAGCTGTTCCCATTCTTCCCATGCCAGGGTCGCTCCGAAATGGCGCGAGCGCGGCATCGGCACCGGCACGTCGCCGGGCTGGTGCTGCAGGGTGAGCTGCGCGCCGAACAGGGCGATATCGGCCCAATCCGCCTCATGCCGCCCGATCGTGCCGTGCAGGACCCCGGTGTAGAAACGGATTGCCTCGTCGAGGTCGCTCACCGGGAAGGAGAGGTGAAAGATGGGCCGCGCAAGCATGGCTGGGTCACGTCAGTCCTTGCGGCTGCCGGGCTTCTCGACCGGAAGCGCGGCGAGTTCGGGGGGGATCTCGTCTTCGGCGTAGGTCGGGATCGCGAGTTCGACCAGCGGGAAGAACGGTACGCCGAAATCGACCGTGCCGCCCGAACGATCGACCAGCGCAGCGGTTGCGATCACTTCGCCGCCGGCCGCCTCGATCGCGCCGATCGCCTCGCGGCTGGAAAGCCCGGTGGTCACCACGTCTTCGACCATCAGCACCTTGTCGCCCTCTTTCAGCGCGAAGCCGCGGCGGAATTCGAAGGTTCCGGTCGGGCGTTCGACGAACATCGCCTCGATTCCGAGCGCGCGGCCCATTTCATGGCCGATGATGATCCCGCCCATCGCCGGGGAAACGACCTTGTCGATCTGCTGGCGCAGGTCGCGCGGGATCTTCGCGGCGATCGCCGCGGCGAGCCGGGAAGCGCGCATCGGATCCATCAAAACCCGCGCGCATTGCAGGTAATGCGAGCTGTGGCGGCCCGATGAAAGCTTGAAATGCCCCTCGAGCAGCGCCTCGCTCGCGCGGAACTCGGAGAGAACCTCGTCTTCGGTCATAATGGTCTTTCCAGTACCCAGTTTCTGCGAACCAACGACGCCCTCCGGATGCTTGCCCGGGGGGCTGTCGAAAATTATCCCTAGAAGCGCTTGAGGCAGGGGGCAAGCGCGCGTATAGGCCCGGCAAAACCAGCCCCAACCGGGGACTCAACGGGCCTCTCGCGCCCCTTTAAATGAGCGGAAAGCGTCAGACAGATGATCTTCGGCGAGACCCTTCGCAACCGACTGAATGTCCTGAAGGCCCTTACGGTTGGCCTGCCCCTTGCGCTGCTGTCCCAGGCGGCCTTCGCGCAGGATGCCGTTGCCGCCGCCGCGGCCCCTGCCGCCGATGCGGTGAAATACGTGCCGATGGGCCCGGACATGATCAAGGGCCAGCCGCAGCCGGGCGCGATGTGGTTCCAGACCCAGTATTCCTCGGTCGGGCACCGCGCGCTGTGGATGAACGATGTCATCCTCACCCCGGTGATCATCGGGATCGTGGTGCTGGTGCTGATCCTGCTGATCTACGTGATGCTGCGCTTCAATCGCCGCGCGAACCCGGTGCCGTCCAAGACCAGCCACAACACGCTGCTCGAAG
Organism: Candidatus Andeanibacterium colombiense; assembly: GCA_029202985.1. Taxonomy (GTDB): domain Bacteria; phylum Pseudomonadota; class Alphaproteobacteria; order Sphingomonadales; family Sphingomonadaceae; genus Andeanibacterium; species Andeanibacterium colombiense. The sequence continues at coordinate 902,811 of CP119316.1, read as the reverse complement.
TCCTGTGGACCGGCGTGCCGATCCTGATCCTGGTGCTGATCGCGGTGCCGTCGCTCGGCCTGCTCGCGCAGCAGTACAAGAGCCCGCCGAAGAACGCGGTCACGGTCAAGGCGACCGGCTACCAGTGGTACTGGGGCTATACCTATCCCGACAACGGCGGGTTCGAGGTGATCTCGAACATGCTGCCGGAAGAGCAGGCCAAGGCGAAGGGCTTCCCCTCGCATCTCGAGGCCGACAAGCGCATGGTCGTACCGGTCGGCGTGCCGATCCGCCTGCAGACCACCGGCGCGGACGTGATTCACGCTTTCGCGGTTCCGTCGCTGTGGTTCAAGCTGGACGCGGTCCCCGGCCGCGTGAACGAGCGCCTGCTGCAGATCGACGAGCCCGGGATCTATTACGGCCAGTGCTCCGAACTGTGCGGCGACCGCCACGGCTATATGCCGATCGAGGTCGAAGCCGTCCCGATGGACGTGTTCAAGGCCTGGGTTCGCGCCCAGGCGGGCGGCGCGATCCCGGGTGAGGCGCCTCCCGCCGCACCGGCTGCCGCGCCTGCCGCTGGCGCTGCTCCGGCTGTTGCCGCTGCCCCTGCCGCCGCGGCTCCCGCTGCCTGATTGACGTTTCCAGAAGGTCGAAAGTAACACCATGGCCACTACCGCCGATACCTTCCAAGCCCACGCGGAAGACCACCATCACGATCACGATGCCGATCACAAGCCGGCGTTCTTCGCCCGCTGGTTCATGTCCACCAACCACAAGGACATCGGCACGCTCTACCTGATCTTCGCGATCATCGCGGGCATCATCGGCGGCGGCATTTCGGGGCTGATGCGCGAAGAGCTGAAGGAGCCTGGCATCCAGGTTCTCGGCACGGTGGCGATGTGGCTCAACCACGGCTCGGCCGTCGGGATGGACCAGCAGCTTCACCTGTGGAACGTGCTGATCACCGCCCACGGCCTGATCATGGTGTTCTTCATGGTGATGCCGGCGATGATCGGCGGCTTCGGCAACTGGTTCGTGCCCCTGATGATCGGCGCGCCCGACATGGCGTTCCCGCGGATGAACAACATCTCGTTCTGGCTGACGGTCGCGGGCTTCTGCAGCCTGATGATCTCGCCCTTCATGCCCGGCGGCACCGGTAACGGCGCGGGCGTGGGCTGGACGGTCTATGCGCCGCTGTCGACCAGCGGTTCGCCCGGGCCGGCGATGGACTTCGCGATCTTCTCGCTTCACCTCGCGGGTGCGGCGTCGATCATGGGCGCGATCAACTTCATCACCACCATCTTCAACATGCGCGCGCCGGGGATGACCCTGCACAAGATGCCGCTGTTCGTGTGGTCGGTGCTGGTCACCGCGTTCCTGCTGCTGCTGGCGCTGCCGGTGCTCGCCGCGGCGATCACCATGCTGCTGACCGACCGCAACTTCGGCACCACCTTCTTCGATCCGGCGGGCGGCGGCGATCCGATCCTGTACCAGCATCTGTTCTGGTTCTTCGGCCACCCCGAGGTCTACATCATGATCCTGCCGGGCTTCGGCATGATCAGCCAGATCATCTCGACCTTCAGCCGCAAGCCGGTGTTCGGCTATCTCGGGATGGCCTATGCGATGGTCGCGATCGGCGTGGTCGGGTTCATCGTGTGGGCGCACCATATGTACACCACCGGCCTGTCGGAAGACGTGAAGATGTACTTCACCGCGGCGACGATGGTGATCGCGGTGCCGACCGGCATCAAGATCTTCAGCTGGATCGCGACGATGTGGGGCGGCTCGATCGAGTTCAAGAGCCCGATGATCTGGGCGATCGGGTTCATCTTCCTGTTCACCGTCGGCGGCGTGACCGGCGTCGTGCTGGCCAACGGCGGGATCGACGACAATCTTCAGGACACCTACTACGTGGTCGGGCACTTCCACTACGTGCTGTCGCTGGGTGCGGTGACTTCGCTGTTCGCCGGGTTCTACTACTGGTTCCCGAAGATGAGCGGTCGCTGGCACTCCGAACTGCTTGCCAACCTGCACTTCGCGGTGTTCTTCGTCGGCGTGAACATGATCTTCTTCCCGATGCACTTCCTCGGGATGAACGGCATGCCGCGCCGCTACCCGGACTACACCCCGGCGTTCGAGCACTGGAACCATCTGGCGACGCTCGGCTATTACGTGATGGCCGCGTCGATGGCGATTTTCTTCGTCAATATCATCTACGCGCTGATCGCGGGCAAGAAGGCCGAAGGCAATTACTGGGGCGAAGGCGCCACCACGCTTGAGTGGACGCTCTCGAGCCCGCCGCCCTACCACCAGTTCGAGACGCTGCCGGTGATCGAGGATACGGGTCACCACTGATCGTGCGCGCCTTTGCGGGCGCCCCGACTGGTAACAAGTGGGGGCGTGCCGCCGAGGTGCGCCCCTGCTGCTTTGGGCCAAGGCCCGTTTGAGAGTTCGATGACAGCCACCACCGCCATTCAATTGCCGGCCGACTGGCGCGATTTCTTCGCGCTGACCAAGCCGCGCGTGATGAGCCTGGTGGTGTTCACCGGCCTGTGCGGGCTGCTTGCCGCGCCGGGGCACATCCATCCCGTACTGGGCTTCACCGCGGTGCTGTGCATCGCGATGGGCGCGGGCGGGGCCGGGGCGCTCAACCAGTGGTGGGAAGCCGACATCGACGCGGGAATGAAGCGCACTGCCCAGCGGCCGCTGCCGCAGGGGCGGATGGACCGCACCAGCGCGCGCGATTTCGGGGTCGCGCTGGCGGTTGCCTCGGTGCTCCTGATGGGCTTGGCGGTCGGCTGGCTGCCGGCGGCGATTCTCGCGCTGTCGATCTTCTATTATGCGGTGATCTACACCATCTGGCTCAAGCCGCGCACGCCGCAGAACATCGTGATCGGCGGGGCTGCCGGCGCGTTTCCGCCGCTGATCGGCTGGGTCGCGGTGACCGGGCAGATTACGCTGATGCCGATCGTGCTGTTCGCGATCATCTTCATGTGGACCCCCCCGCATTTCTGGGCGCTCGCGTTGTTCGTGAAGACCGATTACGCCAAGGTCGGGATCCCGATGATGCCGGTGGTCGCGGGCGAGGCTTCGACTCGGCGCCAGATTCTCGCCTACAGCGTGCTGCTGCTGCCGCTGTCGGCGGCGCCGTGGTTCATCGGTGGGGCGGGGGCGTTCTACGGGATCGTCGCGCTGGCGCTGTCGGCTACTTTCCTTGCACTGTCGCTGCCGGTGGCGTTCAGGAAGCGTGGCGAAGAGGACACGATGGCGCCGGAAAAGCGCCTGTTCGGTTTCTCGGTGCTGTATCTGTTCGCGCTGTTCGCTGCGCTGGTTGCGGACCGGCTGCTTTCGGTCCAGGGGATCGCGTCATGACACCCGAGGAACAGGCTGAATTCACCCGCCGCCGCCGCGGCCGCAACATCGCGCTGGCGCTGGTACTGGCGGGCTTTGTCGTGCTGTTCTTCTTCATCACCATCGCCCGAATCAAGGCATGACCGCCGCCGCCAGGAACCGCAAGGTCGGACTGGCCGGATTCGGTGCGGCCCTGGCGATGCTCGCGCTCGGCTTCGCCTCGGTTCCGCTCTACCGGCTATTCTGCCAGAAGACCGGCTTCGGCGGCACGCCGCAGATCGCCAGCGAGGCGCAAGCCGCGACGGTGAGTTCGATCGACCAGACCATCTCGGTGCGCTTCGACAGCAACATCGACAAGGATGTTCCGTGGAAATTCATGCCGGAAAAGACCACCCAGACGGTCAAGCTGGGCGAGCGCTACATGGCGTTCTTCGTCGCGAAGAATAACTCCGACAAACCGGTCACCGGCCAGGCGAGCTACAATATCGAGCCCGAGCAGGCGGCGGTCTATTTCAACAAGATCCAGTGCTTCTGCTTCACCCGCCAGACGCTCAAGCCGCACGAGGAAGTGCGCATGCCGGTGACCTTCTATGTCGATCCGAAGATGCTCAAGGACGAGAACGCCCGCGACGTCGAGCAGATCACCCTAAGCTACACATTCCACAAGACGAAAGAACCCAGCTAGTAACCCTCTAGACCGTGCGCGCAGGCCGCATTAAGGGGCCTCTATCTGCTCGTTTCGGGCATTCGCGAACGACCAACCAGGAAACGATCCATGGCCGGTGCCAAGAACCACGATTACCACATCCTGCCGCCCGACATCTGGCCGATCACCGGCGCGTTTTCGGGCCTGACCTTTACCACGGGCATGGTGCTGTTCATGCACTCCATGGCTGGCTGGCACATCGTGCTGGGGCTGGGGGTCGCGGGCCTGATCGCAACCTTCTTCAGCTGGTTCCACAACATCATCAAGGAAGGCCGCGAAGGCTTCCACACGCCGGTGGTGCAGCTTCACCTGCGCTACGGGATGATCCTGTTCATCGCTTCGGAAGTGATGTTCTTCGTCGGCTGGTTCTGGAGCTGGTTCGATTTCGCGCTGTTCCCCAGCACCATCAGCGAAGTCATCGGCGGGCAATTCCCGCCCAAGGCGATCGAAGCGGTGATGGATCCCTTCGCGCTGCCGCTGCTCAACACGCTGATCCTGCTGTGCTCCGGCACCACGGTCACCTGGGCGCACCATTCGCTGATCCACGGCGACCGCGACGGGCTCAAGAAGGGCCTGCTCGCTACCGTGCTGCTCGGCATGCTGTTCACCAGCATCCAGGCCTACGAATATGCCCACGCGCCGTTTGCGTTCGGCGGTAACACCTACAGCTCGGCCTTCTACATGGCGACCGGGTTCCACGGCTTCCACGTGCTGGTCGGCACGATCTTCCTGATCGTGTGCCTGGTGCGCGCGAACAAGGGCGAGTTCACCCCGCAGGCGCACTTCGGTTTCGAAGCCGCCGCGTGGTACTGGCACTTCGTCGACGTGGTGTGGCTGTTCCTGTTCGTGGTCGTCTATATCTGGGGCGGCTGGGGTGCGCAGTACCACTAAGCCGTCGGTGCGGGGCTGATGCCTCCCGAACAACCGGATACCGAAGGGCAGCCCGCCGCCGCGCGGGCTGCCCTTCTCGGTTTATGCCCGCGCTGCGGGGCGAAGGGGCTGTTCGGCGGGCTGGTCAAATTCGCCCCGAAATGCCGGGCGTGCGGGCTCGACTTCTCCGAGTTCAACGTCGGCGACGGGCCGGCCGCGTTCCTTACGCTGATCATCGGCGCGCTGGTGGTGATCCTGGCGCTGTGGCTGGAATTCTCGGTCCACCCGCCGCTGTGGGTCCATGCGATCGTCTGGCCGCCGGTGATCTTCGGCGCGACGATGGGCGGCTTGCGGGTGACCAAGGCCTGGCTGCTTCAGGCGGAATACTGGCGCAAGGCCAGCGCGGCGGTCCACGACAGCGCAAAGGACGAGCGATGAAGCGCATCCCGATCCTGGCGACGATCGTCGTGTTGCTCGCGGTGGGGGCGATGATCGGTCTCGGTGTGTGGCAGCTTCACCGCCTGCAATGGAAAGAGGCGCTGCTCGCGCATTACCGTGAGGCGCCGACGCTCTCCGCCGATGTCGCCTGGCCGCGCGACAAAGCGGAGGCGGAGAAGGCGCTCTATCGCCACGCCGCGGTGAACTGCGGCCGGGCGCTGAATATCGGCGCGGAAGCCGGGCATAATGACAAAGGCCAGACCGGCTGGGCCTCGGTCGCGCGCTGCCGAATCGACGGCGCGGGGGAGGCCGATGTGGTGCTCGGCTGGTCGAAGATCCCCGAGACTGCGAAATGGACCGGCGGCCCTGTCCAGGGCATCGTCGGCCCGGGCCGTGACGGTGAGGCGCGACTGATCGCGGCGCCGCAACTGGCCGGGCTCGCGCCGAATGCGGTGCCCGATCCGAAGGACATCCCGAACAACCACCTCTCCTATGCGATCCAGTGGTTCCTGTTCGCGGGCACCGCTTTGGTGATCTACGTGCTGGCGGCCCGGAAGCGGTGGCTTGGTAAGTAAGCTCACCGATCGGTGAAGCGGTGCCGGGCTAGTTGTACATCCCCTCGCGCAGGTTGATCCCGCGCTCGGTCCACAGCTTCAGCGCGCAAAGCATCTGGCTCCAGCCCTGGCAATTGCCGTAGCTGGCCTTGAGCGCGCCTTCGTTGAAGCGCCAACCTTCCTCGGCGATCTCTACCAATGTGCGGCCGTCGCCAAGATCCTTGAACTCCATGGTCACGGTGGTGCGGTAATCGGCGTCGGTCATCTCGCCGCCTTCGACATTCGGCGGCTCGCCTTCGTTGGCCTGCCACTCGAGGACGATCCGCCGGTCCGCCACCAACTCGGTCACATAGACCGGGAAGGCGCCCGGAAAGTCGGCGAAGTCCCACATTACCGTCGCGCCGGCCTCTAGTCGGCCGTTCGCGCCGCCGGTGGTGAAATAATGCGACAGCTGCGCCGGATCGGCGACCGCCTCGAACACTTCGTGTACAGGCTTAGCGATCCGCGCGGCGACCCTGAACTTCAGTTCCATTGCCGGCATCCTCCCTTGATTCGCTCCTGATTATGTTATAAAAACATAACATGTCAACCGAAGCCCAGCTGGACCTCATTTTCCGCGCGCTCGGAAATGCCACCCGGCGGGCGATCTGCGATGCGCTGAAGGATCGTCCGCTGACCACCGGCCAATTGTGCGACCTGTTCCCCGCCCTGGACCGCTGCACGGTGATGCAGCACCTCCGCGTGCTCGAAGGGGCGGGGCTGGTGGTCGCGGCGAAGAAAGGGCGCGAGCGGTTCAACTATCTGGACGCGATGCCGATCGCCGAGATCCACCGCCGCTGGATCGGCCCGCATGCGGCGGGCGCGGCAGCGGGGCTGCTGGCGCTCAGGGAATCGCTCGAAAGCGAACGGGTGGTTGTCTAACCCGGTCCGCCCCGCTAACCGCCGGCCCCATGCTTTATGTCTCCACCCGCGGCAGCGCGCCGGCGCTCGATTTCGAGGGCGTAACCCTCGCCGGCCTCGCTTCCGATGGCGGGCTCTATGTGCCGGCCGAATGGCCGCGCTTCTCCGAAGCCGAGATCGAGGCGCTCAAAGGCCTGCCTTACGCCGAGCTTGCGGTGAAGATCATGGCACCCTTCGTCGGCGACAGCCTGACCGAGGATGAGCTGTTGGCCCTGTGCCGCGAGGCTTACGGCACCTTTGCGCATGATGCGGTGACGCCGCTGGTCCAGTTCGACCAGCAGCACTGGCTGCTCGAACTGTTCCACGGGCCGACATTGGCGTTCAAGGATGTTGCCTTGCAGTTGCTCGGGCGGCTGTTCGAAACCTTCCTCGCGCGCAGCAGCGACCAGCTGACGATCGTCGGCGCGACCAGCGGCGACACCGGATCGGCCGCGATCGACGCGGTCGCGGGGCGCGCGAATGTCGATATCTTCATGCTCCACCCGAAGGGCCGGGTCAGCGACGTCCAGCGCCGCCAGATGACCACGGTGCTCGCGCCCAATGTCTACAACATCGCGATCGACGGCAGTTTCGACGATGCGCAGGCGATGGTGAAGCGGATGTTCGGCGATACCGCGATGACCGGGCGGTTCCACATCAGTGCGGTCAATTCGATCAACTGGGCGCGGCTGATGGCGCAGGTGGTCTATTACTTTGCCGCCGCGCTCCAGCTTGGCGGGCCGCAGCGCAAGGTGGCCTTCTCGGTCCCGACCGGCAATTTCGGCGATGTCTTTGCCGGTTACGTCGCGGCGCAGATGGGGCTGCCGATCGAGCGCCTGATCGTCGCGACCAACGTCAACGACATCCTCCACCGCGCGCTTTCCGATGGCGATTATTCGGCCGGGACCGTGACCCCCACCGCGGCGCCGTCGATGGACATCCAGGTCAGTTCGAATTTCGAGCGCCTGCTGTTCGATTGCGGCGGGCGCGACGGCGCGGCTCTGGCCGAGCAGATGCGCGGCTTCGAGGCGTCGAAGGCGATGCGCCTGACCAATGCCCAGCGCGAAGGCGCCTCGGCGCTATTCGCCAGCGCGCGCGCCGATGCGAACGATATGGCGCAGGCGATGCAGTGGGCTCACGATCATTGCGGCGAGACGATCGATCCGCACACCGCGATCGGCCTCCACGCCGCGCGCGCGGCGGGGATCGATCCGGCGATCCCGGTGGTCACGCTGGCGACCGCGCATCCGGCCAAGTTCCCCGACGCGGTCGAGCGGGCGACCGGCAACCGCCCGTCGCTGCCTGCACGGGTCGGCGACCTGTTCGAGCGCGAAGAGCGCTATGTCGAACTGCCGGGCGATTACGATGCGATCGCGGCCTATATCGCGGCACATGCGACCCCCAATGGCTGAGCTCGCGCTCGATCCGCTGGTGATGGCGGGCGAGGGCTGGGCCGATTACGGTCTGATCGACAGCGGCAACGGCCGCAAGTTCGAACGTTATGGCGTGTTCCGCTTCATCCGCCCGGAGCCACAGGCGATGTGGCAGCCGCGGCTCGCCGAATGGGACGCGCATGGCGAATTCGTCCCGGGCTCGGACGAGGACGGCGGCGGGCGCTGGCAGTTCTCCCAGCCGGTCCCGCGCGAAGGCTGGCCGCTCGCGTGGCACGAAGTCGGCTTCACCGCGCAATGCACGCCGTTCCGCCACCTCGGCTTCTTTCCCGACATGGCCCCGGTGTGGGAGTGGATGCGCGACCAGTTGCACGGGCGCGAGGACGCGGCGACGCTCAACCTGTTCGGCTATACCGGCGTCGGCACGCTGGCGCTGAGCCAGCGCGGCCCGGTCACCCATGTCGATGCGAGCAAGAAGTCCGTCGCGCAGGCGCGCGAGAACGCCGGCCTGTCCGACATGCAGGACCGCGCGATTCGCTGGCTGGTCGACGATGCAGCCAAGTTCACCGCGCGCGAGGTGCGGCGCGGCAAGCGCTATGACGGGATCATTCTCGATCCGCCCAAATTCGGGCGCGGGCCGGACGGCGAGGTCTGGCGGCTGGAGGAAAGCCTGCCGGGCCTGATCGCCGATTGCCGCCAGTTGCTCGATGCCGACAGCACATTCCTGTTCCTCACCGTCTACGCGGTGCGGATGAGCAGCCTCGCGCTCGCCGGGCTGCTGCAGGAGCATTTCGCCGACCTGCCCGGCACGATCGAACACGGCGACCTCGCGGTGCGCGAGGATGGGGCCAAGAACCATGAGGGCAGCCGCCTGCTCCCGACCGCGATCTTTGCGCGCTGGACTTCCCAAGCTTAGAAAGTAGAGCACAGCCAATGTCCGACAGCCTCTATCTCGAAGTTGCCGATTTCGAGCACGACGTCCTCACTGGAATCTATTCCGAGGAAACCGGGAAGCCGCAGCCGCTGCGCTTCGGCTTGCGGGTCAAGCTCAAGGTGGCCGAGCGGTACGAGCCGGAGACCCATCTCGACGCCAGCCTCAATTACATGGACCTCAAGTTCGCCGCTTCCGAGGCGCTGGGGACCACCACCCATTACAAGCTGATCGAAGCGGTGGCCGAGCATATCTGCGACACGCTGTTCCTGCGCGACGAGCGGGTCGAGGAAGTCGCGGTCAAGATCGTCAAGCTGGCGCTCAGCGAGGCGAACGAACAGATCGGGATCACGCTGACGAGGCAGCGCCGCTGATGCAGGCGGTGCTGCGCATCGCGGAGCTTCCGGCGACGGCGCTCGATGCGGCGGCGACGTTTCTCAGCGAGCACCTGCCGCGCGCCCGCGCCGAACTTGCGAGCGGGGCCGAGGCCCTGGCATTGGTGTTCCCGCCGGCACCCTACGATCACGCGAGCTGGCGCAAGGCCGCGGTGGCCGACCTCGCGCGCGAGTCGACCCCCAAGCGGGTCAACGCGATCACCGGCGAAGACCCTGCCGCGATCGACGCCACGATCGCCTGGCTGGCGCAAGCGCCGGGCATCACAGGGCAGCTTTTGCCGGTCCAAGCATCGAACGCGGGTATTTCCGGCAATTAGTGCTATATGAGCAGCGTGAAGCCCAATTCTGCCCCGCTCGTGGACGCCTTCAACCGGCGGATCACCTATCTCCGTCTCTCGGTGACGGATCGGTGCGACCTGCGCTGCACCTACTGCATGCCCGAGAAGATGGAGTTCCTGCCGCGCAAGGAGGTGCTGAGCCTCGAGGAGCTCTACAAGCTCTCGCTCGGCTTTATCGAGCGCGGGATCAGCAAGATTCGCCTGACCGGCGGCGAGCCGCTGGTCAGGCGCGATTTCGTCGAGCTGGTGCGGGCACTGGGCCGCAAGCTCGGCGACGGGCTGGAGGAACTCACCCTCACCACCAACGGCACCCAGCTTGAGCATTTCGCCGACGATCTGGCGGCTGCCGGGGTGAAGCGGATCAACGTCTCGCTCGACACGATGGATACCGCTTTGTTCCAGCAGCTGTCGCGCCGAGATCGGCTGTCGAACGTGCTGCGCGGGATCGCCGCGGCGAAAGAAGCCGGGCTGAAGGTGAAGCTCAACACGGTCGCGCTCAAGGCGCTCAACGAGGACGAGATCCCGTTCCTGGTCGAGTGGGCGCATGCCCAGGGCCACGAATTGACGCTGATCGAAGTGATGCCCCTGGGGGTCGTCGATGAGGACCGCAGCGATCATTTTCTGCCGCTCTCGGCGGTGCGCGACGCGCTCGACCGGCGCTGGACGCTGACCGCTTCGGAAGCGCGCAGCGGCGGCCCGGCGCGCTATTTCGACGTGGCCGAAACCGGCGGGCGAGTCGGCTTCATCACCCCGCTGACCAACAATTTCTGCGACGGCTGCAACCGCATCCGGGTGACCGCGACCGGTCAGCTCTATGCCTGCCTGGGCGGGGCGGAAAAGGTCGATCTGCGGGCGGCCCTGCGCTCCGAGGATCCCGAGGGGCGGCTCACCGAAGCGCTCGATCTGGCGATGCGGATCAAGCCCGAGCGGCATCATTTCAAGATCGAACGCGGTGCCGAACCGGCGCAGCCGCGCCATATGTCGCTCACCGGGGGCTGAGCCCTTGGCCGTGCGAATCGTCTTCCTCGGCAAGCTTGCCGATCTCGCCGGCGATGCCGAGCTAGCGGTCGCCGCACCGCTGGACTGGGCGGGGTTGCTGAAGAGCCTCGAACCGGGGTTGGCGGCGCAGGCCGCGGGCGAAAAGGTCCGGATCGCGCTCAATGGCGGCATTCTCACCGACAAGGCCGCACTGGCCGCGCGGGACGGCGACGAGGTCGCGCTGCTGCCGCCGGTCAGCGGGGGCTGAGATGGCGAAAGAGGTCCGCCTGCTGACCGAACCCTTCACCCCCGGCGCATTCGTGGGCCCGTTCACCAATGCGCATCCGGGGCTGGGCGGGGTTTGCACCTTCGTCGGCGAAGTGCGCGGCGATGACGATGTCGAAGCGCTTGAGCTGTCGCATTACGAACCGCTGACGTTGCCGGGGATGGACGCCCTGGCGGACGAGAGTCTTGCCCGCTTCGACCTGATGGGGATCCTGATTCTCCACCGCGTCGGGGTGATGCTGCCGGGCGAGCCGATCGTGCTGGTCTCGGCCTGTGCCCGCCACCGGCGCGCGGCGATCCAGGCGGTCGATTTCGCGATGGACAACCTGAAGAGCAGCGCGTGGTTCTGGAAGCGCGAGAAGCGCGGCGGCGCATGGACCTGGATCGAGCCGAGCGCCGAAGACCATTCGGATCTCGCCCGCTGGAAATAATCGCGGGAATTTGATCGCGGTCAAACACGCTCGCACCCGACCGGCGCAGAACGTCTCCATCGAAGGAGGCACTGATGGCCGAGAAACTCAACCGCACCGAGGTCGCCGCCAGGGCGATCATCCACCCCGAAGCCGCAATTGCCGCGCCGAATGCGCGGCACGCCGCCGTCGTGGACCGCAGCTTCGAACTGCCGGGCGCGCTCTATGCGGCGACCGTCGGCCTGTTCCTCGCCTATCTCGGCGTTATGTGCCTCGGCTTCGGCGATCCCGGGCTCGCACTGCCGATGGCGATCTTCGTGCTGTTCATCGTTGCCGGCTTCGGCCTTCCCGCGCTGTGGGTGCGGATGAAGCCCGAGAACGCGCAACACGCGCTGAGCTGGGGCCGCTTCATGCGGGAAGGGATCGCTACCGAAACCGGCCGGCTCGAGGCCAAAGCGGCAATGGTCCAGGTCCTCATTCTTCCGGCGCTGATCTTCCTGTGGGGTGTCGCCACGGTTACCATCGCGGCGATTGTCCGGGGTTAGCAGGCACATTCGATCCCCGGGCCAGGAAGGAAGGGGTGCGCTTCGCGGCGTACCCCTTTTTCTTTCGTATGCGTGCCTCGGGCGCGTCAGAAGGAATCGATTACCTTGTCTTCCTCGGCGACGAGGGCATCGACCGCGCTGCGCGCCTGTTCGATCTCGGTAATGTCTTCACCGTCGTTCTGCGCTTCGGCGAACAGGCCGTCGAGATCCGCCAGCGGGACCATCGTTTCGCTATGCGCGCCGGCGAGTTGGCCCAGCGCGACCTGGGCGGTCGCCCATGCCTCGCTGCCTTCGGCGGCGTTCCGTCCGGCGCCAGCGGTGCGGACGCGTTCGGCCACTGCGAGGAATCGTGTATGCGCCGCCTGCGCATCTGCGCGCAGCTGGCCGACCTTGCCCAGCGTTTCGGTCGCGGGCTGGGGCGGAACATAGGCGGGTGCCGGGGCGGGCTCGAAAGTTCCCTGCACCCGTTCGGCCGCGCGGATCGACAGCGAGGGATAGCTCGCCGCACTGGCACAGCCCGAAAGCGCGGATACCGCGGAAAGCGCGAGTGCGGCGGCTGGGAATGCGGGCAGGGAAACGTTGCGGTTCGGCATGGCCATGCCATAGCACGGCCCGGAGAGCTTTCCAGTCCGCCTTTCCGGATCCCACCTTTCCGGATCGTTGCGAAAAGCAGCGCTGCGGCGTTGACAGGAACCGGCACTTACACTAACGGCACCCATCTTTCCGGGGCCCCGAAAGGGGCGCACGGCGCGTCGCCCGATAGTTCGTCAGAACTGTGGCGGGGCGGCATAGCAGTAGAATGGATGTAGGTAGCATGTTCGCAGTAGTGCGCACGGGCGGCAAGCAGTATCGGGTTGCCGCCGGAGACAAGATCGCGGTCGAAAAGCTCGCTGGCGAAGCCGGTGACACGGTCACGCTGGGCGACGTTCTCCTGGCCGGCGACGGCGGGGATCTGGCCGACGCCGGCAAGATCACGGTTTCGGCCGAGATCATCGCCCAGGCGAAGAGCGAGAAGGTCTTCGTCTTCAAGAAGCGCCGCCGCCACAATTATCGCCGCCGTGCCGGTCACCGCCAGCAGATGACCCTGCTGCGGATCCTGTCGGTCGGTGACAGCAAGGCCCCTGCCAAGAAGGCAGAGGCCGCGCCGAAGGCCGAAGCTGCTCCGGTTGCGACCGAAGCCGCCGCGCCAAAGGCCGCAGCACCGAAGAAGGAAGCGGCTCCCAAGGCTGAGATGCCCGCCGCCGAGAAGAAAGCACCGGCCAAGAAGCCGGCTGCCAAGAAGCCGGAGTAAGACGAAATGGCACATAAGAAAGCAGGCGGTTCCTCGCGTAACGGTCGCGATTCTGCCGGTCGTCGCCTCGGCGTGAAGAAGTTCGGCGGTCAGGAAGTGATCGGCGGCAACATCATCATCCGCCAGCGCGGCACGCGCGTCTATCCGGGCGCTAATGTCGGCCTGGGCAAGGATCACACGCTGTTCGCGCTCACCGCAGGCCGTGTGCGCTTCCACGACGGCAAGCTCGGCCGCAAGTACGTATCGGTCGATCTGGCGATCGCCGCAGAGTAAGCGGACGGTTCATTTTACAGGGCCGTCCCACGGGATGGCCCCGCCGGAGTTCGCGCTCCGGCAGTCAGAGGGAGAGGGGCCCGCCCGTCTCCCTCTTTTCACGTCTCCCTCGCACCAACTGGCCGAAAACATCGTGCTTTCGGCAATGCTGCTGTCACGTTCTCCGTTCAATGAGCGGAGTGACGGGGCACGAGAGGAGAGAGTGCCATGTTCCATCGGAGCGAACGCCTGCTGCTGAGGCCGGGCTGGCAGGAAGATGCTGCAGAACTGACCGCGCGGATCGCGGACGAGGCGATTGTCCGCAATCTGTCGCGCGTGCCTTGGCCTTACCAGGAACAGCATGCGGCCGAATGGCTCGCGATCCCGAAGCAGGCGAAATGGCCGACGCTGCTCATTACGCTGCCCTCTGCTTACGGAACGCCGATCATCGGCGCTTGCGGACTGCACGAGCAAGGCGGGCAGCCGGAGATCGGCTACTGGATCGCGCGCGATCATTGGGGGCAGGGCTATGCCACCGAAGCGGCGCGGGCGGTGCTGTCGATCGCCCGGGCGCTTGGCCATCGCCGTGTCTATAGCTGCCATGCGGTCGACAACCCCGCCTCGGGCAAGGTGCTGCGCAAGGCGGGCTTCAAGCCGACCGGCCAACTGCGCACGATACACAGCCTTGGCCGCGGCACGGATATTTCCGCGCATGAATTCGCGACCGATCTCGGCGCTTCGGTGGGCGATCCCGGCCCCCCCGTACCGATGCCGCGAGCGGCCTGACCCCCTTCCGTTCGCGGGAGGGGACTCGCTTATGCGGACTGGCCCTCCGCATTTGCGGGATCGATGGATTCGGCCAGAACTGCGTCGATGAACTCGCTGTCGTAAAGCGCGATCAGGGCGCGGTCGTCGCGGTTCCACGGATGGAAGCCGGGCAGGAAGAAGCCGAAGGCGGCGGGCGCGATCTTGCGCAGTACGCCCGGGTACACGACGAGATAATTCGCGAGCCTCCATTTCGAGCGCCAGCCGGCCAGGCCGTCCTGTTCCATCAGGTCGAGCGCATCGCCGATCCGGCCGGTTACGAAGTTGCGGCCGGCGATCAGCATAACCAGCGATTTCACCTTCCAGCGCTTCCAACGGCTCCAGTCGCGCGTCGCATGCAGCCAGGTGTCGTAGGCGACGCCCTTGTGCTCGATCTCCTCGACCATGTGCCAGCGCCACATCTGGCCGGCCTCGCCCCGCGCGCCGCGATAATGGTCGGCGTGGGTCAGTGTGTGGCGCGCGATCAGCGCGGTCAGATGCTCCAGCGCCATTGAGGCGCCGAGGTTGACGATAGAGGGCCGCTCGCGGCTGATCGCGAGCTTGCCCGAAAGCCGCTCCTCGATCCCGGAAATATCGTAACCGGCATGGGCCACCGCGCGATTGAACGCGACATGCTCGCGCGTGTGATTGATTTCCTGTTTCACGAAGGCGCGGATTTCGGTCTCCAGTTGGGGCGGGACCCCGTCGCGGTTGGCCTTAACATGCTCGATGAAGAAGGCCTCGCCGATCGGAAAAGAGACCGACAGCCCGTTGTGCCACGCAGTCGCGACCGGATCGCCGTTCATCCACCAGCGGTCCGGCTTGTCGCCGCGGCAGAATCGACGATTGCGCGGCACGATCGCGAGATCGCCCGGGGTGGGCGTCTCCTTGCCGAGAGGCGTTGCAGCCTCTAGGTCGAATTTGAACGGAGCCGACATTGGCTCAATATTGCCGAAACAGCTTACTTTTATGTCAACACGCAAGCGCCTCTCGCCCGAAGAAAGCCGGCTCGCCGCGCTGGAGGCGGCGCGCGCGCAATTGATCGAAGCCGGGCCGCAAAGCGTCACGCTGAAAGCGATCGCCGGGCGCATCGGGCGCACCCACGCGAATCTGCTCCATCACTTCGGCTCGGCCGCGGGGCTGCAGCGGGAATTGGGGGCCTATCTGGCGCAGAACGTATGCAGCTCCATCGCCGAGGCATTCCGCCTGACCCGCGGCGACGAGAGCTATCCGCGCGACGTGGTGGATCTTACCTTCGACGCCTTCGATACCGGCGGCGGCGGCGCGCTGGTCAGCTGGATGCTGGCATCGGGCAATGAGGATGCACTCGATCCGGTGGTCGAGACGATCCATTCGCTGATCGACGAACTCAGCACCTCGCCCGATTCGATCGGCGATGCCAAGGCGATGGCGGAATCGACGCTGACGCTGGTGTTGCTGGCGTTCGGCGATGCGCTGATCGGGGAACGGCTGGCCGGCTCGCTCGGGCTCGCCCGCAGCGGCGCACGCGACCGGGCCGAACGCCTGATGCTCGACGACCTCGCGCGGCATGCCGCGGCTAGGGTCCACTGAAGGCCTATTCCGCCGTCAGCGATTGCCTTTGCCATTCGGCCAGCGCCGCCTGGTCGATATCCTCGATCCGTAACAGATCGACCGCCTTGCCCAGCGCCGGGTAGGCGGCCTTGCGGCGCTTCTCGTCGCTGCGGCCGAGCGGTACCACGACCAGCCGCCGGTTGACCTTCTGCCGCCAGTTCATCCGCGCGGTGTTCTCCTGCCCGATATAGCAGCCCTTGGTGAAGCTGACCCCGTGGAGGTCCGCGGCGTTGGTCTCAAGCCACAGCACATCGCCCAGCTCGGCGCGGCCTTCGGGCACGCCGAGCGACAGACGGTGGGCAAGCCAGGCATCGTCGGCCGGCTCGTCGTCTGCGGAAACCGGTGCCAGCCAGCGCTGGCCGAGCGCCAGCATACGCGGATCCGCGGCACCGCCGTCGCCGGGTTCTGCCTGCCAGTGGACGCCGTGCCCATCGTCGCGCGCGATCGCGATCTTGCGGCGCAGACGATAGAGCGAGAGGCGCTGGACCAGCTCGTCCGCCGCATCCGCCTCACAGTCGAGCGCGAGGCCGTCGCCGTCGGGCCAGACGAGGAAATCGAACAGTGTCTTGCCCTGCGCGGTCAATAAGCCCGCCCACACCGGCAATACTCCGGTGACGTCGCCGGTTACGAGTCCCTGCAGGAAGCCGGTGACATCCTCATCGGGCGTTTCGGGAGACAGGCGGACGATCGCGCGGGCGAACAGGCGGGTTGCGGGCATAGGGGGTAATTGGCGCAAATTCCCGCGGTTTCAATCCCCCCGCGGGCATGGTGCCCGTTTCGCACCACCGGGAAGGAGGGATCGTCGAGCACGGCCATTGGCGCTGCGCCGGAACGGACCCGGATCGGCGAGAAAGGCGGCGCCTTCGGGCGTCAATTGCGGACGCCGGCCCGAGTCGCGCGTGCGCAGCAGGAGCCCGCTGTGGTTCGAGCGCTTTTCAGCTGGTTGCTGACCGGCGCCTGCGAAATTTCAAGCTTCTCGCGGGTGTGACGAAAGCTGCCGGGATCGCAGAGAAGCTCGAAAATCTCACGCCGGCGTGGGGTGAAAGGCAGTCCCGCCAGCTGTCCCTCTTTAACGATCGGCCGACAGGGTTATAACTTTTGGATAATATATTGTCATTACCTTGGCACGGGTTGCTCCGAAATGGGGGAACCAACAAGCGCGCCGCACTTTTCAATCGAATGGTTAAACCGGCAGTAACGAAATGACGGACCAAGATATCATTCCAGGCGACGATTCCTCCGACGACCGTCGGCGGGACAACCGCACCACCGCGGTCTACCGTCCTGTGCTGCTGGAGACCGAAGGTTTCACCGGCTTTTGCCTGCTGCGCAACCTTTCGCCGAGCGGGATGATGGGCATCGCCTATGCCTCCTTCGCGGAAGGCCAGCCGGTCAGCGTCCAGTTCATGCCGGGGCATGTCGTCACCGGCACGATCATCTGGTCGCGCGACGAGCGCGTCGGCGTGCGGTTCGACGAGGAGATCGATCTCGCCGGATCGCTCAAGAACATGGGCAGCACCTATGTCGAAAGCGGCCTCAACCGCGCGCCGCGGCTGCAGATCGATTGCGAGGGCGAAGCGGTGGTGGACGATGCCCGCTGGACGATCCGGATTCAGGATATCTCCCAGCGCGGGATAAAGACCACCCTGCCGATGGTCCGCCCGGGCAAGGAAGTCACGATCCTGCTGCCGGGAATGGAACCGCGCAAGGCGATCGTCCGCTGGGCACAGAACGACATCGTCGGTCTCAATTTCGTGCGCCCGATCGCGTTCGAGGAACTGGCCCGCTGGGCGATTTACCAGCAATCCGGCGGCGACGAGCGGCTAACCGTGACAGGTTGCGGCTAAGGCGCTCGCTCCAGTCGGGGTCAAGGCTGCAATGCCGCCGCTCCGTCTCTATCTTCATCTTCAATCCGGCAACGGGTGCCAGCGACTGAACGTCGCGGCCTGCCCGCTGATGGAGCCTTTCGGGTCGACAAGGTTCCAGACCGTCGCCCGCTCGATCCGGAATCCCCAGCCGGATCGAGCGGTGCGTACCCCGGCATAATCGTCGATGAAGCCCCGGGACGTAACCTGCGCCAGCATCCGCGTCCGCTCCTCGCGCGCCAGCGGCACCGCGGAGAGGCGCGAGGGCAGCCGAATGAATTCGTCGGCGGAAAACTCGAACAGGGTCAGCGCGGCGCGGTTGGCATAGAAGAACACCGGGTCCGGTTCGGTCCCGTGCGCGACGACCACCGCCGGCAAGTCCCACAAGGCGCCGCCCGGCGGCACCAGCGTGCGATCGGTGAGCTGTCGATAACTCTCGGCGATCAGCGCGATCCGGCCGGACCCGGCATGGGTCTCAACGATCCGGCGTTCGGCGTCCCAGTTGCGGCGGTGTTCCATGTTACCTGACGATTTCCTGTTCCCGCGCCAGCTGCACGGGCGCCGTGACCACATAGCGGGTGAGCACGATCAGATCGGCATGGAAGTCCGTCCCGGCGATCTGGCGCTTGAACGCGGCATGGCTATCGTGCCCTAGCTTGCGGCGAAGATCCGCGTGCAATTGCGCCGCCGCCCGGGTTCGCGCGAGCCACGCCGAGTCGTCGAGGCTGCCGGCGGTGTCTATCGCGATCACGCAATCGCCGGGCCGCAACTCGTAGGCGGAGGGGACCTTGGCCGGGCTGTAGAAGAAATCTCCGACCTGTCCCTGATAAGGGCTGAGTTGCGGCAACTTCAGCTGTTCGAACTGATAGGTCAGAACCACGTCGTGATGCACCAGCCGCGTGGACCCGCAGCCTTGCGACAGCGTGGGAACGGCCTCCACCGTCCGCGCATAGGGCATGTTGTAGGAAATCTTGGCAGTGTCGCGGTGCAATACGGCGTTGAGGGCCGCATGCGCTGCTCGTTGAATGTCGCTCCCTGCCTGCAACGCCGACCTCCCCGGATGCCACGCCTTTTCCGGCCCAGCGCTAGCCCAGTGCCGCGCGAGACGATAGGGGAGGGCATGGCCGATTCCCCGATACTCACCATCCGTCGCCCCGACGACTGGCATGTCCACCTGCGCGACGGCGATGTGATGCAAGGCGTGCTGCCCTATACCGCGCGGCAATTCGCGCGCGCGATCGTGATGCCGAACCTGTCGCCGCCGGTGGTGAAGGCGGCCGATGCCGCGACCTATCGCAAGCGGATCCTGGCGGCTTTGCCGGAGGGGCTCGACTTCACTCCGCTGATGACCGCCTATCTGACCGACCATTCCGATCCGGACGATCTCGCGCAGGGGCACGGCGAAGGCATCTTCACCGCCGCCAAGCTCTATCCCGCCCATGCGACCACCGGATCTGCCCATGGCGTGACCGACATCGCGAATATCCATCCGGCGCTCGAACGGATGCAGGCGCTCGGCATGCCGCTGCTCGTCCACGGCGAAGTCACCGATCCCGCGATCGACATCTTCGACCGCGAGGCGGTGTTCATCGAACGCCACCTGACGCGGCTGGTGCGCGATTTCCCGGCGCTGAAGATCGTGTTCGAGCATGTGACGACCGCCGAGGCGGTGGACTTCGTGGATGCCGCCGGGCCGAATATCGCCGCGACGATCACGCCGCAGCATCTCCATATCAACCGCAATGCGATGCTGGTCGGCGGGATTCGCCCGCATGCCTATTGCCTGCCGGTCGCCAAGCGGGAGAAACACCGGCTGGCGCTGCGCAGGGCGGCGACTTCGGGCTCACGCAAATACTTCCTCGGGACCGACAGTGCCCCGCATGCGCGGCATCTCAAGGAACACGCCTGCGGCTGCGCCGGCATCTTCAACGCGCCCTTCGCGCTGGAGAGCTATCTCGCGGTGTTCGACGAGGAAGGCGCGCTCGACAAGTTCGAGGCCTTCGCCTCCGAGAACGGGCCGGATTTCTACTGCCTGCCGCGCAACGCAGGCACGGTGACGCTGGAGAAGACCGGCGCGGAAGTGCCCGCCGTATGCGACGCCAACGGCACCGCGATCGTGCCGTTCCATTCGGGCGACACGCTAGCCTGGCGCTTCGTCGGCTAGCCCGGGCGCGGATTGTCCGCGGAACAGGTCCCATACGAACAGCGCCATCGCGGCCCAGATCGCGGCGAAGCAGGCGAGTTGGGCCGGTTTCAGCGTCTCGTGGAACCAAAACAGGCCGAGCAGGAACACGATCGTGGGCGAGAGGAACTGCAGGAAGCCCATCACCGTGTAGTCCATCCGTCGCGCGGCGGTGGCGAACATGACCAGCGGGATCGCGGTCATCGGCCCGCCCAGGGCGAGCGCGCCGGCAGGCCCCCAGCCCTGGGCGATCGAAGAGCCGGCGGGCTGGAGCGCGTACCAGCCGAGGACTCCAAGCGCGGGAGGGCAGAGCAGCAGCGTCTCGACTGTCAGCCCGGCGAGCGGGCCGACATGCACGATCTTGCGCACCAGCCCATAGGTGCCGAAGGTCAGCGCCATCGCGAGGCTGAACAGCAGGGTCGCGAGCGCGCCGGCCGCCAGCACCGCCACCCCGACCGCCGCCAGCGCCGCCGCGCACCACTGCAGGCGCGACAGCCGTTCCTTGAGCACGAGCAGTCCCATCAGCATCATCAACAGCGGCAGGATATAATAGCCGAGACTGGCGGCATATACGTGGCCGTTCTGGATCGCGATCACATAGAGCACCCAGTTGACCGCGATCATCGCCGCGCTGCCGAGCAGGGCGAGCGCCGCGCGCCGGTCTGCAAAGGCGTGGGCGACTTCGCCCCACTGACCAGTGCGGGCGAGGAACAGCAGGCACAGCGGCAGGGTGAAGATCACCCGCCAAGCGACGAATTCGATCGGCGGCACACTGTGCACCAGGGTCAGGTACAGCGGCATCAGGCCCCATAGCGCGTGGGTCCCCAGCGCATGGGGCAAGCCATCGAGCCGGGGGCGAGAAGGAGGCGGGTGTGCCATTCTTGGCGGTTCTTACCCCGCTTGTCGTGCAAGACAAAACCGCGACGAGTCGTTGCCGCCTGTTAAGGATCGATGGCGTAGCAAGAGGGCGTTGGACGGCCACGCCGTCCTTTGGGCCGGACGTCTCCCCCCTCTGGCCGGCCCGAAGCCCCGGGTTTTCCCTGCCCCGGGAATGTGAGAGGCGCCCGCCGGGTCCCGCATGAACCGCGACGGGCGCCTTTCCCACATTCGGGGGTTCTCCTTAACCTTCGACGCTCGGCGTTTCCCGATGCGGGACGGCTGCGGCAAACGGGCAGATCGGACGGCGCGAACAGGTTAAATCGCGCCTTAACCCAAATCGCGGAGAATGGCCCGATGGTCCGGAAACACACGCTTGCCGCCTTCACGATCGCTCCCGCGCTGCTGCTGCTTGCCGCCTGCGGTGGAAGCAAGGACCCGCCCGCCAAGGGCTCCGGCGATGGTGAGCTTTCGTCCGCGCTCGGCGACGAGATCATGGTCGATCCCGACCTGGCCGGCCAGAACCATGCCAATTCGGCCGTGGCGGCTGGGCAGGAGGACGGCACCCTGCCGCCCGAGATGCGCAGCCCCGAAGCGCTCGATCGCGCGCGCTCGGCTGCACTGGTGCTGGTCGGCGGAGCGATGAAGAAGGCGCCGGCGGCGGTAGCGGTCGCGGGCAAGCTCCCGCCCGACGCCGCGCTTGCGGTGGCCAGCCGCGCGGCCGCGGCACCCGGCGACAGCGGCAATTGCGCTGACCGCGCCGAATACACGATGAAATGGGCGGCCAAGCTGCCAGCGACCTTCCCGGTCTATCCGCAGAGCTCGGTCCAGGAAGCGGCGGGTACGGACGAGGGCGGCTGCGCGCTGCGCGTGATCAATTATGTCACGCCGGTGCCACTCGGCGAAGTGATCGACTTCTATTTCACCCGCGCCACCGGTGCCGGCTTCTCGGTCCAGCGGGTCAAGGAAGACGGCGACGACGTGATCGGCGGAGTGAAGGGCAAATCGTCCTACGTGGTCTATGCCCGCGCGATCCCCTCGGGTGGGACCTCGGTCGACCTGGTCACCCACGGGAGCTGACGAGCTCGGCAGGACGCGGGATCAGCCCTTGAAGCCCACGCCCACGCTGGCGCGCGGCTGGGGTACTTCGGTGCTGGCAACCGGATAGGCGCAATAATCGGCGGCGTAGAAGGCCGCCGGGCGGTGGTTACCCGAGAGGCCGATCCCGCCGAACGGTGCATCGGACGAAGCGCCGTTGGTCGGGCGGTTCCAGTTGACGATGCCGGCGCGGATATTCCCCCAGAAGCGGTTGTAATCCTGCGGCGTGCCGCCGATCAGCGAGGCGGACAGGCCGAAGCGGGTGTTGTTCGCCTCGGCGATCGCCTCGTCGAAATCGTCGACCTTCACGATCTGCAGCAGGGGGCCGAACAATTCGACGTCGGGGCGCTCGGCCATATTGGTCACGTCGATGATTGCCGGGGAGAGGAACGGCAGATCCTCGCGCAGGCGGCGCATGTGCCGGATCGGTCGGCCGCCTTGGGTCATCAGATAGACGAAGCTTTCGGTCAGCTGGTCGGCGGTGTTGTTGTCGATCACCGGGCCATAGAACGGGGCCGGATCGTCGAACGGGGCACCGACCACGATCCGGTCTGCCAGCCGGGCGATCCGGTCGACCGCTTCGTCATAGAGCGAAGCCTTCACGATCAGCCGCCGCGCGGCGGTGCAGCGCTGGCCGGCGCTGGTGAAGGCGGATTGCACGGTCAGCACGGCCGCATCGTCGAGCAGCGGCGTATCCCACAGCACGATCGGATTGTTGCCGCCCATCTCCAGCGCGACGATCTTGCCCGGATTGGCGGCGAGCTTGCGGTTGATCGCGATCCCGGCATTGGCCGATCCGGTGAACAGCACGCCGTCGATACCCGGATGCACGACCAGCGCCTTGCCTTCGTCCGGCCCGCCGATCAGCAGCTGGACCACGTCCGCGGCGATCCCCGCGCGGTGGAAGCAGCCGACCAGGAATTCTCCCACCGCCGGGGTCTTTTCGCTCGGCTTGAACACCACCGCATTGCCCGCGATCAGCGCCGGAACGATATGGCCGTTGGGCAGGTGCGCGGGGAAATTATACGGCCCCAGCACGGCCATCACGCCGTGGGGCTTGTGGCGCAGCGCGCTAGTGCCCTGCAGCGCGCTGTCGTGCTTGCGCTGCCCAGTGCGCTCGGAATAGGCGCGAATCGAGGTCTCGACCTTGTTGATCACCGCTTCGACTTCGGTGCGTGTTTCCCACAAGGGCTTGCCGGTTTCGCGCGCGATCAGCTCCGCCAGCGGGTCGCCGGCCTTGCGGACTTCGTTGGCGAAGCGGCGGACGGCCTCTATCCGATAGCCGAGCGGCTGCGCGGCCCAGCCGTGCCAGGCCTTGCGCGCACGGGCGACGGTCTCATCGACATTGCCCGGCATACCCCGCCACAGCTCCGCGCCGGTGGCCGGTTCGAGCGAGATTATCGCATCACTGCTCACGCGATCGGATTTCCGTTCAGCTTCGTCCTGGTCCGCGCCGCAAGGCGGGCGGATGCTTCCGCGCCATGTGGGGCAGGGTGCCGGAATATACAAGCTTTGCCGCTGAAGCGCGGCCGCCGCGGGGGGTTAATTAGCAGTGCATTTTTGTGCGCCGCAGCAATACTTTCATTGCTGTAAGTAAGTGCGAATCGAAAGTCGCAAAGAAAGCGACTCGGCCGGTTCGGTAATTTCAAATATCGCCGCCCGAGACGGCGCTGGTGAGCGAAGAATTGTCGCCCATTGTAACGCAAAAGCCCCGAAGGCTGCGTGGCCCTTCGCGGAAAGTGGCTCAAAACCATGCCTTTGGAGTCTGTCGCGGGCAAATGTAACTACGTAGAAATTCATGCCTTTCTGCGTTGCGGCAGGTGCGCCGGATGGTGTAGGCAATGGTTATCTGGGTGTTTATATTTACGCCTGTGCCGGTCGGGGGATCGATCGGGAGAGGTTTTTTTGGGGGTTTATCATGAAGAGCGATGTTCTGGTCGGCGCGGCTGCGTCGGGTATTGGTTCTGGGCGTGGGCGCAAAGGCCTTCGTAACGGTTCGGCTCTGGCGGCGCTCGCGGTAGCGACTTTCATTGCCCCTTCGGGGATAAATCCCGCTTTTGCTGCGGACGGAGCCGAATGCGGCGCCGGCAGTACTGTTGGGGGCGTCACTACGGTGAATTGCTCGGGGACGTTCCAGGCCGGTTCGCCGAGCGGGAACACCAACGGCGGTATCGAATACAATCCTTCCGCGGATTTTGTTCTCAATTTGAATCCGGTCACGTCCCCGACTCCTTCGCCCAGTTCGATCACCGTGACTGGCGTTTCGAATTCGCGCCCGAACGATGGCATCACCATCGGTAATTCGGGAAGTAGTCTCACTGCGGTCAAGCACGACGTGACGGTAAATGCCAATGCCGGCACCTCGATCACCGCGCCGGGTGAGGGCATTCAGGTGTGGACCGACGGTTCGGACAATTCGATCGAGATCAACACGCACGGGAACATCACCACAGGCGGTTCGGGCATTCTGGCCCATACCGGTGACAGCGGAAACCCTTCCGGGGCGGGTGATATCGAAATCAACAACGATGGCCATATTCAGACGACCGGCAGCGCCGCAGGCATTCAGGCTTGGTCGACCAACACGGCCAACGGCAATACGCCCGATATTGTCGTCAACAATACCGGCAACGGCACGATCGAGGGCAGCGGCAGCGGTGATGGCATCGCAATTACCGGCCCGACGGTAACCACGCCGGCTATCCCGCTTCTCCATATTCCGGCAACCACCACCACCACGTCTTCCAGCGGAAACGGCACCGTCAACAACGATTCGGTAATCGACGTGAACGGCAACGGCGTGTTCATGAATGTGACCGGCGTCGGCACCGTCAACAACCAAGAAGACGGCTCGATCGTCAGCGGTAAGGACGGTATCCATTTCGGCGGCTACGTGCTCAACCAGGAAACCCCGATGGGTGGCAGCGCGGTGGTCGATAACGACGGTTCGATCGATGCCGGCGGTAGCGGCGTTTATGTGTATGTCGCGGGCGGTGGTCAGATTACCAACGGCGATACGGGCACGATCGACGCCGATGGCGATGGTATCCATGTAGGCGGCGCCCCGCTCGGGATCGCGGCGCCCAGCGCCGGTGACTACACCATCACCAACCACGGCGAGATCGGCACAGAAGACGGCGGCCCGATCGGCAATATCGGCATCAACGCCTACACCACGGGCGACCTGACCATCGTTAACGACGGCTCGATCGACGCCACCAACGGCGGCATTAGCTCGACGTCGCTGCTCGGCGACGTCGATATTTCAGGCGGTAAAAACGATTTCGGCTCGGTCGACACGGTCAACGGCACCGGTGTGCAGGGGATTGCGCTTCTCGGCACCGTTACGATCGACACCACCGGCGGCACCGTCAATTCGCAGAACGGCTCGGGCATCGTCGGTGCTGCGAGCGGCAACGTTACGATCGATTCCGGCAAGGTGACCGCCGGTTCGAGCGGCATGACGCTGCCGGGAGGGTTGGGCGGCATTACCGTCCCAATCGGCGGCGGCGTAGTCGCGGCCAGCCTCGGCGGCGATGCCACGGTCAACGCGCATGACGATATTTCGGTCGATGGCGGCACCTTCGGAGCGGCAGCGATCTCGATGAACGGTTCGGCGACGGTCAATCTCGACGAGGGCGTGAAGATCGATCCTCCGGTGATCGGCGCTGCGGCGCTGGCGCTGGGCGGGACATCCGATGCCACCGTCAATGCCAACAACACCACGATCGACGCGACCGGGGTGGGCGCGCTCGCCCTCAACCTCGGTTCGGGCGATGCTAACGTCAACGTCGAGGACGCGAAGATCGGCCAGAACGGCACTCCGCCGGCACTCGGCGTCGGCGCCTTCGCACTCGGTGGCGGCGATGCCGATATCGAGGCCGAGGGTTCGAAGGTTGCGGGCGATACCGGTATCATCGGTGTCGCAGCCGGCGGCGGCAACGTCTGGATCGACAGCGGCAAGGTGGATGCCACCGGCGGTGCGCTGGGGATTGGCGTCCTCGGAGTCGCTACCGGCGGGGGCAGCGTCGACATCGATACCCACGGAAAGACGACCGCTTCGGGCTTGATCGGCGTGGGCGGCATTGCGGATAGCGGTGGCGATGTGGATATCGATCTACTCGGCAACAAGGTTGACGCGCAGAACGGCGTTGGCGTGCTGGGCGTCGCGATGGGCGGCGGCGACGTCGACATCGAAGGCGAAGACTCGAACGTCGATGCCTTGGTCGGCATCGTCGGCTTGGCGGATTCTGGCGACGTCTATATCGACAGCGGCAAGGTTAATGCCGACGGCGGCGGAGCCCTGAGCCTCGGCGTGATTGGTGTCGCGATGGGCGGGGATGTCGACATCGACACCCATGCAAACACCACCGCCGAAGGCCTGATTGGCGTCGGCGGCTTCGCCTCGGGCGACGTCGGGATCGATCTACTCGGCAACAAGGTCGATGCGCAGAACGGCGTCGGCGTGCTGGCACTGGCAGGCGGCACGGTCGATATCGAAGGTGAAGGCTCGAAGGTCGACGCGGCGATGGGCATCACCGGCATCTCGACCGGCGGCAACGTCTATATCGATAGCGGCAAGGTCAACGCGGACGGCGCGGGTGCGCTGAGCACCGGTGTGATCGGCGTGGCGCTAGGGGGCAATGTCGACATCGACACCCATGCCAACACCACGGCCGAAGGCCTGATTGGCGTCGGCGGCTTTGCCTCGGGCGATGTGGATATCGATCTGCTCGGCAACACGGTGACTGCGGCCAACGGCGTGGGCGTCATCGCTCTCGCGGGCGGCGAGGTCGACATCGAAGGCGAAGATTCCACCGTCAATGCGGCGATGGGCATCACCGGCATTTCGACCGGCGGCAACGTCTATATCGATAGTGGTTCGGTCACGGCAACCGGCGGGGTCCTGAGCACCGGCGTGATCGGTGTGGCGCTGGCGGGCAATGTCGATATCGACACCCACGGCAACACCACCGCTGACGGCCTGATCGGCGTCGGCGGCTTCGCTGCCGGCGATGTCGACATCACCGTTGCGGATGAAACCACCGTCGATGCGGCGAACGGCGTTGGCGTTTTCTCGCTCGCGGGCGGCAATTCGACGATCGACGCCAGCGGCGCCGAGGTCGATGCCTCGATGGGCATCACCGGCATTGCGCTGAACGGTAATTCGACGATCGACAGCGGCGTGGTGAACGCGACCGGGGCCGGCCTGGCCAGCACCGGCGTGGTCGCCTTCGCCAACAACGGCGACGCGGAGGTCAACTCCTACGGTGAAATCTCGGCCGAGGGCCTGTTCGGCGCGGCGGCGATCTCGACCGGCGGCGCGGCGACCGTGAACCTCAACGGCAATGCGATCGACCCGCCGGTAATCGGCGCGGCGGCGATCGTGCTTGGCGGTACGTCCGACGCCTCGATCTACACCGGTGGGGCCTCGGTCGACGCGACCGGCGCCGGCCTGGTCGGCGTCAACATCGGCTCGGGCAACGTCTACATCGACGCCAACGGCTCGGTCATCGGCGGCACCGACGCTCCTGAACTGGGCATCGGCGGCCTCGCGATCGGCGGCGGCGATGTCGCGATCGACGCGGCGACCTCCACCGTCAACGCAACCGCCGGCATCGCCGCGGTCGCGCTCGGCAGCGGGGCCGACGTCACGATCGACAGCGGCACGGTCAATGCAACCGGTGGCGGGGCCTGGAGCCTCGGCATCGTTGCGATCGCGGCTGACGGCAATGTCGATGTCGAGACCCACGGCGTCACCACGGCCGAAGGTGCGATCGGTATCTCGGCGGCAGCGGTCAACAATGTAGCAGTCACGCTGACCGGCGACGGCGTCGACGATGCGGACAAGGTGGTCGATGCGGCCAACGGCGTCGGCATCCTTGCGGTGGCCGGCAACAACATCGATATCACCGCGCTGAACGGCCAGATCGACGCGGGCCTCAGCGGCATCGTGACGATCGGCGGCGACGACACAACGCTCACCCTCACCGGCACCGACATCACCGCGGGCGACCTTGGCATTGTCGCCACGGCCGGCGGCTATGTGTCGATCGACAATGAAGGCGGCAGCATCGTTTCCGACGACACCGGCATCGTGGCGACCTCGATCGCCAGCTATGTCGATGTCACCACCGGCGACATCACCTCGGCCAATGGCTCGGGCGTGATTGCGATCTCGTTCGCGGACGATGCGACGATCACCACCAACGGCGATATCACCGCCGACAACGGTCTGTTCGGTGCCTTCGCGACCTCGATCGGCGGCGATGCCACCGTGACCGTCAATGGCGACATCGATCCGCCGGAAGTTGGCGCCGCGGCGCTGGCGATCGGCGCGGGCAATGCCACCGTGATCAACAACGGCAATGTCGAAGCCAATGTGCTCGGCCTTGGCGCGGGTTCGTTCGGTGACGGCGGCGATGTGCTGGTGGACAATTACGGCACGGTCGGGGACGGGGTGAACCCTTCGCCGACGGTCGGTATCGGCACCGTCAAGCTCGGCATCGGCTCGACCACGATCAACAACTACACCGACGCCTCGGTCACCGCACAGGGCCCGGCAATCGCTGTCGTGACCTACGATCCGGGCGTGGGCGAGAACGACATCGCGATCTATAACGATGGCTCGCTGAGCGGCGGGGGCGATCTCGCCTCCCTCACCAGCACGGTCGTCGCGGCCGCCGATGGTTCGATCTCGATCCATAACGACGTCAATGGGACTATCGGGAATGCGGTAGGTATCGGCGGCAGCTCGATCCTGGCCTATGCCAACGAGACGATCGACGTGCAGAACGACGGTCACCTCGAAGGCACGGTGTTCCTGGATGCCCAGGGCGCCGATGTGAACGGGTTGAGCCTCGCCTTCAGCAACACCAGCAACCACAGCTGGGTGTTCGATGGCGACAACTACTTCATCGCTTCGGACGACATCGACTTCAGCAACTCGGGCACGATCACCGCGGGGCCGGCTTCGAACACCTACTTCCAGTCGACCAATGGCGACGTGACCTTCGACAACAGCGGCACTTTCAACTCGAACGGGGCGAACTACGTCTACTTCGACACCCCGAACGGGACGAGCGTGCTGAACAACACCGGCACGATCAACCGCAACGGGATCCTCGAGTTCATCGGCCTCGACCAGCTCAACAACTCGCAGCTGGTCGAAATGAAGGACGGTGCCGCCGACGATCTCATCTACACCACCGGCAATTATGCCGCCTCGGCGGGTGCGGCGACGCTGAAGATCGATGCGCAGCTCCAGGCGAACGGCGTGGCCGATCTTCTGGTGATCGACGGCAACATCACCGGCACCACCCATCTGGTCGTCAACGACGTCTCGGCGCTGCCTGGCCAGTATGTCAGCGCGGATGACGGTATCCTGTTCGCCCAGGTCGGCGGCTCGGCTTCCGCCGGTGCCTTCACCACCGATGGCGGCATCAACAAGGGCCTGTTCCGCTTCGACTCCTACCTGCGCGACACCGCCCAGGTCGATCCGGTCGATTATCCGAACGAGTTCGTGCTCGCGAGCACGCTGGACCGCGAAGCCTACGATACCTCTATGCTCGGTTACGGCGCCCAGAACCTGTGGAACGACACCACCGGCACCTGGCTCGACCGCACGGCGGACCTGCGCAACGCCTTCGGCGACGGCAAGGTCACCCCGGGCGTTTGGGGCCGGTTCCTGGCGACCAATATCGAACGTGACATGTCGAACACCTCCGGCACTCCGGCGGGTCTCTCGGGGGGCGGCGTCTATACCTATGACGACCAGATCTCGCAGGACACGATCGGCGTGCAGGTCGGCTTCGACTTCGGTTCGGAAAGTACCTCGGACAGCGGCAAGAACCAGGCATGGCTGTTCGGCCTGCTGGGCGGCTGGGCCAAGTCGGATATCCATTACGATATCTCGGACTCGGTCATCCGCTACGACCAGTGGTCGGTGGGCGCCTATGCCACCCGTCTCGACGGTCCGTTCTTCGCTGACCTCCTCGTCAAGGCGGACTTCGGCGATGCCAAGTTCCTGCTCAACGATGTGGGCTTCGTCGACAGCTTCAAGACAGGCTATACCACGCTCGGCGCGCGGCTGGACCTTGGTTACAAGCTGCCGCTGAGTTCGGGCGGGGCGTTCTTCGAGCCGAAGGGCACCGTCAGCTACGGCAAGACGATGTTCGACGACGATACGCCGACGCTGCTCGGCACCGGCGTCGATGTGCAGGATTCGGAAACCTTCCGCACCCGTCTCGGCGGCCGCCTGGGCGTCACGCTCGGGGCAACTCCGAGCGGCACGGTGATCGAGCCCTATATCGAGGGCAACTGGTGGCACGAGTTCGAAGGTGGCTACGTCACCAACCTGCTCAGCGCCGGGGCGACCCTGCCGGTCAGCTATGACACCAAGGGCGATTTCGGCGAAGCGCTTGCCGGGATCAGCGTAGCCAACGGCAACAACGGCTGGAGCTTCTTCCTGCGTGGAGGCACCCAGTTCGGTGAAGACGGCTTCGGCGGCTACAGCGGCACCTTCGGGATCCGCAAGGCGTTCGGCAAGGCTGCGGAAGTTCCGCCGCCGCCGCCCCCGCCGCCGCCTCCCCCGCCGCCTCCTCCGCCCCCGCCTCCGCCGCCCCCTCC
Source organism: Candidatus Andeanibacterium colombiense (assembly GCA_029202985.1). Taxonomy (GTDB): domain Bacteria; phylum Pseudomonadota; class Alphaproteobacteria; order Sphingomonadales; family Sphingomonadaceae; genus Andeanibacterium; species Andeanibacterium colombiense. The sequence goes on along the minus strand of CP119316.1, from coordinate 872,112 downwards.
GCCGCCGCCTCCGCCGGTGTGCAACAAGGGTCCGTACATCGTGTTCTTCGACTGGGATAAGTCGGACATCACGCCGGAAGCCGCGACCACTCTGGACTCGGCCGTGGCTGCCTATGGCAACTGCGAAAGCGTTCCGATCATGCTGGCGGGTTACGCCGACCGTTCGGGCTCCACGCAGTACAACGTCGGCCTGTCGAACCGCCGCAATACCTCGGTCCAGGGTTATCTGACCGGCAAGGGTATCCCGGCCTCGGCGATCAGCGCCAAGGGCTTCGGTGAAAGCAACCCGCGCGTCCCGACTGCGGATGGTGTGCGCGAGCTGCAGAACCGCCGCGTCGAGATCAGCTACGGTCCCGGCTCGGGCAGCTAAGCCCCGCCGGTCCGCTGGACCTCAAACGAAGGGCCCGGGAGGAAACTCCCGGGCCTTTTGCTTTGCGGACAACCGCATCCGCCGGGAACCAGTCAGGCGGTCGGCGCCAGATCGGAGGCAATCATTTCTTCAGCTTGGCGGGCTAGGCGGCGCGCATGACCGGAGAAACCCAGCCGCGCCGTTTTGGCCATCACGCCCTCGCCGTGCTCGCGGCCGCAATGGCCGGATCGACGGCGTTTTCGCTCATCTGGACCACGGCAATGGCTGTTGCGATGGGTGACCGGCTGCCCGGGCTGACCTGGCTGGTGACCATGGCCGTGCTGTTCTGGCTCGGCGCATTCCTTATCGCTCTGCCGAGTGCGGGGATCGTGCTTTCCTTGCTCTGGCCCGTGACCCGGCGCGGGACCGTAGCCGGCAACCGGATCTGCATAGTGGCGGGCGGGGCCACGGGGCTGATCCTGGCGCCGCTGGCGAGCCCGAAGATGCATGGCGCGACCTTGCTTCAGCTCGCCGTTTTCGCGGTGATCGGGGCAGGCATCGCCGCAGCCTATGTGGGCATGGCCGACCGGCTTGGCCGGGGGCCGCGCTCCATCATCGAGCCTGCCATTTTCGAGGCGTAAGTTCGCCGTTTGCGATTTGCGACGAGGTCCGGCGGGAGGAGTCCACCGCCGCTCAGCCGTGCCCCGCGGGCAGCAGCGGCTCGCCGAGCGCGTCGCCCATCCGCCGCAGCGCCGCGAGCTTGGTTTGGAGCGGAGCCCAGTCGTCGTGCTCGGCGATCGCGGTCCAGATCGCCTCGACCTCGTCGATCAGCATCGCTTGCGGAGCTTCTTCCGCCCAATAGGGGTGGTCGGAGGGCAGGGCCTCGTAGCCCGTCAGCGCTTCGGCCCATGCGCCCGCCGCATCGCGTCCGCCGCGATGGGCGAAGAAGAAGGCGTCCGGCCCGGTGCCGCGGTCCTTCATTTCCGTCTCGGCCGCCGCGATCAGCCGCATGTCGGCCTCGGTGCCGTTGCTCGCCACCCCCAACCGCCAGCAGAACCGCCGCGCCATCGCCGCGTGATAGAGCCGCGGAAACCGCTCCAGCGCGGCGACCAGCGGCGGCGCGTCGACCAGCAGCCGCAGCGCGATCGCCAGTTGCGCGCAATTCCAGTGGATCGCCTCGGCCTGACGCCCGAAGGCATAGAGCCCCTGCTCGTCGAAATAGGCGGCGGTGAAATTCGGATCCCAGCGCGGCAGCCAGCGCCACGGGCCATAGTCGAAGCTCTCGCCGGTGACGTTCATATTGTCGGTGTTGAGCACGCCGTGGACGAAGCCCGCGACCATGTAGGACGCGGCGAGATCGGCCAGCCGTTCGACCACCTGGTGAAACAGGATCGCCGCCGGATCGTCGGAGCCCGGCACGTCTTCGGCTGGAAACGGCCCGGGAAATTCCGCGAGGCAATAGGCGATCAGCTCCTGCATCTCCTCCTTCAGCTCGAACGCCGCGAGGCGCTGGAATGTGCCGATGCGGATATGGCCGTGGCTCAGCCGCACCAGCACCGCCGAGCGGGTAGGCGAGGGCTCGTCGCCGCGCATCAGCGCTTCGCCGGTCTCGATCACCGAGAAGGTCTTGGACGTATAGGTCCCGAGCGCCTCGAGCATTTCGGTCGCGAGAATCTCGCGCACCGCGCCCTTCAACGTCAGCCGCCCGTCGGCGGTGCGGCTCCACGGGGTGAGGCCGGAGCCCTTGGTGCCGAGATCGAGCAGGCGCCCGGCCTGCCCGTAATTGGCGCCATCGCGCAATTGCGCGAAGGTGAAGCCGCGCCCGTCGCCGAGATCGGGGTTGTAATGGCGAAACTGATGCCCGTGATAGCGCAGCGCCAGCGGCTGCGGGAGGTTGCCGGGGAGCGGTTCGAACCGGCCGAAATGGCGGACCCAGTCCGCGTCGGTCAGCCCGTCCAGCCCCACCGCGCGGTCCCACCGCCGGTTGCGGAAGCGCGGTTCCGTCTGCGGAAAGTCGGCCGCCGCCACCGGATCGCCGAGCCATTCGCTGAGCTTGAGGATTTGCGGGTCGGGCGTATAGGGATGGGCAGGCGGTTCGGCTCGCATCCCATGCTTGTGGGGTTTCGCCGAACCTTTCGCAAGGCTCGCTCCCGGGGGTTGTTTCAAGCATGAGCGCAAACGCCTTCGAAAACCGGTTCTGGACGGCGCCGGACGGCCTCAAGCTGCATTATCGCGACTATGCCGGGCCGGGCGACCGGCCACCGCTGCTGTGCATCCCCGGCCTGACGCGCAATGCCCGCGATTTCGAGCCGCTGGCGCGGCACTTCGCCGGCAAAAGGCGGATGATCTGCGTCGATCTGCGCGGGCGAGGCGAAAGCGATTACGCGAAGGATGCGGCGACCTACATGCCGCTGCAATATCTCGCCGATCTCCAGTCGCTGCTCGAGCAGGCCGCGATCGAACGCTACGTCGCGATCGGCACCTCGCTTGGCGGGCTGCTGACGATGATGCTGGCGGCGACCGGCGCGGAGCGCATTGCCGGGGCGGTGCTCAACGATATCGGCCCCGCGGTCGAGCCGAAGGGTATCGCCCGGATTCGCGAATATGTCGGTCAGGGGCGGGCGTTCCCGACCTGGATGCACGCGGCCCGGTCGCTGCGCGAACAGAGCGCGCAGCTGTTCCCGACCTATGCGGTGTCGGACTGGCTGGAGATGGCGAAGCGGCTGATGACGGTCTCGGGCAATGGCCGCATCGTGTTCGATTACGATATGAAGATCGCCGAACCGTTCAACACCCCGGTGGATCCGGACGCGCCCGCGGCGGATATGTGGCCGGCGTGGCGGGCGCTGCGCGGGCGGCCGGTGCTGGTGGTCCGGGGCGCTTTGTCCGACATACTGTCGGCTGCAACGCTCAGGAAAATGGCCAAAGATTTGGAAGGCGCCGAGAGCCTCACCATCGCCCGCACCGGGCACACACCCACGCTCGGCGAACCGGAGGCGGTCAAGGCGATCGCCCGCCTGCTGGCCAAAACGGCGTGAGCGCCAAGCGCATCCTCCACCTCCAGTCGAGCTTCGACGCCGGGGGCAAGGAGCTGCGCTCGGTTCGGCTCATCAACGCCTTCGGGCGCGATTTCACGCATGATATCGTCTCGGCGCAGCCGGGGGCCTTCGCTGCGGCTGCGCATGTGTCCCAAGATGTTTCAGTCGCTTACCCGGAAAAGTTCCCACCGCTTGCGGGCTTTCCGGGGCTCGGCCGACTCAAGCGGCTGGCAGAGGCGATGCGCGGCTACGATCTGATCCTCAGCTATAATTGGGGCGCGATGGATGCGGTGATGGCGCATACGCTCTATGTGGCCGCGTTCGGGCTCGCGCCGCTGATCCATCACGAAGATGGGTTCAACGCGGACGAGGCGGAGCGGCTCAAGCCGCAGCGCAATCTCTATCGCCGGCTCGCGCTCGGGCGCAGCACGGGGCTGGTGGTGCCGTCCCGCGGGCTCGAGCGGATCGCGCTCGAGGTGTGGCACCAGCCGCGCAGCCGGGTCCACCGCATCGCCAACGGCATTGCGACCGCCGGCTATGCGAAGCAGCCGCTGCGCGACGTGCTGCCCAACCTGGTCAAACGCAACGATGAGTTCTGGCTCGGCACGCTCGCCGGCCTGCGTGCGGTGAAGGATCTGCCGGCGATGGTTCGCGCCTTCGCTTCGCTGCCGGCCGAATGGCAATTGGTGATCCTTGGCGAAGGACCCGAGCGCGCGGCGATCGAGGCGGAGGCGATCCGCCTCAAGGTCGCGCACCGCGTCCACCTGCCGGGCTTTGCGGCAGACCCGGCCAAAGTGGTCGGGTTGTTCGATATTTTCGCGCTTTCGTCGAAAAGCGAGCAGTTCCCGATCTCGGTGGTCGAGGCGATGGCCGCGGGCCTGCCGGTGGTCGCGCCCGCGGTCGGCGACGTCGCCGAAATGGTCGCGGCCGAAAATGCGCGCTTCATCGTTCCGCCGGGCGATGAAAATGCGCTTGCCCAGGCGTTCGAAACCTTGTCCGCCGACCCGGCGGAGCGCCGCAAGATCGGCCGTGCGAACCGCGAAAAAGCGCGCGAATCCTACGATGAGGCGCGGATGATCGCACGCTACCGCGCGCTCTATACCGCCGCGATCGAAGGCGCTGCTTCGCGCTGAAGCGAGGCTCTCGGCGAGGCTGCTTCATTCGCCGTTCACCGGCCCGGGTACAGGCACGGCAAGGCTCTATTGCCCTATCCGTTCGACGTCCCTAAACAGCGCGCAACTCGGCGAAACCAAAGTAAAAGGCCCCCGCGTGGCTCTTCCACCCAGCAATATCACTCCCGAAGCGGCCAAGCGCCTCGACCGCGATTCCAAGCAGCAGGATGCGTTCGTGCGCGAGGTCGACGATGCCTATCGTCAGGACCAGCTCGCGAATTTCGCGAAGAACCACGGGCTCAAGATCGGCATCCTGGTGGTGGTCGCACTGCTCGGCTTCGGCGGCTATCTGGTGTGGAAGGATCACCGCGAAAAGGCGCTGGACCAAACCTCCGAGGAAATCGTCAAGGCGCTGGACCAGCTCGAGGCGGGCAATTTCGCCACCGCGACGACCCAGTTGATCGCGATCGAGAAGGAAGGCCCTGCCGGCGCGGTCGCGGCTGCGAAAATGGCCCGCGCGGGCGTGGCCCTGCAGCAGGGCCGCGCCGCCGATGCGGTCCGGATCTACGGCGAAGTGGCGACCAGCAGCGATTCGCCCGGCCCCTATCGCGATCTCGCATTGATCCGCCAGGTTTCGGCCGGTTATGCGACGATGAAGCCCGCCGAAGTCGTCGCCAGGATCAAGCCGCTGGCGACGCCCGGCAGCCCGTTCTTCGGCAGCGCGGGCGAATTGCTCGGCGCGGCCTATCTCGATCTCGGCAAACCCGAGCTCGCCGGGCCTCTGTTCGCGCAGATCGCCAAGGATGAAACCGTTCCCGCCTCGTTGCGCTCGCGCGCGCGCCAGCTTTCCGGCCTGCTCGGGGTCGACGCGATCGTCGATGTCGACCAGACGCTGAAAGACATGCACCAGAACGAGCAGGACCAGCAAGCCCCGGCCGGGGCGCAGTGATTTTGCGAGAGTGATTCCAATGAACAGCACTGCATTCCGGCGCCTCGGCGCGATTTCCACCGTCGCCGTCCTGGCAGTCGCGCTTTCGGGCTGCGGCATCTTCCACGGCAAGGGCGGGCCCAAGACGCCGACGGTCGGCAATCGCGTGCCGATTCTCTCTCGGATCGAGGCCGGAACCAGCGTCGATCCGACGCTCGCCGCGGTGACGGTGGTGGTGCCCCCGCCGCAGGTCAATGCGGACTGGAGCCAGGCCGGCGGGACCGCATCGAAGAGCTACGGCCACCTTGCGCTGAGCGACAATCCGAACGAGCTGTGGCGTGCCAGCATCGCCGGTTCGGGCAAGAAGCGGCGCCTCGCCGCGTCTCCCGTGATCGGCAATGGCACGCTGTTCGTGATGGACACCGACGGTGTGGTCGATGCCTTCGACGCGAATACCGGCACCCCGAAATGGCATTACAAGATGCCGGTTCCGGGCAAGATCGAGGCTTCGGCCTTCGGCGGCGGGGTTAGCTATTCCAACGGCCGGGTCTATGCGACCAACGGCGTCGGCGATGTCGCCGCGCTCGATGCGGCCGACGGCAAGGTCTATTGGTCGGTCAAGCCTTCGGGGCCGCTGCGCGGCGCGCCGACGATCGCGTTCAACGCGGTGATTGCGATGACGCAGGACAACCAGGTGATCTCGCTCAATGCGGCGGATGGCGCGATCCAGTGGACCAAGGCCGGTTCGGCCGGTCAGACCGGGATCTTCGGCGTGGCCGCCGCGGCCGCCGCGCAGGGCTCGATCGTCGCCGGCTACAGCACCGGAGAAGTCGCCGCCTATCGCTATGAGAACGGCCGCGAATTGTGGCTCGATGCGCTGTCGCGCACCAATATCTCGACCGAGGTCGGCGCGCTGACCGACGTCGATGCCGATCCGATCATCGACAACGGCCGGGTCTATGCGCTGGGCCAGGGCGGGCGCATGGCCGCCTATGAGCTCAACACCGGCCAGCGCGTGTGGGAACTCAACCTCGCAGGGATCTCGACCCCCGCGATCGCCGGCGAATGGATCTTTACCCTGACCGACGACGCGCGGCTGATGGCGATCGCGCGCAACACCGGCAAGATCCGCTGGCTGACGCAGTTCGACGAATTCAAGAAGCCGAAGAAGCGCATCGACCGGATTTTCTGGACCGGCCCGGTGCTCGCGGGCAACCACCTGTGGGTCGCCAATTCGCGCGGCAAGGTGTTCTCGGTCGATGTGGCGAGCGGCAAGCCGACCGAATTCCGCGATCTCGGCTCGTCGATCTCGCTGGCGCCGGTGGTGGCGAACCAGATCCTGTACATCCTCGACGACAAGGGCACGATCCACGCGTTCAGGTAGGGCCTCGGTCCTGCCCCCTTCCGGGACAGGGCGATTGTCGCGATTACCCGGCCCTTAACCCTTTTCGGCTAGGCGGTTAGGGCATGAGCATGACCGACCCGCAGCCCGTGACCATCGGTGCGAAACCGCCCGCGAGCGACGTTTCGCCGTGGGTCGGGGCGGTTGGGCTGGCCGGGCTGTTCTGCTGGATCCTGGTCTGCCGCAACTGGCCCGCGATCGTCGACGCTTTCGGCCTGCCGGGCCCGCATGAGCGGATGGCCGGGCCCTATGCCGCGCTCGCCTCGATGCTGCTGATCGGGCTGCTGATGGCCGCATGGTCGGTGCTGGTCGACAAGGTCCATCGCCGTCCCTCGACCGGGATCGACTGGGACAATCCGCGTCCGCTGGGCGACCGGATCGAGGTCTCGGTGGTCAAGATCGTCGGCCTGTGGGCCACCTGGGCCGCGATCGCCGCCTGCTATTGTCTCGGCCGCTGGTATTGGGACGGACAATATCTGTTCGCGATGGAAGTGTTCGAGGCGGCGGCGATCCCGCTGTTCGCGCTCTCGATCCCCTATGTGCTGTGGCTCGACCGCTATCTGGTCGAGCCTCGCGATACCGCGTGGCACTTCGGTGCGCTGCTGATCGGGCGTGAGGGCTGGGACATCGAGCAGGTCGGGAAGCACTGGCGCGCCTGGGCGATCAAGGGCTTCTTCGGCGCCTTCATGATCTCGATCCTGCCCGGCGGCTTCGCGAATGTGGTCAACACCGACATTGCGGCGGTCATCCATCATCCGGGCTGGCTCGGCGGCAGGCTGTTCGACCTGCTGTTCGTGATCGACGTGCAGATCGGGACAGTCGGCTATCTGCTGACGATGCGCCCGTTCGATGCGCAGATCCGCAGCGGCAATCCGTTCCTCGCCGGCTGGCTCGCCGCGCTGATGTGCTATCCGCCGTTCGTTTACGGGATCATCTCGAACGACGGGGTGATCGGCTATGAATACAACACCGCCGACTGGGCCTATTGGCTGCAGTGGCATCCCGCGCTGATGTGGGTGTGGATGGCTGTCCTCGTCAGCCTGACCGCGTTCTACGCCTGGGCGACGATGGCTTTCGGCATCCGCTTCTCCAACCTCACCTACCGCGGCGTGCTGACCAATGGCCCGTACCGCTTCACCCGCCACCCGGCCTATCTGGCGAAGAATCTGTTCTGGTGGGGTTCGACCCTGCCGTTCCTGGTCACCAACGGCTCGCTGGTCGATGCGGTGCGCAACACGGTGTTCCTCGGCTGCGTCAGCGCGATCTATTACTGGCGCGCGCGGACCGAAGAGGCCCATCTGCTGGGCGAGGATGCGAAATACCGCGAATATTACGCGTGGATGGCCGAGCATGGCCTGATCACCAGCCGGCTGCGCAAGGTGCTGCGGCTGGCCCGCCGTCGCAGGCCAACGACGGCACCGCAACCGGCGGAGTAACTGTCGTTACCCCAGCGAAGGCTGGGGTCCCGGGCAGTGGCGCGTGAGCCCGGGAGACGCCAGCCTTCGCTGGCGTGAGGATTTGGATCTTAGAACGGCTCTTCGCTCGCCACTTCGTACATCGTGATCGCCCGCCCACGGAGACCGAGCGCAGCGCGTTCCTCGCTCCAGACCGCCATGTGCGGCGTCGTGAGATGGGCGGCGAGATGCGCGCGGCTGTGCCATACTTCGGACACCCGGATCAGGCCCGGATCGAGCAAATCCTCGGCGTAGTTGTATTCGATGCAGCCGGCTTCGGCGCGAGTCGCTGCCATCACCCGGGCCATCATCGGCCGGGCCGCTTCCAGCGCTTCGGGCGGGAGCCGGAACTGGCCGATCACCGCGACCTTGGCCATCAGAAGCTCTCTTCGTAGACCCGCGTGATGTCGCCGTTCCACGGCCCGTTATACAGGTCGAGCAGACGCTGAGCCGGGACGATCCCGCTCTCGACGATCTCGTCGAGCGGGGCGAGAAAGCCGGTCTCGTTGTCGCCGCTGTCGTTGAGCCGCGCGCGCGCGGCGAGGCCGGAGCGGGCGATGTTCAGCACCTCGCCGGCGATGTCCTTGAGCTTCCCGCCGCCCGGCAGGGGCGCGTCGAGCGCGAGCTTGGGCACCGCGTCGCGCAATGCCTCGCGCTCGTCCATGTCCCACCCCTTGACCAGCTCCCACGCGGCATCGAGCGCGGCATCGTCATACAGCAGGCCGACCCACAGTGCGGGCAGGGCGCAGATCTTGTTCCACGGGCCGCCATCGGCGCCGCGCATCTCGAGGAAGCTCTTCAGGCGGACCTCGGGGAAGGCGGTCGAGAGATGGTCGATCCAGTCGCTCTCGCGCGGCAACTCGCCGGGGAGCACCGAGAGCTTGCCCGCCATGAAATCGCGGAAGCTGAGGCCCGAGGCGTCGATATATTTGCCGTCGCGGTAGACGAAGTACATCGGCACATCGAGCATGTAGTCGACATAGCGTTCGTAGCCGAAGCCGTCCTCGAACACGAACGGCAGCATGCCGGTGCGCTGCGGATCGGTGTCGGACCAGATGTGGCTGCGATAGGAGAGATAGCCGTTGGGCTTGCCTTCGGTGAAGGGCGAATTGGCGAAGAGCGCGGTCGCGAGCGGCTGGAGCGCGAGGCTGACCCGGAACTTCTTCACCATGTCCGCCTCGCTCGAATAATCGAGATTGGTCTGGATGGTGCAGGTCCGCAGCATCATGTCGAGGCCCATCGTCCCGACCCGCGGCATGTGCCGGAGCATGATCTCGTAGCGGCCCTTGGGCATGATCGGCAGTTCGGCCCGGGTCTTGTCGGGCCACATGCCGAGGCCGAGGAAGCCGATCCCGAGCCGGTCGCCGACCGCCTTCACCTGCGCGAGGTGCCGGCCGGTTTCGGAACAGGTCTGGTGAAGGTTCTCGAGCGGCGCGCCCGAAAGCTCGAACTGGCCTGCTGGCTCGAGGCTGACCGCCCCGTCCGCGCCTTTCAGCGCAATGACGTTGCCGCCTTCCTCGATCGGCTCCCAGCCGAATTCCTCGAGGCCCTTAAGCAGCGCGCGGATGCCGCCCGGCTCGTCATAGGAAGGTGCGTGGAAGTCACTGTGCGCAAACACGATCTTCTCGTGCTCGGTGCCGATCCGCCAGCGCTCGCGCGGCTTCTCTCCAGCCGCGATCGGCTCGATGAGATCCTCGCGGCTCTGAAGGAACCGTTCCTCTCCTGCGGACGCCTCGCGCGTGCTCATGGCGGTGCCATTAGGTTGCTAAATGCCACTGCGCCAGCGCAAAGTTAGGCGATTTGCGACCAATCGCCGGCCAGCGCCATCCACACGGCGGTCGCTGAAATCGCGGCGGTTTCTCCGCGCAGGATCCGCGGGCCGAGGGTGATCGGGACAGCGGCGGAAAGCACCCGGATCGCGGCGCGCTCGGCATCGTCGAACCCGCCCTCGGGGCCGACGAGGAGCGCGGCCTTCAGCGAGTCCCCGCGCAGGCGGGCACCTCCCTCGGTGTCGCGCGAATCCGACTGAGGCCCCTGCCTTCGCAGGGGTTCGGCAAATGCTTCCGCTGCAGGCTCGCCGCCCGCCTCGTCGGCGAAGAACAGCGCGCGCGAGGCATCCCAGCTCTTGAGCAGTGCGTCGAGCTTCACCGGCTCGGCCAGCTCGGGCAGGGCGGTGCGCGCGCATTGCTCGGCCGCCTCGACGATCGCGGCCCGCGCGCGCTCAAGGTTCAGCTTGTCGGCGACGCAGCGGCGGGTCAGAACCGGCTGGATTCGCCGCACGCCCAGCTCGGTCGCCTTCTCCAAGACCCAGTCGAAGCGGTCCTTCTTGAGCAGTGCGGCGCAGAGTGTGAAATCGGGCACCGGCTGGCGCTCGCGCAGCCGCTCCGCCACTTCCAGCGTCACCTCGCGCTTGCCCGCTTCGGTTACTCGCGCGGCCCATTCCCCGGTAAGATCGTCGCACAGGATCACCGCATCGCCTTCGGCCACGCGCATCACCCGCGCGAGGTAATGCGCTTGCGGTCCTTCCAGCGCGAGCGTGTGCCCTGCGGCCAAAGGCCCGGGTATGAACAGGCGCGGCGCGCTCTTGGGCGGCCAGGCGGGGGTTGCCGGCATGATTATTTCAGCAGCGTCTTAAGCACGGTTTCCCACTGCTTCACGCCGGGATCGATCGTCGCGAGCGGCAGGCGCTCGTTGAGCCCGTGCGAGAAATCGTCATCGGGGCGCATGAAGGTCGCCGCGACGCCATAGGCCGGAATGCCGAGCGCGCGGAAATACATCGAATCGCTCGCCCCCGCGCTCATCGACGGGACCACCGCGAGGCCCGGGATGCGCTGGTGCACCGCGGTGCCGATCGCTTTCATCACATCGTCGCGCAGCGGGCTTTCCGGCGCCTCCAGCGAACCGTCGTCGGTCAGTTCGACCTTGATATGGTCGTCGCCGATCACGCCAGCGATGATGTCGCGTGCCTGCAGCCGGGTGGTGCCGGGGAAGATCCGGCAATTGATGTTGGCGGTGACCGATTGCGGCAGCGCATTGGCCGCATGGCCGCCGTTGACCATGGTGGGCACGCAGGTGGTGCGCACCAGCCCGACATATTCGGGGCGCGAGGACAATGCCTCGATCGCGCCGAGGTTGTTCGGATCGGCGGCATAGGCACGCATCGCCTGCGCGATTTCCTCGGGCGCGTGCGGCGCAGTGCCTTCCCAATAGGCCTTGGTCAGCGGGCTGATCTGCGGCGGGAACTTGTAGGCATCGATCTTCGCCAGCGCGCGCGACATCGCGCCGATCGCATTGAGCGATCCCGGCCGACTCGAATGGCCGCCCGGATCGGTGATCGAGAGCTTGAGGTCGGCATAGGTCTTCTCGCCCGCCTGCACGCTGTAGACGATCGGGGTGAAATCGTTCGCAAGCTCGCCGCCGCCGCCGTCGGCATTGAGCACCAGCTCGGCATTCTTGAGCGATTCCGCGAGCGCGGCGGTGGAGCGCATCAGCGTCTCCTCATCGCCCGAGGCGCCCAGGATCACGTCGCGCGACGGGACCCAGCCCTGGCGCTTGAGGTCGAGCAGCGCCGCGACCACCATCGAGAGGTCGCCCTTGTCGTCGGCCGAGCCGCGTCCGTAGAGATAGCCGTTCTCGGTCACCGGGGTGAAGGGATCGCGCTCCCAATCGGCCGGATTGGCCTCGACCACGTCCATATGCGGGTTGATCACCACCGGCTTGAGCTTCGAATCGCGCCCGCGATAGCGCGCGGTGAGATAGCCCGTCTCGCCCACCGGGGTGAACACGACATCCTCCGGCGCGAAGCCGCCCGCGATCAGCCGCGCGCGCAGCGCCTCGGCCACCTTGGGCACGTTGCCGCGGCCCATCACGCTCGGGATCGCGACGATCTGCTTGAGGATGTCGAGCGCTTCCTTGCCAGGTTGGGTAGTCGGCATGTCCTGCTGGGCAGAGGCGGCCTGGGGCAGGGTGAGGGCAAGGGCAGTCGTCAAAGCAAGCAGGGGGAGGCGCATCGGATTTCCTTGGTAGCCGGTGAAACCGTTTTTGCGCGGCGCGGCGGCGGAGCGCAACCACCCTTCTTCCGATCGAGGGGAAGAAGGATTGCGGCTTCCGCAAGGCGGGTGAGCCGTTTAGGTGAAGCTCATGAACCAGGCCGCCCAGATCGTCCCCGACAGCCAGCACAAGGGCCTCGTCGCCCGCCTGCCGCTGCCGTGGCGCGATTATGCGATGCTCGCGCGGTTCGATCGGCCGATCGGCTGGTGGCTGCTGTTCTGGCCCTGCGCCTGGGGCGTATGGCTGACCGGCGCCGGGGTGCAGTGGCAATTGCTGCTGTGGATGCTGGCCGGCTCGATCGCGATGCGCGGCGCGGGCTGCGTCTATAACGACATCGTCGATGCCGATCTCGACCGCCAGGTCGCGCGCACAGCCTCGCGGCCGGTCGCGAGCGGGCGGGTCAGCGGCAAGGCCGCGTGGGCGTGGCTGCTGGTGCTGTGCACGATCGGGCTGGTGGTGCTGTTCCAGCTGCGGCTCGCGGCGCAGCTGGTCGCGCTCGGCAGCCTCGCGCTGGTCGCCGCCTATCCGTTCATGAAGCGCATCACCTGGTGGCCTCAGGCGTGGCTGGGGCTGGTGTTCACCTGGGGTGCGCCGGTCGGCTGGGTTGCGCTGCGGGGCGACCGGCTCGACGTGCTCGCGGCGCTCTACGCCGGCGCGATCCTGTGGTGCATCGGCTACGACACGATTTACGCGCTGCAAGACCGCGAGGACGATTCGCTGGTCGGGATCAAGAGCTCCGCGCTGCGCCTCGGCCGCCATGTGAAGGGCGGGGTGGCGGCGTTCTTCGCGGGCGCCGTGGGCCTGTGGGGCCTCGCGATCTGGCTGCTGCGGCCCGATCCGCTGGCGCTGCTGGCGCTGCTGCCGGCGGCGGTGCATTTCGCGTGGCAGGTGATGACGCTCGATCCCGCGGACGGCGACAACGCACTCGCGCGCTTCCGCTCGAACCGCTTCGCGGGCCTGCTGGTCGCGGCGGCGTGCTTCGTGGCGGGGAATGCCTAGGCTTCGTCATTGCGAGCGTAGCGAAGCAACCAGGGCCGTTATGCTCTGACGCACTGGCTTGCCGCGGGGCCTTCGGTCCCTCGCAATGACGGTCAATTGTATGTGACTACCTCGAATTCGATCCCGTCCCAGTCGAAGAAGTAGAACCGCCGGCCAGGGTCGTAATCGCTGTGGTTGAACGGCTCCAGCCCGGCTTCGATCACCACCCGTTCCGCCGCCTCGAGATCCCCGACCAGCAGCCCGACATGGTTGAGCGGCGCGCCCTTGGCGAAGCGGGCAGGCGGGGCGCGGTCGCTGTACAGCGCGAGATAGTCGTCCTCGTCGCCGACATGGATCGTCCAGCCGCCGACCATCGCCTCGCCGCGCCAGCGTTCGTGCCAGCCGAGCAATTGCTGGAGCAGGAGCGACAGGCGCTCGGGGTCCGAAACGGTCAGATTGACATGCTCCAACCGGCCTTTTTTCGCTTCGTTAGACATTTGGTTACTCCTTCATCCAATTGTCTTGCTGCGCCGTTAGGCAAACAAGCTTCGCGAATCAGCGTGCTTGTGGGTTGTGCAACCTCAAGCTAAATCGAGGTCAAGCACTGAGTCGCATGCAACCGAGGATGGGGGTCCTGGCATGGGTAATGATGGGTTTATTCCGATTGGCACGCTCGCCCGCCGCACCGGCGTGGCGGTTTCCGCGATCCGCTTCTACGAATCGAAGGGGCTGATCGCGTCGCTGCGCACCGGCGGCAACCAGCGGCGCTTTTTGCGTTCCGACATCCGCCGGGTAAGCTTCATCCTGATCGCGCAGAAACTGGGCCTTGGCCTGGTCGAGATCGAGGCCGAACTGGCGCAGCTCCCGCAGGGCCGCACGCCCACTCTGGGCGACTGGCAGCGGATCAGCCGCTCGATGCGCGTCGCGATCGACGAGAAGATCAAGCTCCTCACCCGCACCCGCAACCAGCTTGACCAGTGCATCGGCTGCGGCTGCCTGAGCCTGCAGAAATGCCAGCTCTACAACAAGGACGACCGCATGGCGGCGCGCGGAACCGGGCCGCAGCTGGTGCTGAACTGAGGTCATTCACCGAACCCCTGCGAAGGCAGGGGTCTCGGGCGGCGGTGCGCGAGAGGGCCTGAGGTCCCTGCCGTCGCAGGGAGTCTCGCGACAGGGTGCTTACTCCGCGGCCAGCAACTGCTCCGCTCCGCCAAGGTCGACGCTGACCAGCCGGCTCACACCCTTTTCGACCATCGTCACGCCGAACAGGCGGTGCATCCGGCTCATCGTCACCGCATTATGGGTGACGATCAGGTAGCGGGTGTCGGTTTCCTTCGCCATCGCGTCGAGCAGGTCGCAGAAGCGGTCGATGTTTGCGTCGTCGAGCGGGGCGTCGACTTCGTCGAGTACGCAGATCGGGGCGGGGTTGGTCAGGAACAGGCCGAAGATCAGCGCGACCGCGGTCAGCGCCTGTTCGCCGCCCGAGAGCAGGGTGAGCGACTGGAGCCGCTTGCCCGGCGGCTGGGCGTAGATCTCGAGGCCGGCTTCGAGCGGGTCGTCGCTGTCGATCAACGCGAGATGCGCCGCGCCGCCTTCGAACAGGCGGGTGAACAGGCGCTGGAAGTGCTCGTTCACCTCTTCGAACGCCGCGCGCAGTCGCTCGCGGCCCTCGCGGTTGAGGTTGCCGATCGATCCGCGCAGGCGATTGACCGCTTCGGCCAACTCGCCCTGCTCGGCGGCGTTGGTGCCGTGCTCTTCCTCGATCTTCGCGAGTTCCTCGGCCGCGACGAGATTGACCGGGCCGATGCGTTCGCGCTCGGCGCCGAGGCGGTCCATCTCGGCGCCTTCCTCGGCCGAGCCGGCGACCTGCTCGGCATCGAATTCGAACCGCGCGGCCAGCAGCGGGGGCGGGCACTGGAAGCGTTCGCCCGACTGGCGTGCCATGTCCTCGCGGCGCTGTTCCTCGTTCTCGGCCCGCGCGCCGGCCCCGGCGCGGGCCTCGCGCGCGGTCGAGAGCGCTTCGGTGAGATCGGCGAGGCGCTTGTCGGCTGCCTGCGCATCGCCGGCGACTTCGCTGACCGCGGCCTCGGCGGCGGCGAGTTCGGCGCCGAGCCGCGCGCGGACTTCGTCGCCGCGCTCGATTTCGGCTACCAGCGAGGCGGGCTTGGCCGCGATCACCGCGCGTTCCTCGTCGATTTCCTCGAACCGCGCGGCCATGTCGGCGAGGCGGCGGCTGGCGTCGCCGGCGCGGGCTTCCCAGCCCCTGATGTCGGCGGCGCGGGCCGAACGCCGTTCGCGCCCGACGGCAAGCGCCTGGTCGTGCGCGGCCAGTTCGGCCATCGCCGCCTGCAAGGCCGAACGCGAAGCCTCGTGCTTTGCCTGCGCTGCGGCGAGGCCGGCGCGCCCGCTTTCGGGATCGGGCAGCGCGAGGCGCCGGTCCTGCGCGGCCTTGAGCTCGGCCTCGGCGGCGGCGCGCTGTTCGGCCAGGTCGGTCTTGCTCGCTTCGAGTTCGGCGAGGCGCGCCGCATGGCGTTCGCGCGCGGCTTCCGCCTGGTCGAGCGCACGTAACGCCGCGCGTTCGGTTTCGGAGGCCTGCGCGATTTCGCGTTCCGCGGCGATCAGCGCCTGCTGCAGCGCGGCCAGTTCGGATTGCGCGGCGGCCTGCCGGCGCTCGCCTTCCTCGGCGGCGGCGCGGCGGCCGGGCAGTTCGGCCTCGAGTTCGCCGAAGCGGTTCTCGGCTTCGAGCCGCGCCGCTTCGGAGGCGCCTTCGCCGCGCGCGACGAAGCCGTCCCAGCGGCGCAGCGCGCCCGCTTTGGTGACCAGCCATTCGCCGGGCTTGAGCAAGCGGCCATCGTCGGCATCAGCCACATGGACCAGCGCGAGGCGGGCAGCGAGTTCGGGCGGGCAGCCGGGAACATGCGCGGCGAGACTGTCGGCGACCGGGGCGGGGGCGGGGCTGCCGACCCAGAAGCGGCCCTCGGTATCGCCTTCGGGCTTGCCCAGAGGCGATTTGGCATCGCGGCCGAGGACCGCCGCCAGCGCGCGCTCATAGCCCGGCGCCGCACGCACCCGGTCGAGCGCGGCGGGGAGGCCGTGCTTGTTCGCGGCCTGTTTCGCCCGCGCTTCACGATCGCGCTGCAACGCATTGAATTCACGCTCGATCCCGGCGAGTTCGGCCTTCGCTCCGGCGAACAGGCTGGCGGCCTCGTCGCGCGCGGCGGAGAGCGCGTCTTTCTTCGCCTGCTGGCCGGCGAGGGCTTCGCGCAGCTTGGCGAGCGTCGCACCGGCAGCTTCGGCGGCGGCCTTCGCGCCGGCAACCGCCGCTGCCGGATCGCCCGCCGCATTCACGGCCACGCGGGCTTCGTCCTGCCGCCGGGCCTCGCTGTCGAGCCGGGCAAGCCGCGCCTGCGCCTGCGAAACTTCGGCCTCGGCGACGCGCCATTCGGCCTCGACCCCGGCATGGTCGGCGGTCGCCCGGGCAAGCTCGAGTTCGGCGGTGCGGCTGGCGCTTTCGTTGCGCTCCACCGCCAATGCGATCGACGGGCGCCGCGCCTCGTCGGCGGCGAGCGCCTGTTCGGCCGTCTGCAATTCGCTTTCGAGCCGCTGGAGCGCGTCGGCGGCATCCTTCGTCAACCGGTCGGCATCGCCGCGGTCCTGCTCCAGCCGGGCCTTCTGGCGGTCAAGATCGGCGAGGCGCTGCTCCGCCGCCTCGAGCTGGCTGGTCAGCGCGGCCATGCGGTGACCATGCGCCTGCGCATCGTCGCGCCGGTCGGCAAGTTCGTCGCGGGCCTCGGCCAATCTGGACGCGAACTCGGCCTGCGCGGTCTGCGCCTCCTTGGTCTGCGCCTGCGCCTCGGCCACCAGCGCGTCGGCGCGCTGCGCTGCCTTGCGCGCTTCGTCGGCCGCGGCGGCCGCGTCGCGCCAGCGGGCGAACAGCACCCGCGCCTCGGCCAGCTGGATCTTGCCCGAGAGCAGCTTGTAGCGCTCGGCCTGCTTCGCCTGGCGCCGGAGCGAGGCCATCTGCGTGTCGAGCCCGGCCATGATGTCCTCAAGCCGGGCGAGGTTGGCTTCGGTCTGGCGGAGCTTGCCTTCGGCGTCGCGGCGGCGGACATGGAGGCCGGAGATGCCCGCGGCTTCTTCCAGCATCGCGCGGCGTTCGGCCGGCTTGGCCGCGATCACGGCGGCGATCTTGCCCTGGCTGACGAGGGCAGGGCTGTGCGCGCCGGTCGCCGCGTCGGCGAATACCAGCGACACGTCCTTCGCGCGCACGTCCTTGCCGTTGACGCGGTAGGCGCTGCCGGCGCCGCGCTCGATCCGGCGGACGACCTCGAGGTCTTCCTGCTGGTCGTCCTCCGCATGGAGCACGACTTCGGCGAAGCTGCGCGGCGGGCGCTGCGCGGTGCCGGCGAAGATCACGTCCTCCATCCCGCCCGAGCGCATGGATTTGGGCGAATTCTCGCCCATCACCCAGCGGATCGCTTCGAGCAGGTTCGACTTGCCGCAGCCGTTGGGGCCGACGACGCCGGTCAGCCCCTCTTCGATGCGCAGTTCGGCGGGTTCGACGAAGCTCTTGAAACCGCTGAGTTTGAGCTTCCGAATCCGCATCGGGCGATTAGCGCGCGCCGGCGTTCTGCAGGATCGGCTCGACCACTTCCCAGGTCGTCCCTTCGAAGCGCTTCCCGTTGAGGAAGAACGTCGGGGTGCCGGTCAGTTGCTTGTCGTTCGAATCCTTGTCGGACTTCTCGACGATCGCGGTGATCTTCTTGGTATCGGCGAGGCAGGTCATCGCCTGATCCTTGCTGAGCCCGCGCGCGGCGAAGAAATCGAACAGGCCGGCCGCCTGGGCAAGCCCCTGGAAGCGCGCGGCGCCAGTCTTGTCCATTGCCGCCTTATATTCGGCCGTGTTCTTGTTCACCGTGTCGAACAAGGCCGCGAGGTTGGCCCACGCCTGGTCGGCCAGCGGGTGGAACGCGGCCGGGCCGTTGCAGCGGGCGAGGGTCGCGATGGTCAGGTCGATCGGATCGCGGATGAGGTTGCGGATCTCGTAGCTGACCACACCCGAGGCGACGTATTTGTCGCGCAGCGCGCCGCTGCCCTTGACCGAGAATTCGGCGCAGTGCGAACAGGTGTGCGACGCATATTCGACCAGCTTGAGCGGCGCGTTCGGGTTGCCGATCACAAAGCCGCCGTCGGGCGTTTCGGAAGCGATATCGCCCCACTGCTGGCCAGCGGGCGGCGCGATCGCCGCGATCGGTTCGCCCTTGGGCAAATCGGTGCTCTCGTCGGCGGCCTTGTCGCCGCCGCAGGACGCGAGCGCCAGCGCGAAGGGCAGGGCCAATGCGAGCGCAAACAGGCGGCGCAGCGCGATCAAGGTGTCTTTCGGCATCGTCATATCCTCGAGTGGCTAACCCATGCGGGGTGCCTTATGAAGCGGATGGTCGCCCAAGGGGCGCGTTTTGCACAGGCTTGCCCCCGGCAAAAGCCTTAAAGGCGCGCCTCGATCTGCGGGCGCAGCGCGTCCCACGATGCGGTCCATGACAGCATAAGCCCGTTCAGGACGAAGGTGGGGGTGCCGGCGAAGTCAGGATATTTCGTATCCGTATCCTTGCGCAGGTTCGCGATCTTGTCGGCCAGGGCCGCGTTGTTCAGGCATTTGTCCGCCTGCACGCGGCTGAGCCCGACGCTGGCCATCAGATCGTAGAAGCCGAAATCGTTGGCGATACTGCGGCGCGCGGCGGCACGGTCGGCCACGGACCAGCGCGCGCGCTGCGCAGCGGTCGCCTTGCTCAGCAGCGGGATCCACTTGTCGTAATTGACATAGAATGCGCGGTGGGCGTCGAAAAAGCGGTTCGGTGGTACGCATTCGGTCAGCACCGCGGCGGTCAGATCGACCGGATCGCGCGGGTAGTGCCGCACTTCGAGGCTCATCTTGCCCGGCTGGATATAGCCGAGCCGCATCGCCGCGGCCGCTTCCTTCTCGAAATTGGCGCAATGCGGGCAGGTATAGCTCTCATAGGCGATCAGCTTGACCTTGGCGTCGGGGTTGCCGAGCCGGTGGCCCTCGGGCGTCGCGGTGACGGTCGCCAGCCAGGCCGGCGCGGCCGATGCTGGCATGGCGCCGAGCGAAACCCAGATGGCGGCGATGGCCGCCGCGATACGAAACACGCCCTTCATGCGTCCCCTTCCTGTTTCCTGCCCAGACTGCGGGCGAGCGATTCCAGCACCGTGCGCAGTTCCGGATCGCCGATATCGCGCAGGCTGTCGCCCAGTTCCATCGGGATCGGCTTGAGCACCGGCGCGGCGGCGGAACCGCCGGCCGGCGGCTTGCCAGCGGGTGCCTTAACCTCGCCTTGCCGCAATTTCACCCGGGCGACCGCATTATAGCCGAAGAAGCGGTTCACCCGCTCGATAATCTCGGGAATAACGTGCTGGATCAACGGCGCATGCGCGGGTGTTACCACCAGCTGCAAGATCCCGCCGCTCTTCTCGCCGGGGGGGAAGCGGATCGATTCGGGCGCGCAATTCCGCGCATGGCGCGGGCCCACGATCTCGGGCCAGCGGGTCACGACCGAGGACTGGATGAAGCCGAAGCGGCGGAATGCGCTGCGCCCGATATCGGGCATCAGATCGGCGATCGCGCGCGCCTGGCCGCCGCGCGGGCGCTCGTAGCGCCTGGCAGCGGGCTTTTTGGCCGGCTTTTCTCGATCCCGTTCCATCGTGTGACGGGCCATGCCATAGCGGCCCGATGGACGCCAGCCGGACGATCTCGGAGCATCTCCTCGGCTGGTATCGCAGCCATGCGCGCAGTCTGCCGTGGCGCGCGCCGCCGGGCTCCCGGGCGCCGGATCCGTATCGCGTGTGGCTGAGCGAAGTGATGCTGCAGCAAACCACGGTGGGGGCGGTGATCCCCTATTTCGCGAAGTTCCTCGCCCTGTGGCCGAGCGTCGAGGCACTCGCCGCCGCGCCTGAGGCCGACGTGATGGCCGCCTGGGCCGGGCTCGGTTACTATTCTCGCGCGCGCAATCTCGTCGCCTGTGCGCGGGCGGTGGCGCAACTGGGCGCGTTTCCCGAGACCGAGGAGGGGCTGCGCGCGCTGCCCGGGCTCGGCGCCTATACCGCCGCGGCGGTCGCGGCGATCGCGTTCGGCAAGCGCGCGGTGGTGGTCGATGCGAATGTCGAACGGGTGGTCGCCCGGCTGTTCGCGATTTCCGACCCGCTGCCCGGCGGCAGGGCCGCGATCCGCGCGGCGACCGACAGCATCACGCCGGAACAGGGCGCGGGCGATTTCGCACAGGCGCTGATGGACCTCGGCACCGCGATCTGCACCCCGCGCGATCCGAAGTGCCTGCTGTGCCCGCTCTCGGCCGAATGCGCGGGCAGGGCGGGCGGCGATCCGGCGCGTTTCCCGGTCAAGGCGGCGAAGAAGCCCAAGCCCGAGCGGGTCGGCACCGCGTTCTGGATCGAGCGCGACGGGAAAGTCTGGCTGGTCACGCGCCCGCCCAGCGGGATGCTCGGCGGCATGCGGGCGCTGCCCGACGATGGCTGGATCGCCCGGCAGGACGGTTCGGGCAAGCCCCCGGTGACGGGAGGGTGGCGCGAGGCGGGAGCGGTGAAGCATACGTTCACGCATTTTCACCTGACATTGCGGCTTTGGGTACTCGATGCGGAGGGTGAGCCGGAGGGGCCGGGGGAGTGGTGGCCGGTCGAGCGGCTGGAACAGGCGGGCCTGCCGACAGTCTTCCTCAAAGCAGCGCGGCTCGGAAAGGCATGACCCAATGCGAATGTTAGCGATCGCGGTTCTCCTTTCCGCCACCGCCGCCCACGCCGAGGTGCCGCTTCCCTTCGCCGACATCCCCAGCGCCTCGGTCGCCTGGTACGACGTCACCGGCGCCACTTCCGCCGAGATTCGCACCTCGATGGACGCGGCCCGCCCGCGCGATCCGAACGACGGCAGCGCGGTCGACGGGCTGACCAGCTGGGAATTCAAGGTCAGCTGGCAGACCGACGAGCGCGGCACGTGCGTCGCGAGCCTGGAAGACCTGCACTTCAGCGCCACGGTCCACGTGCCCCGGCTGGTTGGCGCTAACATTCCGCCCGAAGTGCGCGCGCGCTTCGACCGCTTCCTCGCCTCGCTGCTCGCGCATGAGGACGGCCACGTCCGCAACGCGTGGGACCACCGCGGCGACGTCGCCGCGGCGATCAACGCGGCGGGCTGCTCCGGCGCCGCCAGAGCCGCCCAGCGCGCGACCAATGCGATCGCCGCGCAGGATGTCGCCTACGACAAGGCGACCGACCACGGGCGGACCACGATCGTCTCGTTCTGATTGGCTGCCCCGCCTGCTGCGCTAGCCCGCGTGGACGAAGCTCAGGTAGAGCGTGATCGTTGCCAGCGACAGGACGGTCGAAACCAGCAGCGCGCGCGAGGTGACACCGGCTTCGCGGCGGTAGAATTCGGCGAGCATGAAGGCTCCGGTGCCGTTGGGCAGCGCGGCAATCAGCACCGCGATGTGGGTCAGCTGCGGAGACAGGTGGAACACGTAAGCCGCGAGCAGCCAGGTGACCAGCGGCTGTGCGACCAGCTTGAGCGCGACCAGCAGTGCGGTCGCCCCGTGGGCGGGCCGGGCGTCGGCGGGTCGTTCGCGCGCGAGGAACAGGCCGAGCGCGACCAGCGCGCAGGGCGAGGCGGCGCCGCCCAGCAGGGTCAGGAATCGATCCAGCGGCGCGGGCACGCCAATGCCGAAGGCGAGGAACAGCGCGCCCAGCGCCGGCGCCACCAGCAGCGGGTTGCGCGCGAGCGAGCCGGCGACCTTGGCGGCCATCCGCCGGGGATGGCGCTCGGTCTGCAGGCCGATCTCGATCAGCACCAGCGCAGCGGCGAACAGCAGGCAGACAGTGACGATCGTCGCGATCAGCGTGGGGGGAAGCGCCGCCGGCCCGAATACCGCCAATGTCAGCGGGAAGCCGATGAAGGCGGTATTGGCATAGGCGGCGTTCAGCCCGTCGATCGCCGCATCGGCGAGATGCAGCCGCGCGCGCAGCCGGATCGCGACAGTGAAGACGAATACCAACGCTGCGCCGAGGCCGAAGGCGCCGATGAAGCCGGGCTGCCAGATATCGCTCCACCGCGCCTTCGCGACGATGTCGAACAGCAGCGCGGGCAGCGCGAGATAGACCACGAAGCGGTTTAGCTCGTTCGTCGCATGCGGGCCGAGCACGCCGATCCGCCGCGCGCCCCAGCCGGCGAAGATCAGCGCGAAGATCGGCAGAACGATGGATAGGACGGCGAGCACCGCGGACTCCGGCAGGAAAGCGCCGCCGATACAGCGGCGGATCGATAGGTCCACCCTTATCTGCGGAAACCTGGCGGCAGGGCGATCCCTTAGGGCGTTGGCGGCGCGGCCGTGATAGATTGCCGCAGGTTTCCGGTGGAGCGGGCATCATGAACCGAATTTTGCGCAGGACCCTGTTCACGCTGGCAATCATGGCTTGCCCGGCGACGATGACCGCCCCGATCTCTGCCGGGACTGCCGAGCGCGGCGGCCCCGTGCGTTATCCGGTGAAGGAGGTCACGATCAAACTCCTTCTGGATGCGGAAAACCATCCCAGACGATGCGAGGTGGTCGAAGTGAAAGCGGTCCCCGACAGCTTTCGGGTGACGCGGCGCGACAAGCTAAGTGCGCGGATCGATTGCTCCTTGTTCATGCAACGGAACAGGCAGCGGACCTTTCCGCCGAAGCCCGGTACGAGAGTTTATATCACGACGCTCCGTTCCCGCGCTGCGGATTAGGTCCGCGCGGGCGCATCTCGCACCTCTAAAGGAACCGGCTAATCCGCATCTCGGGCCGTGCGTCCGGCCGCGCGACTGCTATCCGGCCGAGCCCGTCTTATACGCGTCCAGGATCGCCTGGAGCAGCCCCGGAAAGCGCCCGTTCACCTCATCGCAGCGCGCGGTGTTGCGCATTTCCACACCCTGTCGTTGGGAGCGGATCAGCCCCGCTTCGCGCAGGATCTTGAAATGATGGGAAAGCGACGACTTGGGGATCACCCGGTCGCCCACCGAAGCGAAGCTCGTACAGGTCTGTCCGCAGGCCGTCCGGGTGATGCCGGCAAAGATCGCGACGCGAACCGGGTCCGACAAAGCATGAAGGATCGCCTCCGGCTGGACGTCTTCGATCGAGGGGTGAAGCAGCGGTCTCACTCTTTCGAGATAGGGGCACTTGAACCTTTGTTCAACAGTTCCATATTCCCGAACTATGGGAGATAGACCGCTCTTCGGTGGCCGCCCGTAATCGAAAGGGAAATTCCAATGTCCAGACTCGCAGGCAAGGTCGCGGTCGTCACCGGCGCATCGAAGGGCATCGGCGCGCATATCGCCAAGGCACTGGCGGCGGAAGGCGCGTCAGTCGTGGTGAACTACGCGTCGAGCAAGGACGGGGCCGATACGGTCGTGTCGGAGATCCGGTCGGCCGGCGGCACGGCGATCGCGGTGCAGGGCGATGTCTCCAGCGCGGAGCAGGCGGACGGCATCGTCGCAGCGGCGATCGAGCAGTTCGGCCGGCTCGACGTGCTGGTCAATAATTCGGGCGTGTACGAGTTCGCGGCGATCGAGGATACGACCGAGGAACTGTATCGCAGGATGTTCGGCATCAATGTGCTCGGCCTGTTGTTGGTCACCAAGGCGGCTGTCCCGCACCTCGGCGAAGGCGCCAGCATCATCAACATCTCGTCCGGCGCGACCAGCCTGTTTCCGGCGGCGTCGAGCATCTATACCGGCACCAAGGGCGCGGTTGACGCGATCACCGGGGTGCTCGCCAACGAGCTCGGCCCGCGCAAGATCCGGGTCAACGCGATCAGTCCCGGGATCGTCGAGACCGAGGGCACGCACACCGCCGGCTTCGTCGGGTCCGATTTTTTCGCGGACATCGTCGCCCAGACACCGCTTGGCCGCAGCGGCCAGCCCGAAGACATAGCCGGCGTCGCGGTGTTCCTGGCTTCGGAAGATGCCCGCTGGCTGACGGGCGAGAAGCTGCTGGCCAGCGGCGGACTGCGCTGAGCGGCGCCGGAATGCGCGTGTCTAAACCGGGACACGCGCGTTCCAGGCGTGCCGGCTCACAAACCATTTTCCTACATGCGCGCGATCTGCCATCCTCGCGCCAAGCCACCCTGAAAGCCGCGCCGCAAGCGCGGCTTTCGTGTTTTCAGAGCCGCGCTATGCAAATGCAAAACCCTGCCGCCAGTATGTGTTTCATCAACTTGCGGTTCCTGCAACCGCGAGGGATGGGCGTGGCTGCTTGCGCTGGCAATGTTCGCTGCCTAGTCAGTCAGGGATCGCCGATGGCGCCGGGAGAAGCCGCATGAATGCCTTGCACAGCCTGCCGCTTTCGCGCCGGAACCTGATCCGCTCGGCCGCGGCGCTGGCGGGTGCGGCGGCGTTTCCGTTGCCGCTGTGGGCGCAGGAGCCGGAGCGTTGGCCGAATCTGCGCAAGCTGTGCCAGGATTATGTCGGCCGGAACAAGGTCGCCAACATGGTCGCCTTCATGGGGCTGGGCGACCGCACGCCTGCGGTGGTGGCCGAGGGCCGCGACACGATGGGCGGGGCGCGCAAGAGCGACGGGGACAGCCTCTACCGGCTCTATTCGATGACCAAGCCGATCACCGGCATGGCCGCGATGATCCTGGTCGACGAGGGCAAATTGTCGCTCGACCAGCCGCTTGCGGAGATTCTTCCTGCCTTCGCGAAAATGCAGGTGCAGAAGAAATACGACGGTTCGATCGGTCCCGAAAATCTCGAGCCGGCGGCGCGCCCGATCCTGATCCGCAATCTGCTGACCCACACCGCCGGCCTGTCCTACGGAATCATCCAGAGCGGCCCGATCGCCAAGCGGGCGACCGAGATCGGCGTGGTCAGCGGGCAGGTCAGCCGCGTCCCGGTACCCGGTTTCGAGCGCGGCACGCCGGTCGGCAGCCTGGCCGAATTCGCGGACCGGCTCGCGACCTTGCCGCTGGTCTATCAGCCCGGCACCAGATGGTCCTATTCCACCGGGCTCGATCTGATGGGCCGGGTGATCGAGGTGGTGAGCGGGCAGAGCTTCGGCGGTTTCCTGCAGGACCGCATTCTCGGCCCCTGCGGCATGGCCAGCACGGGCTTCCAGGTCGCACCGGCCGACGCCGCGCGGCTGACGACCAATTACGGAGTGGTCGATGGGATGCTGCTGCCGATCGATCCGGCGCAAAGCTCGATCTATCTCGACAGACCGCCGTTTCCGTTCGGCGGAGCCGGGCTGGTGGGATCCCCGCGCGATTACGATCGCTTCCTCACAATGATCGGCAATTACGGCATGCTCGACGGCAAACGGGTAATGAGCGAGTCTGCGGTACGGCTCGGCACGTCGAACCTGTTGCCCGAAGGCGCCTCGACCAAGGGCACGGCGGTCGAGGGTTACGGTTTCGGCGCGGGCGGCCGGCAGGGCGGGCCGCATGGCAACAATTATGGCTGGGCCGGTGCCGCGGGCACGATCGGCTTTGTCAGCATGGCGAGCGGGCTGCGCAGCGGGCTCTACACCCAGTACATGCCCTCCGGCGCCTATCCGCTGAACCGCGCGTTCGAAGAGGCGGTGCTGGCGGACGTGCGGCAGTTGCTGCGAGCCGGCGCATGAGCTGCTGCAGCGTCGCCTTCGCGGGATCGCAGATGGACCGGGCGGACCCGATCCGCTCCGATCCCGAGCGGCTGGCCGCGCTCAGGAGCCCGCAGGCAAGCCTGCTGCTGCTCGACGGACTCGCGCCGGAGCTGGATGGCAGCAACGGCCTCAGGTGGGGCCGGCTGAGTGATGCGCCCGAAGGGGCGGAACTGGTGTTCCTCGGCCTGCGCGGCGGGTTCGGCCATTTTGCCGCGGTGCCGGATGAGGGCAGCACCGATCCGGCCTATTCGCCGCAGGATGCGGTGCGCAAGGCCTGGGCCGCGATCGGGCTGATGAGCGGCGAGGACCTCGCGATCTACGGCGGCGCGCGCAGCCTGGTCGATTGGCATGCGCGGCACCGCTTCTGCGCCAAATGCGGATCGCCCACCGTGATTGCCAAGGGCGGGTGGCAGCGCAGCTGCACCAACCCGGCGTGCAAGGCCGAGCATTTTCCGCGGGTCGATCCGGTCACGATCATGCTGGTCGAACATGACGGGAAGCTGCTGCTCGGCCGCCAGCCGCGCTTTCCGCCGCGGCGGTTCTCGGCTTTGGCCGGCTTCGTCGAGCCGGGCGAATCGGTCGAGGAAGCGGTCGCCCGAGAAGTGTTGGAGGAAGCCGGGGTGCGGGTGCGCGATGTGACCTATGTCGCAAGCCAGCCGTGGCCGTTCCCGTCGCAATTGATGCTCGGCTGCCATGCCTTCGCCGAAAGCGCGGGGCTGCTGATCGACACGACCGAGCTGGAAGAGGCGCACTGGTTTACGCGCGACGAAATCGCCGCCGCGATGGCGGGCGCGGAGGACGGGCGCCTGCTGACCCCGCCGCCGGTGGCGATCGCGCATTCATTGCTGAAATGGTGGCTGGACAGATGAACGAAGACCTTCCCCCAGAAAGACCTCGGGTCGCGGTCGATATCTGGTCCGACGTGATGTGCCCGTGGTGCGCGATCGGCTACACCCAGTTCGCCCGGGCGCTGAAGGAGCTTGAGGGCGAGATCGACGTCGAAATTCGCTGGATGCCGTTCGAGCTCAATCCGGATATGCCGCTGGAAGGCCGCAGCCAGGCCGAGCATCTCGCGGCGGTGTATGATCGCAGCGAGGAGGAAGTCGCGGAAATGCGCGCGCGGCTGCTCGAAGTGGCGCAGGCGGCGGGGTTTCCGATGGCTTACGAAGGCGAGGGAGGAGGCCCCACGCCGATGATGTGGAACACCTTCGAAGCGCATAAATTGCTGCGCTGGGCGCTGACGGTCGAGGGGATGGAGGCGCAGACCGCGCTGTCGCTCGCACTGTTCCGCGCGCATTTCCAGCAGCGGCGCCAGATCGGCAAGCGCTCGGTGCTGCTCGACGTGGCCGAGAACCTCGGCTTCGATCGGCGCGAGCTGGAAGAGGCGCTCGACGAGGAAGCGCTCGGCATCGCGGTGCGGCTGGAGGAACAGCGCGCGCGCGAAGCGAATATCACTTCGGTCCCCAGCTTCATCGTCAACGGCCGCTATCTGATCCCCGGCGCGCAGGAGCCTGAGGTGTACCGCGAAACCCTGCGCAAGGTGGTGGAGCTTGCGCGGGCGGGCTAGGCCGCCAGCGCCTCCAGCTCGCTGACCACGGCGCTCTCGCGCATCTCGCGCTCGATGGCTTCGCCGAGCTTGCCCGCCGCGGCGGCATAGGCCGGATCGGCGAGCAATTTCTCGACTGCCCCGGCGATCGTCGCCGAGTCGGCGGTTGGGGGCAGGGCGAGGCCGGCGCCGTGGGCCATCAGCTTTTCAGCATTGCCGCCCTGGTCGCGCCCCTGCGGCATCACCAGTGCCGGCAGACGGTTCGCCAGTGCCTTGGCGAGCGTACCGAAGCCGCCGTGGGTGATGACCAGGCTCGCCTGCTTCATCACCTCGCCATGCGGGGCGCTGGGGACGATTTCGACATTGGCGGGAGCGTTCAGTTCCTCGACCGCGATGGTCGGCCCGAGCGTCACCAACCCGCGCACCGGGAGCGTGCCGAGCGCGTCGATCGCCGCCTGCAGCAGCGCGGTCTGGTTCTGGAACGTGGTCGAGAACCCGACCAGCACCAGCGGGCGCGGATCGTCGGCCGGCCACGGCGATTGCCACGGGGCGGTCCACGCCGGATCGTCGAGCTGTGCGCCGATGTAAGAGAAATTGGGCGGGATTTGCGCCGGCACGAAATCGAACGCCGGGCTCACCGCCAGCAGCACCTTCTTCGCCGGCACGAATTGTTCGAACAGATGCGCGATCGGCGGCAGGCCCAGCGCGGCGCGGGTGGCATTCATCGCTTCGAGCCCGTGCATGAAACAGGCCTGCATCGCGCTGACCACCGCGAATTTCATCTGGTCGCCCGGATCGCTCGGCGGATTGGCTTCGAAGTGCTGCAACATGCCCATCTCGATCGCGCCCTTGACCGTCATCAGCATCGAATTGACCGGCATCATCGCGAAGGGCGTGCCGATCGCCTCGCAGCCGGCCATCACGCCCAGCAGCAGCTCGTTGCTGACCACCAGGTCGGCGGGTTCCTTGCGCAGTTCCTCGATCGTATCCTCGGCGTAGCGCAGCGACGGGCCGGCGACGAGCTGGTCGACGACCCGCTTGAAGCTTTCGGCCATGTCCGCGCTTTCCCAGTCGCGCAGGACTTCGCTCTCCTTCGAACGGTCCTTGCGGCTCGGCGCGCGAGTCCAGGGCACGAAGCGCGCTCCGGCCTTGGCTGCCTCGGCCCGGTTGCACTCGTCGCTCATCACCCTGACATCGTGCCCCGCATCAACCAGCTTGCGCGCGACCGTCAGCGCGGGGCCGACCGAGCCGCCGCCTTCCCAGGTGGTGATGAGCAACTTGCGGGGGGCATTGGCCATCGGGGATTCTCCTGCGCAATGGTGGGGCGCGGGTGCTCCTATAACGGCAAGCTTAACAAGGACGAAGCGTCAAACCAGCCCCAGCTTCGCCAGATCCTTGACCAGCCGGCCGGGCAGTATGTCGCCCTCGAGTTCGGCGCCGCTCAGATCGCGCGGGGCGTTGTCGTCCTCAAGATAACGCCAGCCCTGGTGAGCGCGTTTGGCGCGGGGATCGACCGCGATCAGCTGCGGCGCGAGGCGGATCGTCCAGCGGCGGTCTTCACGCTGTTCGAAGCCGAGGATCGGCGAGCGCGCGATGATCGCATGCTCGAAAATCCAGTAGAGCGAGCCGCCGATCATCTCCTCGTGCCGCTTGGGCAGGTAGCGCGTGGTCATCAGCGCCTCCGGCCCGCGCTCGACCCAGCTGCGGAGGTCTTCCACGCTGGTGGCGGAATAGGCGATCTTGGTCATGTGGAGGGGCATGGTCCCTCAGATAATCGGTCCACGCCCCTCGGCAAGGCATTGAGACTATTGCGCGCTGGAATAGTCGTGGGCTTCGAGGTCTTCGATCAGCCCCGGTCCGGTCGGGTTCCACTGCAGACGTTCGCGCGTCAGGGCGCTCGATGCGGCCATGTCGAGCCCGGCGAAGATCCCGAACCACCCGAAATAGTCCGCAGCTTCGTCCGGCGAGATGGATTTGACCGGCACGCCGAGACCGGCGCCGACCACCTCGGCGATCGCGCGGGCGACGACGCCTTCCTCGGCAACCGCGTGATAGCGCTCGCCCGCTTGCCCCTTTTCGAGCACAAGGCGGTAAAGCTCGGCGACGTCGGCGACATGCGCCGCGGACCAGCGATTAAGGCCTTTGCCGATATAGGCGGCGGTGCCTTTCTCCCGGCCGATCGCGATGGAGTAGGTGATCAAGC
Source organism: Candidatus Andeanibacterium colombiense (assembly GCA_029202985.1). GTDB lineage: Bacteria > Pseudomonadota > Alphaproteobacteria > Sphingomonadales > Sphingomonadaceae > Andeanibacterium > Andeanibacterium colombiense. The sequence goes on along the minus strand of CP119316.1, from coordinate 842,375 downwards.
CCTGCCTGGTCGTGTCATGCACCTGCGGCAGCCGCACCACCCGCACATCGACGCCGGCATCCCGCACCGCGAGGCCCGCCAGTTCCGATGCAATCCGCGGGTTCGGATGCCCGGCGTTGAAGATCGTCTCGAGCGCAGGTCCGCCATCATCCTGTCCGCCCATGCCGACGCCGGAGGTGATCAGCAGCGGGCGGTTCGATCCCTTGAGTTCCTCGCCGAGCGCTTCGATCACCTGTCGGTCCTGCTCGCAATTCGCGGCGAATTTGCTGAAATCATGGTCGAAGGCGGTGTGGATCACCGCGTCAGCCTGCGCCGCGCCCGCGCGGATCGCGGCGAGATCGCCGAGCTCGGCGTGATGGGTCGAGGCACCGGCCGCAGCGAGCGCTTCGGCGCCGGCGGCAGAGCGGGTCATGCCCAGCACCGAATGACCCCCGCCGAGGAGTTGCGGCACGATATGCGAGCCGATGAAGCCGGTCGCGCCGGTCAGGAATACGCGCATGGGAAATCTCCGTTCGGGTTGAATGGTGCCGATATCGGCCTAATCTCTTCCTGTTAAAGTAGTGACTTTATCATGGTATAATTACCAACAGGACGATTGGGTATGAGCGAGCGGAACCTTCTTGGGGCCTTCCTGCGCAATCGGCGCAGCCGGCTCGATCCCGCGACCTTCGGGTTCGCTGCCGGGCGCCGCCGCACGCCAGGCCTGCGCCGCGAGGAAGTGGCGCAGCGGGCGAACATCAGCCCGACCTGGTACACCTGGCTGGAACAGGGGCGGGGCGGGGCGCCCTCGGCCGATGTGCTCGACCGGATCGCAACCGGCCTGATGCTGACCGCACCCGAGCGCGAACATCTCTTCGTGCTCGGGCTCGGCCGCCTCCCGGAAGCGCGCTACCGGATCCGGGACGGCATCAGCCCGCGCTTGCAACGGGTGCTCGACGCGCTGCTGTTCAGCCCGGCGCTGATCCGGACCCCGACTTGGGACATCGTCGGCTGGAACCGCGCGGCCGCGGCGTTGCTGACCGATTACGCCGCGATCCCCCCGAAGGAGCGCAACGTGCTGCGCCTTATGTTCGGCAGTTCCCGCGTGCGCGAAGCACAGGGAGACTGGCAGAGCGTCGCGCGCTTCGTGGTCGGTTCGCTGCGCGCCGATGCGATCAGGGCGGGGGCGGACACGGAGGTAGCGGAACTTGCCGAGGAACTGTCGCGCATCAGCCCGGAGTTCGCGGCCCTGTGGCAAGACAACGAGGTGATCAGCGTGGCGGACGGTAACAAATCGCTCCACCATCCCGAGCTTGGCGCGATCGATCTCGAATTCTCGACCTTCGCGGTCGACGGGCGGCCCGATCTGGCGATGGTGGTCTACAACCCTGCCACTGAAGAGAGCGCCAGGCGCATCGCCGCGTACCTCGAACAGTCCGGATAGCGCGCGGTCAAACCTTGCGGATGGTTTCGTCGAGCGTCGCGAAGACGATCCCGAACTTCTTGATCTTCATCGTATTGTGAACGCTGCGCCCGTCGGCTGCCATCGTCAGAACTTGCACGACCGACATGCCGCCATCCTTCATCTTATAGCTGATGTTGAGCCGGTTGCCAGCGACGGCGGCCGTGACCACGCCCTTCGCGTCGCTGATCGTGCCGGAAAAATTGCCCGGCCTGACCTCGTGCAATTGCCAGTGGCGATTCTGGATCTTCTCGCCTTCGATCCGGACCTCCTGGTCGATGATCAGGTGACCATCGGCACGCATCGTCCCGACGCCGGTGACATGAGTCGTCTGTTTGGCTGAGAATGTCTTCTTGAGAACGCCGCGCCCTTCGGTCGATCCGCTGAAGAAGGCGACCGGATCGAAATTGCGACCGGTGGGAGCGGCTTCGAGCTGCGCCTGCGTCGTGCCGGAACTCGCGATGAGCGCCGCGGCGAACAAAAACAGGATTCTCGGCATCGGCCGAAGCGATTGGATTGTCATGGTTGGCGCCCTCTCCTCTTTGCGCCTATCGTGGGTTTGTAACGGAACGATGGCAAGGAGGTTCCGTCTCAGGGATATGCCCAGACCTAGCCAGTGAGCCCGCTCAGCACCGCGAGCCCGAGGAAGCTGAAGAAACCCATCACATCGGTCGCCATCGTCACGAATACCGCGGAGGAGACCGCAGGATCGACCCGTAGCCGCTCAAGCGTCAGCGGCACGAGGATGCCCGCCGATCCGGCGACGAGATTATTGATCAGCATCGCCGACGCGATCACCGCGCCGAGCAGCGGATTGCCGAACAGAAGCGCGACCCCGCTGCCGATCAGGATTCCGAGTGTCAGGCCGTTGGCGGTCGCGATCGCGAATTCGCGGCCGATCATGCGCCAGGTGTTGCTCGCGGTGATCTGGTTGGTCGCGAGCGCGCGTACCACCACCGCCAGCGTCTGGGTGCCGGCATTGCCGCCCATGCCCGAGACGATCGGCATCAGCACCGCGAGCAGCGCTAATTTGGCGATCGCCCCCTGGAACAGGCCGACCACGCTCGACGCGATCATCGCGGTGCCGAGGTTGACGATCAGCCACACCAGGCGCGTGCGGATGGTCAGCTTGATCGGCTCGTTGATGTCGCCGTCGCCCGCACCGGACAGCAGCAGTGCGTCCTCGCCCGCTTCTTCCTGGATGATGTGAACGATGTCGTCGACCGTCAGCTGGCCGACCAGCCGCCCCGATGCGTCGATCACCGCGGCCGAGATCAGCGCATATTTCTGGAACAGCAGCGCGACTTCTTCCTGGTCCATCGTGACCGGGATCAGGGTCTGGTCTCGCTTCATCACGTCGGCCAGCGCGACATGGCGTGGAGCGCGCAGGATCCACGACAGTGCGCATGTGCCCACCGGACGGTGGGTCGGATCGACGATGAACACTTCCCAGAACTCGGTGGTGAGTTCTTCGTTCTCGCGCAGGTAATCGATCAGCTGGCCGACATTCATATGCTCGGGCGCGGCGATCAGCTCGCGCTGCATCAGACGCCCGGCGGTCTCCTCCGGATAGGACAGCGCGCTTTCGATCGCCGCGCGGTCTTCCGGATCCATCTCGGCGAGAACCGCAGCCTGGTCTTCTTCGTCAAGATCCTCGATCAGCTGAACCGCGTCGTCGCTGTCGAGCTGTTCGGCGATCTCGGCGAGCGCTTCGGGCGACAGCGCCTCGACGATCCCTTCGCGCACATAGTCGTTGAGCTCGGCGATCACCTCGCTGCTCATCAGATCGGTGATCGCCGCGGCGAGCGGGCCGCGCTTGTCGCGGTCGATCAGTTCGAACAGATCGGCGATGTCGGCCGGGTGGAGCGGCTCGACCAGCTCATAGACCCGCGCCTCGTCGCCCTGGTCGACCGCATCGGCCACCTTGCGCACGAAATCCGCCTTGAGCCTGTTCTCCTCGTCGAACTGCTCGCGCCGATCGTCCCCGCCGTTTTCCTTGGCCGGGTCCGCGCGTTCCAACTGTTCGAGTTCCTCGGGCGACATGCCCATCCCTTATTCCCGCAGCGCACAAAAGCAACCGCGCGGGTCGACTTATCGCCTGCGATGCCTATATCGGCGGCGTTCTTGCCGCGCCCACGCGCCGCTGCTCGAGCGCGCACATTTTCAGGAGAGAGCCCGATGGCTGAAAAACTTACCCTTACGCTTCCGACCGGCGACGTCGTGATCAAGCTGCGCCCGGACGTGGCGCCCGGCCACGTCGCGCGCATCGCCGAACTGGCGAACGAAGGCTTCTATGACGGCGTGGTGTTCCACCGCGTGATCGACGGCTTCATGGCGCAGGGCGGCGATCCGACCGGGACCGGCATGGGCGGCAGCAGCAAGCCCGATCTCGCGGCCGAATTCAACGATGTGCCGCATGTCCGCGGCGTGTGCTCGATGGCCCGTTCGCAGAACCCGAACAGCGCCAACAGCCAGTTCTTCATCTGCTTCGACGATGCACGCTTTCTCGACAAGCAATACACCGCCTGGGGCGAGGTCGAGAGCGGCATGGAGCATGTCGACGCCCTGCCCAAGGGCGAGCCCCCGCGCGAGCCGGGCAAGATCCTCAAGGCGACCATAAGCTAAGCTGCCGGCACCGGACGAAATGAAGGGCGCCCCGCGGGGCGCCCTTTTTGTTTCGGCTCAGTAATAGACCCCTAGGGTGAAGCCGATCGCGCGGCCGCAGAACGGGATCACCATCCACAGCGCGAGCGAGAGCAGCCCCGAGAGCTTCGCCGCCAGCGGCGCCACGGCCCCGGGCGCATCCCATTCGGCGATGTCCTTCGACAGCACCCGGTGGAAGATCGCCATATTGAGCCCGGCCAGCATCATCAGGCCCATCTTCCAGAGGAAATAGGGATTGGCCATGTAGCTGGTCGCCTTGCTGACGAACAGCAGCGCGCCAGTAATGACAGCGAGGGCGAAGCCGATCCAGGTGATCGGGATCGTGTCGCGCTCCATCGCCCGGACTGTGCGGCCCAGGGACGTCAGGCCGAGCAGCCGCATGTCCATGATCGCGATCGTGCCGATCACGGTGACGATCGCGAAGACGTGGACCGTCTCGATCGCGGGGAACATCCATTCCGAACTCGCGATGGCGGCCGAAAAAGGTGCATTCTCGATATTGGTGAACAGGATACTATGCATTGTCGGTCCCCTCAATTCGGTGCGTAGGCGATCCAGCGGCCGCCGATCATCACCACCAGCCACAATACGATCAACGCGACCGCGCCGACCCGGATCGACGCATGGCCCGAAGGCGACACGTCCCATTGATCCATCCGCGAACGGAGCGCTTGCTGGAACCACAGGCTGACCGCGACGGTCACCAGCAACGCGCCCATCTTGAGCCAGAACACTGAGTTGACCATGTTGCGCACCGGCTCGCTGATCAGCAGTACGATTCCGCTCGCGACAAGGCAGACGAGCGCTCCCCATATCCATGGCTGGTAACGGCTGAAGGTCTGCGCGAGCGTCTGGTCCTTGCCCGAGACGCCCAGCACCCGCAGGTTCAGCATCAGGGTCGAGGCGAACAAGATCGCGATCGAGAGGATGTGGACGGTCTGGAAGCCCGGAATCGCGTAGAAATGGCTCTGCAGCCAGATCGCGAAGGGCCAGTCCGAGACCCACAGCGAAAATTCGACCAGCCGCGTTGTGCGGATCAGTTCGGTAAGTTGAAACAGGAAATTTAAGACGGAATCCATTCAAGCTGCCTCCCTATTGGCCGATCCGCGCAAACGGCGAAGCGGCCCGATATTCAGGTCAGGCAATCAGGAAAGGCGGGGGCGGCCGCATTGACCCAGATCAAAGATTGACTTTGTCCGTTTTCAAAGCGGGCCGCGTGCCGAAGTCAGATGCTCGTCAGCATCCACACGCCCAGAACGACGAACAGCGCGGCCGCGGTCCAGCGGATATATTTGAGCGAGATCTTCTGGACGAGCTTGTCGCCCAGCAGCACCGCCGGGACATTCGCGGCCAGCATGCCCAGCGTGGTGCCAGTGGTTACCGCCAGCACATCGTGATAGCGGGCGCCGAGCGCGATCGTGGCGACCTGGGTCTTGTCGCCGATCTCGACCAGAAAGAACGCGATCAGCGTGGTCAGGAACGGTCCGAACCGCTCCTTCGGCTTGTCGTCTTCCTCGAACTTGTCCGGCACAAGCGTCCACAGGCCCATTGCGATGAAGCCGAGGGCGACCGCGATGCGGAACCAGTAGCCGTCGAACCAGGCCGCGGCTTCCGCCCCGGCAAAGCTTGCCACGGCATGGTTGGCCAGGGTTGCGAGGAGAATGCCGCCGATGATCGGCAGCGGCTTGCGGAACCGGGCGGCCAGCACGATGGCGAGCAGCATGGTCTTGTCGCCGATCTCCGCGAGGGCGACGACCGCGAAACTTGCGGCGATTGCTTCAAACACTGGGGTACGCTTTCTAAGGGCTGGGTGGCCCGCAGCGACTAGAGGCCGATATCCAGCATCCAGTCATGGAACAGCTTTACCGGGCGTTGTTCGAGCGACTTCGGCCGGCAGACGAACCAGTAGGAATAGGGGCTCTCCACGTCAACGTCATACAGCCGCGCGAGCTTTTTGTCGGAAGCCCGGCGGAAGTGGTCGTCATGCATGATCGCGATGCCGAGGCCCTGCGCCGCGGCTTCAAGCATCAGCTGGCCGGAATCGTAATGATCGATCGCCTGCGGCTGCAATTTTTCGAGACCGAGCGCGTTCTTCCAAGCCGCGAAACTGTCGGGCAGGTCGCTGTGAATCAGGAACGTCTGCTTGGCGAGCGTGTCGATATCGGGCGAATGGCCGATCTCGTCCGCCAACTGCTGGCTGCAGATCGCGTGGACCCGGTTATGATCGAGCCGGATCGAATAGAAGCCTTCGTCGGGTTCGGACGTGACGATGATCGCCGCGTCGAGCGTGTCGCCGATGCGCGGAATCAAATTGGGCCCGGTATCGATGTCGATATGCAGCCGCGGGTGCAGCTTGCGCAGCGCCGGGAGATGCGGGAACAGTCGTTGGCTGCCGAACAGCGGCGAAACCCCGAGATGGAGCCGCAGCAACTGGAGGTTTTCGGACTGGCCTTCGATCGCCTGGGCCAGCGCGTCGAGATGCGGGTTTACCGCATCGTAGAACGCGCGTCCGTCGTCGGTCAGCTTCATCGCCTGGTGGGCGCGGGTGAACAGCTTCTTGCCGACGAAATCCTCGAGGCTGGTGACCCGGCGCGACAGGGCCGACGGACTGAGGCCGAGCTCGCTCGCCGCCGCACGGGCAGAACCCATGCGAACGATGCGCACGAAAGCTTCGAGCGCGCGGAGAGGAGGTAAGCGACGTGTCGCCATCGGCCTGTAGTTGGTCAGAAATGCGGTTCGTGTCGAGCGCTTATTTCGCAAATGCGAAGATGGCTATTTGCGAAGGATTGCTTGGGCGCGAACCTATTCTTCCTCGGCCTCACGGTTCTTCGGCGGGCTATGGAGCCTCAGCCGGGTCGCATGGGTATCGTCCGCGGCGGTCACTTCGAGGCACCAGCCGCTCGGATGCTTGAGGATCGTGCCGACTTCGGGCACCTGGCCGGCGAGCACGAAGGCCAGACCGCCCAGCGTATCGACCGCCTCCTCGACTTCGGCGATCCGTTCGTCGCCGATGATTTCGGCCACATCGTCCAGCTCGGCGCGCGCGTCGGCATCCCACATGCCGTCGCCCAGCGGCACGATCAGCTGTTCGGGCTCCTCATCGTGCTCGTCCTCGATCTCGCCGATGATCTCCTCGACCAGATCCTCGATCGTAACGATCCCGTCGACGCCCGAATATTCATCGACCACCACCGCGAGGTGGACCCGCTTGGCCCGCATGTCCGCGAGCAGGTCGAGCGCATTGCGAGACTGCGGGACATAGAGCGGCTGACGCATCAGCCCGGTCCAGTCGGCCGGCGGGGTCTCACCCGTGGCGATGATGTTGAAGACGTCCTTGATGTGGATCATCCCGATCACTTCGTCGAGCGTCTCACGATAGACCGGCATGCGCGAATGGCCGTGTTCGATGAACACCGCGACCATCCCGTCCCAGCTGGTCTCGGCCGAGACCGCGATGATCTCGCCGCGCGGGATCGCGACGTCGTCGGCATCGTGCTCGCTGAAATGGAGCAGGTTGCGCAGCATGGTGACTTCGACCGGCGACAGATCGCCCTTGACGGTTTCCCCGGCACCGTCCTGCTGATCGTCCTCGTGTTCGGCGATCGCTTCCTCGATCTGCTCGCGCAGCGAGGTCTCGCCGCTATCGCCATCAAAGAAGCGGCGGATCGTCCCCCAAAGATTGCCGCTACTGTCCGCGTCTCCCTTGCCGGATTCGCCCAATTTGTCCGTGTCGGACACTATGCCAGTTCCTTCTCTAAACCCCGGGCCAATATGGGTCCGCGATCCCGATCAACGCAAGCGCCTTTGTTTCGAGCGCTTCCATGGCCTCGGCATCCGTCGGGGATATTTCATGGTCGTGACCCGCCAGATGGAGCAGGCCGTGGACGATCAGATGCGCGGCATGATCCGCCAGCGAAACGCCTTTTTCCTGCGCCTCGCTTGCGCAAGTCTGGCGGGCGAGGGCAATGTCACCGAGCAGTTCCGGCGCGCCTTCGCGGCGCAGTTCGAGCAATTCCTCGCGATCGAGCATCGGGAAGGACAGCACGTTGGTGGGCTGGTCCTTCTCGCGCCAGTCGCGGTTGAGCGCGTGGATTTCTTCGTCCGTAGTGAACAGCAGGCTGACCGAGAGCCGCGGGTTGCCGAGTTCGGGCGCGACCGCCGCCGCGGCTTCGGCCGCGCGCGCGGCCAGCGCGTCCCAATCGCCGGCGGGCCAGTCTTCGATGTCGATTTCGAGATCCACGCGGCTCCCTTGCCGTCCGTCCCGGGCGGAGTCGAGAACCCTCTGCAGAAATCGTGCGGGCGTTGCGCGCTTAAACGGCTATGCTCGTGCGCGACACGATGGGAGGATGTCGATGGGATTTCTCGATAAATACTCGCCCCAGCCTATGCGCTGCTGCGGATTTTGGCCGGATTGCTGTTCCTCAGCCACGGGCTCCAGAAACTGCTGGCATTCCCGGTGCCGTTTCCGATGGCGCTCAACCCGATGTCGATCGCGGCCGGCTGCATCGAACTGGTTGCCGGCACGTTGATCGCGATCGGCCTGTTTGCGCGTCCGGCGGCATTCATCGCCAGTGGCATGTGCGCGGTCGGCTATTTCATGGTCCATGCGCCGAACGGCTTCTATCCGATCGTCAACGGCGGCGAGCAGATCGCGCTCTACAGCGTGTTGTTCCTGTTCATGGCGACCAGGGGCGCCGGCGTCTGGAGCGTCGAGGCAGCCACGCGCAAGCGCTGAGCCTCAGCCCGAAACGCCCCGCTTGCGCAGCAGCCGTTCGGCGACGGTGTGGCTGAACCGGGTATCGACATCGATCGCCAGTTCGCCGCTGTCGGCGACCCGGACCTTGACCGTCTTCCCGAAGCGGCGCGACACGCGCGCGAGCATGCGGTTGGTGTCGAACAGGCGCAGGCGAAAGCCGATCAAGTTCGACAGGCCGAAGGCGCCGATGAAGCGCCTGGGAAACTTGAGGAACTGCCCGCCGCCGCGGAAGATCTCGGCCACCGCCAGTGCCGCGCGGTCCTTCATCCAGAAGGTGTTGCAGCCGGAGAATTCGCCGTCGCGGAACTTCCAGAAGCGCGGCTGACCTTCGGGGTGGGCGGCGAGAATATCTTCCTTGCGCGCGAACATCGCCGCCGCATCGGCGCGTTGATCGAGCGCGAAGCGGTGGAAATCGCGCAGCGCTTCCGGAGTCATCAACACATTGTCGCCGGTGGTGATGAGCACCGGCCAGTCCGCTCCCTCGACCGCGGCGAAAGTGCTTTCGAGCAGATTGCGCTCCGACGCGACCGTGGTGAGGCGCCCCGTATCGAAGAACCGCTGTGCCTCCGGCTCATCGTCCAGCGCGCGCGGGTCGTTGATCGAGACGACGATCCGCGACCCGGGAAAGGCGGCGTCGACCGCATCGAACACATAGCCGATCAGCGGGCGGCCGAGCAGTGGCACCAGGCACTTATGCGTGATGCCGTAAGCGGCGGCCAGCGCATCGATCTGGCCGAGGCGCTGTCCGGCCATGATCAGGATGGTCGGTTCGATCATGCGTTCGTTTCCGGCCCGGAGGCTAGGCCTCGGTTCCTTCGTATGCATCGACGATCCGGCCGACGATCGGGTGACGCACCACGTCGCCGGAGGTGAAGCGCGAGACCGTGATCCCTTCGACGCCTTCGAGCCGTTCGACCGCATCGTTGAGCCCGCTCATCTTCGGGCCGCCCGGGATGTCGACCTGCTTCGGGTCGCCGCATACCACCATCCGGCTGTTCTGGCCGAAGCGGGTGAGGAACATCTTCATCTGCTCGCGCGTGGTGTTCTGCGCTTCGTCGAGGATCACGAAAGCATCGGCCAGCGTGCGCCCGCGCATGAAGGCGATCGGCGCGATCTCGATCTCGCCCGAGGCGATCCGGCGTTCGACCTGTTCGGCGGGAAGGCAATCGTGCAGCGCGTCGTAGAGCGGGCGGAGATAGGGATCGACCTTTTCCTTCATGTCGCCGGGCAGGAAGCCGAGCTTCTCACCCGCCTCGACCGCGGGCCGTGACAGGATCAGGCGCTGGACGCTGCCGGTCATCAGCTGGCTCACCGCCTGCGCCACCGCGATATAGGTCTTGCCGGTTCCGGCCGGGCCGAGCGCGAAGATGATATCCTCCTTCGCCAGCGCGCGCATATAATCGACCTGCGCGGCGGAACGCGGCACGATCGTTTTCTTGCGCGTGCGGATCATGATCGGCGGGCGCTCGGCATCGCCCGAGATGATCCCTTCGAGGGTCGGTTCGGATGACATTGCGATCAGCGATTCGACCATTCCCGCATCGAGCACCTGCCCCTGCAGAAGGCGCTGGTGCATGCCTTTCAAAACTTCGCGTGTGCGTGCCACCGCGTCTTCGGGCCCTTCGATCTGCACCCGGTTGCCGCGCGCCCCGATATAGACGCCCAGACGGTTCTCAAGCTGGACCAGATTGGCGTCGAATTCCCCGAACAGCGCCCCGAGCATGGTCTGCTCGTCGAACTCCACTTCTGCCCTGGCGCGCCGCGACGCGTCGCGGCGGTCTTCGGGATGGGCGAGTGCCGCATAATCGGCACGAGTAGCTTTGCGGGCCATGCGCTCCTTTCGCTGAGAATTACGAAGATAATGCGACAGCCAAGGAGAGCAAGCGGGGGCGCGAAAAGCTGCGGTGGAAAAGCCGTGGACCGCGCGAGGCGGGAGACGGGGTCGAGAGAGAATGATCTGCCAGAACTGGCGGAGCAGTCCGGTTCGTCGGGTCAATGCTCGAGGACAACGGCATATTGGAGGCCCGGACCTGCATTTCGATCCGCCGGATCGAGAGGGTGATGCTCCCGCAAGGCCGCTGCTGACGTGCTGACCTGATCTCCCGCTTTCGCCCAGATGAACGCCGCATTTCACCCCGATGAATGGGCTCGGCTCGTCGGGCGGCGGCGCACAGTTCGTCGCTCTACGGGAAACGCGGCATCACGGCTCCGTTTTCACTCCCGAGATGCCGGTCAGGCGTCCCGCAAGGAGATTGGAAATGCGAAAAATTCTGACAGCGGCCATTGCGGCCACGCTGCTCGTCCCCGCCGTCGGCTATGCCCAGAGCGCCGGCGAAGTGCGCCACGACAAGCGCGAGGTCGCCAAGGATCAGCGCGAGGTCAAGCGCGATCTGGCGCGGGGCAAGTTCAGGGAAGCGCGTGAAGACGCGCGCGAGACCCGCGAAGACCGCAAGGAACTGCGCGAGGATTGGCGCGATTACCGGAACAAGAACCGCAACGCGTTTCACCGTTCGGCCTATTCCGCCCCGCGCGGCATGATGTACCGCCCGGTCGCGGTGGGAGCACGGCTGCACCGCGCGTTCTATGGCAAGCCCTATTGGGTTTCGAACTATTCGGCCTATCGCCTCCCACGCCCCGGCGCCGGTCTGACCTACGTCCGCTACGGGAACGATGTGTTGTTGATCAATTCCCGGACCGGCCGGGTGATCCGGGTTTACGACAAGTTCTTCTGGTAACGGAAGCTCAGGCCGGGACGCGCTCCAGCAGCCGCCCGCCCAAAGAGTTCGGCAAGGCTTCGGTCAGTTCGACCGAGACGATGTCGCCGATCGCGGCATCGCCCTGGAAATGGACCGACTGAAGCCACGGCGACTTGCCGAGCCACTGCCCCTCCTGACGACCGAGGCGTTCGACCAGCACCTCGCAGGTGCGGCCGACGCTGTTGCGGTTGAAGGCCAGGCTCCCGCGGCCAAGCGCGGCCTGCAGACGCTGCAGACGCTCATTCATCACTTCCGGGGGCACTTGCCCGTCCATCGCGGCGGCGGGTGTCCCCGGGCGCGGCGAATATTTGAAGCTGAAGGCGGCCACGTAGCCGACCGCTTCGACCAGGGCGAGGGTCTCGCCGAACTCGGCCTCGGTTTCACCCGGAAAGCCGACGATGAAATCGCCCGAAAGCGCGATGTCCGGCCGCGCCGCGCGGACGCGTTCGAGCACCCTGAGATAGCTTTCCGCGGTGTGGCTGCGGTTCATCGCCTTGAGCACCCGGTCGGAGCCGCTCTGGACCGGCAGATGGAGATAAGGCATCAGCTTGCCGATCTCGCCATGCGCGGCGATCAGACCGTCGGTCATGTCGTTGGGGTGGCTGGTGGTATAGCGAATGCGCCGCAAATCCGGCAGCCTGGCGAGTTCCCTGATCAGTCCGTCGAGGCCGGCCGCGCGCCCCTTGGCATCTTCGCCGCTCCACGCATTGACGTTCTGGCCGAGCAGGGTGATCTCGCGCGCCCCGGCATCGACCAGCCTGGCGGCCTCGTCGACCAGATCGGCGAAGGGGCGCGAGATTTCGGCGCCGCGTGTATAGGGCACCACGCAATAGGTGCAGAACTTGTCGCAGCCTTCCTGCACGGTGAGGAATGCGCTCGCGCCCGAACGGCGGCGTTTAGGCAGCGCGGCGAACTTGGCGTCGGCCGGCATGTCGGTATCGGTCGCGCGTTTGCCCTCGACCGCGCGGCCGAGCATTTCCGGCAGGCGGTGATAGGCCTGCGGCCCGACCACCATCGACACCGCCGGCGCACGCGCCATGATCTCCTCGCCCTCGGCCTGCGCGACGCAGCCGGCAACCGCGATCATCGGCGGCTTTTCGCCGCCCGCCTTCATCAGTCGGCCGATGTCCGAATAGACCTTTTCGGCCGCCTTCTCGCGGATGTGGCAGGTGTTGAGTACGACCAGGTCGGCCTCCTGCCCCTCCGGCGCGGCGCTGAGGCCCTGTTCGGCCAGCAGCTCGCCCATGCGTTCGCCGTCATAGACGTTCATCTGGCAGCCGAAGCTTTTGACGCGGTAGGTCTTGGGGGGAGTGGTGATGGGCATCGCGGCAGCCGATAGCCGGATTGGCGGCGGAATTGAAGTCTAGCGCGCCATCGCCCGCAGGATCGCCTCGCGCGCCGCCGCCGCCATCGTCTTGCGGTTGGTCAGCTCGGGGCCCGAAAGCGGGGGGAGGAAGTGGATCGTCAAATGGACCGAGCGTCCGCGCGCGAGGATGCGCTTGAAATTGTCGAGCCCGTGTTCGTCGCCGACCCACGAGATTCCCGGCGCTTCCGCATAATCGAGCAGCACCGGCTGGATCGGCACGCCCTCCGGCAAATTCTCGACCGCCGAGAGCAGCGAGCTCTTGAACGGCAGCAACCCGGTCCCATCGCTGGTGGTGCCTTCGGGGAAGAAGGTCAGCGCGCCGGTGCCGGCGATCGCCTGGCGCACCTGTTCGACCTGATCGGCGACGCTGCCGCGGTCGTGCCGGGCGATGAAGACCGTGTCGTTCATCGCGCACAGCGTCTTGAGCAGGCCGATCGAGGCCAGGCCCGAGTGGCCGACGAAGGCGCTGCCGCTGGCCCAGGCAATCGCCGGGATATCGAGCCAACTGACGTGGTTCGACAGCAGCAGTGCCTGGCGCGCGGGGCGGCCTTCGATCCGGATGTCGAGCCCGGCGATCAGCCCGACCCCGCCGAGGAACACGCGCGGCCAGAACCGCCCGAGGCCGAGCAGCTTCCACACATAATAGAGCGGTGCGCAGACCAGCAGCAGCGCGAGCATCAGCAGCAGCCGCAACCCGATCAGCGCCCAGCCGAGCGGGGCGATACGGGTCTGTTCGAGGGCGAGCGCGTCACCCATCGGGGTCAGCCGTCCCGCGGTTCCCGGTCGAGCCGGACGCCGTAGAGTTCCATGCGGTGATCGACCAGGCGATAGCCGAGCCGCTCAGCGATGACTTTCTGCAGCGCCTCGAGCTCGGGATCGACGAATTCCACGACCTTGCCGCTCTCGACGTCGATCAGGTGATCGTGATGGGCTTCGGGCGCGGCTTCATAGCGCGCGCGGCCGTCGCCGAAATCGTGGCGGTCGAGGATGCCGGCCTCTTCGAACAGGCGCACCGTGCGATAGACCGTGGCGATCGAAATCTTCGGATCGATCGCGCTGGCGCGTTCGTGAAGCAGCTCCACGTCGGGATGGTCTTCGCTTTCCGACAGCACGCGGGCGATGATCCGCCGCTGTTCGGTGATGCGCAGGCCGCGCTCCGCGCAGAGCTGTTCGATGTCGATCGGTTGGTGCACGTCGCAAGTCCCACTGGCACGAAATAAAAACGCCCCACGGCTATTAGACCTGTGGGGCGCTTTTACAACAGCCCGCAGCCGGGCGGCTTGACGTCAGTTCACTCGGCGGTCTTTTTCCGGCGACCGCGCTTCTGGCCGGGCTTGCGGCCGAGGCCGATCTTCTTTGCCAACTCGCGGCGCTTTTCCGCATAGTTGGGGGCAACCAGCGGATAGTCCGTGGGGAGGCTCCAGCGGGTGCGATAATCATCGGTGGACATGCCGTGATCGGTGGAGAGGTGACGTTTGAGCATCTTCATCTTCTTGCCGCATTCGAGGCAGGTGACGCTGTCAGGCTTGACCGAGGAGCGGATCGACACGGCGGGTTCCAGCGGCGCGGCAACCGGCTCGATCTTCTGGCCGAGGCTTGCGAGCGCACCGTAAATATTCTGGATCAGGGCGGGTACTTCTTCGACCGCGACATTGTTGTTGCTCACATGCGCGGCAACGATGTCCGAGGTTAGCGTGATCAGCGTCTCGGCCATGTCGGCTTCGGTAGTGTCCATAATGTCCTCAATTTCTTGCGAAGGGGGGATGTCGCAAATACGTGTTTCTACTCGCACGTGGCGAGGTTACCGCCATTGCATCAATTGTTATACGTTTCAAGTGCAACAATGAGAAAAGTTAACAATATGCGCGAAATTTAATGCAAACGTAAATCTTTAGAAAGAAAGAGCGAAGCTGATCGCGTCGATTCCGGGAATAGAACCGCGATTATAGTAATTCTTCCGCCGCCCGATAGGTTTAAAACCATATTTACGGTAGAGGAATTCCGCAGGATTTCCTTCACGCATCTCAAGAAAAAGTCGAACGATCCCGCGCATTTTCGCCTCGGCAATCAAGCGCTCGATCAGGGCACCGCCAATACCTTGGCCGCGAAAGTCCGGGCGTACCGCAATCAGCAGCAGTTCTTCCTCGTCCAGCGTCGCGCGCGAGAGCAGGAACCCCGCGGCGTCGCTTTCGCGCTCGCGCGGGCGCCCATCCGCGTCCAGCAGCAGCGCGCGGCAGTTGCCGAGAATCACCGCGTCCGAGACCTGGCGGCGGCTCCACGCCTCGCCATAGGCGGGGTCGAAGGCCGTCTCCATCACCTCCATGATGTGATCGACCTCGTCGCGGGCCGTCATGCGGGCAGTCTCGCGTCGGGCGCGCGGCCATAGATCGGGGCGAGGTCGGCTCGCAGCAGGGCCGGCGGAAGCAAATCCATCCGCCGCGCGTCGGGCCATAGGGGCAGGGCGATGCCGTGGCCGCTCCCGGCAACCAGCGCCTCGGCCTGGGTGCCGGCGACGATGTCATGCGCGGCATTCGCCCGATCGGGTGCGAGCGAGCGGAGCGCGCTTTCCGGCATGCCATCGCCATCGAAATCCTGCACGAACCATTCACCATGGCCGCCGGTCATACACACCGTTACCGGGCCGGGCCGCTCGGTGCGCGCGATCGATGCGACCAGCGCGAGCGTCGGATACCCGAGTACCGGGACCTTCCACGCCAGCCCCAGCGCGCGGGCGGCAGCAAGGCCGATGCGGACGCCGGTGAAGCTGCCGGGTCCGAGCGATACGCAGATCCTGTCCGCGCGGCCTTTGCCGGGCAGGGCCGCGATCATCGGCACCAGATGTTCGGCATGGCCCCGCCCGAGCATACGCAATTCGCCCAAGACGGGATGGTCCCCGTCAAGCAGGGCGACCGAGCAGGCCTCGGTGGCGCTATCGATAACCAGCGTTTTCATCGGAATGGGGCTAGCGCGTTAGAGGACGCGGTTGAAGACCTCGAAATCGGGGCGCGGGCTGCGGCCGAAGATCGTCGCGGGATCGCCGTAGCCGAGGGTCGAGATGAAATTGCTCTTCCACTTCGGCTCTTCGGCGAAGAACTCGGCGTCCACCGCCGCGTTGTCGAAGCCCGACATCGGCCCGGTGTCGAGCCCGAGTGCACGCGCCGCAAGGATGAAATAGGCGCCCTGAAGGGTCGAGTTGCGGAACGCGGACGCCTTGCGCAGCGCTTCCTTCTCGTCGCCGAGGAACCAACTGCGCGCGTCGGTATGGGGGAACAGCCACGGCAGGTGCTCATGGAAATGCTCGTCCATCGCGATCACCACGCTGACCGGGGCCTTGCGGATCTTGTCGCCATTGGCGGCCGCATGGCGGGCCAGCCGCTCCTTGGCCTCACTCGTGGTCAGCCACAGAACCCGGGCCGGCATCTGGTTGGCCGAGGTCGGGCCGAACTTCATCAGGTCCCAGATTGCGTGAAGTTGATCGGTGCTTACCGGTCGGTCGAGATAGCCATTGTAGGTGCGGGCGGTGCGAAAAAGCTGATCGAGCGCGGCGTCGTCGAGCGGTTGCCCCATTTCAGGCGGCACGCACTTCGGTAACTTCGGGGACGTAATGCTTCAGCAGCCCCTCGATCCCGTGCTTGAGCGTCGCGGTCGAGGACGGGCAGCCCGAGCAGGCACCCTGCATCGTCAGGTAAACCACGCCCGAACGGAAGCCGCGGTACTGAATGTCGCCGCCGTCGCCGGCCACCGCCGGGCGGATGCGGGTTTCCAGCAATTCGCGGATCTGGGCGACGATGTCGGCATCGGCCGGATCGTCATCGACTGCGTCTTCGGCCGGAACCGAGATGCCCGCTGCCGTGCCGGCTGCGAAGAGCGGCGCCTGGCTGACGAAATGGTCGAGCAATATCGCCACCACCTGCGGTTTGAGCGCGGACCAGTCGCCCCCGGGTGCGGCGGTGACCGAGATGAAATCGCGCCCGTAGAACACGTTGGTGACGTCGCCTGTGTCGAAGATCGCTTCGGCAAGGGGTGAGGCCTCGGCCGCTTCGGGCGAGGCGAATTCGCGGGTGCCCGCGTCCATCACCACCTGGCCGGGCAGGAACTTCAGCGACAGCGGGTTCGGAGTGGTTTCGGTTTCGATGAACATGGAACGAATGTAGGGCGCCGGGGGTTTACCGGCAAGCAAGCGGTTGTTGTTTGCCATTCACTATCCCTTCATCCCTCGGGCTCCTATTACCACCCATATGACGATTTCTTCCCGCGCCGCGCGGTTCCTCTCGCCGTTCCTCGTTCTGGCGCTGGTCGCGCAGGCGCCGGTTCGGGCCGAGACCCAGCTCCCCCATCCCCAGATCCAGCCGGTGCCGGAGCAGCAGCTTCCGCAACTTGCGGATCCGCTGGCGCTGCCGATCCCGGCCGCGACCCTGCCGCCGCCCACCACGCTCAAGCCCGACGATCCGTGGATCTACCGCGGAACTGACATTCCGCACGATCAGGGCTGGCTGTTCGGCGAATTGCCCAACGGCCTGCGCTATGCGGTGCGCAACAACCAGGTGCCGCCGGGCCAGGTCTCGATCCGGGTGAGGATCGACGCCGGCTCCCTCAACGAGAAAGATTCGGAGCGCGGCTTTGCCCATCTGATCGAGCATCTGACCTTCCGCGAATCCAAATATCTCGCCAATGCGCAGGCGATCCCGACGTGGCAGCGGCTTGGCGCGCGGCTCGGCGCGGATACCAATGCGAACACCTCGGCGACCGAGACGGTCTACAAGCTCGACCTGCCCAATACCGACACGGCCAAGCTCGACGAAAGCATGAAGCTGCTTTCGGGCATGATTCGCGAGCCGGCGCTGAGCGCCGCCAACATCGCGGCCGAAGTGCCGATCGTGCTGGCCGAGAAGCGCGACAACGGCGGCCCCGGCCGGCGCGTGAGCGATGCCACCGGCGCGCTGTTCTACAAGGACCAGTTGCTGGCGGACCGCACCCCGATCGGCACCGATGCGACGCTCAACGCGGCCACCAGCGACGGTGTCAGGGCCTTCCACGATGCGTGGTACCGGCCCGAGAACGCGGTAATCGTGATCGCCGGTGACGGCAATCCGCGGGATTTCGCCGCGTTGATCGAACGCTGGTTCGGTGACTGGCAAGGCAAGGGCGCGCACGTTGCGGCGCCCGATTTCGGCCGTCCGCAAGCTCCGGCAGGCGCCGATCCGGCCAATCCGGTCGATGGCACCAAGGTGCTGGTGGAGCCCGATCTGCCGCGCCAGGTGATGATCGGCATCCTGCGTCCGTGGGGCAAGCCGGCCGACAATCTCGAGATGAACCGCCAGCGCTATATCGACCAGGTCGCGCTGGCGATCGTCAACCGCCGGCTGGAGGCGCGCGCCCGAAGCGGCGGATCCTACGTGCTGGCCAATGTCGGGCAGCAGGAGATCAGTCGTTCGGCCGAAGGCACCTTCATCAACATCACCCCGCTCGGCAAGGACTGGCGTACGGCGGTGAGGGACGTGCGGGCGGTGATCGCCGATGCGCAGAGCAGCCCGCCGACCCAAGCGGAGATCGACCGCGAAGTCGCGGAGATCGATGTCAATTACGAGAATTACTACCAGCAGCGGATCAACCAGCCGGGCAGTCAATTGGCCGACGATCTGGTCGGCGCGGTCGATATCCGCGAATCGGTCGCCTCGCCGGAAACCTTCCTCGGCATCTTCCGCGGCATGCGCGACCGGTTCACCCCGGCCGCGGTGTTCGATCACACCAAGACACTATTCACCGGCACCGTCACCCGCGGATTCCTGCTGACGCCGGACGCGGCCGATGCGAAGGACGAGGGCGCCTTGCGCCAGGCTTTGCTGGCGAAGCCCGCGGCGGCCGGCAATTCGCGGCTCGCGGCGCAGACGATCTCCTTCGCCACGCTTCCGCCGATCGGCAAGGAACAGGCGGCGGTCGCGCGGCATCAGATCGGGGTGCTCGATATCCAGCAGCAGGATTACGCCAATGGCGTTCATGCGCTGGTGTGGCGGACCGAGAACGAGCCCGGGCGGGTCACGGTGCGGGTGCGTTTCGGCAGCGGTTTCCGCGGCTTCAGCCAGCAGGATGCGCCCTATATCTCGCTCGGCCAGTCGGCGCTGATTGCCTCCGGCCTCGGTTCGCTCGACGCCAACGATCTCGATGTCGCCGCGACCGGGCGCAAGCTCGGCTTCGATTTCGACATCGAGGACGGCGCGTTCACCCTGTCCGCCGATACCCGCAAGGAGGATTTGGCGGACCAGCTCTATCTCTTCGCCGCCAAGCTTGCCCAGCCGCGCTGGGACTCCGCCCCGGTCGAACGGGCCAAGGCGCTCAGCCAGATCGGCTACGACAGCCTCAGTTCCGACCCGAGCAGCGTGATCGGGCGCGATCTCGACTATGTCGTCAGCGACCGCGACCAGCGCTTCCATACCCCCACCCCCGCCGAAATCGCCAAGACCACACCGGCGGGCTTCCGCAAGGTGTGGGAGCCGCTGCTGCGCCAGGGTCCGGTGGAAGTGATGGTGTTCGGTGATATTGACCCCGCCGCGACCGACACAGCCCTCGCAAAGACCTTCGGCGCGCTTCCCGCGCGCGACCCGATCCCGGCCGATGCGCTGGCGCGCGGCGTCGGGTTCACTCCAATCCCGGCTGCTCCGATCGTGCTCTATCACCACGGCGAGGCGGATCAGGCCGCGGCGGTGGTTGCGTGGAAGCTCGGCGGCGGGGTCGAGGGGCTGGCGGTCTCGCGCCAGCTCGACGTGCTGGCCGAAGTCTTCTCCAACCGCCTGCTCGATGCGATGCGCGAAGCGGCCGGGGCAAGCTACACCCCGTTCGTCAATTCGACCTGGCCGGCGGACGTCGACAGCGGCGGGCGGATGATCGCGGTCGCCCAGCTCAAGCCCGAGATGGTGCCGCGGTTCTTCGCGGTGGCGGACAAGATCGCCGCCGATCTCGCGGCTACCGGTCCGACCGCCGACGAGCTGGAGCGGGTGACCGAACCGTTCAAGCAATTGCTCAACCGCGTGGTGAACGGTCACCAGTTCTGGATGGACCTGGTTGGCGGCTCGACCATCGAACCGGGCCGCCTGAAGCAACTGCCGAGCCTGATGGACGATTACACCGCGATAACCCCGCAGAGGGTGCAAGAACTGGCAAAGCAATATCTTCCGGCTGGGCAGGGGCTCAGGATCGCGGTGATCCCCCAGGGCCAGCAGCTGGCGACCGCGATCGAGCCGCTTCCGGCCGGTTCTCCCGCTGCGGTGCGCTAAGACAGGCAAATCCGATCAGACTGGTTGAGAGAGTAACCTTTGCAATTGCGGGGCACAGCGCCTATTTGCGCCGCCTTCCGCTATTGTAGAGAGCACCCCGTGGCTACCAACTGGACACCCGAGGGCTGGAAGGGCTTCGAAGCGAAGCACCTGCCGGCCTATGAAGACGAACTGGCCCTGGATCAGGCAGTGAACACGCTGTCGAGCTATCCGCCGCTCGTCTTTGCGGGCGAGGCGCGGGCGCTCAAGGCGGAGCTGGCCGAGGTCGGCCACGGCCGCGGTTTCCTGCTCCAGGGCGGGGACTGCGCCGAAAGCTTCGCCGAATTCCACCCGAACAACATCCGCGATACCTTCCGCGTGCTGCTGCAGATGGCGGCGGCGATGATGTTCGCGTCGAAGCAGCCGGTGGTGAAGGTCGGGCGCATGGCCGGCCAGTTCGCCAAGCCGCGCAGCGCCCCGACCGAGACGATCGGCGGGGTCGAGCTGCCGAGCTATCTTGGCGATATCATCAACGGCATCGAGTTCGAAGAGGCGACCCGCCGCAACGATCCGGAGCGAATGATCCGCGCCTACAGCCAGTCCGCCGCGACGCTGAACCTGCTGCGCGCCTTCGCCGGCGGCGGCTATGCCAACCTGCGTCAGGTGCATCGCTGGACGCTCGATTTCATGGGCCGCAGCCCGTGGGCCGACCGGTTCAAGGATATCGCCGACCGGATCGGCGAAGCGCTCGACTTCATGGAAGCCTGCGGGATCGACCCCGAGCATGCGCCGCAGCTCAAGACGACCAGCTTCTATACCAGCCACGAAGCGCTGCTGCTCCCTTACGAGCAGGCGCTGACCCGGCAGGATTCGCTCACTGGCGACTGGTACGACACCAGCGCACACATGCTGTGGATCGGCGACCGCACCCGGTTCGATGGATCGGCCCATGTCGAGTTCCTGCGCGGGGTCGGCAATCCGATCGGGATGAAGTGCGGCCCGAGCCTCGAGCCCGACGCGCTGCTCAAGATGCTCGACACGCTCAACCCGGGCCGCGAGGAAGGGCGGATGACGCTGATCACCCGCTTCGGCCACGACAAGGTCGAGGCCGGGCTGCCCCGTCTGGTTCGCGCGGTGAAGCGCGAAGGCCATCCGGTGGTGTGGAGCTGCGATCCGATGCACGGCAATGTGATCAAGGCCGAAAGCGGGCTCAAGACCCGTCCGTTCGATCGGATTCTGGCCGAGGTGCGCGGCTTCTTCGCCGTTCATCGCGGCGAGGGCACCCATGCCGGTGGCATCCATATCGAGATGACCGGGCAGGATGTGACCGAGTGCACCGGCGGTGCGGTCGCGATCACCGACGAGGCTTTGGGCGACCGCTATCGCACCCATTGCGATCCGCGGCTCAATGCGGCGCAGTCGCTCGAACTGGCGTTCCTGCTGGCCGAGATGCTCAATCTCGAAGCCCAGCAGCGCCAGGCCGACGCGGCCTGATCCTGTCGCTCCCCTCCCTCCCGGTTCGGGAGGGGAGCGAGGGACACGGTCGGCCGAAAAGTAAACCGCTGGTCGCATCCGGTTTACTATAGCTTCATTCCTGCCTGCTATCGCCCGCCGGTTGTAAAGGTGAGGGAATGGGCTTGAGGCTCCCCAAGCGAAAGGGTTTTGCGGCGGTCGTCGCGCTGGTTTGGGCGGCCAGCGCAATGGCGTCGTTCGCGCTGCGCGACGCCATGGGCGGGGTGCTGCTGCTGTGGTTCCCCAGCGCGATTGCCGCTTCGGCGCTGTTCCTGGCCCGCAAGGGCGAGCGCTTTCCGGTGCTGCTAGCGCTCGCGCTGGGCAATCTGCTGATCAATGCATGGTTCCAACTGAGCCCGCTGAGATCCGCGGGCTACGTCGTCGCCAATCTCAGCGAGCCGCTGATCGTGGTGACCGTCGCCCGATGGGTGGTCGGACGGCGCGGAATCAAGACGCTGCGCTTGCGGGACATGGTGATGATGTTCCTCGGCGTGGTCGCGGGATCGCTCGCGAGCGCGCTGATCTCCTTGCCGTTCCGTCCGCATCAGAACACGGTTCAGTTCGTGTGGTGGGTTCTTGCGACCATGCTCGGCACTACGGTGGGCGCGCCGATCCTGCTCTACCTCAACGACTGGGTGCAGAAATTGCGCCGCGGGGATGCGAGCGTCACCACCGTTCCCAAGCTGTTCTTCGTATCGCTGGCGGTGCTGTTCGCGCTCTCCCTCGCAACCCTCGACACCCGCCAGGTGCCGGCGGTCTCGCTGGTGCTGATGGTGCTCGTGTTCATTGTCACCCGTTACGGCCAGATCGGAGCTTCCTGCGGAGTGGTCGTTTTCGGGCTGGCAGGCACGCTTCATTCGGTCGGCCAGGCATCCCCGGCGGCCTACCTCTCGCACATGCCGCCGTTCGAGGCGGGCATCGTGCTGCAACTGTTCATGCTGGGTATGGTGGCCACCTCGCTGCCGCTGGCGGCGCTGCTGGTTCAGAACGACCGGCTGGCGCTGCGGCTCAAGGCCCGCAATGCACGCATGCGCGAGAATTTGCTGCTGCTCAACATGGCCGAGGAAGTCGCCCGGATCGGCCGCTGGCGCTACGATCCGCGCAGCGGCGAGCAGGACTGGTCGCGCCAGATGTTCCTGATCAATGGGCTTGACCCGACATTGGGCCGCGACCCGGGAGACATCAAGGCGATGCTGCCCGACGGCGGCGACGAATTGTTCGGCCAGCTCGCCCATCATTCGAGCGACAAGGCCCCCTACAGCTTCGAATACCGCATTCGCCCACCGCATGGCGACGAGCGCATCCTGAAGATGTATGCGACCAACAACTTCTCCGAGGACGGCGATCTCTCGCAGATGTTCGGCGTGGTGATGGACGTCACGGAACATCATCAGCGGCAGGAAGCGCTGGACAAGGAACGCACCCGCGCGATGCGGCTGGCGGCGGAGGCGCAATATCTCGCCCATACCGATCCGCTCACCGGGCTGGCCAACCGCCGGCGCACGATTACCCAGCTCGAAAAGAACGTCCGCCGCTCCCAGCAGGACGGCCGCGGGATGGCGGTGATCTCGTTCGACATCGACCATTTCAAGCGGGTCAACGACACCCGCGGGCACCAGATCGGCGACGACGTGCTGATGCGGATCGCCGACATCGCCCGTGCCCAGGCGCGCGCCAGCGACCTGATCGGGCGGATGGGCGGCGAGGAATTCGTCTGGCTGCTGCCCGGCGCCGGGGCCGACGAAGCCAAAGCCGCGGCCGAACGCCTGCGCCACGCGATCGAGCAGGAAAGCTCCGAGGGCGGGTTGCCCGGAGTCACCGCCAGCATCGGCTACGCGCTGTGGCGCGGCAGCGACGACGCCGCGCAGCTGCTCGCGCGGGTCGATAAGGCGCTCTACAGGGCCAAGGAAGCCGGCCGCAACAAGGTGCGCGAGGCGGCCTGAGTCGTTACGGCCCCCGGTCTGCTACGCCTTCATGGCGCGGCAAGCCTTGTCTCCCTATATCGCGGCGATGAACCTCACGACCTACTGGGACACTATTGCCGCCTTCCTCGCTGACGTGCCGCACCACGGGCTGCTGCTGGCGACCGTGGCGGCGATGGTGCTCGGCTTTGCGGGCGGAATCGTCGGCCGCTTCGCGCCGGCTGTCGGAAGGCTGGCGCGCGGCGGATCGCCCCTGATGCTGGTCGGCATCTTCGTCGCGGTGGTGCTGCAGGTGTCGCGCTTCGATCCGCGCTTCGATGTCGCGCTGCCCGCGATTGGGCTGCCGCAGCAAGTGGTCGAAGGCGGTGAGACGCGCGTGCCGCTGGCGGATGACGGGCACTTCTGGGTCAGTGCCAAGGTCAACGGCGTGCCCGCGCGCTTCCTGGTCGATACCGGCGCGACCCTGACCACGCTCAATGCCGAGACCGCGCGCAAGGTCGGGCTCAACGGGCGTGAAGGCGGCCTGCCGGTGATGATGCAGACCGCCAACGGACCGGTTTCGGCCCAGCTCGGCACGATCGGCGAGTTGAGCTTTGGCAGCGTCACCGCGCGCGGGCTGGACGCGGCGATCGCGCCCAACATCGGGCCGACCAACGTGCTCGGCATGAACCTGCTCTCCCGCCTGCGCGGGTGGCGGGTGGAGAACAATGTGATGATCCTCGAGCCGCATCATCCTCAAGTGCAGGCCTCCGGCACCGGCGGCGATTGACGGCGGCGCGGCGCGCCGTCACTCTCCCTCCCAAACAGAAACATCGGGAGGGATATCCATGGCGAGCATCGCCGATCCACAGGCGCGTTTCGACGTCCAGGCATTCATCGACGAGCGCCAGATAGGCTGGCGCGAAATCCTGATGCTGGTGGTCTGCTCGCTGGTGCTCTTCATCGACGGCTTCGACATGTATTTCTTCGGCAAGATCCTGCCGGCGATCGCGCACGGGCTGCATGCCGAGCCGGCCGACATGGATGTGGTGATCTTCTGGACCTACGCCGGCATGGCGCT
This sequence comes from Candidatus Andeanibacterium colombiense, assembly GCA_029202985.1. Lineage (GTDB taxonomy): Bacteria > Pseudomonadota > Alphaproteobacteria > Sphingomonadales > Sphingomonadaceae > Andeanibacterium > Andeanibacterium colombiense. Next base: position 817,648 of record CP119316.1, on the reverse strand, counting down.
CGGCGCCTTCCTGATGCCGCCGCTGGCCGACCGGATCGGACGCAAGCCCGTGCTCGGCCTGTGCGCTTTGTGCTTCGGCATCCTCTCGATCGTCGCCGTCTGGTCCGACACGGTGACCCATATGGCGATCCTGCGCGGGCTTTCCGGGATATTCTTCTCGGCGATGCTGCCGATCGGGCTCGCGCTGATCTCGGAGATGACGCCCAAGCGCTGGCGGGCGTTGTTCATGGCCTTCGCGCTGGTATTCTTCTCCGCCGGCAATGCGGCGAGCGGGGCGATCGCGGCCTGGCTGCTCGATCTCTACGGCTGGCAGATCGGCTTCTGGGTCGGCGGCGTGCTCGGCTTCCTCGCTCTGCCGTTGTTGCTGCTGGTGCCCGAATCGCTCGCCTTCCGCCTTTCGCGCAATCCGCGCGACCCGAAGATCCCGGCCACGATCCGCGCGATCGACGCCGGGGTGCCGATCCACGGCGGGGAGGATTTTCATCTCGGCGAAGCGCGGCCTTCTTCCGGCAAGGGCGGCCCGTTCGCCCTGCTGCAGAAGCGCTATCTGCTGCAAACCATCCTGCTGTGGCTCGCCTGCTTCCTGTCGCTTGGCAATATCGCATTGCTGACCAACTGGATGCCCACCTTCTTCCAGGAACTGGGCGGGATCCCGATCCAGCAATTCGCGGTCTCGGCGATGATCTCCTTCGCCGGTGGGGCCACCGGTACGCTGATCATGGGTTATCTGATGGACCGGGTGAACGCCTATTGGCTGATCGTGCTGTTCTTCGCGGTCGAGGCGGTGTCGCTGTACCTGCTCGGGCAGGTGCCGTTCACCAGCGGGGTATTCCTGGGCGCGCTGATCGTATGGAATTTCACCCAAGTCGGCGGGCAGACCGGGATCAACAATCTTGCGACCCTGGCCTATCCGCCCGAATTGCGCTCCAGCGGGATCGGCTGGGCCGGGGGCTGGGGGCGGATCGCCGGGATCGCGCTGGCGCCCTTCGCCGGCGGCATGGCGGTGCGGATGAAACTGCCGCTCGAGCTGATCATGAGCTGGATCGCGCTGCTAGCGGTCGGGGTCGCGGTGCTGATCGCGCTGCTCGGGGTCTTCGCGCCCGAGCCGAGTTTGCTGCCGCAGAAGCGCCAGAAGCCCGCCGAAGCCTGACCGCGACGCGGTGCGCGGGCGGGAGTCAGGCCGCGTTCTGCTGGACCAGTTCGATTTCGTGCCCGTCGGGATCGAGGAAAATCCCGACCTTTACCGGGCCGAGATCGAACACCGGCACGATCGGATTGGCGCCCGCGCCAATGGCGCGGGCGAACAGGGCGTCGATGTCGTCGGTCATGAAGCCGACCGGGCCGTGGCCCGGCCCGACCGCCACTTCGCGCCCGTCCTTGTACTGCACCAGGATCAGGTTCAGCCCGTCCTGCTGTCCGGGCGTGCCGAGGATGTGTTCGAGGAACTCGTCTTCATCGAACGTCGCGGTCACCGCGAGGCCGAACACCGCGCCATAGAAAGCGAGGGCCTTGTCCATGTCGGGCACGTTGAGCTTGAAGAAAGCGAGGCGCGCAGCGGGGGTCGACATCGAAAATCCTCTCGTACGGCCTTGGCCCGGAGCTTTTGGCCGAGCTGCTGGCTGGGGCGGCAGGATTCGAACCTGCGAATGCCGGTACCAAAAACCGGTGCCTTACCACTTGGCGACGCCCCAGCATCGTCCGCGAGGCGTCCCTATAGCGGACCTCCCGGTGAAGGGAAGTATGATCCTCCCCATCGCCTCGCGACAGGGAGGATCTGTTGGTTACAGTACGTCCGGTCGCTTGCGCACCGGATCGAACAGGCTGCGGTCCTCGACCGTGTCGAAGTCGGCGGCCGAGTGGCGTTCCGGCAGAGCCTGGGTGTTGACCAGACGCCCGCGGATCGCCGCGGGGCGCTTGTCGATCGTCTTAACCCAGCGGCCGACGTTCTCGTATTCGTCGAGGCTGAGGAAGATGTCGCAGCGGTTGTAGGCTCCGTGATAGAGATTGCCGAGCCAGGTGTAGGCGGCGATGTCGGCGATCGTGTAGTCCGCCCCGGCTAGATATTCGGTCTTCGCGAGCTCACGGTCGGCGACGTCGAACAGGCGCTTGGTTTCCATCGCATAGCGGTCGATCGGGTATTTGTAGCGCTCGGGCGCGTAGACGTAGAAGTGCCCGAAGCCGCCGCCCATGAACGGCGCGCTGCCGATCTGCCACATCAGCCAGCTGAAGGTTTCGGCGCGCGCCCGCGGCTCTTTCGGTAGCAGATAATCGAACTTCTCGGCGAGGTGGACCAGCATCGCGCCGCTTTCGAAGATGCGGAACGGCTCGGACCCGCTGCGGTCGACCATCGCCGGGATCTTGCTGTTCGGATTGATGTCGACGAAGCCCGACCAGAACTGCTCGGCGGCGAAGATCTTGATCATCCACGCGTCGTATTCGGCGCCCGAAAAGCCCTTCTCGAGCAGTTCCTCGAGCATGATCGTGGCCTTCACCCCGTTCGGCGTGCCGAGCGAATAAAGCTGGAACGGATGTTCGCCGATCGGCAGCTCATGCTCTTCGCGCGGCCCGGCGGTCGGGCGGTTGATCCCGGCGAACTGGCCGCCGTTCTCGGGATCGAAGGTCCAGACCTTGGGCGGGGTATAGACGTCGTCGGACATGGGTGGATGCTCCTCTCGGGAATTTCGTTAGCGCGGCAATGAACATGGGCAGCGCGAGGCGGCAAGCAAACGAATATTTGCAGGGCGGGGAGTCAGGCTTTCAGCGAGCGGGTGAGTGTGCCGAGCGCGACGCCCTGCGCGCCCTGGGTCGCCATTTCGACCAGCGCACGATAGGCCTCGCGCACCTGCCGGCCTTTCTCGGTGAGCTTCGCGCCAGCCTGCTGCCCGCCGCCGGGGTGGGTCTCCACCAGCGGCTCGGTGAAACAGCGGTTCATCGCATCGACCAGCAGCCACGCGCGGCGGTAGCTCATCCCCATGCTGCGCGCGGCGGCGGAGATCGAGCCGGCCGCTTCGATCGCATCGAGCAGATCGGCCTTGCCCGGGCCCATCGCGATCTCGGCGCCGGACATCAGCCGCAGTTTCAAATCGAGCTTTGCGATGGGAGCCTCCGTTTCCGTTTGGGAGATTTACTCCAATGCGCGGGGATTTGAAGCTTTCACGTGCGCGGAAGACTTGCTTTCGCGTCCTGTTATATTCACGGGACTACAGCTTCGCTCGAAAGGCACCCGATGTCCCGCATGGTCACCCACTTCCTGGCACTGTTCACGGCGCTGTTCACCGGCTTGGTGCTCGCCGCCTGCTCGGGAGCGGACAAGGCGCCGGGCGGCCCGCCGCCGACTGTGCTTGCGGCCTCGAGCTTGCAGGGCGCGCTCGACGAGGCGGCCGATGCCTGGGCGAAGCAGGGCCATGCAAAGCCGGTGCTGGTCTATGCCGCCTCCTCCGCGCTGGCGCGGCAGGCGGAAAGCGGGGCGGATGGCGATCTGTTCATCTCGGCCGACGAGGACTGGATGGACACGCTCGACAAGGCCGGGCTGGTCAAGACCGATACGCGCGAGGATCTGCTTGGCAACACGCTGGTGCTGATCGCTCCGGCGGGGAGTGCGGACAAGTTCGAGCTGACCGACCGCACCGCCTTCTTCACCGCGCTGGGCAAGGGCCCGCTGTCGATCGCCGATCCGGCCGCCGTTCCGGCGGGCAAATACGGCAAGGCGGCGCTGCTCAATCTGCGGTTGTGGGAATTCGCCGAGGACCGGCTCGCCCCGGGTGAGAACGTCCGTGCGGCGCTGGCGCTGGTCGAACGCGGCGAGGCGCCGCTCGGGATCGTCTATGGCAGCGATGCGCAGGCGAGCGACAAGGTGCGGGTGGTCGCGACCTTCCCCGAAACCAGCCACCCGGCGATCCTCTACCCGGCCGCGGTCCTGAAGACGTCGAAGAGCGCCGACGCGCAGCCGTTCCTCGAATTCCTCGGCGGAGAGGCAGCGCAGGCGATCTTCGCGAAGCACGGCTTCTCGCAGCCCCGATGAGCCTATGCTGACTCCGGAAGAATGGGCGATCGTCGGGCTGTCCTTGAAGGTCAGCCTGGTCGCGATGGCGCTGACCATGCCGCTCGCCTATGCGCTCGCCTGGGTGCTTGCGCGCCGGCGCTTTCCGGGCGTGCTGCTGCTCGATGCAGCGGTGCATCTGCCGCTGGTGCTGCCGCCGGTGGTGACCGGCTGGGTGCTGCTGCTGCTGTTCGGGCGCAACGGGCCGATCGGCGGGTTCCTCGATGACTGGTTCGGGATCACGCTGGTATTCCGCTGGACCGGCGCCGCGCTGGCGGCGGCGGTGATGGCGCTGCCGCTGATGGTGCGGGCAATGCGCCTGTCGATCGAGGCGGTGGACCGGCGGCTGGTCGAAGCCGCGCGCACGCTCGGTGCAGGGCGCTTCCGCGCCTTCCTCACGATCACCCTGCCGCTTTCTGTGCCCGGGATATTGGCCGGGGCGGTGCTCGGCTTCGCGCGCTCGATTGGCGAATTCGGCGCGACCATCACCTTCGCCTCCAACATCCCCGGCCAGACGCGGACTTTGCCGCTGGCGATCTACACCGGCCTGCAGGTGCCCGGCGGCGAAGTGGGAGTAACGCGCCTCGCGGTGATCTCGGTGGTGCTGTCGCTGGCGGCGCTGATCGCGAGCGAATGGCTGGTGCGGCGCTCGGGAGTGAGGCGCGCGCATGTCCTTTGAGATAGAACTGCGACACCGGATCGGCGAGGCCGAGATCGCGCTTGAGGTAAAGTCCGACGCGCCCCTGGTCGCGCTGGTCGGACCCTCGGGCGTGGGCAAGACCACCACGCTCAACTGCATTGCCGGGCTGATCCGGCCCGATGCCGGGCATATCGCCATCGGCGGCCGGGTGCTGTTCGACAGCGCGGCCGGGATCGACCTTCCGCCCGAGCAGCGCCGCGCGGGTTACGTGTTCCAGTCGGGCCGGCTGTTCCCGCATATGAAGGTGAGCGCCAACCTCGCCTACGGCGCAAGGCTGCACCCGGTGCAAGAGCGCTGGATCGGGCAAAGCGAGGTGGTGGACTTCCTCGGCATCGGCCATCTGCTCGAGCGCATGCCCGCGACGCTTTCGGGCGGCGAGGCGCGGCGGGTTGCGATCGGGCGCGCGCTGCTGTCCGCGCCGAAGTTCCTGCTGATGGATGAACCGCTGACCTCGCTCGACGCCGCGCGGTCGGAGGAGATCCTGAAAGCGGTCGAACGCATCCGCGGCGAGCTGCAGCTGCCGGTGCTCTATGTCAGCCACGACATGGGCGAAGTCGCGCGGCTGACGGAGAGTGTGGTGCGCCTCTCCTAAAACCTCGTCATTGCGAGCGAAGCGAAGCAGAGCATCAGCGCGCGACGCCCGGGGATTGCTTCGTCGGCTTCACCTCCTCGCAATGACGAAAGGGAGAGATTTCGCCGCGCACAATGTCTAGGCGACGTTGATGCCAGAAACTTACGACGCAATCGTGCTGGGTGCCGGCGCGGCCGGGATGATGGCCGCCGCCACCGCCGGGCAGCGCGGAAAGCGCGTGCTGCTGCTCGAGAAATCGGACGCGCCGGGCAAGAAGATCCTGATCTCGGGGGGCGGACGGTGCAATTTCACCAACATCCACACCGCCGCGGACCGCTATCTGTCGCAGAACCCGCATTTCGCGAAATCGGCGCTCGGCCGCTATTCGCCGCAGGATTTCCTTGGCTTGGTCGAGGCTTACGGGATCGCGTGGCACGAGAAGACCCTCGGGCAATTGTTCTGCGACGGCTCGGCGCGGCAGATCGTCGAGATGCTGCTGGAGGAATGCGCGAAGGGCGGGGTGGAGTTGCGGTGCGGAGCTGACCTTCGCGAGGTTGCCCATGCGGATGGCCAGTTCCATGTCGCGGGCGCCAGCGCACCGGCGCTGGTGATCGCGACCGGCGGCCCTTCGATCCCCAGGATGGGCGCGACTGGCTTCGCTTACGATCTCGCCCGCCAGTTCGGCCTCAAGGTGGTCGAACCGCGCCCGGCGCTGGTGCCATTGACGCTGGGCGGGGACGAGGTGCTGTTCCGCGAGCTTTCCGGCGTCGCGGCGGAAGTGATCGCCCGCTGCGGCAAGGCGAGCTTTCGCGAAGCGGCCTTGTTCACCCACCGCGGCCTGTCGGGCCCGGCGATGCTGCAAATCTCGTCCTATTGGAAAAGGGGCGAGCAGGTCGGGATCGCCTTTCTGCCGGATGCAAAGCGCGGCTGGCTGGCCGAGGCCAAGCGCGGCCGGCCGCGTGCGACCCTGCGCAGCGCGCTCGGCGAATTCCTGCCCGACCGGCTGGCCGCGACCCTGGCCGAGCAGATCGGGCTTGAGCGCGAACTGTCGAACCTGTCCGACAAGGCGCTGGCCGAAGCCGAGGCGCGGCTGGCCGACTGGCGCTTCACCCCGAACGGCAGCGAGGGCCTCGCGAAGGCCGAAGTGACCGCCGGCGGGATCAGCACGGCGGAGCTTTCGTCCAAAACGATGGAGACGAGCAAGATACCGGGCCTCTACGCGATCGGCGAGGCGGTCGATGTCACCGGCTGGCTCGGCGGCTACAATTTCCAGTGGGCCTGGGCGAGCGGGCGCGCGGCGGGGCAGGCGCTCTAGAACTTCGCGCCCACATGCGCTTCGCCGCGCTCGCCGGCGAGGCGTTCTTGCCGGTGGCGTTCGGCATAGGCGGCGCGTTGTTCGTCGCTGCGTTCGGCGTGGCAGGCGGGGCAGCTCACGCCTTCCTCGTAGAGCGCGGAGGCCTTGTCCGCATCGCTCACCGGGCGGCGGCAGGCGTGGCAGAGTTCGTAGCTGCCCGGCGCAAGGCCGTGGGCGACCGTGACCCGCTGGTCGAACACGAAGCATTCGCCTTCCCACAGGCTGTCGGCTTGGGGCACGTCCTCGAGATATTTGAGGATGCCGCCCTTGAGGTGGAATACGTCCTCGATCCCCTCGGATTTGAGGAAGGCGGTCGCCTTCTCGCAGCGAATCCCGCCGGTGCAGTACATTGCGACTTTCGGGGCCACCTTCGGAGCGTCGCAGTTGCCAAACAGCCGCTCGCGCTCGGCGCGGAACCACGCGGGGAAGTCGCGGAAACTCGCGGTCTCCGGATCGACCGCGCCTCTGAACCTGCCTACCGCGACTTCGTAATCGTTGCGGGTGTCGATCACGATCGTCGCCGGATCGGCGATCAGCGCGTTCCAGTCCTCCGGCGCGACATAGGTGCCGACGCTCGCGAGCGGGTCGATGTCGGGCTGACCCATCGTGACGATCTCGCGCTTGAGCCGCACCTTCATCCGGTGGAACGGCATTTCGGCGGCGCGGGAGTATTTGAGTTCCAGCGCCGAACAGCCCGGCAGCGCACGGATATGATCGATGACCCGCGCGATCGCTTCGTCCGTGCCTGCGATCGTCCCGTTGATCCCTTCGCGCGCCAGCAGCAGCGTGCCCTTCACGCCGCCGGCCTCGCACAATTCCGCCAGCGGTCCGCGCAGGGCCGCCGGATCGGGTAAGGGCGTGAACTGATAGAGGGCCGCGACGCAGACCGGCAGCGGCATCACGCGATCCGCGTCACCCAGCCGTGGGTGTCGGGCACGGTGCCGCGCTGGATGCCGACGAGTTTCTCGCGCAATTTGCTGGTCAACTGGCCGGGGCCGCCCGAGCCGATCGTGAATTCGCCGTCGTGCCCGGCGACATGGCCCACCGGCGTCACCACCGCGGCGGTACCGCAGGCGAAGGTCTCGAGCAATTTGCCGCTGCGCGCATCGTCGCGCCATTCGTCGATCGAATAGAGCTGCTCATGCACGCTCAGCCCTTCCTCGCGCGCCAGGGTCATGATGCTGTCGCGGGTGATGCCGGGCAGGATCGTGCCGCCGAGCGGGGGCGTGATCAGCCGGCCGTCGTCGAACACGAAGAACAGGTTCATGCCGCCGAGCTCTTCGATCCACTTGCGCTCGGCCGTGTCGAGGAACACGACCTGGTCGTGGCCATGCGCGATCGCTTCGGCCTGGGGGACCAGGCTCGCGGCATAATTGCCGCCGCACTTGGCCGCGCCGGTGCCGCCGGGACCGGCGCGGTTGTAATCCGCCGAAACCCAGATCGAGACCGCCGGGGCACCCGACTTGAAGTAATTGCCGGCGGGGCTGGCGATCACCAGGAACTTGTATTCCTTCGCCGGGCGCACCCCGAGGAACGGCTCCGATGCAAACATGAACGGCCGCAGGTAAAGCGAGCCGCCATCGACGTTGGGGAACCAGTCGCGGTCGGCCAGCACCAGTTCGCGAACCGCGCCGATGAAGGTTTCTTCCGGCAAGTGCGGCATCGCAAGCCGTTCGGCCGAAGCGTTGAAGCGATGGGCATTGCGGTCGGGGCGGAACAGCGAGATGCCGCCGTCGGACAGGCGGTAGGCCTTGAGGCCTTCGAAAATCTCCTGCGCGTAATGCAGCACGGCCGCCGCCGGATCGAGCACCAGCGGGCGGCGCGGGCCGACCTCGGCATTGTGCCAGCCCTTGCCTTCGACCCAGTCGATCGAGACCATATGATCAGAGAACACCTTGCCGAAGCCCGGATCGGTCAGCGCTGCGTCGCGCGCGGCGCTGTCCGTAGGCGCCGGGTGGGCTTGGCGGGCGAATTCGGCGGCGGGGAAATCGGCCATGATAAGCATGCTCACTAATTGCAAGGTGAGCGGTTAAACCGAAAAACCCGCCTTACGCAAGTGCAAGTAAAGTTGCGGTTGTGAAGGTTGCAAACGTAAGTTTTCTGCGGGTTTCCGCCGGGTTGCGTAACTTCGTTGCGGAGCCGGTGGTGGGCACGGATTTCAGAAATGTGAAAGGCCGCCCCGGCTAACCGGAGACGGCCTTTCGCATGGTCAGCGGCCGGAAAGGAACCGCCCACGGAAACCTTTATCGTCGATCAGATCTGACGATAATGCTCCGTGCGGAACTGTACCGACCTCCCTGCTGAACCATGAGACATCGGTCACCTCCTTTCGCGCTGTTAGAGCCAAAAGCCGTTTTTGGCGGCTGCTCGATATGTGAGTCATGACGCGCTGCAACACAAGACTTGTAAAAATGTTTTTCCCCGTCAGAATCGAATGCTTCCGGCCTGCGCCAAGCGCGGGCCTTTTTCTTGCCCGGAATCCATCCGTCTGAACGAAGCAAGCCCGCGCGTTGGCGCGGGCTCGCGGGGGTGCCGCACCGGGGCAGGTGGCGCGGCCTTGGCTTGTGCGCGGACGTTATTCCGACGGAGCCGGGGTCGGGGTTTCGGTGGGCGACGGGGTCGGCTCGGGGGTCGGGGCCGGAGTCGCGGTGGGCTCCGGAGCCGGGGTGGTGTCCTGCGCCTGCGCGATGCCCATTGCGAACGGCGCCGCAAGGGCCAGGGCGGCGGTACCGATGGTCAGCTTTTTCAGGGTAAGTGCCATGTTGTAAATCTCCACGGATATATCAAAAGTTAACAAACGCCCGGGCCGCTTTGACCGGCTGCGGACCAGAAAGCCAAAGCATCTGCGGCGATCCGAAGGGCATTCGAGACGAACCGAGCCGCCGCCGATGCTGATCGGAAACACGCCACGTCCTGCGGAAAACCGCGCGATGCGCCGGGATTTGTTCATGGTGTGAGGCAGCGTCCGCTGTGTCGAATCGTCTTCGCCGAGATGGTTGCGGTTCGCGACGGAAGCCTGTCTGGCGTGCTATCCAGCGTTAATGCCTAAACTAGCGGCAATCCTCGATCACCCGGCTGACCTCTGGCCAGCTCGGGAGGTAGAGCGGGGTTTCGCCGGCGGCTTCGATCGCGAAGCGGCCCTTGCTGAGAGCCATCGCATCGAGCAGCGGGTCGCGCGGTTGGAGGTCGAAAGCCAGCAGCGTCTCGATCGAGCCCTGGCGCGGAAGGGCGGTGACGGTGCGTTCCGCGGTCTCGGTGCGGATGCGCAACGGCCGGGCGGCCGTCTGCGCGCTGACCCGGCCGAGCGCGATGGTCCTTGCGGTGAGATCGCAGCGCATCACGAACACGAAGTCGGTGTCGCTGTTGCCATAGACCGCATAGGTCGCCTGGCCCATGCGCTTGTAGAACCAGTCGCCCGGCGTGCGCGGCGCGTCCATCCAGCTTGACCAGGTCGGCACCGGTGCCGGAGTCGGCCGCGGCGCGGGGGCCGGAGCCGGAGTCGGCGCGGGCACTGGCCGGGGGGTGGGCGGAACGACTGCGGGCTTGGGCACGCAGGCGCCAAGCGCGGCGGTCAGCAGCAGGGCTGGGAGCAGGCGGAACCTCATCATGCGCATCCTTGGCCGAAAGCCCGCGCTGGCTCAACCCGACGCGACACTCTATCGGCGGTGCTCATGGGTAAAAAACAACGCATCGACCAATTGCTGGTGGAACGCGGCCTCGCCGAGAGCCGCACCCGCGCGCAGGCGCTGGTGATGGCCGGGCTGGTGTTCGCGGGCGAGGCCAAGATCGCCAAGCCGGGCCAGACGGTGGCCGAGGATGCCGGAATAGAAGTGCGCGGGCGCGATCACCCGTGGGTCAGCCGCGGCGGGATCAAGCTCGCCCATGCGATCGGGCATTTCGGGCTCGACCCGGCCGGCGCGACCGCGATGGATATCGGCAGCTCGACCGGCGGCTTCACCGACGTGCTGCTCAGCAACGGCGCAAGCCACGTGTTCGCGGTCGATTCGGGGACCAACCAGCTCGCGTGGAAATTGCGCCAGGATTCGCGCGTGACCGTGCTCGAACAGACCAGCGCGCGGCTGCTGACGCCCGAACTGATCGACCGGCCGTGCGGCTGGGTGGTGTGCGATGCGAGCTTCATCTCGTTGGCCAAGGTGCTCGAAGTGCCACTGCGCCTGGCTGCGCCGCAGTGCCGCGTGGTCGCGCTGATCAAGCCCCAGTTCGAGGTCGGCAAGGGCGAGGTTGGCAAGGGTGGGGTGGTGCGCGATCCGGCGCTGCGCGAGCGGGTCTGCGGCGAAGTTCAGGCTTGGCTGGAAAGCGCTGGGTGGGATGTGCAGGGGATCGTCGAAAGCCCGATCACCGGACCGGAGGGAAATGTCGAGTTCCTGATCTCGGCTTCGCGCCAGTAGCTGACCCATCGCGGGACAGGAAAAGCACCGCGCGCGATTGCCCACCCGCACAAGCCTCGCCAATATCCCGCCAATCGAATCGGAGAGTGCATGACCGTCCTCGCTTCGCGCGCCCAGCTCAGGGCCAGTTTCCTTCGTTGGGCGCTGTTCTTCGTGTCCGTAATTCTCCTGCTGGGCTTCGCCTCGGCCGAGATTTCGGGCTCGGTCGCGGATAATCCGTGGTTCGCCAGCCTGGTGAAGCCGCCGCTCTATCCGCCGCCGGTGGCATTCCCAGTCGCGTGGACGATCCTTTATATCCTGATGGGCCTCGCCGCGGCGGCCGTCGCCGCCGCCTGGGGTGCGCGGGGACGGACCCCGGCGCTGATCGTGTTCGTACTCCAGCTGGCGCTCAATCTGTCGTGGTCGCCGATCTTCTTCGCGTTCCACCGGATCGAGGGTGCGTTCTATATCATCGCGGTGATGGACGTGCTGGTGCTGCTGAGCGTCGCGCTGTTCTGGCGGGTGCGGTGGCAGGCGGGGCTGTTGCTGCTGCCTTACCTTGCGTGGCTGTGCTTTGCGACCTACCTGAACTGGGAAATCCTGCAGCTCAATCCCGGCGCCGACGGAAGCGGCTATTCGGGGGCGGTGCAGCGGGTCAAACTTTAGGAAGATAACCGATGCAAAGCGACAACCCGATGGTCTCCGATTTCGTCAAGCTGGTGAACAGCGCCGCGGGCACCTTCGCCGGCATGACCCGCGAAGCCCGTGAAAGCGCGCGCGACAAGGTCAAGGGCGCGTTCGGCGGGCTCGACTTCATCACTCGCGAGGAATTCGATGCAGTGAAGGAAATGGCGTCCAAGGCGCGGGAAGAAAACGATAAGCTTGCGGAACGCCTCGCCGCGCTCGAAGCCGCTGCCAAGAAGTAGCTAACCCAGGTTAAACCACCGGAACCGCGCGCCAGTCCAGCCCGTTTGGGCTGGCGAAAGGTGGTTCCATGTTCACTCAGCTCAATCCCCCGCTTCCGCTCCACGTCCTCGGCAAGGGCGACGGCTACGCCATCGGCATGATCGACTACGGGCAAGAGCATAACCTCATCTGGGTCACCGCTATCGACGGCACCGGCGAAATCTGGTGCGCGCCGAACCCCAAGGTGCGGATGCAGCAAAACTGGAGCATGGGCCGTAAAGAGAGCCCGCTGGTGGCTGCATCCAAGCGCCCGGCGCAGGAATTGTGCAGCGATTGCAGCGAGGCGGTTTCGGCCTAGCAGCGTCCAACAAACCGGTGCACAGGCCCTCCACCACACAGGAGGGTCTCCATGAGTTTCACGATCTACGACGCGTCGGCACCGGTCTTCATCAAGACGCTGCGGAATATGCGCAACTGGCTGGACAAGGCGGGGGCCGAGAAGAGCGAAGCCGGGCTGTTCGAAGCGCGTCTCGCCGAAGACATGCATCCGCTGCCGCGCCAGTTCCAGTTCGTGTCCGATTCGTCGAAATTCGCGGTCGCCCGCCTGACCGGCACCGAAGCGCCCGCGATGGAAGACACCGAAACCAGTTTCGCCGAGCTGCAGGCGCGGATCGACAAGACTATCGCCTTCATCGAAAGCGTCGACGCTTCGGCCTATGCTGGCGCAGAGACCCGCGAAGTGCTGGTTAAATTCCCCAACGGCATGGGCTATCGCTTCACCGGCGCCGACTATCTGCGCGATTTCGCGCTGCCGAACTTCTATTTCCACGCGACTACCGCCTACGCGATCCTTCGCGCCAATGGCGTCTCGCTCGGCAAGCCGGATTACCTGGCGCATCTTGGCATGCCGGAGCAGCTGTAACCCCCCCAGTCACCCCGGACTTGTTCCGGGGTCCCGCTGTCTTTCCCCGCGGAGAACCAGGCGAGCTCACCGACTCACGCGGCATCTTGGTGTCTTCGTGTGAGGTAAGGAAGGCTCACACGAAGACACGAAGATTTCGGGGCTTGCCGCAATGGCCCGTGCTGGTTCTGGAGAGAAATCGGGAAGCGGGGATCCCGGAACAAGTCCGGGATGACAAGGTGGGCGAGCCCGGGATGACAAGGTTAGCTTGTTGCGACGCGGTTCCTGCTCCACATCGCCGCTATGAACCTCCGCGCCCCAGCGATCCTCTGTTCGGCCCGGCCGCATGGCGAGACGGCGGTGATCGCGCGGCTGCTGACCGAGGACTATGGGCTTGTCGCCGGCTATGTCGCCGGGGGGCGGGGGCGGCAGCTGCGGCCGGTGGTCATCCCGGGCAATCTGGTCGAGGCCGAGCTGCGGTCCAAATCCGACAGCCAGTTGCCCTTCGCGCGGCTCGAACTGCTCGAAAGCCGCGGACCGTGGCTGGGCGAGCCGCTGCCGGCGGCGGCGATCGAATGGGCCTGTGCGCTCACTTCGATCGCTCTGCCCGAACGCCAGACCTATCCAACTTTGTACCAGGCGCTGAAGGCGCTGCTCGATGCGATCTGCCACGCACCGTCCGCGCGCGGCTGGGCGGGGGCGATGGTCAGCTATGAGGCGCTGGTGCTGCGTGAACTCGGCTACGGTGGGGGCGGGCGACCGAAAGGGCCCGAACTCGGCGATGCATTGGCCGCGTTCGATGCACTTTCGGTGCCGCTCGAACGCTACCTTCTTGCCGACCGGCGCGGCGATGTTATGGGAGCGCGCGCGATTCTGCGGGATAGACTAGGGCGAATGCAGACATGAAGATCGCAGTTCTGGCCGGTGACGGCATCGGTCCGGAAATCATGGAGCAGGCGCTGCTGGTGCTCGATGCGCTGCGATTGCCCGGTGTCGAGCTGTCCCACGGCGATGTCGGCGGGGCCGGTTACAAGCGGCACGGCCATCCGCTGCCACCGGAAACGCTCGACATGGCGAAGGCCGCCGATGCAATTCTGTTCGGCGCGGTCGGCGATCCGTCCTGCGACGCTCTCGAACGCCATCTGCGCCCCGAACAGGCAATCCTCGGCCTGCGCCAGGCGCTGACCCTGTTCGCCAATCTGCGCCCCGCGACGATGTTCCCCGGGCTTGAAGATCTCAGCGGCTTGCGCCCCGAGATCGCTCGCGAGATCGACGTGCTGATCGTGCGCGAACTCAACGGCGACGTCTATTTCGGCGAGAAGGGCATCCGCACGCTGGAAGACGGCCGCCGGCAGGGCTTCGATTTCATGTCCTATGCGGAGGACGAGGTCCGCCGCATCGCCCATGTCGGCTTCCGCGCCGCGCAGGGCCGCGGCAAGCGCCTGTGCAGCGTCGACAAGGCCAATGTCCTCGAAACCAGCCAGCTGTGGCGTGATGTGGTGATCGAGACGGCCCGGGAATACCCGGACGTCGAACTCAGCCACATGTATGTCGACAACGCCGCGATGCAGATGGTCCGGGCGCCCGGCCAGTTCGACGTGGTGGTGACCGGCAATTTGTTCGGCGACATTCTTTCGGACCAGGCGAGCATGTGCGTGGGCTCGATCGGCCTGCTCGCCAGCGCCTCGCTCGGCGAGACCCAGACCGCATATGGCACCAAGGGCCTGTACGAGCCGATCCACGGCTCGGCGCCCGATATTGCGGGGCAGGGCAAGGCCAACCCGATGGCGATGGTGCTGAGCCTCGCGATGATGCTGCGCCATTCCTTCGGCCTTGAGGCCGAGGCCGCGCGGGTCGAGGCGGCGGTCGCGAAGACGCTGTCGGACGGGATCAAGGGCGCGGATCTGGGCGGCAGCTCCAGCACTTCCGAAGTCGGCGCCGCGATTGTCGCGCGCCTGTGAGCTTGCGCCTCGCCATCATCCTGCCGACCTATAACGAGCGCAAGAATCTGCGCCCGCTGGTCGCGAAGCTCGATGCGGCGCTGGCCGGGGTCGAGTGGGAAGCGGTGATCGTCGACGACAACAGCCCCGACGGCACCGCCGACGAGGCACGCGCGATCAGCCTCGACGATCCGCGCGTGCGAGTGATCGAACGGATCGGCCGGCGCGGGCTTGCCTCGGCCGCGATCGAGGGCATGTGCTCAACCGCCGCCCCGATGGTCGCGGTGATGGACGCCGATCACCAGCACGATCCGGCACTGCTGCCGCAGATGCTCGCCGCGCTTGAAAGCGGGGATTACGACGTCGCCTATGGCTCGCGCTTCGCCGAGGGCGCCAGCGCCGCCGGGCTGTCGAGCAAGGGCCGGGAGAAGGGCTCGCAGCTCGCCAACAAGCTCGCCCGCAAGGTCACCGGCATGGAACTGAGCGACCCGATGAGCGGCTATTTCATGCTGCCCGCAAAGATTCTGCGGGCCGACGCGCACCGCCTGTCGGGCGTCGGCTTCAAGATCCTGCTCGACATCCTCGCAACCGTGGACGGACCCCTCCGAGTGAAAGAACTGCCGCTGACCTTCGCCAGCCGCGCCGAAGGCGAAAGCAAGCTCGACCGCACGGTGGTGTTCGAATTCCTGATTGGGCTCTACGACAAATGGCTCGGCCGGATCATCCCGACCCGCTTTGCATTGTTCGGCACGATCGGCGCGGCGGGCGTGGTCGTCCACATGGCGGTGCTGACCACCGTGTTGCGGATCAACGGTGGCGACGGCTTCGTGTTCGGCCGCTGGATCACCGAGTTCGACGTCGGCCAGACGATCGCGGCAATGGTCGCGATGACGTTCAACTTCGTGCTCAACAATTCGCTGACCTATGCCGACAAGCGGCTCAAGGGCTTCGGCCCGCTGCTGAAGGGCTGGTTGCGCTTCGCGGTGACCTGCTCGGTCGGGATGCTGTCGAACATCGGCGTGGCCGCGGTGCTGGTCCGCTCGGGATTCCACCCTTATCCCTCGGCGATCGTGGGGATCGTGCTGGGTTCGGTGTGGAATTACGCACTGTCGAGCCGGTTTGTCTGGGGCAAGTACAAGTAGAATTCTTCCCCCTCGATAGGGGAAGGATAGCGCGCTTCCCGTGCTGGGGGCTAGGACGCTCGAATGGGGCTGAAATCCCGTCTGGACGAGAGATCACCCCCGTCCAGCTCCGACTAAGGCGGCAGCCGCCAGTTCCCCACATCCTTCACCATCACAGGGGAGAAGCACTAGGCGCGCGTCGTTTACGCCTGAGTGTCAGCGCCAGCTGTTCAGCCACATCCAGTGTTCGAAGGAATAGGGCCCGGCGAGGTGTGCGGCGCTGAGGATCGGATAGAAGATCGCGAACATCACCACGCTCAGCACAACCGAGCCGAGCGCGAGCTTGTGCCAGCCGGCGTGCCATAGGTTCTCCAGCGCCACCGCCAGCGCGCCGAGCAGGAAGCAGCTCGGCAGGAAATAATGGTAGTAGAACTGGATCGGCTTGGGCGCGACGATCCACATGCCGATGGTCGCCGCATAGAGCCCGAAGAACACCAGCGCCGGGCGGTTGCCCTGGAACAGGCTGGCGAAACCGCACCACACCACCGCGAACAGCCCGGCGATCATCGTGAACGGATTGCCGAGCAGCAGCACCCCGCGCTGGGCGCCGTCGACCCGCTCGTAGAGATACCAGATCGGGCGCCAGTCGATCACCCAGTCGTACCACCGGCTCATGTAGGGGTGCGGCTTCACGGTCTGCTGCTGCAGCTCGTACATCTTCTGGTGGTATTCCCAGTATCCGCCGATTGTCAGCGGGTTCTTGGCGTAGAAGAACACCGGCCAGAAAGTCGCCAGATAGACGACCGCGGGCAGCAGGCCGAGCCAGATGCCGGCTTCGATCAGGCTGATCCCGGGGATCGGCCCGCAGTCGCGCCGGGTCAGAAAGCGCGCCTTGGCCTCTTTCACGCGCAATACCAGGAACACGAGGCCGGGCAGCACCACGATCGGCGCGGCGTTCCACTTGCTCCCGAGCGCGAGGCCCATCGCGATGCCTCCCAGCGCCAGGCGCCAGCGCGCCTGCTTCGGCAGCCGCACCGCACTCGCGACCAGCCACAGGCCGGTCATCGCGAAGCACACCATGAAGATATCGAGCATCGCGATCCGCGCCTGGACGAACAGCACGAAGCCGGTCGCCAGCAAGACTCCGCCCGCGAGGGTGGAGAAGCGCGACAGCGTGGTGAACCACATCAGGCGGATGAACGCGACCAGCGTCAAAATCCCGCCCAGCGCCGGGAAAATCCGCCACGAGAGCGGTCTATCGCCGAACCAGGTGATCGCCAGCGCGAGGAATTCCTTGCCGACCAGCGGATGCTCGCGGTTCGAGATATGGTCGAACTGCAGCAGCACTCGCGCGGCGGGAATGTAATGGATCTCGTCGAAATAGAACCGGCTCGGCGTGCCGAGGCGGATGAACAGCAGCACGGAGAAGATCGCGACAATCAGCGCGCTCCAGCCACGGGGATCGCGAACATTCGAAAGCGGCTGGGTCATCGCGGCGGGAGATAGCAGAGCGGATAGGCGGCGCAAGGGTTGCCCCTCGCTTCCCTCGGTCCTAAACGCCCGCTCATCATGAAGAACTCCACCGGAACCGACCGCACCATCACCGCCAAATGGCGCCCCGCGACGCAGGCCGTGCGCGCCGGCACCTGGCGCAGCGAGCAGGGCGAGACGAGCGAGGCCCTGTTTCTCACCTCTGGCTACACCTACGACAGCGCCGAGGAAGTCGCCGCGCGCTTCGCCGGCGAAGCCACCGGCATGCAGTATTCGCGCTTCCAGAACCCGACCGTCGCGATGCTCGAAGAGCGGATTTCGGCGATGGAAGGGTCCGAGGCGTGCAAGGTCCAGGCGAGCGGCATGGCCGCGATGACCAGCGCGCTGCTGTGCATGCTTTCGGAAGGCGACCATGTGGTCGCAGCGCGCGCCGCGTTCGGATCGTGCCGCTGGATCATGAACAACGTCATCAACCGCTTCGGGATCACCCATACGGCGATCGACGGGCGCGACAACGACGCGTGGGAAAAGGCGATCCAGCCGAACACCAAGGTGTTTTTCTTCGAAACCCCGGCGAACCCGACGATGGACATCGTCGACATGGAGCATGTCGCCAGCCTTGCGAAGGCGCATGGTATCACCACCATCGTCGACAATGCGTTCGCGACCTCGGTGCTGCAGCGTCCGCTCGAATTCGGGATCGACGTGGTCGCCTACAGCGCGACCAAGCTGATGGACGGGCAGGGAAGGGTGCTCGCGGGCGCGGTTTGCGGCAGCGACGCATGGATCAACGGCGTGCTCTCGCCGTTCCAGCGCAACACCGGGCCAATCTGCTCGCCGTTCAACGCCTGGGTCGTGCTCAAGGGGCTCGAAACGCTGGATCTGCGCGCGCATCGCCAGAGCGAGAACGCGCTGAAGGTCGGCGCCTTCGTCGAAGGGCGGGTCGCGAAGATCCTCCATCCCGGTCTGCCGAGCTTCCCGCAGCACAATCTCGCGGCGAAGCAGATGGACGCGTTCGGGCCGATCTTCAGCTTCGTCGTCGATGGCGGGCGCGCAAAGGCATTCGAAGTGCTCAACGCACTCGAACTGATCGACATCTCGAACAACATCGGCGATTCGAAGAGCCTCGCATGCCATCCGGCCTCGACCACCCACAATAACCTCGGCCCCGAAGGGCGCGCGGAGATGGGGGTGGAGGAAGGGATGATCCGCCTGAACGTCGGGTTGGAAGACCCGCAGGATCTGATCGAGGATCTCGACCGGGCGTTTTCGAAGGCTGGTTTTTAAAGTTTCTCCCCGTCGCGTAGCGATGGAGAGCGGGTGGCCGCTCGCGGAGCGGGTGGTGGAGGGAGAGTTGCTCTCCGTCAGGCCTTGGGCCTGCCACCTCCCCATGCCTTCGGCACAGGGAGGATCGTGGTTAGTCGACCATTGCGGCGACGAGGCGCCTCAGTTCGAGAGCGGAGAGAGTGGCCGCCGCGCGCTTGTCGTCGAGGCCGTTGGTGGGCCTGCCGAAGGGCAGGCTGAGCTTGTGGCGCTTGAACGCGCCGGTATTCGATAAATGCATATATTCCTTGTCGGCGGCACGATTGCCGCCGGGATTGTCGGTTGTGTCAGCGCCTGAAGCCGCTGCGCCGCGCGATCGGGCCTTGGCCCGGGGTGCGTTCGCGGAACACGATCCGTCCCTTGGAAAGATCGTAGGGAGTCATTTCGACGTGAACCCGGTCGCCGACCACCGAGCGGATGCGAAACTTGCGCATCTTGCCCGCGGTGTAGGCGATGATCCGGTGCTCGTTGTCGAGCGTAACGCCGAACCGGCCGTCGGGCATGATCTCGTCGATCAGGCCTTCCAGCGTCATGAGTTCTTCTTTCGCCAAAATAGTCCTTTCAGGCTGTACGAAGAGCCGCGACGCGGATCGTTCCGCTTGCGGGCCGGGCAGCATGGAAGGGAAGGCGAAGGCCGCGAAAAGCGGCGTCCAATTCCGTCGCAGGCGACGTCAGGCCCGGCGGATATGGGCGATGTCCCGCCGAATAACAAGTGCGGAGCGGCATTTCAGCACTTTCGTAACCCCGCCGGGCTAGAGCGGCGCGAGCGAATTCGAAGGTATTCCGCCATGCGCGAAGCTGTTGTCGCAACGATCCTCGTCGCCGCCGCCGGCGCGGCGGTCTATTTCATGCCGGCCGGGCTGTTCGGCTCCGGCGGGGAATATCCGCTGACGGTCCGCGAGGCGCAGACGCTGCTGAACCACGCCGATCTGCGTAAGGGGCAGCTCCCGTTCGGCACGCTGGCGGTGCGGCGCAGTTCGCCGCGCCCCGGCGAGCTCCGGTTCGCCGCCGGCAATCCGGCCGCGCTCGATTGCCGCGCGATACTTACCGCGGTGGGCGATCGCGGGGTCGATGTCGTGACCCGCTGCAAACCTGGCGACCCGCGCCGCGCCGGACTGGCCGAACCGGCCTTTGCCGAATATGTCGCGGCGGTGCTGGGCAAGCGGCAATTCGATGAGAACCGGCTTCCCCCGGCGGCCGCCATGGCCGGAACCGCGCCGGGTTCGCTCGACGCGATGCAACCCCGGCCGGCGCAAGCCGCCGGCCCGGCGGCCGATGACAAGGATGGTGCGGCGGACGACATCGAAGGCCAGGATCCGGCGCCGGCCGATGCGGCGCGGGGCGTCGATCCGGGCGGGCCGGAGAGTGCCGACCGCACCGGCTGAAGCGCGGCTCAGACCCGCGCGAGTTCCCATTCCTCCAGCGCGCGGCCGAACACCGCCGCGGCCGAAAGCGGCTCGCATACGCAGGGGCTTCCCGAGAGCCGGGCGAGGAGATCCTCGGCCAGCGCCGGCTCGCTCGCCGCGAAGCGCAGCGCATCGAGCAATTTGCCCTCATCCTCGGTCATCCGCAGCGAACAGCACGGCGCGACCTTGATCGACCGCTGCGAGGCGCGCGCGAATTCGACCATGAACGCGCGCAACAGCACCAGCGGCCGGCGGAAGCGCGCTCCGAACAGGTCGAGCATGACCATCGCCGCATGCGCGTCGCGAATGCCATGCGCGGCCATCCGCCGCATCGCGACCAGCACCATCCTTCCGGCGCGGTCCTCCGGAAGCGGCAGGGGCAGGAGTTTGGTAGTGCTGTTGCGGTCACTCATCGCGATGGACTCCGTCTATGGGTGGCTTGTTTATCGCTAATGAGAGTCGTTCGCAAGAAACAATGCTTCGGGCGAGGAGGAGGCTGCAGCCGAACCTTTCTCTCTCTTTCAATGGGGAGGAAGGGGCATTCACTCCACCTTGTCCGTAACCCTGCATCCCACCGCGGCAGCGGCGTGGCCGTTGGAACACCGCCAAACTATGGGTTGATCTAGATTAATGGTGCCCAGAATAGATTCGCGCGCGTCCGGCAGTTGGCGTAGGCTGTCTTCGCCCTGGACGTCTCGGTGATCAGGACGGGAACCCAACCACTTGAAAGCACAAGATCACTTCTACGCGGCCTTGGTCGAATCCTCCGACGACGCGATCGTCGCGAAGGATCTTGGCAGCGTGGTGGTCAGCTGGAATCCGGCGGCCGAGCGGCTGTTCGGCTATAGTGCCGAAGAGATGGTCGGCGAATCGATCCGCAGACTGATCCCGCCCGAACGCCAGCAGGAAGAGGACGCCATCCTCGCCAAGATCACCCAGGGCGAGCGGTTTCCCCAGTTCACCACCGAACGCCTGCGCAAGGACGGCAGTCGGGTGAAGGTCTTCGTCACCGTCTCGCCGGTGCTCGACCGGCACGGTAACATCGTCGGCGCGTGCAAGATGGCGCGCGACGCGACTGCCTATCTCGCGGCGCAGCGGCGGATCGAGGAGAGCGAGAGGCTGTTCCGCGCGCTGGCGGACAATATTCCGCAGATCGCATGGGTCGCCGAACCGGACGGCCGGGTGAGCTGGGCCAATTGCCGGCTCGAGGAATACACCGGGCTGACGGCGGCCGAGATCGATGACGGGCGGCGGGCGGAAATCCACCATCCCGAACATATGATCCGCGTGCTGGCGCGCTATCATCATTCGATGGAGACGGGCGAGGAGTGGGAGGAGATCTTTCCGCTCAAGGGCCGCGACGGGCAGTATCGCTGGTTCCTCGCCCGCGCGCATCCGGTGCACGGCAGCGATGGCCGCATCACCCACTGGGTCGGCACCCATACCGACATCCACGACCAGCGCGAGCAGACCGACAAGGTCCGCCTGATGCTGAACGAGATCAATCACCGGACCAAGAATCTGATCGCCACGGTCCAGGCGCTCGCCCGCCGTACCGCGACGAGTTCCGACCAGGATTTCGTCGAACGGTTCGAGGCGCGGATGATGGGGCTCGCGACCAACCAGGATCTGCTGGTGCGCGGCGAATGGCGCGAAGTCGATCTGGAGGAACTGATCCGCCGCCAGCTCGGCTTCCTCGGCGACGATCACCGCCAATTCGAGATATCCGGCCCCTCGGCCGCGCTGACCGCTCCGGCAGCCGAGGCGATCGGGATGGCGGCGCATGAGCTGGCGACCAATTCGCTCAAATACGGCGCGCTTTCGGTCGGCCGGGGCAAGGTCGCGATCGGCTGGGAAATCGATCTCGAGACTGCCGGGCTGCATCTGTGGTGGCGCGAGCGGGGCGGGCCCGCGGTGTCGCCGCCGGCGAGAAAGGGCTTCGGCACGACGCTGATCGCCGAGCTGCCGCGCGCGAAGCTGCAGGCCGAAGTCACGCTGGAGTTCGATCCGGCCGGGCTGCGCTGGTCGCTCGCGGGCGAGGAGCTGCTTGCCCGTCACGCCGCGGGGATTCCGGCGGAATAGGCGCGCGGTGGCTGGGCGCGACGGTGCATTTCACCGCATCCGCTCTTGAAGGTCGGGGGAAACCCGCTAGCTTCCCGACTCGTGAAAGAACTTTTCCAGCACGCCGCGATGACGCAGGGCATCACCGTCCGGGTGGCGGTGAACTTCATGCCGGACCAGTCGCGCGTCGAAGCCGGCAAATGGTTCTGGGTCTATCACATCCGGCTCGAGAACCATTCGGGCGAGACGGTCCAGCTGCTCAGCCGCCACTGGCGCATCACCGACGGGCGCGGTGCGATCAACCTCGTTACCGGCGAAGGGGTGGTCGGGGAAACCCCGGTGCTCGCCCCGGGGCAGAGCCACGACTACGTTTCCGGCTGTCCGCTGACCACCGCGCATGGCAGCATGGAAGGCTTCTACACCTTCCGCCGGATGGACGGCAGCGGCGAAGGCGAGGCGTTCGAAGTGGCGATCCCGTTCTTCCCGCTTGCGGCTCCCGCGACGGCGGACTGAGCCGCGCACGCGTGGTTGCGGCGCGCCACTTCCCCGCCTAAACGGCCCTCACCATGAAGCGCACCCATCTGCCCCTAAACGCTCTGCGCGTGTTCGACGCGGCGGCGCGGCATCTGTCGTTCACCCGCGCGGCGGACGAGCTTGCGGTGACTCCGGCCGCGGTCGGCCAGCAGATCCGCGCGCTCGAGGATGTGCTGGGGGTGGTGCTGTTCCGCCGGACCAGCAAGGGCCTGGAACTGACCGACGAGGCGGTCGCCGGGCTCGAGCCCTTGCGTGAAGGCTTCCTGCGGTTCGAGGAAGCGGTCCAGGCGATGCAGGCCGGACAGTCGAGCTACAGCTACGCGATCGCCGCGCCGCATGAATTCTGGGCGACCTGGCTCGCCCCGCGTCTCGCCGCCTTCCGCCGCGAGAACCCCGAGATCCGCTACCAGCTGGTCGCCGGCGAGGAAGTCGATTTCACCGAGGCCAATCTCGACCTCGCGATCCGCCTCGCCGAAGGGCCGGGCGACTTCGATGGCATCCAGCTCGCCCCGGCGATGCGGGTGGTCGTGCGCAAGGACGATGCCCCGGACGACTGGATCGCCTGGCCTGGCGCGCCGATGCCCGATGGGGAAGATCCGGTGCTGCAGGTCGGCAATGCCGCGCAGGCGCTCGCATCGGCCCGCGCGGGCCTGGGCAAGGCGATGCTGCCGCTGCTGCTGGTCGAAAGCGACATCGCCGACGGACGGCTGAAGGCGGTTGAAGGGCCCGAGCAGGGCCACCGCTCCTATTGGCTGGTCGCCCCGCGCCCGCAGTGGCGCCAGAAGAAGGTCAAGGCGCTGGTCGATTTCCTGACGTCCTGATCAGCCCTGACGCTTCGCTACTTGAGAGCGTCTTTATCAGCCCTACGCCTCGCTACTTGAGGGCCATATAACCACATTCACAACGCATTCACCACGGCGGTCACAGGCAGCGGAAAAACGGATCGAAAGGGCGGAAATCATGAGGCCAGTCGCACTATATCTCGGGATCGCACTGTTGGCCGGCTCGGCCGCGGCGCAGGGGCAGGGGATCGAATACGGTGCGGACGCATCGCGCATCGGCGGACCCGTAAATCCCGAGACCGGCATCACCCCGCCGCGCAAGGACGGCACGGCCCGCGCGGTTTCGCGCAAGGGGATCGACGACACGGTCGAGCGGATGTTCAAGGCGGCGGACAGCAACCGCGACGGCACCGTGACCCTCGCCGAGTTCAACTCGGAGGTCGATGCCCGCAAGAACAAGATCATCGCCGAACGCTTCGCCCGGATCGACACCGACCACAACCAGTCGCTCAGCATGGCCGAATTCGCCGCGTGGCAGCGCTCGATCGGCGCGGTCGCATTGTCCGACCGGCTCGACACGCCTCAGACCGAGATGATCGCCGAAAGCCTGCCGGTCGAATACGGCCGCAAGGACGATGTCGACTTCATGTCCGCGGTGCTCGAACCGCTCAATGCGACGATGATCGTCAGCGCCAACACCGATTACGACGCCGGCACCTCGCTCGCCGAATTGCTCGAATACGAACACGGCAGGTTCGACAAGGCCGACCTCAACCACGACGGCTTCGTCACCTGGGACGAGATCGACAAGCTGCGCAAAGGGAAGTGAAAAAGGTGACCCGCTTTCCGATCCCCGCACTCCTGCTCCCCGCGCTGCTTCTTGGCGCGGTCCCCCCCGCCGCTTTCGCGCAGGACGCCGAGCCCCTGGGCACCGGCCTCCCGCAGGACGCCAAATGGCTCAACCGGCAGCAGGCCGCGCTCGCCAGCCGGCAGGCGAAGGACGGGTGGAGCTGGCTCGAAGGCGGGCTGCTGTGGCGCCGGATCAAGGGCGACGGTTCGGGCGCCCATCCCTCGGTGCGCGACACGGTGACGCTGCATTATGCCGGTACACTGATCGATGGGACGGAATTCGACAGCTCCTATGGCGGCGATCCGGCGACCTTCCCGCTGCGCCAGCTGATTCCGGCGTGGCAGATCGCGGTGCCGCAAATGGGAATCGGCGACACGATCGAGATCGCGGTCCCGGCCAGCCTCGGTTACGGGCTGCGCGGCGGCGGCCCGATCCCGGGCAGCGCGACGCTGCTGTTCAAGATCGAACTGCTCGGCATCGCCGGAAAGTAGGCGGCCGCTCACCAGGATTGCGCCGATGGGCGAAAGGCCCTGTAACAAAACGATTCTTCGGTGAATCCCGCGGCGACAAATGTGCCCTGAACAAGCCCTATTCGGTCTCCGGAATAACAATCCCGTACTTTGCCCGAGTCTCCGTCAAGAACTATTTCTTAACATTTGTTAAAATCCGAGCGCTGTTCTATGGTCCTGCTTGGAGGTCGCGCTGGATGTATTCGGTCGTCGCCGGAATTGGCGGGTTTCTATTGCTGTCGGTCGCCGGAATGATCGTGTTGCTTCTGCGGGCGCCCGCGGGATATCAGGATGTAGACGGCTTCCACCGCGGCAAGCCGGAAGACGCTGCTCGGCGATCGGTCGAGGAAGAGGATGACCGCCGCGCCGGTTGAGGCCGCACGGCGGCGGCCCCTCGCAAGATCGCTCAGAGATGGCCGGTGCAGAAGGCCAGCAGCAGCAACAGCGGAATGGGCACGCCGATCGCCCAGAGAATAGCAGTACGCATCGATTGTTCTCCTTCGGGGGGATGAACGTGCGAGGCAATTATTTGTTTCGGCCCCGTTTTTCATGTGATCTCCGCCGGCAGGCTCAGTCCTTCCCGTCATCCTCGCCATCCGCCGTCACCATCCGCGAAAAATCGATCGCCTCGAACGGGTTCCAGCGGTCGTAGGGCTCGATCTCGGGGATCGCGCCATCGTGCTGCTCGATCCACGCCTCACGCTCGGCCATCCATTTCTGCTCGAGCGCGATCCGCCAGTTCTGGATCTTGATTTCGATGTTCTTCTGGATGCGCGCGGCCTGCACCGGATCGCGCCTGATCTGCCACTGCTCCTCGGCATAATGGGCTTTTACCCGTTCGTAGAGCGGATGGCCGGGGCCGTGCTGCGCCTCGCGCGCATAGCGGCTGCCGCGCCGGCTGCGCAGGAAGAACATCACCAGCGCCTCGTTGTGGCGTCGCTCGGTCCCGACCAGCTGACCGGCCGAAACCACCATCCGCTCCTCGCCCTCGATCGCGCGGGCGAGCGCGCCGTCCTCCAGCCGCATCACCCCGCGGTCGACCGCCAGGTCCCACGCCGCCGCGAACTCCTCCGCCCCGGCCTTGTGCCGCAAGCGGTAGAGCGCCTCGAGCGAGCACCCGATCCGCCGCGCGGCCTCGGCCACGATCCCGGTCGCGGCCAGTTCCGCGATGAAAGTTCGCTGGCGCTCGGCGGTGATCGAATTGCGGCGCGCATGGCTGTGCGGCACCGGCGCGAAGCCCAGCAGCGGATCGTCCGGATCGGGCGGCGGGAGGTCGTAGCTGCCGCGCGAAGTGCGGGTGCGCTGCGGGGAAGAGACGTGGGGTTTGAGAACCGGAGTTCCGCTCCCGCTCGCGGAAGGAGGGTCTTGCCCCTCATCCGGCGCTGCTCCCCCGGACCCTCCCGTGAGTGCAGGCGCAGAGGCTTGGAGAAGGGCGGTCTTCGGCGGTTCTTGCAGAGCCAGCCGAAGGTTGCGGACGGACGGGGGAAGGGGAGGATTTTCCATAGCCCAGGGCAGATTGCAGAAAAGGGCCGTGTAGGAAAATGGTTTTTCACGGTTTGTTCCGTGTGCCGGGCGGGCTGGATTTTGCCTGCGCGAAGGGGCAGGAAGGGCCTGCCGGGATAGCGGCTAAATAGGGGAACACGCTCGTGCCGGGATATTCCGCCATCCGTATCAAATCCGTCCTCGCCGCCGCGGCGCTGCTGGCCGGCGCCGGCTTCGCCCAATCGGCCTCGAGCCAGTCCGCGCCGGGCGGCTATCTCGCGCCGGGCGAATTCGACGTGACCCATGTGCTGCAGCCCGCGCCGCGCAAGGGCGATCCGCGCTATGACACCGACCGCAAGATCTTCCGCGAAACCCGCAAGCTGATCGGCACGCCGCGCTATGAACTGGCGACCAATGACGCCGATTACAGCGCCCCGGCGCTGATGCGCGATTTCAGCTGCGCGATCGGCGTCGAGCTGACCCCGGAGAACGCGCCTCAGCTGCTCAACGTGGTCCAGCGCGCCGGACGCGACACCTCGGCGCAGACGGGCATGGCGAAGAACCATTACAAGCGCGAACGCCCCTTCGTGATCGACAAGGGCACGATCTGCCAGAAGCCGGACGAACTCTACGACCAGAAGAACAAGCGGATGAGCTACGATTACCCCTCGGGCCATACGACCTGGGGCTGGACCTGGGCGCTGGTGCTGACCAGCATCGCCCCCGACCGCGCCCAGGCGATTCTCGAACGCGGCCGCGCCTATGGCGACAGCCGCTTCGTCTGCGGCGCGCATAACGAAAGCGCGGTCGAGGCGGGGATGGCGTCGGCCAGCGCGACGATGGTGCTGGTGCAGACGAAGCCGGCGTATCAGGCGGATTTGGCGGCGGCGCGGGCCGAGTTGGCTGCGCTGCGGGTGAGCGGGGCGGCTCCGGCGCGGGATTGTGGGGCGGAGGCGAGGGTGCTGGGGCAGCGGGTGATGCCGAAGCTCAAGGGGGAGTGGTAGGGCGGAGACGCGAGGGACAGAAAGAGTCTGCGCGTAGGTGGACGCGCGTGGCGGAAAAAAGTGCGCGAGAACATGACGGTTGGGCGTTGGACGTGGTTGCCGCCAAAAACCGGCTCTTGACCCTGTTCATTTTTTTAGGCACATATGAGGCAGAAAAAATGAACAGGAGGCACCTTTGCCCACGATCATCGTCGCCAAGCCGGTAGAAGTAGAAAACGAGCTTGAGAAGATTGGCCTTACAGGCGACCAGGTATTGGAAATTGTCCATGCGATGGCTGGCGCAAAGGCTGATGCTACCGAGAATGATCCTCCCGGTGCGGCAGGGTGGTCGGCCTGGCGGATGGGAATCCGACGCTCGCGTGAAGTGACTGTCCACGACAAGCGGTTCCCGGATTGGGAGCGCGACGAGACGGGGCAGGTCAGTTCTGTGGTCAACCGCAAATTGGGCGTTCGCTTGCTCGTTTCGAACACCAGCGACGGCACCGGAATAGATGAGGAAGACCGCTACCCACAGAATCGGTCAAAGAAGGGCGCCGCCACAGATCGCATCGTGCAGTTCAATCAGGGCATTTTTGAGTTCATGGAGGAAGAAACCAACGTGGTTGCTTTCCCGAAGACCATGGACGCCGAAGAAGGCACCGTTTCTTGGTATGTGTGCGTCTTCTCCGATGGCGGAGAATTGCGCGCCGAGGTTTCGTGCCCCATCGGTATCGAGGGAGGATTTTTCGCCGGTTTCAGCAAGAGGATCATTGTCCTTGGCGAAGGCGGCGCGGGGATTGATCCAATCAGAACTAAGAAACCCGATGGCGACGTTGTCGAGTTCAATATTCCCGTCGCTCGGAAGTAATCATGCCCTTCAATTCTGCGCGTCTCAGCGTCGCCCGTCAAAGGCGGCAGCTGAACTTGAAAGGATTCGCCCAGCTGATCGGGCGGGCCCAGCACACTACGTCTCGCTGGGAAAAGGGCCTGACGGTGCCGAGCGACGAAGATGTTGCTGCCTTCGCTGATGCGCTTGGCTTTCCAATCGGCTTTTTCTTCGGTGACGATGTTGAAATTCCTGACGCCAGTTTGGTGAGCTTCCGGAGCCAGACTTCGATGAGTGCAGCAACTCGTGATGCAGCTCTTTCGGCTGGTGCGCTGGGTTTTCTTCTTTCGGATTGGGTTGAGCAGCGTTTTTCACTGCCCGAAGTATCTGTACCGGACCTGCATTTACTTGAACCGGAGGATGCAGCACGCACTCTTCGCGCAGATTGGGGGCTTGGGGAGCAGCCAATCTCCAACATGATCCATTTGCTTGAGTCGCATGGCGTAAGGGTTTTTTCCCTCGCGGAAAACTCGGTACGTGTGAATGCGTTCTCGCTTTGGCGTGACGATCTGCCATTTGTCTTCCTCAACACGCTCAAGAGTGCGGAGAGTAGCCGCTTCGATGCTGCGCATGAGCTTGGGCATTTGGTACTTCATCAAGACGGAAACACCACGGGACGTGAGGCCGAAGATCAGGCCAACCAGTTTGCATCTGCGTTCTTGATGCCGCGCGCGGATATCTTGGCGCAGTTCAACGCTGCCTATTCGCTCGATCAATTGATCCGCATGAAGTTGCGTTGGAAGGTGTCCCTCGCAGCGCTGAATTATCGTCTCTATAAGGTTGGAATCACGACGGAGTGGCGTAACCGCGATCTTTGTATTCAGATTGCTCGCGAGGGCTATCACAAGAAGGAACCGGCAGGCATCGATCGGGAACGGTCGATGGTGTGGGAGAAATTGCTCAAACTCCTCTGGGCAGAAAAGCAAACGTTTCAGGTTATTGCTGAAGATCTTGATTTGCCCAATGATGAAGTAAGCGCCTTGATCTATGGGGTTGTTACTAATGGTTTAACTGAACCACCTACAATTGGTGGTGGACTTTCATTGGTCCGCGCGAGTCAAGGTGCATAGTAGGGCAAAAGAAGAAAATTCATAATTTGGGATATCAGTAGTTCCCTTAATTTTATTTTCGTAATGGTTGATGCAAGGGTGCTGGAGCGCGAAATCGCGCGAACCTATGGATATGGGTTTGCCTACATGCTATGAGCGAAAAACTGTTTCGTCGGGTTGCTGCCAGGCACGGCCCTCTCATTGACAGATTAATAGGTGCGGGCGCTTTGCCGGTTCCGGTCCAAAGCTTTCACAACTCCCTGTTTCGTGAGATCGAGTTTGCCAGCGACGCCGACGCAGATTGGTTCGACTTTGTCGCCTTTACGGCAGACCTGAATTCACACTAGCGTGTTACATGCCTCACGACCGCTTGACCCAACCTAACCTTTCCCCTAGTGGCCCGCGCAGTCCGGGGACGGCGACGGTCGTTCCCGGCACTTGAGCTGAACATTGGCGGGTCTTGTCCCTATGGGCATTCCGTCAAAGTAACCCGGCCTTTGGGTCTGGTGGAGCGTTTCGGTTCGAGCGACTTCGTCGCGCGCTTTTGGAGTGCGCTGGGTTCCGGCCTTCGCCGGAATGACGATGGGTCGCCGATCCTTTTCCTTCGCCCGGTTCCGGAAAGCCTCGAACAAGGTGAAGAGATTTAATGCCGACAATCAACCAGCTGGTCCGCAAGGGTCGCGAACCGCAGAAGGCCAAGAGCAAGGTCCCTGCGATGGAAGCGAACCCGCAGAAGCGCGGCGTTTGCACCCGCGTCTATACCACGACCCCGAAGAAGCCGAACTCGGCGCTCCGCAAGGTTGCCAAGGTGCGCCTGACCAACCAGCGCGAAGTCATCACCTATATTCCGGGCGAGGGTCACAACCTCCAGGAGCACTCGGTGGTGCTGATCCGCGGCGGCCGTGTGCGCGATCTTCCCGGCGTGCGCTACCATGTGCTGCGCGGCGTGCTCGATACGCAGGGCGTCAAGGACCGCAAGCGGTCGCGCTCGAAGTACGGCGCCAAGCGCCCGAAATAAGCCGGCGTTCCGCTCGTTCCCGTTCTCCTGCGAAAGCCGGAGTCCAGGGCGGAGAAGGGCGGTGGTTGATTTTACGGGCTGCATGCGGCCCCTGGGCTCCCGCTTTCGCAGGAGCGCCAAGTGAAGAGGAATTTTGCGACATGTCACGTCGTCGTCGTCCCGAGAAGCGGGAAATCCTGCCCGATCCCGTCTACAAGGATCAGGTGCTGTCGAAGTTCATGAACAACCTCATGCTCGACGGGAAGAAGAGCATTGCCGAGAAGATCGTCTATGGCGCGCTTCAGGTGGTGGAGACCAAGGCCAAGTCGGACCCGATCCAGGTGTTCCACGATGCGCTGAACAATGTGAAGCCGGGCATCGAAGTCCGCTCGCGGCGTGTCGGCGGCGCGACCTACCAGGTCCCGGTCGAGGTTCGCCCCGAGCGTGCGCAGGCCCTCGCGATCCGCTGGCTGATCAACGCCGCCCGCGGGCGTGCGGAGACCACCATGGCGGCGCGTCTTTCGGGCGAGCTGATGGATGCGGCGAACAACCGCGGCAACGCGGTCAAGAAGCGGGAAGACACCCACCGCATGGCCGACGCCAACCGCGCGTTCTCGCACTACCGCTGGTAATCGGGCGCGCTGGTCATTCCGGCCGTCTTTAAACGGTCACATCAGTAACTATATCGGGGCGGCCTCACCATGTGGGGCCCCCCACCGACCTCGAGGAAACACCCATGGCACGCAGCCATCCGATCGAACGCTACCGCAATATCGGCATCATGGCGCATATCGACGCCGGCAAGACCACCACGACCGAGCGGATCCTCTACTACACCGGCAAGTCCTACAAGATCGGCGAAGTCCATGACGGCGCCGCGACGATGGACTGGATGGAGCAGGAGCAGGAGCGCGGGATCACGATCACGTCGGCTGCGACCACCACGTTCTGGCAAGCCGAGGACGGCCAGGGCCCCGAGCACCGGATCAACATCATCGACACCCCGGGCCACGTCGATTTCACCATCGAAGTCGAACGTTCGCTGCGCGTCCTCGACGGCGCGGTCGCGGTGTTCGACGGCGTCGCGGGCGTGGAACCGCAGTCCGAAACCGTCTGGCGCCAGGCCGACAAATACGGCGTTCCCCGTATGTGTTTCATCAACAAGCTCGACCGCACCGGCGCCGATTTCTACTACTGCGTCCAGTCGATCATCGACCGCCTCGGCGCGAAGCCGCTGGTGATGTATCTCCCGATCGGCGCGGAAAGCGACCTCAAGGGCGTGGTCGATCTCGTCAACAACCGCGGGATCGTGTGGCTGGATGAATCGCTTGGCGCGAAGTTCGACTATGTCGAAATCCCGGCCGAGCTCGCCGACAAGGCTGCAGAATATCGCGAGAAGCTGATCGAGCTCGCCGTCGAGCAGGACGACGCGGCGACCGAAGCCTACCTCGAGGGCAACGAGCCCGACGTCGCGACGCTCAAGGCGCTGATCCGCAAGGGCACGCTCGATCGCGCCTTCGTGCCGGTCGTGTGCGGCTCCGCGTTCAAGAACAAGGGCGTCCAGCCCCTGCTCGACGCGGTGGTCGATTACATGCCGAGCCCGCTCGACGTGCCGGCGATCAAGGGCGTGAAGCCCGACAGCGACGAGGAAGACGAGCGCCCGTCGAGCGACGACGCGCCGTTCTCCGCGCTTGCGTTCAAGATCATGAACGATCCGTTCGTCGGTTCGCTGACCTTCGCCCGCATCTACTCGGGCCGTCTCGCCAAGGGTTCTTACCTGAACTCGGTGAAGGACCGCGAAGAGAAGATCGGCCGTATGCTGCTGATGCACGCGAACAGCCGCGAAGACATCGACGAGGCCTTCGCCGGCGACATCGTCGCGCTGGCCGGCCTGAAGGAAACCACCACCGGGGACACGCTCTGCGCCAAGAACGCGCCGATCATCCTCGAGCGGATGGAATTCCCCGAACCGGTTATCGAACTGTCGGTGGAGCCAAAGACCAAGGCCGACCAGGAAAAGATGGGCATTGCGCTCAACCGCCTGGCCGCCGAGGATCCCTCGTTCCGCGTTTCGACCGACCACGAGTCGGGCCAGACCATCATCAAGGGGATGGGCGAACTCCACCTCGAGATCCTCGTCGATCGGATGAAGCGCGAATTCAAGGTCGAAGCCAACGTCGGCGCGCCGCAGGTGGCCTATCGCGAATCGCTCTCCAAGGCGGTCGATGTCGATTACACCCACAAGAAGCAGTCGGGCGGCACCGGCCAGTTCGGCCGCGTCAAGATCAAGGTCGCCCCGGGCGAACGCGGTTCGGGCATCACCTTCATCGACGAGATCAAGGGCGGTAACATTCCGAAGGAATACATCCCGTCGGTCGAGAAGGGCATGCGCGAGCAGGCTGCCAGCGGCTATCTGATCGGCTTCCCGATCATCGACTTCGAAATCCGCCTCTACGACGGCGCGTATCACGACGTCGACTCATCGACGATCGCGTTCGAAATCGCCGGTCGCGGTGCGATGCGCGAAGTTGCAGAGAAGGCCGGCATCAAGCTGCTCGAGCCGGTGATGAAGGTCGAGGTGGTCACGCCCGAGGAATATCTCGGCGACGTGATCGGCGATTTGAACAGTCGCCGCGGTCAGATTCAGGGCACCGACACGCGCGGTAATGCCCAGTCGGTCGAGGCCTTCGTGCCGCTCGCCAACATGTTCGGCTACGTCAACGAACTGCGCTCGTTCACCCAGGGACGCGCCCAGTATTCGATGCAGTTCAGCCATTACGACGAGGTCCCGGCGAATGTCGCGACCGAGATCAAGTCGAAGCTTGCTTAACGGCAGGCGACAGTTTAGGGGCGGCGCCTGATTCAGCGGGGCCGCCTCCCGTTTAGATCCGAATTTGAAGATAGAGGTTTAGGAAAATGGGCAAGGCAAAATTCGAGCGGAACAAGCCGCACTGCAACGTTGGCACCATCGGTCACGTCGACCATGGCAAGACCACGCTGACCGCCGCGATCACCAAGGTGATGGCTGAGCTGCACGGCGGCGCTGCTGTCGACTTCGCGAACATCGACAAGGCTCCCGAAGAGCGCGAGCGCGGCATCACGATCTCGACGGCTCACGTCGAGTACGAGACCACCGGTCGCCACTATGCGCACGTCGATTGCCCGGGTCACGCCGACTACGTGAAGAACATGATCACCGGCGCCGCGCAAATGGACGGCGGCATCCTGGTGGTGAACGCTGCCGACGGCCCGATGCCGCAGACCCGCGAGCACATCCTGCTCGCCCGTCAGGTCGGCGTGCCGGCGCTTGTCGTCTACATGAACAAGGTCGACCAGGTCGATGACGAGGAGCTCCTCGAGCTCGTCGAACTCGAAGTGCGCGAGCTGCTTTCGAAGTACGACTTCCCGGGTGACGACATTCCGATCATCAAGGGTTCGGCTCTCGCCGCTCTCGAAGGTCGCGACGACAACATCGGCAAGGATTCGATCGTTGCCCTGATGGATGCGGTCGATTCGTTCATTCCGCAGCCCGACCGTCCGGTCGACAAGCCGTTCCTGATGCCGATCGAAGACGTGTTCTCGATCTCGGGTCGCGGTACGGTCGTCACCGGTCGCGTCGAGACCGGCGTTGTGAACGTGGGTGACGAAGTCGAGATCGTCGGCATCAAGGACACGCAGAAGACGGTCGTGACCGGCGTCGAAATGTTCCGCAAGCTGCTCGATCGCGGTGAAGCCGGCGACAATATCGGTGCGCTGATCCGCGGCGTCGGCCGTGACGACGTGGAGCGCGGCCAGGTTCTGGCCAAGCCCGGTTCGGTCAACCCGCACACCGAATTCAACGCCGAAGTCTACGTGCTGTCGAAGGATGAAGGTGGCCGTCACACGCCGTTCTTCGCCAACTACCGCCCGCAGTTCTACTTCCGCACCACCGACGTAACCGGCGAAGTGATCCTCCCCGAGGGCACCGAGATGGTCATGCCGGGCGACAACGTCACGATCGGCGTCAAGCTGATCGCTCCGATCGCGATGGACGAAGGTCTGCGCTTCGCAATTCGCGAAGGCGGCCGCACCGTCGGTTCGGGGGTTGTCAGCAAGATCACTAAGTAATATAGGCGCCCGACCCGCGGGGGATTCGTTCCCCGCGGGTCGCGTTTTCGCCTGTACTGGCATTGGGGGCCGCCCCTTCCCGAGAGATCGGTGAGGCGGGGCGGTTCTTTGTTTTTTGGGGGCTTCAGGGCTCCCAGGCTCTTTCGCATCGGTAGTTGGACATGGAAGCTCAGAATATCCGCATTCGCCTCAAGGCGTTTGATCATCGCGTACTCGACCAGGCGACTGGCGAGATCGCGGACACCGCCCGCCGCACGGGCGCGCTTATCCGGGGCCCCATTCCTCTTCCGACGCGTATCGAAAAGTTCACCGTGAACCGCGGCCCGCACATCGACAAGAAGTCGCGCGAGCAGTTCGAGGTGCGCACCTACAAGCGGCTGCTGGACATTGTGCAGCCGAACGCCCAGACGGTCGACGCGCTGATGAAGCTCGATCTGGCTGCCGGCGTGAATGTCGAGATCAAGCTCGCCTAACTGGTGAGCGAGCCCCCCGGCGAAAGTCTGGGGAGGGGTCAACCGCCCCGGTTCCTGCCTCGCAGGAACGCAAGTTTCGGAAGGTTCATCCTTCCGCGGACATAGGGATACCGCCGGATTCGTTCCGGGCCGCGTCCCCCGTCTCGTTTCCCCAAGCCTTTCATGGCGGCGGGAAGCATTTCAGCCCGGACGGGGTGATGCGTGACAATTGGGCTGACAAGCCTGCCGGATGGTCCGGCAGGCCTCTGTTTAGGAGAATTGGTCATGCGCACTGGCGTGATCGCTAAAAAAGTCGGGATGACCCGCCTGTTCCAGGAAGACGGCCGCCATGTGCCCGTCACCGTCCTGGCGCTGGACAATTGCCAGGTCGTTTCGATTCGCACCGGGGAGACCGACGGTTACACCGCGCTCCAGGTCGGATCGGGCGAAGCCAAGCAAAAGAACGTCGCCAAGCCGCAGCGCGAGCATTTCGCGAAGGCGCAGGTTCCGCTGAAAAAGAAGGTCGCGGAATTCCGCGTTTCGGAAGACGCGGTTCTGGCGGTCGGTTCGACCATCGCGGCGTCGCACTTCCTTCCCGGCCAGCTTGTGGACATCACCGGAGACACCCAGGGCAAGGGTTTCCAGGGCGCGATGAAGCGCTGGGGCTTCGGCGGCATGCGCGCCACCCACGGCGTTTCCATCAGCCACCGTGCTCACGGTTCGACCGGCAACCGCCAGGATCCGGGCCGTGTGTTCAAGGGCAAGAAGATGGCCGGCCACATGGGCGACCGTCAACGCACCCAGCAGAACCTCGAAATCGTCCGCACGGATGACGAGCGCGGCCTGATCTTCGTCAAGGGCTCGGTCCCCGGTTCGAAGAACGGCTGGCTGCTGGTTCGCGATTCCGTCAAGGTTCCGCTGCCCGAGGGCGCTCCGTTCCCGGGTGCGATCCTGCAGGACAAGGCGACGCTCCACGCGGAAGAAGCGCCGGCCGGCATGGTCGATCACGCCGCCGAGCACGAAGTGCACGAGCAGGTTTCGCCGGAGCAGCAGCAGGAACTGCTTCACGATCAGCAGGCCGGGGCCGGTGACGACGTCACCCCCGCGGTCGGCGACAAGAATAACGAAGCCGACGGCACTGCCGGCGGCGACGACAGCAAGGAGTCCTGATCGTGAAGGTCAAGGTTCAGACCCTCGACGGCAAGGCGGCCAAGGATGCCGACCTTGAGCTGTCGGATGCGGTATTCGGCCTCGAGCCGCGTGCCGACATCCTCCACCGCGTCGTCACCTGGCAGCTCGAGAATCGCCGCGGTATCGCCCGCGCGGCTCGCGAGCGTTCGGATGTCGCCCGCACCGGCAAGAAGTTCGGCCGCCAGAAGGGTGGCGGCACCGCCCGTCACGGCGATCGCAAGGCCCCGATCTTCATCGGTGGTGGTAAGGCCCACGGTCCGCGCCGTCGTGAATTCGACGTGTCGCTGAACAAGAAGATCCGTGCGCTCGGTCTCAAGATGGCGCTGTCGGCCAAGGCTAAGGACGGCCTGGTGATTATCGACACGCTCGATATCAAGGATGCCAAGACCAAGTTTCTCGCCGTTCAGCTCGCCAATGCGGGTTGGGGCAAGAAGGTGCTGGTGATCGACGGCGAAAGCGTGAGCAGCAGCTTCGCGACTGCCGCCGGCAACCTGAAGGACATCAACGTCCTCCCGGCGATCGGTGCCAACGTCTATGACATCCTCAAGCATGATACGCTGGTGCTGACCCGCGCGGCGGTCGAAAAACTGGAGGCGCGGTTCAATGGCTAAGAAGCAGCAGGACGTGGACACCCGTCATTACAACGTGATCCTCGCGCCCCACATCACCGAGAAGTCGACCCTGCTTTCCGAGCATAACGCGGTGGTGTTCAAGGTTGCCGAGAGCGCCACCAAGCCGCAGATCAAGGCTGCGGTCGAAGCGCTGTTCGACACCAAGGTGAAGACGGTCAACACGATCGTCTCCAAGGGCAAGACCAAGCGCTGGAAGGGCAAGCCCTATTCGCGCTCCGACAGCAAAAAAGCGATCGTGACGCTGGCCGAAGGCCAGGATCCGATCGACGTCACCAGCGGTATCTGAGGCGCGGAACGATGGCACTCAAGAACTACAAACCGACAAGCCCCGCGCGTCGCGGCCTCGTGCTGGTCGATCGCTCGGGCCTGTTCAAGGGCAAGCCCGTCAAGGCGCTTACCGAAGGCAAGAGCAAGACTGGCGGACGCAACAACAAGGGCCACGTCACTTCGCGCGGCATCGGCGGCGGTCACAAGCAGAAGTATCGCTTTGTCGACTTCAAGCGTCGCAAGTGGGGCGTTCCGGCGACCGTGGAGCGGATCGAATACGATCCCAACCGCACCGCCTTCATCGCGCTGCTCAAGTATGAGGACGGCGAACTCGCCTATATCCTCGCACCGCAGCGCGTGGCGGTCGGCGATCAGGTGATCGCGGGCGAAAAGACCGACGTGAAGCCGGGCAACGCAATGCTGCTCAGCCAGATGCCGGTCGGCACGATCTGCCACAACATCGAGATGAAGCCGGGCAAGGGCGGCCAGATCGCCCGTTCGGCGGGGACTTACGTCCAGCTTGTCGGCCGTGACCGCGGCCTGGTGATCGTCCGCCTGAACTCGGGCGAACAGCGTTACCTGCGCGGCGATTGCATGGGCACGGTTGGCGCGGTTTCGAACCCCGACAACTCCAACCAGACGCTGGCCAAGGCCGGTCGCCGCCGCTGGATGGGCGTCAAGCCGCTCACCCGCGGTGTCGCCAAGAACCCGGTCGATCACCCGCATGGTGGTGGTGAAGGCCGCACCAGCGGTGGCCGTCATCCGGTTACTCCGTGGGGCAAGCCGACCAAGGGTGCGCGGACCCGTCACAACAAGGCGACGGACAAGATGATCATCCGTTCGCGTCACGCCAAGAAGAAGAGGTAAGCGCCATGGCTCGTTCCGTCTGGAAAGGCCCGTTCGTCGAACTCAGCCTGCTGAAGAAGGCAGAGGACGCTCAGGAACAGAGTGGCCGCGCCGGTCCGATCAAGACCTGGTCGCGCCGCTCCACCGTCCTGCCGCAGTTCGTCGGGCTGACGTTCAACGTCTATAACGGTCACAAATTCATCCCCGTCTCGGTGAGCGAGGAAATGGTCGGCCACAAGCTCGGCGAGTTCGCACCCACGCGTACTTTCCCGGGCCACGCAGCCGACAAGAAGGGTAAGCGCTAATGGGCAAGCAGAAAGCTCCCCGTCGCGTCGGTGAGAAGGAAGCGCTCTCGGTCGGCACCACCATCCGTGGTTCCGCCCAGAAGCTCAACCTCGTCGCCGGTCTGATCCGCGGCAAGAAGGCCGAAGAGGCCCTCAACATCCTGACCTTCTCCAAGCGGGCGATGGCGCAGGATGCGAAGAAGGTGCTCGCCTCGGCGATCGCCAATGCCGAGAACAACCACAACCTCGACGTCGACGCGCTCGTCGTTGCCGAGGCCAGCGTTGGCAAGTCGGTCACCATGAAGCGGTTCGCCACGCGCGGCCGCGGCAAGTCCACGCGCATCCTTAAGCCGTTCAGCCGGTTGCGCATCGTCGTCCGCGAAGTCGAGGAGGCCTGATCATGGGTCATAAGAGCAATCCGATCGGCCTGCGCCTGCAGATCAACCGCACCTGGGACAGTCGCTGGTACGCCGAAGGGCGCGACTATGCGAAGCTGCTCAAGGAAGACATCGCGATCCGCAAGTTCGTGAACGACACCCTGCCGCAGGCCGCGATCTCGAAGATCGTGATCGAGCGTCCGGCGAAGCTGTGCCGCGTCAGCATCTATGCCGCGCGCCCCGGTGTGATCATCGGCAAGAAGGGTGCGGATATCGAGAAGCTGCGGAGCCAGCTTTCGAAGATCACCGCCAGCGAAGTGAAGCTGAACATCGTCGAGATCCGCAAGCCGGAAATCGATGCCAAGCTCGTTGCCCAGGGCATCGCCGATCAGCTGATTCGCCGTATCGCTTTCCGCCGCGCGATGAAGCGCGCGATGCAGTCGGCCATGCGTCTCGGTGCCGAAGGCATCAAGGTGATGTGCGGCGGCCGTCTCGGTGGCGCCGAAATCGCCCGCGTCGAGCAGTATCGCGAAGGCCGCGTGCCGCTCCATACGCTGCGCGCGAATGTCGATTACGCGTCAGCTGAAGCGCTGACCGCCTATGGCATCATCGGAATCAAGGTCTGGGTCTTCAAGGGCGAGATCTTCGGCCACGATCCGATGGCGCAGGACCGCCTGATGATGGACGCGCAGACCTCCGGCGTGCGCCCCGCGCGCGAAGACCGCCGTTAAGGGACCCGAACAATGCTGCAACCGAAGAAAACCAAGTTCCGCAAGGCATTCAAGGGCCGGATCAAGGGCGTTGCCAAGGGCGGCGCCACGTTGAACTTCGGCTCCTATGGCCTGAAGGCGATGGAGCCCGAGCGGATCACCGCACGCCAGATCGAAGCGGCCCGCCGCGCGATCACGCGCCACATCAAGCGCCAGGGGCGCCTGTGGATCCGGATCTTCCCGGATGTGCCGGTGACCAAGAAGCCCGCCGAAGTCCGCCAGGGCAAGGGCAAGGGCGCGATCGAATTCTGGGCCGCCCGGGTCAAGCCCGGCCGGATCCTGTTCGAACTCGACGGCGTTGCCGGCCCGCTGGCCGCCGAAGCTTTCGAACGCGCTGCGATGAAGCTGCCGATCAAGACCAAGGTCGTGGCCCGCCTGGGCGACACCTCGCACCTGGAGGGTGAATGATGTCCGCAATCGATGACCTCAAGGTGAAGACCGACGAACAGCTTTCCGACGACCTCGGCGAGCTCAAGCGCGAGCAGTTCAACCTGCGCTTCCAGGCCGCGACCAACCAGCTCGAGCGTCCTGCCCGGGTCAAGGAAGTCCGCCGCCAGATCGCGCGCATCAAGACGCTGCAGAGCCAACGCTCCGCGGCCGCCAAGGCTTAGGAGTTAGACGATGCCGAAGCGTATCCTGGTTGGGACCATCGTCTCCGACAAGACCGACAAGACCGTCACGGTCAAGGTCGAGCGCAAGGTGAAGCACCCGCTCTACGGGAAGATCATCCGCCGCTCGAAGAAGTACCACGCCCATGACGAGGCGAATGAGTTCAAGGCCGGAGAGACCGTGCGGATCGAAGAGACCCGCCCGATTTCGAAGACCAAGACGTGGAAAGTTCTCGACCGCGTGAATGCGGGCAAGGGCACGGCGCTCGAAGCCAATCTCGAAGCCGACGCGTAAGCAACAGATTTTTGGAACTGCCGGACTTGTTCCGGCAAGCCAGTGAGAAGGAACCGGATCGATGATCCAGATGCAATCCAATCTCGAGGTCGCGGATAACAGCGGCGCGAAGCGCGTCCAGTGCATCAAGGTGCTGGGCGGCTCCAAGCGTCGTACCGCCGGCGTCGGCGATGTCATCGTCGTCTCCGTCAAGGAGGCGCAGCCGCGTGCCCGCGTCAAGAAGGGCGACGTTCACCGCGCGGTGATCGTGCGTACCCGCAAGGACGTCCGCCGTCCCGACGGTTCGGTGATCCGCTTCGACACCAACGCCGCGGTGCTGGTGAACAAGAACGAAGAGCCGATCGGCACTCGTATCTTCGGACCCGTGGTGCGCGAACTGCGCGGCCGCGGCTTCATGAAGATCATCTCGCTTGCACCGGAGGTGCTGTGATGGCCGGCGCTAAGATCAAGAAGGGCGACACCGTCGTCGTTCGCACGGGCAAGGACAAGGGCCGCACCGGAACGGTGATGCAGGTCTTCCCGAAGGACGACAAGGTGTTGGTGCAGGGCGTCAATGTCGCCGCGCGCCACCGCAAGCCGACGCAGACGAACCCGCAGGGCGGCATCGACCGCCGCGAGGCTCCGATGCACATCTCGAACGTGGGCCTGGCCGATCCGAAGACCGGCGCGGCAACCCGCGTCCGTTTCGACACCAAGGGCGACAAGAAGGTCCGTGTGGCCGTGAAGTCCGGGGAGACGATCGATGGCTGACAAGTATACTCCGCGCTTCAAGCAGCGCTATGAGGCAGAGATCGCGAAGGCGATGACCGAGAAGTTCGGTTACAAGAACGCGCTCGAAGTGCCGAAGCTGGAAAAGATCACGCTCAATATGGGCGTCGGCGAAGCCAGCCAGGACAAGAAGAAGGTCCAGACGGCGGCCGAGGAAATGGAACTGATCGCGGGCCAGAAGCCGGTGATCACCAAGGCGAAGAAGTCGATCGCGCAGTTCAAGCTGCGTGAAGGCATGCCGATCGGTTGCAAGGTCACCCTGCGCCGCGAACGCATGTACGAATTCCTCGACCGCCTCGTCACCATCGCAATGCCCCGTATCCGCGACTTTCGCGGCCTGAACCCGAAGAGCTTCGACGGGCGCGGCAATTATGCGATGGGTCTCAAGGAGCAGATCGTGTTCCCCGAGATCAGCTACGACAAGATCGAGAAGGTGCGTGGGATGGACATCATCGTCACCACCACCGCGAAGACCGACGACGAGGCGCGCGAGCTGCTGCGCCTGTTCGGTTTCCCGTTCCCCGCCGAGCAGTCGGCCGAGAAGGAAGCGGCGTGAGCCGCTGAGTAGAGAGAGCTTAAGTCCATGGCGAAACTGAGTTCCGTGAACAAGAACGAGCGTCGTAAGAAGCTCGTCAAGAAATATGCGGCGAAATACGCCAAGCTGAAGGCCGTTGCCGACAACGAGAAGCTCGACGAAACCGAGCGGCTCGTGGCGCGCCTCAAGCTTGCCGAAATCCCGCGCAACGGGAATCCCACCCGGGTGCGCAACCGCTGTGCAACCACCGGCCGTCCGCGCGGCTATTATCGCAAGTTCGGGCTTAACCGCATCGAACTGCGGGACCTGGCCAACAAGGGCCTGATCCCGGGCGTGACGAAGTCGAGCTGGTAAGGATCACGAGATGGCATTGACCGATCCCCTGGGTGACATGCTCACCCGTATCCGCAACGGCCAGCGGGCGAAGAAGGACAGCGTCCTTTCGCCGGCGTCGAAGCTGCGTGCGAACGTGCTCGAGGTTCTCCGTCGCGAAGGCTACATCCGTGGCTTCAGCGAGGACGCTTCGGGCAAGCATCCGCAGCTGCGGATCGAACTGAAGTATTTCGAAGGCGAGCCGGCGATCAAGTTCGTCGCCCGCGTCTCGAAGCCGGGCCGCCGCGTCTATTCGGGCTCCAAGGAGCTTCCGAATGTCCGCAACGGCCTTGGAATCTCCATCGTCTCGACGCCAAAGGGCGTGCTTTCGGACAACGAAGCACGCGCCCAGAACGTCGGCGGCGAAGTGCTTGCGGAGGTGTTCTGATGAGCCGCATCGGTAAAGTGCCGGTCGCGGTGCCCGCCGGAGTTACCGCGGAGATCGCCAACGGCGTCCTCACGGTGAAGGGCTCGAAGGGCACCCTCACGCTGACGCTGCGCGACGAGATCAGCTATACGCTGGACGACGACGGCCGCATCCTGGTGCGCCCGGCCAACGACACCAAGCAGGCGCGCTCCTTCTGGGGCATGCAGCGCACGCTGGTCGAGAACCTGGTGACCGGGGTAACCCAGGGTTACACCAAGGTGCTCGAGATCACCGGCGTCGGTTATCGTGCGTCGGCGCAGGGCCCGAAGCTCAAGCTTCAGCTCGGCTATTCGCACGACGTCGATCTCGATGTGCCGGAAGGCCTCGAGGTGAAGACCCCTGATCAGACCACCATCG
This sequence comes from Candidatus Andeanibacterium colombiense, assembly GCA_029202985.1. Classification (GTDB taxonomy): domain Bacteria; phylum Pseudomonadota; class Alphaproteobacteria; order Sphingomonadales; family Sphingomonadaceae; genus Andeanibacterium; species Andeanibacterium colombiense. Next base: position 775,087 of record CP119316.1, on the reverse strand, counting down.
AGATCAGCGGTATCGACAAGCAGCAGGTCGGCCAGTTCGCGGCCGAGGTTCGCCGCTGGCGCAAGCCCGAACCCTACAAGGGCAAGGGCATCAAGTACCGCGGCGAGTTCATCTTCCGCAAGGAAGGGAAGAAGAAGTAAGATGGCCAAGCTCTCTCTTTTCGATCGCCGCCGGCGCCGCGTGCGCACCGCGCTCAAGAGCCACTCGGGCAATCGTCCGCGTCTGTCGGTGCATCGCACCGGCCGGCACATCTACGCACAGATCATCGACGATGTCGCCGGCAAGACCGTTGCCGCCGCCTCGACGCTCGGAGCCAGCGCTTCGGGTGCCAATGTCGATGCCGCCGTGCAGGTGGGCAAGGACATTGCCGCCGCCGCCCAGAAGGCCGGCGTGACCACCGTGGTGTTCGACCGCGGCGGTTTCCTGTTCCACGGCCGCGTCAAGGCGCTGGCCGACGCCGCCCGCGAAGGCGGGCTGGAGTTCTGATGATGGCTGATGAAAACACCAACGAAACCCCGGAACTCGAAGCTCCGGTGACCGCAGCTCCGGCCGAAGCCGAAGCCGCTCCGCAGGAAGACGCCCGTCGCGGCCGTGGCGGCCGTGGCCGTGGCGGTAACGACCGCGGCGGCAACGATCGCGGTGGCAACCGCGGGCGTGGCGGCGGTCGTGACGACCGCAACCGCGGCCGTGGCGGCGACGACGATGGCGGCGAAGAGCTGATCGAGAAGCTGGTTCACATCAACCGCGTTTCCAAGACGGTGAAGGGCGGCAAGCGCTTCGGTTTCGCCGCGCTGGTCGTGGTGGGTGACGGCAAGGGCCGCGTCGGCTTCGGCCATGGCAAGGCTCGCGAAGTTCCCGAGGCGATCACCAAGGCGACTGCCGCGGCCAAGAAGAAGATGGTCCGCGTCCCGCTGAAGGAAGGCCGCACCCTGCATCACGACGGCAAGGGCCGTTTCGGTGCCGGCAAGGTCAACCTCCGCACCGCGCCTCCGGGCACCGGCATCATCGCCGGCGGTCCGATGCGCGCCGTGTTCGAGAGCCTGGGCGTCCACGACGTGGTGACCAAGTCGATCGGCACGTCGAACCCCTACAACATGATCCGCGCCACGTTCGACGCGCTGACCAACCAGACTTCGCCGAAGTCGGTCGCTCAGCGCCGGGGCAAGAAGGTCGCCGACCTTCTGGGCCGTGGCGGCGCGGGCGAGGCCGAGGCGGAAGCCGACGCCGCTGCGCTGACGGAGTAAGCTAGATGGCGAAAATCAAGATCAAGCAGATCGGTTCGCCGATCCGCCGCCCCGAAAGCCAGAAGAAGATCCTGATCGGTCTGGGCCTGGGCAAGATGAACCGGGTGGTCGAACGCGAAGACACCCCTGAAGTGCGCGGCGCGATCGCCAAGCTGCCGCATATGGTCAAAGTGGTCGACTGACCTCTTTTCCAGCGATGGATAAGGAAAGCCCCGGCCTCGTGCCGGGGTTTTTCATTTCGGCGCGAGGCGAATAAGGCGCGCGAATGTCTGCCATTGGATGAAGGCGGACATGCCGGTGAATCGGAGAAAGCAGACTTACCGGAAGCGCGGCAACTCCTCCTTTGGGAGGAGGGGAGATGAGGGTTTACTTCAATCGCCCAACCAATCGGCTGTAATCTCGCCCCTATGCCCCTCCGGCGCCAGCGCGGCGCGCAGGGCTTCCAGCAACCGGGGCAGCGCCTGCGTGAAGGCGTAGGGCGGGTTCACGATAAAGAGGCCCGCGCCGTTATAGATGCCGGGCTGATCACCATCGTACAACCAGTGTTCCACGCTCAGCAATTTCGGGATGCCGAGCTTGCGTAGCTGCTCCTTCCACCGCGAATGCGTGGCGCGGTCTTTCAGCGGATACCAGATCACCGTCACGCCATGCGCCCATTTGCGGCAAGCGGCGGCAAGGGTAGCGGTGATACATGCGCGTTCGTCGGTCTGCTCGTACGGCGGATCGACCACCACCACGCCGCGCGGAGTGCGGGGCGGCAGCATTGCCAGCCACAGTTCGTAGGCGTCGCGTTCATGCACGGCGGCGGATGTGTCGCGCATCGCGCCGCGCAGGGCGTAGGCGTCTTCGGGATGTTTTTCGTTGAGGATCAGCAAGTCCTGCGGGCGCAGAAGTTGCGCCAGAATCCGCGGCGAGCCGGGATAGAGCTGTGGCCCGGCGCCGACATTCACCGCCTGTACGGCGGCGCGATAGTCGTCCAGCAAGGGGTTCGGATCGGCAAAAGCCCGCATCACGCCCTGCGTGGCCTCGCCGGTGCGTTGGGCATCCTCGCCAGCAAGGTCGTACAGCCCGCGGCCGGCGTGGGTGTCTATCAGCGTGAGCGCGCCCTGTTTGTGCTGCAGGGCCCGCACGAGGGCGATCAGCAGGCTGTGCTTCACGACATCGGCACTGTTGCCAGCGTGGAAGGAATGGCGATAATTCATCGTAATTCGAAGTCCTGGCGATCTGCTTTATACGAGCTGCGGGGCGCGGAAAGGCGAGCGCGAGGCGATCGAAGCAACCAAGCCGGTGCCCGTACAGAGTTGGGCGGAAACCTTCAAAGCATTCTGTGCGAGGCCTCAAGCCCGCGTTGGCGAGCGTCGCCGGAGGCCGAGAACGGTCGGGGGCAGCCCGAAGCCAGAGCATATCGGCAATCGAAGCGGGGCGGGGCGGCGTTTGCGGCTGCGAATTGCATCCGCAGGTGGGCTGGCGATATTCGTTTCCACCCTCTAAGGGCGCCCGATGCACAAGAGCGCTGCACAGGAGGCCGGCGTTGACGCCGGGCCGCATCTTGCGCGGCATCACGGCTATTCGGGCTATCTGTCGCTGATCGACGGGGTGCGCGGGATCGCGGCGGTGGCGGTGCTGCTGTACCATTATATCCACTTCTTCATGGCCGGCCCCAGCCGCGCGCCGCTGCGCGGGGCGATCTGGATGTATCCGGGCAGCGCGTGGCTCTCGCGGATCTACATCGACGGCTTCCTCGCGGTGCAGATCTTCTGGCTGATTTCGGGCTTCGTGTTCGCGCAGGTCTATTACGGCTCGAATGCAGACACGCGCAGCTTCGCGATCAACCGCTTCGCGCGGCTCTATCCGCTCCATCTGCTGACCCTGCTGGTGGTTGCGGGGCTCGAATTCGCGATGCTGCGGCGCTTCGGCTACACCGCGCTCTATGGCAATTACGACTGGCCGCACTTCTTCAGGCAATTGCTGTTCGCATCGGATTGGCTGCACCTTCCCGGCGACGGCTATTCGTTCAACGGGCCGATCTGGTCGGTATCGGTCGAGGTGGTCGTCTATGCGCTGTTCTGGATGAGCCGGAGAGCGGTCGTGCGCTTCGGCCTGCCGCTGGTCGCGGTGCTGGTGGCGGGGTTCTATTTCGCCGATCATGCGTGGACCGATTTCACCAAGATCTTCGCCTGCGGGTATTATTTCTTCATCGGCTGCGGGCTCAACCTGGTGCTGCGCGGCAATTGGAACCGGGGCTGGCGGCTTGTCGCGCCGGTGCTGCTGCTTGTTGCGCTCGGCGCATGGGGCGCGTGGGTGAACCAGGACTGGTCGTGGCGCTTCGTGGCGCTGCCGGGCCTGTTCGGCGCGCTGTTCATGATGCTCGCGGTGGCCGAGCCCTTCGCGCCGGGCTGGCTGCGCAAGGGCTGCCAGTGGCTGGGTGAAAACACCTACGGCGTCTATCTGTGGCACGTGCCGGTGCAATTGTGCCTGCTGCTGGTGTTGCTGCCGGGGACGAACCCGGCGGAGGTCGCGCGGCACGGATGGTTCATGGTGCTGTTCGTCGCGCTGGTGCTGGTGGTCGCGCGGCTGAGCTACGTATGGTTCGAGCGGCCGGTGCGCGACTGGCTGCGCCGCCGGCTGCATAGCCATCTCGGGCGGCTAAAAGGGAGTGACAACGCGCCCTAGGGCCGCTAAGGGCCCGCCTCCTATCAGCGCGACCAAAGCGAAAGCGAGTGCACCATGAAACTGAATGAAATCCGCGACAACGAAGGCGCCCGTCACCGCCGCATGCGCATCGGCCGGGGTATCGGCTCGGGCAAGGGCAAGACCGGCGGCCGTGGCCAGAAGGGCCAGAAGGCCCGTGAAGGCGTTTCGATCGGCGGCTTCGAAGGCGGCCAGATGCCGCTCCACATGCGGATCCCGAAGCGTGGCTTCAACAACATCTTCGCCAAGGACTATGCCGAGGTGAACCTGGGCCTGATCCAGAAGTTCATCGATGCCGGCAAGCTCGACATCAAGGGCGTGGTCGATCACGCGGCGCTCAAGGCCATCGGCCTGGCCCGCGGCGGCAAGGACGGCGTGCGCCTGCTCGGCAAGGGTGAATTCACCGCCAAGGTCGCTTTTGCGGTGACCGGCGCCAGCAAGGGCGCGATCGCCGCGGTCGAAAAGGCCGGCGGTTCGGTCGAGGTCGCCGCTCCGAAGGTCAGCGAAGACGAGAAGAAGACCGCTCGCCGCGAAGCCAACAAGGCCAAGCCCAAGGGCAAGGCTGCCGAATAACCGGTAAATCGAATGGGCGGGGGTGTTCGCATCTCCGCCCGCTCCCTATATGGCTGACAGCTGAAATTAGGGGGGAAGCCGGCCATCGCCGCCGGCTCGCCGAATAAGGGTAAACGCGTTCCCATGGCATCACGCTCCGACAATATTGCGAGCAATCTCAACCTCGCCAATTTCGGCAAGGCGACCGAGCTCAAGCAGCGCATCTGGTTCACTGTCGGTGCGCTGATCGTGTTCCGCTTTCTCAGCTTCGTGCCGCTGCCGGGTATCGATCCGATCGCGTTGAAGCGCTTCTTCGATGCGAATGCGGGCGGGATCCTCGACCTGTTCAACATGTTCTCGGGCGGCGCGCTGTCGAATTACAGCCTGATCTCGCTCGGCATCATGCCCTACATCACTGCTTCGATCGTGGTGCAACTGGCGGCATCGCTGCATCCCGCGCTCGCCTCCATCAAGAAGGAAGGCGAAAGCGGGCGCAAGAAGCTCAACCAGTACACCCGCTACGGCGCGGTGTTCCTGTGTTTGATCCAGGGCTTTGCAGTGGTGAAGAATGCTGACGTCGGCGGCTTCGCGGTCGATCCCACGCCGGTGTTCTATGTCGCCGGGATCATCTCGCTGGTCGGCGGAACCATGTTCCTGCTGTGGCTGGGCGAACAGATCACCAGCCGCGGCATCGGCAATGGCGTGTCGCTGATCATCATGGCGGGCATCGTCTCGCGCTTCCCGACCTTTGCCACGAACTTGTTCGAAGGCAGCCGCACCGGCAGCACCAGCGCCCTGACGATCATCGGGATCGTGGTGATGATCGTGGCGCTGATCCTCGGGATATGTTTCATGGAACGCGCTCAGCGGCGCCTGCTGATCCAGTATCCGAAGCGGGCCAGCGCGCGCGGGATGATGCAGGCCGATCGCAGCCACCTGCCGCTCAAGCTCAACACCTCGGGCGTTATTCCGCCGATCTTCGCGAGTTCGCTGCTGCTGCTGCCGCTGACGATCACGCAGTTCGCCGGCGCCTCGCTCGATCCGGAAAGCACCGCCGGGACCATACTGGTAACGCTCAACCAGTATCTCCAGCACGGCCAGCCGATCTACATGGCGCTCTATGCGCTTGGGATCATCTTCTTCTGCTTCTTCTACACCGCGGTGGTGTTCAATCCGGAAGAGACGGCCGACAATCTCAAGAAGAACGGCGGCTTCATCCCGGGCATCCGTCCGGGCAAGAACACCGCCAACTATCTCGATTACGTGCTGACCCGGATCACCGTGCTCGGCGCGATCTATCTGACAATCGTGTGCTGCGTGCCGGAGCTGATTCTGGCCGAAACCGGCACCGCGCTCTTTTTCGGCGGCACCAGCCTGCTGATCGTCGTCAACGTCACGGTCGATACGATCACGCAGATCCAGTCGCACCTGCTGGCGCACCAGTATGGTGACCTCATCAAGAAGGCCAAGTTGAAAGGCCGGCTGCGCTAGGCGCGGCAAGGACCGGCCCGACAGCGGCCGGATAAGAGTGGAGTGGGGACTATGAACATCATCCTTCTGGGGCCGCCTGGGGCGGGCAAGGGGACACAGGCCAAGCGGCTCGTCGAACGGCACGGGATGCGTCAGCTCTCGACCGGCGACATGTTGCGCGCCGCGGTGAAGGCGGAAACGCCGACCGGCTTGCGGGTCAAGGCCGTGATGGAAGCGGGCGAGCTGGTCTCGGACGAGATCGTCTCGGCGCTGATCTCGGACGAGCTCGAGTTCATGGGGCCGCAGACCGGAGCGATCTTCGACGGCTATCCGCGCACTGCCGAGCAGGCCCATGCGCTCGACGCGATCCTGGCGCAGCACAAGCGCAAGCTCGATCATGTGATCGAGCTCGAGGTCGATGAGGAGGCGTTGGTAGAGCGCATCACCGGCCGCTATACTTGCGCCTATTGCGGGCAGGGCTATCACGACAAGTTCGAGCGACCGAAGGTCGAAGGTACCTGCGACAAATGCGGGCACCACGAATTCAAGCGCCGGCCCGACGACAATGAGGAAACCGTGCGGACCCGGCTCGCCGAATACCGCGCGAAAACCGCGCCGATCCTGCCGATCTACGAAGCGCGTGGAATCGTCAGCCGGATCGACGGCATGGCCGATATCGAGGAAGTCACCGCAGGTATCGAGGCGATCCTCGGCACAGCCGGCTGAGGCCGGAAGGCGGGCTACCCGGGGAGGCCCTCTTTTGACACTCTCTTCTGGGTTGAGCGTTTTGTCTGGCCCCCTGCCGGACCGTCGCGGCGGAGCGGGTTTTGTTACAAATCCCCGCTTTGACCGGGCGGCCGGTCTGGGGTATATGAAGGCGGGCGACGTCCAGTCGCCCGTGCGCGGCGGCTCTTCTGCTCCGCGCTGACGTTGCTGTTGACGGCGACCGAGAATCGCACTAAGCGCATCCACCTTCGTTAAAGACGGATCGTCCGGGGTCGCAGCTGTTTGCGCCTGCCGGGCTTTTTGCCGTTCCGATACGGCCGTTTTTTCGAAGATCAACGCGTTGAGATAGTGCTGTGTCATCCCCATATCAGGCTGGCCCACCGCTGTGGAGCAGGAGAAAGATTTTAATGGCACGTATTGCCGGGGTTAACATTCCCACCAACAAGCGCGTGATCGTGGCGCTGACCTATATTCACGGTATCGGCCCGACGGCGGCCAAGGCGATCGCGGACAAGCTGGGCATCGACCACAGCCGCCGCGTGCAGGATCTGTCGGACCAGGAAGTCCTCCAGATCCGCGAGACGATCGACGCCGACTACACGGTCGAGGGCGATCTTCGCCGCGAAGTCGCGATGAACATCAAGCGTCTGATGGACCTCGCCTGCTATCGCGGCCTGCGCCACCGCAAGGGCCTGCCGGTCCGCGGCCAGCGCACCCATACCAACGCCCGCACCCGCAAGGGCAAGGCCAAGCCGATCGCCGGCAAGAAGAAGTAAGCCGGCCGCCCGCCACCGGGCCCCAGCTTTTCCCCTTCTTTTTCAGTCTGTAGGACAGGATACGAACCATGGCACGCGAACCCCAGCGCATCAAGCGCCGCGAGCGTAAGAACATTTCGAGCGGCGTCGCCCACGTCAACGCCAGCTTCAACAACACGATGATCACCATCACCGATGCCCAGGGCAATGCGATCAGCTGGTCCAGCGCCGGCATGATGGGCTTCAAGGGCAGCCGCAAGTCGACCCCTTACGCGGCCCAGGTCGCGGCGGATGATGCCGGCAAGAAGGCCGCCGAACACGGCGTCCGCACCCTCGAAGTCGAGGTCAAGGGCCCCGGCTCGGGCCGCGAGAGCGCCCTCCGCGCGCTCCAGGCGGTCGGTTTCACGATCACCTCGATCCGCGACGTCACGCCGATCCCGCACAATGGCGTGCGGCCGTCCAAGCGCCGCCGCGTCTGATTTGAACCTGTTCCGCGGCGGCCCCGGCCGACGCGCACATCTTCGGATCGGCCGTGGCACCATCAAGGGGCCACGGCCGATCCCGCTGAAAACCCACTCCATTAGGGGAAGTCCATGTCCGTCAACATGAAGAACTGGCAGGAACTCAAGAAGCCCAACGCCCTCGAAGTCAAGGCCGGCGGCGATTCCAGGCGCAAGGCGACCTTCGTCGCCGAGCCGCTCGAGCGCGGCTTCGGCCTGACGCTCGGCAACTCGCTGCGCCGCGTGCTGCTGTCTTCGCTCCAGGGCGCGGCGATCACCTCGATCAAGATCGAGAACGTGCTGCATGAATTCTCGTCGCTCGCCGGCGTGCGCGAAGACGTCACCGACATCGTGCTCAACGTGAAGCAGATCGCGCTCAAGATGGAAGGCGAAGGCCCCAAGCGGCTGCAGCTTTCGGCCACCGGCCCGGGCGAAGTGAAGGCTGGCGACATCGCGGTCACCGGCGACATCGAAGTGATGAACAAGGATCTGGTGATCTGCCATCTCGACGAAGGCGCGACGCTGAACATGGAGCTCACCGCGGACAGCGGCAAGGGCTACGTGCCGGCGGTCGGCAACCGCCCGGTCGATGCGCCGATCGGCCTGATCCCGGTCGACAGCCTCTATTCGCCGATCAAGCAGGTCAGCTACAAGGTCGAGAACGCCCGCGTCGGGCAGGAACTCGATTACGACCGGCTGAGCCTCACGGTCGAGAGCGACGGCACGGTGACCCCGGAAGACGCGGTGGCCTATGCCGCGCGCATCCTCCAGGACCAGCTGACCCTGTTCGTCCACTTCGAAGACGGCATCCCGCAGCCGTCGAGCCCGATGATCGGGATGGCCGCGCAGCCGGAAGAGAGCGACGCGAACCAGCTCAACCGCTACCTGCTCAAGAAGGTCGACGAGCTCGAACTGTCGGTCCGCTCGGCCAACTGCCTCAAGAACGACAACATCATCTACATCGGCGATCTGGTCCAGAAGACCGAAGCCGAGATGCTGCGCACGCCGAACTTCGGCCGCAAGTCGCTCAACGAGATCAAGGAAGTGCTCAGCAGCATGGGCCTGCGCCTCGGCATGGACATCCCCGGCTGGCCGCCGGAGAACATCGAGGAAATGGCCAAGAAGCTCGAGCAGGAACTGCTCGGTTAAGCCATTTGCGTCCCCGCGCAGGCGGGGACCTCAGGCCACCAGGCGCCACCCGGCCCGAGACCCCCGCCTGCGCGGGGGATCGGGAACCAGATTGAAGGGCCGTCCGCAAGGGCGGCCCTTTGCTTATGCCGCTTTGTTGAACACAACTCGGTCTGCGACCGCGCTGGCACTGCCGAACTGGGCGCGCACATCGGCGAAATGGCTCCATGATGCCGTGCGCGTCACGGCATGCCAGTTGAGCGCTGCTCGCTGTCACCGCAAGAGCGCTTGGGGCCCGGCGGTCGAGCCCCTCCGCCCATAGAGGATATCTCGCGCGGAGACGCGGAGGCGCGGAGAAGGAAGGGATTGCGCTCGCAGAGGCGCGGAGGCGCAGAGAGGGTGCGGGCCGTCCTCGCGGAGTCCCCCGCGCAGGCGGGGACCTCTCTCGACCGGAGGCTCGGCCATCCCGCACGAGATCCCCGCCTGCGCGGGGATCCAGTAGGATGCCCTTCGTCACTGCGAAGAGCGCGGCGACGCGGCAATCCGGAAGCGCGGCGCACCGACGCCCTGGATCGCCATGGGACCTGCGGCCCCTCGCGATGACGAGGGTGAGGGCAGGGCCCCCCATCCGACCCGCCACACCACCTCCAAATACGACAGAAATACGCCGCCACCCGATAGGAGTGGCCGCTCCGTCATTGAACTGTCACAATGCGTTCAACAGGAGCCCCTCATGAACAAGTTCGAAACCAGCCTTTTGCAGACGCTTTCCTCGATCGACGAAAGCCTCAAGGCGCTCGCCGGGCGGAAGACGCCGGCTCTGAAGCCTGTGGCGCCAAAGCCGGTGAAGGCGCCCGCTGCCAAGCCCGCCAAGCCCGCGAAGAAGGTCAAGAAAACGGCCAACGGCGCGCTGCCGAAGGCGCTCGCCAAGGCGGCGGCGGCGGTGGAGAAGGGGGCCGCGAGTTAAGCCGACGTTTGTCACCCCAGGGCGGGCCGGGGTTCCGTGAGATGGAATGAGAAGGCCGCCCGTTTGGGCGGCCTTTTTTCAGTTCAGCACTATATTGAATCGAACGGGATCTGGTGGCTCGACCCCAAAATCTCATTATATTTTCACAACCTTGCTTCCGTGAAAAATATATGCGAGGTCAGGGCATGGCTAACGTTATCCTCCTTCCGACCGCGCGCGCCGCGTTCACACAGGCAGAACTTTTCCTTGGAGCAGGGGAAGCTCAGACTCAGGAACAAGCCGCGGAGAGCCTTTCATTGCGTCTTGCTGCGCAGGCCCTTCGCAATGAGCAAATCCGAGCCAGCCTCGAAAATCTCCATTCCGTGCGTGGTCTTGCCGCACGCCGGGGTCTCACCGGCACATCTGTCGGATCGCATCCGCGCAGGTGGAAGGTCGTGACGCAATGAACGCTGTAACCCGTTTTATTGATCGCCTTCAGGACAATGGTGGTCTTAAGGGTACGGATATTGCCAATTTCACAGATGTTTCCTCCGCTACGGTGCATCGCTGGAAAGCAGGATCACATGCCCCGAAACCAGATGTCCAACTGTTGTTGGCGCGATTGCATTATGTGGTTAGCCGTCTGGATGAATATTATACGCCTGAAGAGGTGCGCATCTGGTTATACTCGGATCATCCTCAGCTGGATGGAAAACGGGCAATCGACTTGATCGTCAGTGACCGTACCGCAGATGTCATTGCGATCCTGGATCGCTTGGACGCCGAGGCGTATCTTTGAGCCACGACCATCGTCTGCCCCGACCGCAGGCGTTATTAGACGCGATTGAGGCCGAGACGCCAATAGGCCTTTCAACTCGCTTATGGCGCGTAGTCGCTGAAGGTCGCGATCCTCTTCGCCCCGGTCGCGCTGGCGGTCGATGGGACGATGGAAGTTTTGATGTCCTGTATACCTCGACGGAGCGCGACGGTGCGCTCGCTGAAGCTTGGTTCCACGTCTCGCGAGGGCAGCCTATTCCGCCGTCCAAGCCTGCAAAACGCATCCATCAGATCGAAGTTGAACTCAACCGTGTTCTGGATCTCTCCAGCGAAGGGCGCTTGGCAGCCCTTGGTGTGGACATGCGGCTCTATGGGCAGCTTTCCTACGTTCAGCGCGGCGGTGAATATCCAACTACCCAGCAGATCGGTGAAGTCGCATTCTTCTATGAATACGAGGCGATCATTGTTCCGAACGCCCGCTGGCCAGCGAGCAATGTTGTAATCATGACTGAACATGCCAGCCTTGCCCAGATATCTGCGGACTCTGGCGAGGCCGTGGATTTTGCAGCGTGGCGTTCGATTAGCCGGCCTTTGAAGTAAGGTTTTGGTTCTGACCCTAAGCCATATGTCCAAATAGGTTAAATCCCTTGACATCGTCACGCTAATCTGGTACATATCCGGAACATGGCCAATCCGCGCCCAGTGAGCGCGCCGGCCTGAGGCCCCCGCCTTCGCGGGGGGCGCGAAAGTGACAGGAACCCCATCATGCCCAAACAGAACCAGCCGGCGCGCTGCGGTGCGCCGGGCGTCGTCGTGCGCGAAGCGAAGAACGGCAAAACCAAGATCATCCGCACCGAGGGCAAGCGCTGGTCGCAGGGGAGCGAGCGCAAGTTCCTCGAGGAGCTCTGCGCGACCTGCAACGTCACCGCGGCGGCCGAGGCGGCGCAGTTTTCGACCACCGCGGTCTATAACCGGCGCAAGAAAAATCCGGGCTTCGCGGCCGAATGGCAGGCGGCGGTCGAGCAGGGCTATGCGCGGCTCGAGGCGATGCTGATCGAGAATGCGACGGATTCGCTGCGCACCGCACCGATCACCGGAGCCGAACAGCCGGTCAGCGCGCGGGGGAAGGACGTGAGTTTCGCCGACGCGCTCAATCTGCTGCGGCTGCACCGGGCCGAGGCGCGCGGCGGCGCGGCGCAGAATTTCCGCGCGCGTGAGAAAGCGCCCGACCGCGAGGCGGTGCGGGCGAGCATCCTCCTCAGGATCGAGGCGATCGAGCGGATGGATGCGCGGAAGGACGCATTGCTCGCGCGGCGGGGCGAGGGCGCGGAGGCAATCGACTGACCCCCCGCGCAGGCGGGGGTCTCATGCAGCAGCGCTCCACCGCCTGAGATCCCGCCTGCGCGGGGAATCGGCGGGGATGCGGCCGGATATTCTCCGCGTCTCCGCGTGAACCGAACGAGGAACCACCGATGACCGCACTCAAACAGCGCATTCTCGCGCTCAAACCCGCGCAGCGCGATGCGCTGATGCGCCGGATCGCCGATCTCGAGGCGGAGACGCTCGCCGGCGACTGGGGCGTGTGGGCGCATGACGGTCAGGCCGCGCCGGAGGGCGCGTGGCGCACATGGGTGATGCTGGCCGGGCGCGGGTTCGGGAAGACGCGCGCCGGGGCGGAATGGGTCGCGGAGATGGCGCGGCTCCATCCGGGGGCACGGATCGCGCTGGTCGCGGCGAATATCCGCGAGGCGCGCGAGCTGATGGTCGAGGGGCCGAGCGGGCTGCTCGCGCTGCCGCTGCATCGGTCGGAGCGGCCCTCGTTCGAGCCGTCGCGCGGGTTGGTGCATTTTCCGGACGGGGCCGAGGCGCAGCTCTATTCGGGCGCGAATCCGGAGGGACTGCGCGGGCCGCAGCATCATTTCGCGTGGTGCGACGAGCTCGCCAAGTGGCGCCATCCGCAGGCGGCGTGGGACATGCTGCAGCTCGGCCTGCGCTGCGGCGAGCGCCCGCGCGCGCTGGTCACCACCACCCCGCGCGGGGGCTGCGCGGCGCTCGGGCGGATCCTCGCGCAGGGGGATAGCCGGCTGACCGGCGGGGCGAGCGGCGACAATCCGCATCTGCCCGAGGCGTTCATCGCGGCGGTCGAGGGGCTCTATCGCGGCACGCGGATGGCGCGCGAGGAGATCGACGGGGTGCTGCTGGAGGACATCGCCGGGAGCCTGTGGCCCGCGGCGCTGGTCGAGCGATGCCGCGGGGCGGTGCCGGGCGCGGGGGAGCTTCGGCGCGTGGTGGTAGGCGTCGATCCGCCGGCGAGCGCGGCGGGGGTGTGCGGGATCGTGGTCTGCGCGCTCGACCGCGCGGGGGTCGGCCATGTGCTGGCGGACTGGTCGGCCGGAGGATTGTCGCCCGAGGGCTGGGCGCGGCGGGTGGATATGGCGGCGCAGGCGCATGGGGCGGACCGGGTGGTGGCCGAGCAGAACCAGGGCGGCGAGATGGTCCGCGCGGTGCTGCGCGGGGCCGGGCTGGCGCTGCCGCTGACTTTGGTGAGCGCGACGCGGGGCAAGGCGGTGCGGGCCGAGCCGGTCGCCGGGCTGTTCGAGGCAGGAAGGGCGAAGTTCGCCGGGAGCTTTCCCGAGCTGGAGGAGGAGCTGGCCGGGCTGGTCGCGGGCGGGGGCTGTCAGGGGCCCCACGCCGGCGGGCGCAAGTCGCCCGACCGGGCGGATGCGATGGTCTGGGCCTTGTGGGCGCTGCTGGTCGCCGCGAAGGAGGCGCCGCGGATCGTGCAATTGTGATCGCCCCTCTCCAACTGCGGCTAGAGAGCTTGCCGCGGCGGCGGCCAGCGCAGCTTGGAGAGGGGGAGAAAGCTTGACTTTCGCCGCAAAACCGTCTTTTGCGCGGCCTCCTCGCGAAGAGGAACGGTGGTTGCACGATGCGCTGCCTGGACGGAGCTACCTGATACGGGCTCCCTGCGAACGAAGGATATGATTTATGCGTCATAAAATGGGCGGGCGTAAGCTCCAGCGCAAGAGCGGCCACCGCGCCGCGCTCCTCCGCAACATGGCCGCCGCGCTGATCAAGCACGAGCAGATCACCACCACGGTCTCGAAGGCCAAGGAACTGCGCCCCTATGTCGAGAAGCTGATCACGCTGGCGAAGCATGGCGGCCTGTCGAACCGCCGCCTCGCGCATGCGCGGATCCTCGACGAGGTCCAGGAAAAGAAGCTCTTCGAAGCGCTCGCCTCGCGCTATGCCGGGCGTGACGGCGGCTACACCCGCATCATCAAGGCCGGTATCCGCGCCTCGGACGCCGCGCCGATCGCGATCATCGAGCTGGTCGACCGCGACACCGATGCCAAGGGCCAGGATTCGGGCCCGGTCGAGACCGCGGAAGAGCTGGACTTCGCCGCCGCCTGAGCCGCGCCGCAGCGCCATTCGAAAGCCCGCCGGAAGCGATTCCGGCGGGCTTTTCGTTGTTCAGAAAAGATCGGATATTTATGAACGCCTGCTGTCGGCCGGGTTCAGTATCCTAAAAGCTGCGAATCGCTAGAACCCTTTCCACGCTCTGGGCGTTACCGATCCAGGGAAGTTGGAAGGAAGGAAAACCTCATGAAGACCATCACCAGGAATCTCGTCGCGACTATCGCCGCCGGCGCGGTCGCGCTGTCGTCCGCCCCGGTCCTCGCACAGCCCGGCCCCGGTGGTCCCGGATACGGTGACCGCGGACACGGCGATCGCGGACGGGGCCATGGCGGTCGCGACCATGACCGCGGCGGCATCTCCGCGGGCGAAGTGATCGCCGGCGCGCTGGTCATCGGCGGAATCGCCGCGATCGCCTCCTCGTCCGGCCGCGAACGCGACCGTGGCCGCTACGACGATTACTACAACCGCTACGGCAGCCCGCGCAGCGCGGTCGAGCAGTGCGTCAACCTCGCCGAAAGCCGCGCCTCGCGCGCTTCGTGGCGGGGCCGCGCGAAGGTGACCGACATCCGCTCGGTCCGCGACACGCGCTACGGCTACACGATCAGGGGCCGCATCGCGGTCAACGGCCTGAACCGCGACTGGCGCAATGGCGACAACCGCTACGGCCGCGGCTGGGGCAACGACTATCGGGGCTGGAACGACAACCTCCGCGGCTATGACGCCGGCAACTTCACCTGCCGGATGAGCAACGGCCGCGCGGACGTCAGCTTCAGCGGCATCCGCGGCCTGCGTTAAGCACCGCGCACCATCCTGCCGCCGTACCTCCCCCCAACACACGGTGCGGACGGCAGGCAAGGCGAAGGCGGTTCAGGCTCAGGTAAGCCTGGACCGCCTAGCTATATGGGCAATCGTCGAGTCCCTTTTCGGCAGGAATTTTGGATATGGCCCGCATGTTTTCCCGTCTCGCCGCCGCAGCGGCCTGCGCCGCGGCGCTCTCGCTCGCCGCCAGCCCGGCGATGGCCCGCCCGTGGCACGGCCGCTATTACCATCATCACGGCGTTTCCGGCGGCGATGTCCTGGCCGGTGCGCTGATCCTCGGCGGGATCGCGGCGGTCGCCAGCGCGGCCAACCGCGGCAGCAACGACGGCGACTACCGCGACTACCGCGCGAGCGACCCGGCGCCTTACAACCGCTCGTCGAGCTACTCCGGCGTCACCGGCGGCGGGATCGACAATGCGGTGAACATGTGCGTGACCGAGGTCGAACGCGGGCGGGACCGCGTCTCCGCGGTCGACAACGCCGCGCGCACTCCGGACGGCTGGAAAATCTCGGGCCAGCTCTCCGGCCCGGGCGCGGGCGGCCCGGGCTTCAGCTGCTGGATCGACAATGATGGCCGCATTCGCAACGTCGATCTCGGCAGCGGCGGGCAGGCCTATGACGATCGCGGCGCGGCCAGCGAACCCGGCAGCGCCGCCCCCGACGACAGCGCCTATGACGGCACCGGCCCCGATAACCGCCCGGTCTGGCATGGCGCCGACGCGGGGCAGGACCGGCCGGCAGCGGCTTCGGGCCAGTGGGACGACAGCAGCTATGCCCGCGCGCGCGCGCAGGTCGGCTACGGGCAGAATTGACTAGCCGCTCTCCGAGCTTGCCCCGGAGGCCAGGGCTGGCAAACGCTGTGTATGCGGCCCCGGCGCTCCCGCTTCCGCGGAGGGCAGCCTTTCCCTAATCCCGCGAATAGGCCGGGATCTTGAGCTTCCACACGATCGCCGCGCCGCGCAATGCGAAGCCGGCGATCGCGGCCACGGCCCACACACCCGCGCCGGGCAGGCCGGCTGCCATCCCCCCCGCACACAGGCCCGCCGCCAGCGCCGCCGCGGTGATATAAAGCTCCGGCCGCAGCAGGATCGACGGCACCCCGGCGAGCACGTCGCGGATGATCCCGCCGACGCAGCCGGTGATCACTCCCATCAGCATCGCCGGCACCGGCGGCACGCCCCAGGCGAGCGCCTTGGCCGTGCCGATCACCGAATAGGCGGCAAGCCCAGCCGCATCGGCCCATTCGAACAATTGGTGCTCCCACCACCGCCGCGGGGTGAACCACGCAAGCAGCGCGATCGCGAGGCAGACGGGCGCGACCCACGGATCGCGGATCCAGAACACCGGCGCCCCGATCAGCAGATCGCGCACCGACCCACCGCCAACCCCGGTCACCAGCGCGAAGAATGCAAGCGTCACGAAAGTCAGCCGCAGCCGCGCGGCGAGCAATGCGCCGGAGAGCGCGAACACCGCGACCGCCGCGAGATCGAACAGCGGGGGCAGGGCGGGGACGGCGGCGTTCATCCCCACAGGCTAGCTTACTTCCGCGCGGCCGTTCAACGGCAGCAAGGCGAATGCCGCCGCATATCCCAGGATGGCGGAAGCGCCGTAGCCGGCAAGCGGGGTCGGAAAGGCGCCGAACAGCGAGGAAAGGGTGAAGCCCACCAGGGTTCCGCCAAGCGCCAGCGCCGCCGGTCGCGAGCCGGCGAGCCTGAGCGGGACCAGCAGTGCGGCGCAGAGGCCGGCGGTTATCGCGGCGCCCGCCACCGGATGGGCGATCCACGCGGCTTGCAAAACCCCCTCCACGAACGGCACCGGCGCCAGCGCGTCGGGGCGAAGCCAGCATATTGTCAGGGCAATCGCGGCGGCGAGGCATGCGGCGACACCCGGCCACCGGGGTGCGCGCCCAAGCAGCGGCGTGGCTCCGCACAGCAACGCAAGCGCCGCGGC
This sequence comes from Candidatus Andeanibacterium colombiense, assembly GCA_029202985.1. Classification (GTDB taxonomy): domain Bacteria; phylum Pseudomonadota; class Alphaproteobacteria; order Sphingomonadales; family Sphingomonadaceae; genus Andeanibacterium; species Andeanibacterium colombiense. The sequence continues at coordinate 758,109 of CP119316.1, read as the reverse complement.
ACGGTCGGGCTGGAACGCGATCACGAGCGCGGCGATCGCGACCAGCAAGGCGCCGACGCGCGGCTGCGCCAGCACGGCGGCAATGGACAATGCCGGCAGCGCCAGCATCGCGGAGTTCAGTCTCAACGGGCCGAGCGCGATCCAGCGATGCACGCCGTCGCTGTCGGGCCCCAGCAGGCTCGCACCAAGCACCGCCAGCGCGGCGATGCCGATCGCGCCTGCATGGCGCTGCCCGGCGGTGGCGGGGGTGAGCAACAGCAACGCCAGCGCGGCGACCAGGGCCATGCCATTGACGGCGATATAGGCGGATGGCGCGTGCTCCAGCGCCATGAACCCGATCCCCGCAAGTATCGCCAGCGCGTGGCCCGAAAATCCGGTCAGGCGCCGCGTGAAGCCGCTCGTCATTCCCGCCTGCCTCACTCAATCCACCGCGAACAATTGCCCGAGGTCGGCAAAGGCCTTCATCTCGATCGCATTGCCCGAAGGATCGCGGAAAAACATCGTCGCCTGTTCACCCGGTTGGCCCTTGAAGCGGATATGCGGCTCGATCGCGAAGGCGACCCCCGCCGCGGTCAGCCGGTCGGCCAGCGCCTGCCAGTCCGCCAGCGTCAGCACGATCCCGAAATGCGGCACCGGCACGTCGTGGCCGTCGACCGGGTTGGAGGCCTGCGCGCTCGCGGATTCGGGCGCGAGGTGCGCGACGATCTGGTGGCCGTAGAAATCGAAATCGACCCAGTCCGGCGCGCTGCGCCCTTCCGCGCACCCGACCAGCCCGCCCCAGAAGGCACGCGCCTCGGCAATGTCGCGGACGGGGAAGGCGAGGTGGAAGGGGCGCAGGGTCATTGGGGGCTCTTGTCTGGTATGGTTGCGTTCGGCCGCTCTGGATTGCCACGGGCCCGCGGGCCTCGCAATGACGGAGGGGGTGAATACCCCTCGTCATTGCGAGGAGCGAAGCGACGCGGCAATCCAGCGCGGCGGGGCGTGACCTCTTGCGAAGAAAGCCGCGGTCCGATCCATATCCGAGGCAACCGCGGCCTTGCCATTGCGAGGCCCGCGGGCTCGTGGCAATTCAGAGCGATGGGGCGCGATTTTCAACCGGCGGTCTATATCATGGCTAACCGGCGCAACGGCGCCGTCTATCTCGGCGTTACGTCCAACCTTGTCGCTCGCACCTGGCAGCATCGCGAGGGGCTGAGCGACGGCTTCACCAAGCGCTATGGCTGCAAGCTGCTGGTGTGGTACGAGCTCCACCCGACGATGGACTCCGCGATCCCGCGCGAAAAGCAGCTCAAGGCGGGATCGCGGAAGAAGAAGCTCGCGCTGATCGAAACGATGAATCCGCGATGGCTGGATTTGTTCGACGAGATTTGCGGCTGACTGCTCTGGATTGCTTCGCTTCGCTCGCAATGACGAGGTGGTTTCCGTCATTGCGAAGAGCGTAAGCGACGCGGCAATCCAGAGCGGCTCGACGCGGCGGTAGATCACGAACCGTCGGTCCCGTCGCGATCAAGACTCTGCCTAAGGCTTCGCCGGTTCGCTCAGCCGTTCCACCGCCTGCGCCGCGCTTGCCTTGAGCGCGTCGTTGTCGGTCTTTTCGCCGAGGATTTTCAACTGGTCGATCACCGCCTGGGTAGTCTTGTCCCACCCGGTGTTCTGCGCCACCGTGCCGACTTCCTTCAGTTCCTCGACCACCTGGCGCTGCTCGGCGATCTTCGTGGCGGGCGTCTGCGCGATATTGTTCACCGCCTGCTGCGCCATCGTATCGATCACCCCCTGGCCGTCCGGCTTTACCGATTCCGCCGGATTCTGGGCGAGCACCAGGCGCAGCTCCTTCGCTGCCTTGGCGGTCTCGCCGATATCCGGTGTGGTGGCGTTGTCGGTGATCCGGAGGACTTCCTGCTGCAGCCTGCTGGTCTGCTGGCCCTTGGTGTCCATCGCCGAGGTCAGCACCGCCGGGAAGGCGAGGCCGCTGATCAGCGCGAGGAACAGCAGCCGCACCGCATCGGTATGGGTCGCGTCGGTGAGGACATAGGCCGAGATTCCGGCTGCCGCGATGCCGAGCAACCCGCTGAGGCCGATGTTCTGCGCGAACTTGCCCGGTTCGGGGCTTTCGAGCCGCGGCGTCAATTTCGCGACGATCGGCTGGAGCGTCCCGCCGAAGAAGCCCCCCGACGATCACCACCCCGAGATTGGCCTGCTCGGCTGCCGCGACGAAGCCGTAGAGATTGAGAAAACCGCCCATGCATTGCCCCCCGGCGAGATCCGCGCCGCAATAGAGGACGGGCGGCGGGGGCGGGCAAACCGAACTGGCTCGGGAATGGAGGAGTTCCCCACTCCGTCATTGCGAGGGGCGGAGCCCCGCGGCAATCCAGAGCAACGGGGCCAGAGCAATGGGGCCAGAGCAATGGGGCCAGAGCAATGAGGCGCGACTTCCAACCGGCGGTCTATATCATGGCCAATCGGCGCAACGGCGCCGTCTATGTCGGGGTGACGTCCGATCTGGTGGCACGCTCTTGGCAGCATCGCGAGGGGCTGAGCGATGGTTTCACCAAACGCTACGGCTGCAAGCTGCTGGTCTGGTACGAACTCCACCCGACGATGGATTCCGCGATCCCGCGTGAGAAGCAACTCAAGGCCGGGTCGCGAAAGAAGAAGCTCGCTTTGATCGAAGCGATGAATCCGCGCTGGCGGGATTTGTTCGAAGAAATTTGCGGGTGATTGCCGTAACAGGCCTCGTCATTGCGAGGAGCGAAGCGACGCGGCAATCCAGAGCGTCGTGAATCAAGGCCCTGGATTGCCGCGCGACCTGCGGTCGCTCGCAATGACGAAACCTAGATATGAATCGGCTTGCCCCGCACCGCCATCGCGGCTTCCTTGACCGCTTCCGAATGGGTCGGGTGCGCGTGGCAGGTGTAGGCGATATCCTCCGAAGTCGCGCCGAATTCCATGCCCAGCGCCGCTTCGGCGATCATCGTGCCGGCGACCGCGGCGATGATCCATACGCCCAGCACGCGGTCGGTTTCGGCATCGGCAATGATCTTCACGAAGCCGTCGGTGTTGCGGTTGGTCTTCGCGCGGCTGTTACCGACCATCGGGAACTTGCCCACCTTGACCTCGTGGCCGGCTTCCTTCGCCGCGTCCTCGGTCAGGCCGACCCCGGCGATCTCGGGCATCGTATAGACCACGCTCGGGATCACCGCATGGTTCACGATGCCGATCTGGCCGGCGATATTCTCGGCCACCGCGATGCCTTCGTCTTCGGCCTTGTGCGCCAGCATCGGGCCGGGGATCACGTCGCCGATCGCCCACACGCCGTCGATTTTGGTGCGGAATTTTCCGTCCGTCTCGATCTGGCCGCGCTTGTTGAGTTCGAGGCCGATCGCCTCGAGCCCGAGCCCGTCGGTATTCGGGCGCCGGCCGATCGCCAGCAGCACGCAGTCTGCCTCGATCGTCTCGGAAGCGCCGCCGGCCGCCGGTTCGAGCGTCAGCGTGGCCTGCTTGCCCTTGACCGCAACCCCGGTGACCTTGGTCCCCATGCGAAATTCGATGCCCTGCTTGGCGAACAGTTTCTGCGCTTCCTTGCGCACGTCGCCGTCCATCCCGGGCAGCACTTGGTCGAGGAATTCGACCACGGTGACCTTGGCCCCGAGCCGCCGCCAGACCGAGCCGAGCTCCAGCCCGATCACGCCGCCGCCGATCACCACCAGGTGCTTGGGCACGGCGGGCAGCGCGATCGCGCCGGTGCTGTCGACGATCACGCCCTTATCGTTGTCGACCTCGACCCCAGGGAGCGGGGTGACCGAGGAGCCGGTCGCGATCACGATGTTCTTCGCGGTGACGGTTGCGCCCGCGACTTCGACGCTGTGCACGTCCTTGAACGTAGCATAGCCCTTGAGCCAGGTGACCTTGTTCTTCTTGAACAGATATTCGACCCCGCCGGTGAGATCCTTCACCGCCGCGTCCTTCTCGCCCAGCAGCGCGGCAAGATCGAGTTCGACCGTGCCGGTCTTCACGCCGAACTTGGCGAGCGTCCCGTTGGCTGCGTCCTCGTACAGCTCTGACCCGTGCAGCAATGCCTTGGAGGGGATGCAGCCGACATTGAGGCAGGTCCCGCCGAGCGTCGCACGCCCTTCGGCGCAGGCGGTCTTGAGCCCGAGCTGTGCCGCCCGGATCGCCGCGACATAGCCGCCGGGGCCGGAACCGATGATGAGGACGTCGTAGTCGTAGTCAGCCATTTTTTACTCCAGCCCGAAAAAGCAGAAGCTCTCCTCGGGATTCACAGAGGCCGGGACTTCCAAGGGAAGCGTCCGGTGAAAACGAAAAATACGGTGTACGCAAAGATCGCGAGTCCGAGAGCAATCAAGATTGGATAGACCAAGCCCAAATTTAGCGGGTTCGCGTACACAATCTCAAAGCTAAGAAATGACAGCGTTACAGCCGATGAGACAAAGACCAGATCCTTTCCGATGCTTCGCTTTAAGGCGAGCACACAACACCCAATGACCGCCTGCGAAAGCAGCGCCCACTCCGGGAAGCGGGAAAGCGCAAAGAGCGGCACCAATTGCGCGAACGCAGTTCCATAAAATGCACCGAGGCGAGAAAGGATTGTGCTCTTCAGCACCGTTACAAATCGATCAGCAGCCGCGTCGGGTCTTCGATCGCTTCCTTGATGATCTTGAGCGCGGTCACCGCCTCGCGCCCGTCGATCAGGCGGTGGTCGTAGCTCATCGCGATATACATCATCGGGCGGATCACGATCTGGCCGTCGACCACCACCGCGCGGTCCTCGATCCGGTGGAGGCCGAGCACCGCGCTCTGCGGCGGGTTGATGATCGGGGTCGACATCAGCGATCCGAACACGCCGCCGTTCGAGATGGTGAAGGTGCCGCCCTGCATGTCGGCCATGGTCAGTGTGCCGTCCTTGGCCTTCGCGCCATATTCGGCGATCGCCTTTTCGATCCCGGCGAAGGACAGCGTATCGCAGTCGCGCACCACGGGGACGACCAGACCGCCCGGGGCCGAAACCGCGACCGAGATGTCGATATAGTCGTGATAGACGATCTCATCGCCTTCGATCTGCGCATTGACCGAGGGCACATCCTTCAGCGCGAGGACCGCGGCCTTGGCGAAGAAGCTCATGAAGCCGAGGCGGATGCCGTGCTTCTTCTCGAACAGATCCTTGTACTTCGCGCGGGCCTCGATCACCGCCGACATGTCGACGTCGTTAAAGGTGGTCAGCAGCGCGGCAGCGTCCTGCGCTTCCTTCAGGCGGCGGGCGATGGTCTGGCGCAGGCGGGTCATCTTGACCCGCTCGGTGCGGCGGTCGCCGGTCGCGGCAGGGGCGGGAGCGGGAGCAGCAGCCGGAGCCGCGGCCTGGTCCTGCCCGCGCGCCTTGGCGGCGGAGAGCACGTCTTCCTTGGTCACGCGCCCATCCTTGCCGGTGCCGCGCACCGCCGAGGGGTCGATCCCATGTTCGAGCACCGCGCGGCGCACCGCGGGCGACAGGGTCAGCGCGTCGTCGCTCGCGGCCGGTTCGGGCGCGGCGGCGGACGGGATCGCCGGGGCGGGAGCAGGGGCCGGGGCAGGAGTCGCGACCGGTGCCGGAGCCGCAGCGCTCGCGCCTTCCTCGACCGTCGCGATGATCGCGCCGACGCCCACGGTCGCGCCGAGCTCGACCTTGTATTCGCCCAGCACGCCGGCGACCGGGGAGGGCACTTCGATCGCGACCTTGTCGGTCTCGAGGCTGGCGATCGGCTCGTCGGCCTTCACCGCGTCGCCGGGCTTCTTCAGCCATTCGCCGATGGTGGCCTCGGTGACGGATTCGCCGAGCGCGGGAACTTTGACTTCGGTGGTCATCTCACATCATCCCTTGGACATCTCTGAGTCCCTGCGCGGGCAGGGACCTCATGCAGGCAGGCGCGGCATATCCCGGCCCGAGACCCCTGCCTTCGCAGGGGATCGAGAATTGAACCGCCGTCATCCCAGCCCCAGCGCTTCGGCGACCAGCGCTTCCTGCTGGGCCTTGTGGCGCGAGGCGAGGCCGGTGGCGGGCGAGGCGGCGGCATCGCGCCCGGCATAGGATGCGCGCATGCCATCCTTGCCGGCATCCTTCAGCGCCGCTTCGATATGGCTCTCGACGAAGAACCACGCACCGTTGTTGCGCGCCTCCTCCTGGCACCAGATGACCTCTTCGAGGTTGGTCATCTTCGCGAGGCGATCGGCCAGTGGCTCGCCGGGGAACGGATAGAGCTGTTCGAGCCGGACGATCGAGACGTCGGCCAGTTGCTCCTTGTCCCGCGCCTCGATCAGATCGTAGGCGACCTTGCCCGAGCACAGCACGAGCCGGCGGACCTGGTCGTCGGCGATGTCGGTGCGGTCGGAAAGGATGCGCTTGAAGTGGCTCGCGGCGGTGAACTCGGCTGCCTCGCTCTTGGCCATCGGGTGGCGCAGCAGGCTCTTTGGCGTCATGATGATCAGCGGCTTGCGGAACGGACGCAGCATCTGGCGGCGGAGCACGTGGAAGTAGTTCGCCGGGCTGGTGATGTTGCAGACCTGGATATTGTCGTCCGCGCAGAGCTGGAGGAACCGCTCGAGCCGCGCCGAGCTGTGCTCCGGCCCCTGGCCTTCCATCCCGTGCGGCAGCAGCAGCACCAGGCCGTTGGCGCGCAGCCACTTGGCCTCGGACGCGGCGATATACTGGTCGATCACGATCTGCGCGCCATTCGCGAAATCGCCGAACTGCGCTTCCCACAGCACCAGGGTCTTCGGGTCCGCCGAGGCGAAGCCGTATTCGAAGCCGAGCACGCCGTATTCGGACAGCGGGCTGTCATAGACCTCGAACTTGCCGTGGGGCAGGGTGGTCAGCGGGATGTACTTGCGCTCGGTCGTCTGGTCGATCCAGCTCGCATGGCGCTGGCTGAAGGTGCCGCGGCTCGAATCCTGGCCCGACAGGCGCACGCCGTAGCCTTCGGTGACGAGGCTGCCGAAGGCGAGCGCCTCGGCCGTCGCCCAGTCGAAGCCTTCCCCACTCGCGAACATCGCGCGCTTCGCGTCGATCACCCGGCCGAGGGTCGGGTGGATCGTGAGATCCTCGGGCACGGTCGAGAGCGTGCGGCCGAGGCTTTCGAACAGTTTCGGCTCGATCGCGGTGTTGACGTTGCGGCGCGCGGTTTCCGGATCGGCGGGCTTGTGCAGCCCGCTCCAGCGCCCGGCGAACCAGTCGGCCTCGTTCGGCTTGTAGTTCTTGCCGGCTTCGAATTCCTGGTCGAGCACCGCGATGAAATGCGCGGCGGTCTCGCCCGCCCAGTTCGCGTCGATCACGCCCTGTTCGACCAGGCGCGCGGCATAGACCTCGCTCACCCGCGGATGCGCACGGATCGCGGCATACATCAGCGGCTGGGTGAAGCTCGGCTCGTCGCCCTCGTTATGGCCGAAGCGGCGATAGCACCACATGTCGATCACGATGTCGCGCTTGAACCGCTGGCGGTATTCGATCGCGAGCTTGCAGGCGAAGGTCACCGCTTCGGGATCGTCGCCGTTGACGTGGATGATCGGCGCCTGGACGCCCTTCGCGACATCCGACGGATAGGGCGAGGAGCGCGCGAACTTCGGCGAGGTGGTGAAGCCGATCTGGTTGTTCACGATGAAGTGGACGCAGCCGCCGGTGTTGTAGCCGCGAACGCCGGAGAAGCCGAAGCATTCCCACACGATGCCCTGGCCGGCGAAGGCCGCATCGCCGTGGATCAGCACCGGCAGGACCTGTTCGTGATGCTCGAGATCCTCGCGCACCGCCTGCTGGGCGCGGGTCTTGCCCAGCACCACCGGATCGACCGTCTCGAGATGGCTCGGGTTCGGGACGAGGCTCATGTGGACCTTGATCCCGTCGAACTCGCGGTCGGTCGAAGTGCCGAGGTGATACTTCACGTCGCCCGATCCGCCGACATCGTCGGGGTTCGCGCTGCCGCCCGAGAATTCGTGGAAGATCACGCGGTAGGGCTTGGCCATCACATTCGCGAGTACGTTCAGCCGGCCGCGGTGCGACATGCCCCACACGATCTCGCGCACGCCCAGCGCGCCGCCGTTCTTGATCACCGCTTCGAGCGCCGGGATCATGCTCTCGCCGCCGTCGAGCCCGAAGCGCTTGGTGCCGACGTATTTCTTGCCGAGGAACTTCTCGTATTCCTCGCCCCGGATCACCGCGGCGAGGATCGCCTTCTTGCCGTTCTCGGTGAACTCGATTTCCTTGTTCTGCCCTTCGAGCCGCGCCTGGAGGAAGCGGCGCTCCTCGATGTCGGAGATGTGCATGTATTCAAGGCCGACGTGGCCGCAGTAATTGCGGCGGAGGATTTCGACCGTCTCGCGCGGAGTCGCCCAGTCGAGCCCGAGGGTGCCGCCGAGATAGACCTTGCGGTCCAGCGCCTCGCCGATGAAGCCGTGGTACTCGGGGGTCAAATCGGCCGGCAGGTCCTGGTTCGACTGGCCGAGCGGATCGAGATCGGCTGCGAGATGCCCGCGCACGCGGTAGGTCCGCACCAGCAGCACCAGCCGGATCGAGTCCCCGGCGGCCTGTTCCACCGCACGCTCGTCCAGCGCGACCCCGGCCTTGGCGGCGGCCGCCTTGACCGCGATCTTCATCGCCGTCGGGTCCATCGCCATCGTCAGGTCGTCGGCTGCCGCGGCCAAGGGCCAGCCGGCGCGCTGCCAGCTCGGCCCGGCTTGGGGTTGGCCTTCGTCGGCAGTGAAATCGTGCAACTCGTTACCCATTTGGCACCTTTTGTGCCCCCGCGCAGGCGGGGGCCTCCATCGTATTAAGCCAAGTGAATTCCGGAACTCAGATCATGCCAATCGGGGTTTATTTCCTCGACCCGCTTGACCTTCCAGCTCCGGTTCCACTTCTTCATTCGCTTCTCGACCACCCTGGCATCGTGAATATTCTAGAACGCCTCGGCCCAGACCAGCCGGTGGCAATTGTATTTTTTGGAGAAACCTGGAACCGCTCCGCTTCGATGTTGCCCGATGCGTGTCGCGAGGTCCGATGTACCCCGATGTAAATCACTCCGCCCGGCTTGTTCGTAAGCATATAAACATGGCCGGGCCTCATTTCACTTCTGCTCCCCCGCGAAGGCGGGGGCCTCTATCCGCCAGCGCAACGCTCGCGGCCTGAGATCCCCGCCTTCGCGGGGACTCAAGGTGGAGGCTATTTTCACGCCAGCTCTTTCAGCAGCGCGTCCAGCGTCGTGCCCAGCTCGCTCGGCGATGCTGCGACGCGGATGCCGGCGGCTTCCATTGCGGCGATCTTGTCGTCCGCGCCGCCCTGGCCGCCCGAGACGATCGCCCCGGCGTGGCCCATGCGGCGGCCCGGAGGGGCGGTGCGGCCGGCGATGAAGCCGACCATCGGCTTGCGGCGCCCGCGCTTCGCCTCGTCGGCGATAAACTGCGCGGCGTCTTCCTCGGCATTGCCGCCGATCTCGCCGATCATGATGATCGACTTGGTCGCCTCGTCCGCCATAAACAATTCGAGCACGTCGATGAAATTGGTCCCGTTCACGGGATCGCCGCCGATCCCGACGGCGGTGGTCTGGCCGAGCCCGACTGCGGTGGTCTGATGCACGGCTTCATAGGTAAGCGTGCCCGAGCGGCTTACAACGCCGACCGAGCCGGCCTTGAAGATGCTGCCGGGCATGATCCCGATCTTGCATTCGTTCGGGGTCAGCACGCCGGGGCAGTTGGGCCCGATCAGGCGCGACTTGGAGCCCGACAGCGCGCGCTTCACCCGGACCATGTCGAGCACCGGAACGCCTTCGGTGATCGCGACGATCAGCTCGATCTGCGCATCGATCGCTTCGAGGATCGAATCCGCGGCGAACGGCGGCGGAACGTAGATCACGCTGGCGGTCGCGCCGGTGGCGTGCTTGGCTTCGGCGACCGTGTCATAGACCGGCAGACCGATATGCTCGCTGCCGCCCTTGCCGGGGGTCACGCCCGCGACCATCTGCGTGCCGTAAGCGAGCGCCTGTTCCGTATGGAACGTGCCGGTGGCGCCGGTCATCCCCTGGGTGATGACCTTGGTGTTCTTGTTTACGAGGATGCTCATCCGGTCTGTCTTTTCCGTATCGTCTTCCCGGCGAAGGCCGGGATCCAGTTTCAGCAAATCGACTCGAACAGATCGTCCCAGCCAGGGTTCATTTCTTCAATGACGCGCAGCTTCCAGGCGCGCCGCCATTCCTTCATCTGCTTCTCGCGCCGAATGGCCGCTTCGATGCTTTCTGAAAGCGTGTACCAGACGAGCATCTTGCAACCGTATTTCTTGGTGAAGCCCTCGACGAGACCTTCCCGGTGCTGCCACACCCGGCCGGGCAGATCGCTGGTGACGCCGATATAGAGCGTTCCGTTGCGCTTGCTGGCCATGATGTAGACAGCGCCGTATTTTTCCATCCATCAACCACCCGTCACCCCGGCGAAGGCCGGGGCCCAGTTCCAGCGTTGCAGCTGGGCCCCGGCCTTCGCCGGGGTGACGAGAGAGGGTTTACGCAAGGCTGCTATCGATGCCCTTGCAGGCGACCAGCAGTTCCTTGACCGCATCGACGCTGATCTCGAAGTTCGCCTTGGCTTCGTCGTCGAGCGCGATCTCGATCACTTCCTCGACGCCGCCCGCGCCGATCACGGTCGGGACGCCGACATAGAGGCCGTCGAGGCCGTATTTGCCGTCGACATAGACCGCGCTGGGCAGGATGCGCTTCTGGTCGAACAGATAGGCTTCGGCCATCGCGATCGCGCTGGTGGCCGGGGCGTAGAAGGCCGAGCCGGTCTTGAGCAGGCCGACGATCTCGCCGCCGCCCGAACGGGTGCGCTGGACGATCGCGTCGATGTTCGCCTTGGAGGACTTGCCCATTTTGACCAGATCGTCGACCGGGATGCCCGAGACGGTGGTGTAGCTGGTGACCGGGACCATCGTGTCGCCGTGGCCGCCGAGCACGAAGGCGTTCACGTCCTTGACCGAGACGCCGAATTCCCATGCAAGGAAGGTCGCGAAGCGCGCGCTGTCGAGCACGCCGGCCATGCCGACCACCTTGTAGTGCGGCAGGCCTGAGAATTCGCGCAGCGCCCATACCATCGCGTCGAGCGGGTTGGTGATGCAGATCACGAAGGCGTCGGGGGCGTGGGCCTTGATCCCTTCGCCGACCGCCTTCATCACCTTGAGGTTGATCCCGAGCAGATCGTCGCGGCTCATCCCCGGCTTGCGGGCGACGCCGGCGGTGACGATGATCACATCGGCGCCGTCGATATCGGCATAGTCGTTGGTGCCGGTGATCTTCGCATCGAAGCCTTCGACCGGGCCGCACTGGCTGAGATCGAGCGCCTTGCCCTGGGGCAGGCCTTCAGCGACGTCGAACAGGACGATGTCGCCCAGCTCCTTCTTCGCCGCCAGATGGGCGAGGGTGCCGCCGATATTGCCGGCGCCGATGAGGGCGATCTTCTTGCGGGCCATGGGGTCGTGTCCGTTCTACGCAGATGGAGGGGAACGTGCTCTCGCAGCGGCCCGGTTCGCACGAATTGCGGCGAAGGAACGCCCGGCACTTGACCTGCCCGTAAGCCTGTGATTCGCGTATTGCAACCGCGAAAAGCCCTGATTGGGCGGGTTTTTATGATAGTAGTTCGCAGTAGCGATAAGGGCGGGATTGATGCGAAAGGAGCAGTCCTCATCCAAGCTTCGATAGCCGGCAAGCCGGCAATCTCCGCTATCCTTCCCCATCAATGGGAGAAGAAGCCAGACGCCAATCCCTTCTCCCGTTGACGGGAGAAGGATACGCAGGCTTGGCCACTCGTGGCCTGGCCGAAGTTGGATGAGGGCTGGGCCTTCGGTTACCCCGCCGCCAGCCGGATCGGCGGGTCCTTCGCGCGTTCCTGCGCGAGCAATGTCGCGGCGAGGTAATCCGGCACCGCGCGGCTGAAGTAATAGCCCTGGCCCAGCGTACAGCCGGCCTCGCGCACCGCGCGGACCTGTTCGATCGTTTCGAGGCCTTCGGCGACGATGTCCATTTCGAGGCGGCTGCCCATTTCGGCGACCGCGCGGATGATCGCGTCGCTCTTGCGGCCGACGTCGGGGCCGGAAACGAAGCTGCGGTCGACCTTGATCTTCTTGAACGGGTATTTGTTGATGTAGCCGAGCGAGGAATAGCCGGTGCCGAAATCGTCGAGCGCGAAGCGCACCCCGGCTTCGGCGAGCTTCTCGATGAAGCGCGAGGTGTTCTGGTTGTCGTCGAGGAACAGGCTCTCGGTCACTTCGAGTTCGAGCCGCGACGGGTGCAGCCCGGCTTCCTTGAGCGCGTTGAGGATGCCGAGCGCGGAGCCCGGCGCCTTGATCTGGACCGGCGAGAGGTTGACCGCGATGGTCACGTCTTCGGGCCAGCCGGCACAGGCCTTGGCCGCCTGGGCGGTGATCCAGTTGCCGAGCGTGATGATCACGCCGGTTTCCTCGGCCACCGGGATGAATTCGTCGGGGCGCAATTCGCCCTTTTCCGGGTGGAACCAGCGCACCAGCGCCTCGAATGCGCGGATCCGCCCGGTTTCGAGGTCGACGATCGGCTGGAAGAAGATCGACAGTTCGTCGCGCTGCAGCGCCGCGCGCAGCTCGGCCTCGATTTCCTTGCGCCGCATCAGGTCGCGGGTCATCGACGCGTCGAAGAAGCTGGTCTGGTTCCGGCCGTTGACCTTCGCGTGATACAGCGCGAGGTCCGCGCTCTGCATCACCGTGTCGAGATCGGCGCCGTCGTCGGGCATCAGCGCGATGCCCATCGAGGTGAAGATTTCCAGCCGCTCGCCGTCGATCCGGTAGGGGCGCGAGATTTCCTCGAGCAGGCTGCCGGCGAGCTTCTCGCATTCGCCGCGGCTGGCGACTTCGGACACGACGATGAATTCGTCGCCGCCGAAGCGCGCCACGGTCGCTCCGTCGGGTGCGGTTTCGCGCAGGCGGCGGGCGACTTCGGACAGCACCCGGTCGCCGACCGGATGGCCGAGCGTGTCGTTCACTTCCTTGAACTTGTCGAGATCGAGCCAGAACAGCGCGAGCTTCTGGTCGTCGTGCATCGTCATCAGCTTCTCGACCATCTCGTGGTTGAGGCCGGCGCGGTTGCTGAGGCCGGTGACGACGTCGGTCCGCGCGAGATCGCGCATCTTGTCGGCCATGCGCTGGCTGGTCTCGGCCGCGGCGATGGATTCGCGCAGCACGTCGAACACGTTGAAGGTGATCGAGACCATCGCCGGCAGCAGCAGGAACGAGGTGACCGCGAGCACCATCATCACGAATTCGCCGGTCAGCGCGCTGGCGACGACCACCGGGATCAGCGACAGGCACAGCTGGCCGATCGCGATGATCGGGCGGCCGGCGTTGCGCGCGGAAATGCCGGTGCCATAGGCGATCGCGAAGCTGACCATCAGCAACTGGGCGTGCGGGTCGATCTTGAGTTCGATGCTGGCCGCGGCGATCAGTCCGACGAGGAAGGCGTAGGAGAACGCGCCGAGCTCATAGACCATCTCAAGCCGCTTGATGTCGCGGATATCGCTTTCGGGCCCGAGGCGGGTGGCGGTGAACACGCGCAGCAGCGCGACCCCGGTCAGCAGCACCGCCAGCGAGACGATGAAGATGCTGTGCGAATAATAGGCGACCACCCAGGCCGAGCCGACCCCGCACAGCGCGCCGAGCGCAAGGCTCGCCGGCTGCGAATATAGCGACGTTACGAGCTTGCGGCGTACGCGATCGTCCAGCGCATCGCCGGCCATCGCTCGTGCAAGGATTTCCTTGACCTTGGAAATAGGTCGTCTCCCGTTCGTCACGCGTGGGCTTAACGGGAAGAGGTCACCGAGTGGTTAAGAACGCCCTTACCAGTGCTTGCGTGGATTTACCGGGGTTTTGCCTCGGCGATCGCGTCCGCGCGGTTGGCCACGACATTTGCCATGCGGCGGTCGAGCGTGCGGCACACGCCCAGCCACCAGCGATAGGTCTCGCTGTCTCCGGCGAAGAACGCCTTTTCGGCCCGGTGCCGGGCGTGGGCGGCGGCGCCGATTCCGTGCTGCGAGAACTGGCGCAACGCCGCGTCCAGCATCGCGCGCTCGGCTCCGGCATCGAACCCGGTCGGGGCATTGTCGTTGGCCGGCGGGGACACTGCTGCGCGTGCGCCGGCGCGGCTGAGGCGGGGACGCAGGCGGCCTTCGGCGAGGGCGAAGCGGATCGTCACTGGTCTGGAGCTTTCGTCATCCGGGCGTCGTCATCCGGCAGGGTGTGCGACGCGGTTTGGTGCGTTTGTTCAGTGACATCCTCTATAATAAGCCAAGTTGAAGCCTTCGTTCCTGCGCATGGTTTCCGTAATCTAAACGCGGATTTCGTCGCACTTCAGGCACTTACGGGCGCGTGTTTTAGGCTGTTTTCCACAGCCGGGGTTCAGGGATGCGCGATCCACTGGCCGCTTTGGGCATGCGCGCCGGTGAGTTCGCCGGCACCGGGCAGGCGGTCGCCCTTGTAGAGTTCCTCGCCCCCGCGCTGCTGGATCTCGGCCGAATAGACCGGCGGCGGCAACGCGGGTCCCGCCGCATGGGATCCGGCCGCCACGGGCAGAGCCGCGGCCCGCGCGGCGGCGAGCGACTGCTCGTAGGTCCGCGCGAGCTGGATCGGATCGAGCGCGCCGGCGGGATCGGGACCGGCACTCGGCGCGCGCGGGGCCGCGGGCGGCTCGCCCCCGGCATAGCGGTCGCTGAAGGCGGCCAGCAGCCCGGCCGCGCCGCGCCAGCGATAGAAGGTATGCGCGCCGATGGTGGTGATGTTGGTCAGGCTGTCCGCCCAATAGGGATGGATATAGATTGTGTGGTAATGGGTCGCGAGCCCGACCGGGGCATAGACCGCGCCTGACAGCGCCGCCGCCGCGACCTGCTGCGCCCGGTCCCAGAACTTGCGCGCCGGCGCACGGGCGAGCGAACCGTCGCAGGTGAAGCTGAACTGGCAGCCGGTCGCGCGTTCGGAGCCCTGGAACACCACGCCGCAGACCGTGTTCGGAAAGGCCGGATGGGCGACCCGGTTGAGCACCACCTGCGCCACCGCGCGCTGACCCGCGTCGGATTCGGTCGCCGCCTCGTAATAGATCGCCATCGTCATGCACTGCAGCGCGCGCGCCCGGTCGGCCGGGTTGCCGCCGACGAACAGCGGATGCGCCGCCGGGCCGCCCAGCGTGTCGTCGGCCGTGCTGTCGGCGAAAGAGCCCGCGCTGCCGGCGCCCGCGATCGAACCGCCGGCGGGCGGGAGGTAGGGTTCGTCGGCGAGGTAATAGAAGGCCGATCCGGGAAAGCTTTCGCCAGGGGTTTCGAAGCCCATCGGCTTGACCGCGCCGGCTGCGGCGCCGCCGAACAGCTCGAACGGCCGCCACTGGCCCGGCGCGGCGAAGGCCGGCACCGCCACCGCCAGCGCCAGCGCGACCAGCCGCGCGCCGAGCTGCTTCGACCCGGCTCGCGACCACGACCACCGCGGCCTGCGCGCGCGCAGCACCGGGCGCGGCGCGGCGGGGCGCGGTGGGTCGGGCAGGGCGGTCGCTTGGGTCAAAGGGGCCTTTCGGGCGGTTCGGAGCACGCGCGTAGCGCGTATTCGTAAACATCCCGCCCCGCAGCCGCCGTCTCGCGGCCGTTCCGAAGCGGTACACCGCGCCGCCAAGGGTTAATCCCTGGCGCGGTATACCGCCCATGCCGGCAAGCCGCCTATTTCTGGTCGAGCCCGCGGGCCTCGATCATCGCCTTCACCCCGGGATCGCGCCCGGCGAAGTCGCGGTACATCACGCCGTAATCCTTGGTGTGGCCCTGGCCGAGGAAGCTCGCGCGGATATGTTCGCCATTGGCGCGGGTCGGGCCGCCGTGGGTGACCACCCAGTCCCATGCATCGTGGGCGAGCATCTCGGTCCAGATGTAGGAGTAATAGCCGGCCGAATAGCCGTTGCTCCAGATATGGCGGAAGTAGGGCGTGCGGTAGCGCGGCGGGATCAGCCGGGTGTCGAGCTTGATCTCGCCGAGGGCCTGCTTCTCGAATGCCTGGGCATCGGTCGGCGTATTTGCCGGGGTGAGGGCGTGCCACTTCATGTCGAGCATCGCGGCCTCCAGCGTCTCGCCGAACTCGAGGCTCTGGTTGAACTTCTTCGCCGCCTCGATCTTCGCGACCAGTTCGGGCGGGATTGTCTCGCCTTGCGCATTTTGCGCGAAGTGGTTCAAAATCTCCGGAAGAAACGCGAAGTTCTCGTTGAACTGGCTCGGGAATTCCACGAAGTCGCGCGCGGTGTTGGTGCCCGACAGGCTCGGGTATTTCTGGCTCGCGAAGAAGCCGTGCAGCGCATGGCCAAATTCGTGGAACATCGTCGTCACGTCGTCGGCGGTCGCCAGCGCGGGCTCGCCGGCGGCGGGCGGGGTGATGTTGATCGAATTGTAGATCACCGGTCTGTCGCCGAGCAGATAGGATTGCTCGACGAAATTGCCCATCCACGCACCGCCCTGCTTGTTCGGCCGGGCGAAGGGATCGTATTCGAACAGGCCGAGCTCGCTGCCGTCCTTGTCGTAGACGGTGTAGACCCGCATGTCCGGATGATAGGTCGGGATGTCGGTGCGGCGCTTGAAGGTGATCCCGTAGAATTTGTTCGCGGCATAGAACACGCCGTCTTCCAGGGTCTTCCACACGCCGAAATAGGGCTTCACCGCCGCATCGTCGATGTCGTACTTCGCCTTGCGGACCTTCTCCGCATAATAGCCCCAATCCCAAGGTTCGAGCGCGATGTCCTGCCCTTCGGACTTCGCCATGTCCTGCAGCATCTTCGCTTCGCGGGTCTGGGTCGCGGCGAGGGCGGGGACGAAATCGTCCATGAATTTGATCGCCTTGGCCGGGTCTTTGACCATCCGATCGTACATCGCATAGGCGGCGAAGCTCGGCTGGCCGAGCAGCGCGGCCTGCTGCGCCCGCAATTTCGCCAGCTCGATCACGATCGCGGTGGTGTCGTACTTGTCGCCGCCATTGCTGCGGTTGATGCTCGCCTCGAACAATTTGCGGCGGCTCTCGCGGTTGGTCAGGCGGGTCAGCTGCGGCTGCTGGGTGGTGTTGATCAGCGGCAGCGCGAATTTGCCCGGCTGGCCCATCTTGGCCGCAAGCGCGGCCGCCGCGTCGATCTCCGCCTGCGACAGGCCGGCGAGTTCGGCGGCGCTGTCGAACACCGGCGCCTTGGCCGCGGTGCCGTCGGTCAGCTTCTGCGAGAATTCGGTTTCGAGCGCGGCGATCCGCGCATTCATCGTCTTGAGCTGTTCCTTCTGCGCGGCGGTCAGCAGCGCGCCGGCATGGACGAAATCGGCGTAGGTCGTCTCGGCCAGCATTGCGTCTTCGCCGGTCAGGCCCAGCTTCGCGCGATTGTCATAGACCGCCTTGACCCGCTGGAAGAGCTTGTCGTTGAGATAGATCGCATCGCGCATCGCGGCGATCTTGGGCGACAACGCGGTATCGGCGGCGTCCAGCGTATCGTTGGTATTGGCCGCGACCATCTGGTTGAACGGCGTATAGGCGCGGGTCAGCATTGCCCCGGCGCGCTGCATCGCGACCAGCGTGTTGTCGAACGTCGGCGCCGCCGGATCGTCCGCGATCGCCTCAATCTCGCCCAGCTCGATCGCGATCCCCTGCTCGACCGCCGGCTGGTAGTCGGTGTCCTTGATCTTCGAGAAGTCGGGCGCGTGGAACGGCAGGGTCGATTCCTGCGCGAAGGGGCCGGTGGCCTCGGGGGTGCTGGCGGGTTTCACCGTCTGGGCATTGCCGCTCGCGGACCATCCGGCAAGCAGCATGGCGCCGAAAAGTGCCGGCGCGGCGGTAACGAGAAAGCGGGATTTCATGAAACGGATTCTCCTGCAGGGCCCCTCAGCCACGCGGCGACCCTAATGCAGAAGTTTCGTTTGTAACAAGCGGTGAATTCAGGCCGTCACCCCTTGCAGGGCTTGCCTTCGTATTCGAAGCGGTTCGGCGCGTAGGCGGTGCCGTTCCAGCGCAGGACCGGGAAACACAAGCCGGGACCGCCGACTTCGAGGTCGGGCCAGTTACCGGCGCCGCGGGTCGCGAGAAAGATCGGGATGCCGACGCCGCTGTCAATCAGGCGCCATTTGCCCGCCTTGTCGCTGCTGACGATCGCGTAGCTGCTGCCGGTCGCGCCGTAGCAGGCGGAGCTCGATTCGCTGATCACCGCCTCGGGTGCGCCGTCGCCGTCGAGGTCGGCGATCTGGTCGATCTGGCCGGGGACGTAGCTGGGATCGTCGGTCTCGCCGCAGGATTGCCACCCGTCGCCGATGAGCTTGAAGCCGGCCGCCTTGAACGCCGCGGCGTCATCGATCTCAAAGCCCGAATCCGCCGGGGGATCGACCGCATGGCCGGGCGCCGCCGCTGCAAGCAGCGCGATGCCGGCCAGCGGGGCGATCCCGACGGCGCGGATCATTCCGGAGCGGCCGGCGCGGCGCAGCGGCTCTTGTGGCCCTTGTTGCAGGCATCGACATCGGCCTGCCACTTCTCGCGCGCGGCCTGGTATTCGGCATCCCGGCGGAGCTTTTCCGCTTCGTAGGCGGCCTGGGCTGCGGCTGCATCGGCCGCGATCTTGGCTTTGGCCGCCTCGACCTCGGCCAGCTGGCGTTCGTAATCGGCCTGCGCGTTCACATTGCCGGCGACCTGCGCCTGCGCGGCCGCGGCCTGGCTGGCGTTGAGCTTGGCACGCGCGGCGGCACCGTCCTGCGTTTCGCTCGGCTGTGCGCTCTTGAGGCCCGGTTGCGCGCCCTCCTGGGCAAGGAGCGGAGCCGTCAGGCCGGCCAGAACCATGCCGCCGGCGAGTGCCGGGGCGACGAGCATTCGGTGAAAACGGATCATCGCTTACTCTCCTCAACTGCCATGGGGTAATGCGGGGCGCTTGCCCGAATGGCAAGGCCGCGGACGCGCCCGGCGGAGCTTTAACGCAAGTTGAGGTCAATTCGATCCGCTGCGGGTGCAATACCGCACGAATCCGGCCAAGCGTTTTTACGGGGACTATGCCGCGCCCGGACACGCGGCTATGGCGCGGGCCGGAAGCGGAAGGGAGCCCCGGGTGGCTAAACTGTTCAAGGCCACGGGGATGATCGCGGCGATGGCCGCCGGCGCGCTGCCGTTCGCGGCGCAGGCGCAGGATGCTCCACAAGAAGCCGCGGCTCCGGCTGCTCCTCAAGCGCCTGCCCAACCCGCCCCGCCGCAATCGGTCGAGATGAGCGCCGCGCAATTGTTCCAATATGCCGACGCCGCGCGTGACCGGGGCGATTACCCGACGGCCGAGGCCGCCTATCAGGCGCTGGCGGCCGATCCGGATCTCGACCTGCGAACCGAAGCCCGCTTCCGGCTGGCGATGATGTACATGGACCAGATGCACAAGCCCCGCGACGCGGCGGTGCTGCTGCGCCGGATCCTCGACGACAAGCCCGATGTGGCGCGGGTGCGGGTGGAGTTGGCGCGGGTGCAGGTCGCGCTCGGGAATTTGGGCGATGCGGCGCGCGAATTGCGCGCGGCCGAAGCGGCCGGCCTGCCGCCCGAGGTCGAGAACCAGGTGCGCTTCTTCGCCAATGCGCTGTCGGCCCAGAAACGCTTCGGCGGCGGGTTCGAAATCGCGGCGGCGCCCAGCAGCAACGTCAACCGCGCGACCAAGTCCGACACGCTCGGCACGATCATCGGCGATTTCGTGCTGAGCGACGACGCCAAGGCGCAATCGGGCATCGGGCTCTCGGTCAAGGGCCAGACCTATTACCGGCTGCCCGCCGGCAAGACCACCGACGTGCTGCTGCGTGCCTCGGCCTCGGGCGATCTCTACCGCAAGAGCGAGTTCGACGACATCTCCGGCTCGCTCCAGGCGGGGCCGCAATGGCAATGGGGGAGGGACCGCCTCGCGCTGTCGGCCGCCACCACCTGGCGCTGGTACGGGCTCGAATATTACAGCTTCTCCTATGGCCTGACCGGCAACTGGCAGCACCCGCTGAGCCCGCGCACCCAGCTGCGGATCGACGGTTCGGTGCTGGAGGAGAACAATGTCCGCAACGATCTCGAGGACGGCGAGAACTACACGCTCGCGCTCGGGATCGATCACAGCTTCAGCCCGCGCTTCGGTGGCGGGTTCCAGCTCAGCGGCAACCGCGACCAGGCTTCCGATCCCGGCTATTCGACCACCAGCGGCGGGGTGAACGCCTATCTGTACCGCGAGCTCGGGCGGACCACGGCGGTCGCGAATGTCTCCTATCGCCACCTCGAGGCGGACGAGCGGCTGTTCCTCTATCCCGAACGGCGCAAGGACGATTACGCCTCGGTCAGCCTTTCGGGCACCTTCCGCGCGCTGACCTTCCACACGTTCGCGCCGCTGCTGCGGGTGGGGTACGAACGCAACTGGTCGACCGTCGAGATCTATTCCTTCGATCGCTTCTACAGCGAGATCGGGATCGTCGCGGCTTTCTGATGCCGGCATTATTCGCCGGGCAGGGCGATATCCGCGCCGTTCGCCATTTGCCTTGGCGCCGAATTCCGTTAGGTAGCGGCAGCTGATCCAAACGCACGGGATTCCGTGCGGATAATTTCGTGTTGGGAGTTTCCATGAAGAGTTCTCGCCTTGCGCTCGGCGTATCGGCCCTCGCATTCGTCGGCCTGGTCGTCAGCGGCTGCGGCGGCGGGACGAATTCGACCCCGACCCCGACCCCGACTCCGACGCCCACCCCGACTCCGGGGGGCACGCCGACCCCGACCCCGAGCCCGACCTACAGCAGCGTCGCCCAGGTGATGGCGGCCAACGGCGACAAACTGTTCAACGGCACCGGGGTGAAGTGGAAGGTCCAGACCGACGCGACCGGCCGCGCCAGCTATGCCGATACCACGACGCTGAGCTTCTATTACGTCGCTTCGGACGACACCTATCGCGTGGTCTATCCCACCGCGAGCCCGGCGCCGACCCCGACTCCGACCCCAAGCTCGACCTCGACCCCGACCGCGGTGTCGATCTCGTTCCCCGAAGGCTCGGGCGTCACGACCGGGCAGACGACCACCTTCAGCAAGACCACCGGATCGGCGACCGACACGCTCAAGCTGATCGTGCCGCAGCAGGCCGGGATCGACCTGACCTATACCCGCTTCCTGACCTACGACCACGATGACACCGGCACCGCGTCCGACTGGCATTTCCGGACGGTCTACGGCGTCCTCACCTATTCCGGCGACAAGCCGACCACGGGCACCGCGACCTACACCACCACGGTCTATGGCAATGCGACCCGCGCCAGCACCGATTACCTGCTGACCGGCAATTCGACCGGCACTTTCAGCGTCGATTTCGGCAAGTCGGGCGGCAGCCAGATCACCACCTCGCTCAATCTTGTCGGACAAAACGGCAGCAATCCGGTGGTCGATTTCGGCACGGTCAACGGGACCGGGACCATCGCGGGTTCGGGCTTCACCGGCACGCTGACCGGCGCCAGCAGCACGGCGGGCGCTTTCGGCGGCGGGTTCTTCGGCCCCTCGGCGCTCGAATATGGCTACGCCTGGTATTTCAACGGCACCGATTTCACCGCCGACGGCTTCGCCGCTGGCAAGAAGAATCCCTGAGCGCCGGCCCGTCGGGGAATATTCCCGGCGGGCGCAATCGCCGGCTTCCAATCGGAAATTTTTCGGCTAGGTTTCCCCCAATAGGTCGCACGGCAAGCGACGGGCCCCTGCCCGGAGCATGAGGGCAATGGGGGATTTTCCGATGAAGACTTTTCAGTATGCGGCGGGTGCGTCGCTGATCGCGCTGAGCTTGGTTACGGCCGCCTGCGGTGGCGGCGGGGTGAATTCCACACCAACGCCGACGCCCGCGCCGGCACCCACTCCGACGCCTACCCCGACGCCTGCGCCCACACCGGCTCCGACGCCCGCGCCCACGCCGGCACCAACTCCAGCACCCACACCGGCTCCGACACCTGCGCCTACGCCTACGCCTACGCCCACACCCACGCCCACTCCGGCACCCACACCGACGCCTACTCCAGCGCCGACGCCTACTCCGACACCGGCCCCGATGGCTTCACCACTTGCAGCCGTGTTCTCCGGTGTCGCGTTGGATACTAAGATCGATACCGCTTCGATCGACGGCAAGGTAACCCTGGGCCTCGCGGTCGATGTTACGCGTGGCGATCTGGGGTCCCGAGTGCAGGTTCGCTACGTAGTCAGCACCGGCCACGTTCAGGTGCTGCGTAATGATTCGGTGATTGCCGATTTTGCCGCAAGCGAGCTTTCGCCGGACAGCAATTCCAGTCTGGCGCTATTCATGCGCGGCGATGTGAAGGTCTTGGGCCAAAGCCTCGGCTTGCCGGAGGAAACGCTTGAATTGCACGTACCGTCGATCGGCGGCGTGCCGTTGAGCTATACGCGATTTGGTACTTACGCAAAGATCACCGCAAATATCATCGTCAATAACAGCAAGATCGATCCTTTGGCCGCTTTCGTGTTCGGCCAGTCCACCCCGAACGGTTCAATGCCGCATACCGGCAGCGCGACCTATACGTCCGACCTCTTCGGCGCGGTGGTGGTGCCGAACGGAACCAATACGAAGTTCTACACGCTGGGCGACGGTAGCGGATCGGCCACCTTCGGGGTCAATTTCGGCACCGGCGCGATCAACACCATGATCAATCTCGATACCGATGGCGGCGGCAACTTCGGCACTCTCAACGGCACCGGGATGGTCCTCTCCGGCGGGCCTGCCTTCAACGGCGCACTGACCGGGGCCGGCACCGGCATATTCACCGGCGCCTTCTTCGGCCCCACTTCTCCGGCCGAGATGGGATATGTTTTTGAGGCCAAGGGCTCCAATTGGATAACCTACGGCAACGTCTTCGGCACCAAGAACGCACCGCCGCCACCGCCGCCCTGATAATTCGCTCCGGCGGCGCCGGCCTGTCGCGTCCATGCAAGTCCTTGCCGCCGTCGGCGCTCATGGTGGCGCGCGAACCACAGGGGGACTTTCCATGCACAAGACGATCAGGGCCGGCGCCTTCGCGCTGGCGCTCGCCGGCCTCGCGGCCTCCGTGCCGGCCGAAGCCAAGACCAAGGAAGAGGCCTGGGCCGCATGGGTCGAACGCGCCGAGCGGATCGATTTCGCGCTCAAGGTTCAGGACGAGCGCGTCTACAAGGTCGCGATCAAGGATGCCTGCACCGGCGTGACCGGCACGATCATCAGCCAGGGGATGCAGTTCCCCGCCTGGGGCCGCGAGTTGATGGGCGTGTGCCAGGTCGCCAAGGACACCTGGCTCTACGGCGGCAAGAAGGGCAAATACTGCAAGGCCGTGAAGCAGTCGGCCAAGACCATCGGCAAGGCCGAAGTGGTGCCCGAAGCGCCGAAGGCCGCACCGCTGGCGCAGGATATCGCCGAAGTGCTGATGAACGGGTACGAGCTGGGCGGGTGCAAGTAAGGCGCCCTTCGGATTACGTAAAACTCCTCAGAACATAGTGGTTCCCATCGGCGATTTTCGCGTTACCTTGTCCGTGGAGACAGGGTGATCTGAAAAGTCGCGGCGCCGGCGAAAGGCGCGGGGATCACGTGGGGGTTTTATGAAGACCGGTCGTCGTTTTGTCGCGGGAGCGTCGCTGCTCCCGCTTGCGTTGATGCTGGCTGCCTGCGGCGGGGGCGGGGTGAGTTCGACGCCGACCCCGGGTACGCCGACGCCCACGCCGGGGACTCCGACACCGACGCCGGGGACACCGACGCCCACTCCGGGCACTCCTACCCCGACGCCATCATCCAGCTCGCTGGTCAATCCCACCACGGCCGCGAATTATGCAAACAAGGCGGTCACGCTCAAAGCCGTGGTCGGCGAGTCGGGCGGGGTCAAGTCGGGTGCAACCCACCAGGCGGGCTCGCTCACCTTCAATTACAACCCGTCGACCCAGGCCTATACCGTGACCCGTTCGGGCAGCGCGCGGTCGTTCGGACCATCCGAGTTCCTCGGTTACGATACCGCGGTCAAGGTGCCACTGGCGGAATATGCGCGGTCGATCGATGACGGGTACGAAAACCTCGTCATCTCCACGATGCCGAACACCGCGGAGGGGCGGCTCAACTGGGTCGGGCAGGGGCAATTCGTCCGGCGCAAGGTCAATGGCTCGGAATATTCGCTCGATACCGACGCGTTCTATTTCGGCATTCCGACCGCGAGCGGCCATGTGCCGCTGACCGGATCGGCGACCTATGCGGTCTATGTGCTCGGGGTGGTGACCCAGCCTGGCGGTTATCCGTTGCTGCTGGAATCGGATCCGGGCGAGCTTGCGGCGAATTTCGCGACGGGCAAGATCACCGTAGCCGGCAATGCCCAATCCTACACGATCAGCAATCACGACCAGAGCAGCTATTTCAATTACTCCGGCACCGCCACCATCTCGTCGAACGGCTTTTCCGGAAGCTTCCTGCTGGGAGGCGCCAGCGGCACCTGGAGCGGTGAGTTCTTCGGGCCCGACGCGCAGGAAGTGGGCGCGGTCGCGCATGGCGGCAACAGCGAGACGACTTATGCATTGTCGCTGATCGGATCGAGCGATCTCGATTTTCGCGGGTTCGAAACCGATCTGCTCCATCTCAGCAATGTGACGGAATGGGGCGGCTTCGGACTGGACGACATCCAAGTCATGGATGCGGCGACCAACACGATCAAGAATGAGTCCGGATATGCAATCGTCAGCGGCGGTATTCGGTACGACCCCAATCGCGAAACCTGGACTTACGGCGGTGCTTTCAGGCATGATCAGACGGATTTCGACAGCTCCCAGTCGAACAGTACATGGGCGATCTACGGAGACGTCACTCCGGACGCCAATGGCACCAATGGCCTGACCCTGCTCATACCGGGTTCGGGAAATCCCAAGATCCAGCTGACCTATACCTCGCTCGCGATCTTCGAGTACGGGCAGCCGAACGGAGTCTACGATTGGGAAATCAACCGCCATTGGCTGGTTTTCGGCTTCAAAACAGATCCGGCAGACGTGCCGGTTTCCGGCAGCGCAAGCTATTCGGGCCTGGTCTATGGCGTTGCCCAGAGCACCGGCGGCGCGAATAATCAGTTCTACACCCTGGGCGGGGCCGTAAATTTGTCCGCCAATTTCGGCACCGGCAAGTGGAACGGTTCGCTGAGCCCGACCGGGACCGAGCGCAGCGGCGGAGCATCGCGCAGTTTCGCCACCTTCAGTTTCGCGAACGGCACGATCTCGGGCAATGATTTGCAGAGCACGGACCTGACCTACGGCGGTTCCCGCGTCGGCGACGTGTTCGGAGGCTTCTTCGGACCCAAGGCGGCCGAGTTCGGTGGCGGCTTCAATGCCAGCATGACCGACCCGGCCCGCGCCGGCTACGATTTGAACATGAACGGGCTGTTCCTCGGCAAGAAGAACTGATCGCAGATTTTCGAGGGCAATGTAATGACGTATCGTACGAGGTTTGCCGCGGGAGTTTCGCTGCTCCCCCTTGGGTTGTTGCTTGCTGCCTGCGGCGGAGGCGGCGTCAATTCCACGCCGACGCCGACCCCCACCCCGGGGACGCCGACCCCGACACCGGGGACGCCCACTCCGACCCCGGGGACGCCGACGCCGACGCCGGCCACCAACGACGATTTAATCGGCCCGCTGGTCAGCGACAGCTTCAAGAATGTCGCTGGCGAAATGGCCGTGACCAAGCTCGGTGGCACGTCGCAACCGGCGGCAACCGCCAGTAAGCCGACGCTTGCGCTCACTTACGATGCTGCCAGCAACACCTATACGCTCACTGTCGGGGGGCGGTCGAAGACCTTCGCGCCCGGGGACCTCAGCGCGGCCAAGAGCACCAGCCAGGCCGCGGTCTATGAAATTTCGGCCGGGGGTGTCACTGATACGCTGACCCTGACCAAGCCCGGCACCAGTGGCCGCTTCACCTACCAGTATGTCGGCGGCGCGTTCTGGCAACGGGTGGACACCGCGGCGCACACGGCATTCGTCGATGTCGCGGCCTATGGGATCCAGACACCCAATGCGTCGGTTCCGCGCGCCGGTTCCGCGTCCTACGCGGTCGATGTGATGGGCTATGAAACACGCCGGGACGGGAAGGCGGTCAATACGCTGAGCGGCTCCGGCCAGCTGGACGTCGATTTCGCGAAAGGCATCGTCGTGACCTCGGGCACCTTCGCCAGTCCGGACTCCGGCCCGATCGAGTTCGATGGCAAAGCGACGCTGAGCAGCAATGCCAACGGTTTTACGGGCGTGTTCTCATTCTACGATTACGAGCATTTCACCGGTACGCTTGAGGGCCGGTTCTACGGCCCAGCTGCGCAGGAGGTGGGCGCCGTCGTCAACACGCAGGACAACAAGGGTGACGCGATGGTCGGCGTGATCATCGGCCGCAAGGATTCGACCCTCGGCACCAACAGCAGTTTCGTAGCGCCCGACCACAGCCAGTTCTTCACTGCGGATACGCAGACCGTTTCCGTCACCCATAATGACACGACCGAGACCTATTCCGGCGTGTCTCACGGCACTGCGCCGGTAACCGTCCATTTCGACCCGGTCACCGGCAAGTACATGCTGATCTCGGGCGACCGGGCGGTGATCCATACGGTCGAAGCGCAGCAGCAGCGGTTTTATCCGGTCGACCAGGTCCAGGTGTATCAGAGCGAATACCGCCCGAGCTTCAAGACCCTGAAATACGTGACCGGGATGAGTTGGGCGTCACGAACCGTTTCCGGCCAGAACTCGCAATACGACTTCCGCGATTTCGTCTACGGCTTCCCGACCGCCAACTCCTCCGTCCCGAAAACCGGCCTGGCTGCGTTCGAGCTCACCTTGGGTGGGACGATCGTCGACAAGAAATACGACGGCGTCGATTTTCCGACCGAGCTTGCCGCGCAGGTCGCCTACCCGAGCGGCGGCGTCCTGCTTGCGGATTTCGGCGCCGGAACACTCTCGCTCAACGCGGGGCTCGATGTCTTGGCCGGGCATGTGGAATTGCAGGGGCAGGGGACGATATCGTCCGCCGCAAACGGCTTCACCGGCACTTTGACGGCGGATGGCCCCGACAATGATTTACACAGGCACCTTCTCCGGCAAGTTCTATGGCCCCGGCGCGGCGGAAACCGGCGGCACCTTCTTCGCCTCGAACGGACCGGACGCGATGCTGACCGGCTATTTCGTGGGTGATCGGGATCCCGGCCTGATCGATGCTTCGCTTCCGTTGGCCGCCTATACCGATCCGGCAACCTTCGTGCTCAATAGCGCGCACGACCCGGTGTATGTCGATAGCAACGAGGAACTGGACTTCGACCCCGACACCGGACAGTTGGTCTACAAGGAAGTCGTTGGCAGCGCGTTCGTGCCGTTTACGATCAAGGCATCCGACATTGTGGCGGGAACTGCGGACGACGACCGGGTCTATTATGAAACCAACCAAGGCGATCGGCAGCTTTCCGGATGGGTGCATAATATCGCGCCGGGCAATGGCGAGATCGAACTGACCTACACCAGCTTCGCGGCCTTCAGGACGACTTACGGCAGCGGCCCGGGAAGCCAGCAGAACGATAACTTCATCACCTTCGGCAATGCGACGCCCTCCGCGCTTATTCCGCGCACCGGCAGCGCATCCTACAGCGGGATCGCGCTGGGCGGGGCGGAGCTTGCCGGGATCGGATACGATGGAACCGTTCACGGAACATCCGACCTGACCGCCAATTTCAACGCTGCCAGCTTCACCAGCAAGCTGGTTTTGTTCACGGATGAGATGACGCCGCGTTCGATCGGGACGTTCCTGTTCAACGGAAATATCTACGAGTCCGGTTTCGGCGGAAATGTATCGGAATATCCCACCTATTCCGGGCA
The DNA here is from genome assembly GCA_029202985.1 of Candidatus Andeanibacterium colombiense. Classification (GTDB taxonomy): domain Bacteria; phylum Pseudomonadota; class Alphaproteobacteria; order Sphingomonadales; family Sphingomonadaceae; genus Andeanibacterium; species Andeanibacterium colombiense. Next base: position 730,208 of record CP119316.1, on the reverse strand, counting down.
AATGGTCGGCGATTTCTACGGTCCGCACGCGGATGAGTACGGTTATGCCTGGACCGTCAACTACTACACCAGCGCGCCGGGCGGCGCGCTCGGCAATACGCTTTACGGCATTGCGGTGGGCAAGAAGGACTGACGCCCGCGCATTTCCGAATACTCCGGGCGCTCGGCGAGCCTGCTTTTGCCGAAGCTTTGAAGCCGGCGGCGGGCCGCCGCCGAATTCCCGGCCCGCCCACGCCATCTCGCCCGGCGCCTGCGGCAACGAGCGGGCGAGCTCTGCGTGTGGGAGAATGGGGCAAGCCCGGTTGACACACGCGAACATTTGCGGAACAAACCCCGGATCAGGGGCCGCGCCCGGCTGCCTCTGGACTCTGACCCTTCGAGCCCCCACATCGCCGCCAATGTCCCTCACCACCATTTCCGTCCGTGGTGCCCGCGAGCATAATCTCAAGGGCATAGATATCGACCTGCCGCGCGACCGGCTGATCGTGATCACCGGCCTGTCGGGCTCGGGGAAGAGCAGCCTCGCGTTCGACACGATCTATGCGGAAGGCCAGCGGCGCTATGTCGAGAGCCTGAGCGCCTATGCGCGCCAGTTCCTCGAAATGATGCAGAAGCCCGATGTCGAACATATCGACGGGCTCTCCCCCGCGATCTCGATCGAGCAGAAGACCACCAGCCGCAACCCGCGCTCCACCGTCGCGACGGTGACCGAAATCTACGACTACATGCGCCTGCTGTGGGCGCGGGTCGGGGTGCCTTACTCACCGACCACCGGCCTGCCGATCAGCGCGCAGACGATTTCGCAGATGGTCGACCGGGTGATGGCGCTGCCCGAAGGCACGCGCGCCTATCTGCTCGCGCCGGTGGTGCGCGGGCGCAAGGGTGAATACCGCAAGGAACTGGCCGAATGGCAGAAGGCCGGTTTCACCCGCGTGCGGATCGACGGGGCGATCGTCGAGATCCAGGACGCCCCCGCGCTCGACAAGAAATACAAGCACGACATCGAGGTGGTGGTCGACCGGATCGCGGTGCGTGACGGAATCCAGACCCGGCTGGCCGACAGTTTCGAGCAGGCGCTCAAGCTGGCCGAGGGCCTCGCCTATGTCGATCTGGCCGACGGGGTAGTGCCCGGACGCGAGAACGAGGAGCAGGGCGGGGGCGCGATGAAGGGCGCCGGCCTGGCGCCCAACCGCATCGTGTTCTCGGAAAAATTCGCCTGCCCGGTCAGCGGCTTCACGATCGAGGAGATCGAGCCGCGGCTGTTCAGCTTCAACGCGCCGCAGGGCGCGTGCCCGGCGTGCGACGGGCTGGGCGAGAAGCTGCTGTTCGATCCTCAGCTGGTCGTCCCGAACGAGGCGCTCAGCCTCAAGCAGGGCGCGGTGGTGCCCTGGGCCAAGTCGAACCCGCCGTCGCCCTATTACATGCAGGTGCTCAGCTCCCTCGCGCGCGCCTATGGGTTCGACCTGACCACGCCGTGGAACGAGCTGGCGCAGGACCAGCGCGACATCATCCTCCACGGCACCGGCGGCCTGCCGGTCGCGCTGACCTTCAAGGACGGGCGCAAGGAATACACCGTCAACAAGGCGTTCGAGGGGGTGATCGGCAACCTCAACCGCCGCCTGCTGCAGACCGACAGCGCGTGGATGCGCGAGGAGCTGAGCAAGTTCCAGACCGCGCAGCCGTGCGAGACCTGCCACGGCAAGCGCCTCAACGAGAAGGCGCTGGCGGTGAAGGTCGCTGGCGAGGATATCGCGACCCCGGTGCGCTTCAGCGTGACCAATGCGAAGGACTGGTTCCTCGCGCTGCCCGCGCATCTGACCGATACGCAGAACCAGATCGCCAGGGCGATCCTCAAGGAAATCAACGAGCGGCTCGGCTTCCTCGACAATGTCGGGCTCGATTACCTCAATCTCGACCGGACCAGCGGCACCCTCTCGGGCGGCGAGAGCCAGCGCATCCGCCTCGCGAGCCAGATCGGCAGCGGGCTCTCGGGCGTGCTCTACGTGCTCGACGAGCCGAGCATCGGCCTGCACCAGCGCGACAACGACCGGCTGCTCGAAACGCTCAAGCGGCTGCGCGATCTCGGGAATACGGTGATCGTGGTCGAGCATGACGAGGATGCGATTCGCCATGCGGACTACATCGTCGATCTCGGCCCCGGCGCGGGCGTCCACGGCGGCGAGATCGTCGCGCAGGGCACGCTCAAGGAACTGCTCAAGAGCAAGACCAGCCTCACCGCGGCCTATCTGAACGGCACCCGCGCGATCGAAATCCCGCCGACGCGGCGCAAGGGCAACGGCCACAAGCTCACCGTCCACGGCGCGCGCGCGAACAACCTCAAGGACGTCACCGCGAGCATCCCGCTCGGCACCTTCTGCTGCATCACCGGGGTCTCGGGCAGCGGCAAGTCGAGCTTCACGGTCGACACGCTCTACGCCTCCGCCGCGCGCACGCTCAACGGCGCGCGGGTGATCGCCGGCGCGCATGACAAGGTCACCGGCTTCGAATTCTGCGACAAGGTGATCGAGATCGACCAGAGCCCGATCGGCCGCACCCCGCGCTCCAACCCCGCGACTTATACCGGCGCCTTCACCCAGATCCGCGACTGGTTCGCCGGCCTGCCCGAAAGCCAGGCGCGCGGCTACAAGGCCGGGCGTTTCAGCTTCAACGTCAAGGGCGGCCGCTGCGAGCGGTGCCAGGGCGACGGGCTGATCAAGATCGAGATGCACTTCCTGCCCGACGTCTACGTCACCTGCGAGGAATGCCACGGCAAGCGCTACAATCGCGAGACGCTCGAGGTAAAGTTCAAGGGCCTCAGCATCGCCGACGTGCTCGACATGACGATCGAGGATGCTGAGGAGTTCTTCAAGGCGGTCCCGCCGATCCGCGACAAGATGCACATGCTGAACGAGGTCGGGCTCGGCTACGTCAAGGTCGGCCAGCAGGCGACCACATTGTCGGGCGGCGAGGCGCAGCGGGTCAAGCTCGCGAAGGAACTCAGCCGCCGCAGCACCGGGCAGACGCTCTACATCCTCGACGAACCGACCACCGGCCTGCATTTCGAAGACGTCCGCAAGCTCCTCGAAGTGCTCCAGCGGCTGGTCGACCAGGGCAACAGCGTGGTGGTGATCGAGCACAATCTCGACGTGATCAAGGTCGCCGACTGGATCATCGACCTCGGCCCCGAAGGCGGCGTGCGCGGCGGCGAGATCGTGGCGCAGGGCACGCCGGAGGATGTCGCGAAGGAACCGCGCAGCTACACCGGCGGCTATCTGAAGCCGCTGCTGGCGAAGTAGGGAAGCGGCTCTCGCGGAGGCGCGGAGGCGCGGAGGCGCATTCCTCTCCCCTCGCGGGAGGGGAGAGCGCGGTTTGCCGCGCCAGCGGATAGCGAAGCCTGGAGAGGGGGGCGGGGCGGCGCGGGGAGTTCTTCCCTGCCAGAGAGGTGCGTCTCCTTCCCCCGTCATCCTGAACTTGCTTCAGGATCCATTTCTCGCGTTACCCTGCTCTGGCCTTCAGGCACAATGGGTGCTGAAACAAGTTCAGCATGACGATCAGGGAGCAATTCGATGGGCTCGGCGAGCATGACCGAACGCCAGCAGAAGAACGCCCGGCGGCTCTACGCGATGCCCTTCGCGAAGCTCTATCCGGCGCTGCTCGCGAAGGTCGAGCGCAAGGGCCGCAGCAAGGCCGAGCTGGACGCGGCGATCTGCTGGCTGACCGGTCATGACCCGCACAGCCTCGCCGCCGCGCTCGCCGATGGGATCGCCACCGGGGAGTTCTTCACCGGCGCCCCGGCGCCCAACCCCGCGCGCTCGGCGATCACCGGCATGGTGTGCGGCGTGCGGGTGGAAGAGGTCGAGGACCCGGTGATGCGGGAGGTGCGCTATCTGGACAAGCTGGTGGATGAGCTGGCGAAGGGGTGGGCGATGGAGCGGGTTTTGCGGGGGTAACAGGTGCTCTTACAAACCATCTAGACCCAAGAGATCGAATTGCATCTTGGGCCAAACACAGCGGGCTACGAAAATTCCCAATATCTCTTCGAAAAAACCCATTTCGGAAATTTTGCGCTTGGCAGCTTTAAAGCTGCTGCCGGTAGTCAAAACATCATCAATCAAAACGCAAATCGGCTTTCCGTCGTATAACTCGGGATGTGACTGAAGCGTTTGGTATACGTTTTCAACGCTTCTCCCGCCATCCTGACGGTGAGCGGGGTCGCGAGGCTTATTTGTTGAAAGAAGGCAAGAAGATTGGAATGGTTTTGCATTCATCGCGACCTGATGCATGCGATCATCATATTCAGCGTGATTTGAGGGTTTTGAAGGAGGGATTGGGACAATCAAAATGCGATCTGCAGCACTCTTGTTTAATCCTCCCGCGATCGCTTTTCCGGAAAATTGAATTGCTATATCTTTATATTTCCAAGAATAATCATTCCTATATTTTTGATGTTTTTTTAAATTCGAAATTAATTGATTGGTTTGGCTATGATTAAAACCGGCTCTAGGAGTATAATCTCCAAAAAAATAACATGCATCTTCGTTCGTCAAAAAACTGTGATCGGGGCGCTCTAGGTCCCCGATTTTTCTCAGCTTACTGGACCAACTTCCGTCGGATGTCATCGTAGTCACGAACCCTAATTGCCCCGGCTGCTTCGAACTTAGCGGGCCAGTCAAGGTCTCTTCGCTCAAAACAGCTGTTCAGGATAAACAAACGTCGACCTTGGCGCAACGCTTCGCGAGCCTGCACTAAGGTGCCAGATGTGTTACCGGCTTCAATGATAATTGTGGCTTCCGAAATGGCGGACATGGTTTTGTTGCGTTCTGGAAAGAACCAGCTGTTTAGCCTCACGTTTTTTTGTGCTTCGTACCGTTCAATCGGTACCTGACTCATGAGGAGATGATCGGACGCAATTTTTCTTTGTAATTCAGAATTATCGCGAGGGTAGATATGATTGATCGGAGTTCCCATAACCCCAATCGTCAAGCCTCCCTCTTCGAGGGCAGTTTCATGGGCTACTGTGTCAACGCCTTGAGCGAGGCCAGAAACAACTGCAAAATTATCCTTAACAAGCTGCCGGACAATAGATTTTGTCCTCTGCAACCCCTCAGAAGAAGGATTTCTAGTTCCGACCACAGCAATACTGCGGGCATCGATCAAATCCCAAGTTCCTTGGTAATACATAAGTTCAATAGGGTGCAGCGCGTCCCGCAACTTAATTGGATAGCCCACTTCTCCATAGACTTTCACGTCAAACCAGGAATTTAAGGTTTCTCTTAGTCGTTTTATGACTCGAGTGCCTGTCTCAAAAGCCTCATGTGGAGGCACATGATCTGACGGGCGGGACCCCGGTGAGGCCGACATTTTTTCCGCGATGGTTTTGAAGCTGGCGCCTTGGCTCATCCACAGCGTCTCATAGGCGCCGATTTCGACGGTGGCGTCTATGGCGTCAGTTATCGCGCCACGATTATCGCCCGCGTTCCAAAACGTGTGCTGCATTTTCGACCCCTCAGAGAAGGGATAATCGGTTATCCACATATTTCCCGATTCGCATTTATCCGATATGGAACGCGAAGGGAACAAAAAAAGAACATAACAAGGAATTTGTGGATAACCCTTGGATAGCATGCGGGCGACTCAGGGTGTCAACACTGAGATAAAATATATACTTTGGGGTAGATTTGAGACGCGACCGGTCCGTCGCATCGGCACAAACCATTTTCCTACACGCCCCCAGCTGTATACCTGAACCGGTTCCCTCCCACCCAATCGAGGTGAACCATGACCGACCGATCCCATTTCTTCCCGCTCGCCCCGCAGAACGGCCGTTCGGCCGGTTCGGCGGGCGTGGCCTTGTTCACATCCCAGAGCCGGTGGCTGGCCGAGGCAGAGGCGCAGGCTGCCGCCGAGGCGGCCGCGCGGGCCGAAGCCAAGGCGGCGCGGCGGGCCGCGGCCGAGGCTTGCGCCGTTGCTGCCCGCGCTCTTGAGGAGGCCCATCCCGCTGCGACTGGCTCCCCCGGATCAAGTCCGGGGTCGCAAGTCTCGCTCCCCTCCCGCTTACGGGAGGGGGCAGGGGGTGGGCCTGAGTCTGAGCCCCAGCGTTTCGTTCGACCGACTGAGGTCCCAGATCAAGTCCGGGACGATGGGATTGGAGAGGACGAGGCGGAGAGCAGCCAAACAGATAACGGACCGGGGAGCGACGCCGCGCCATGCGGCGAGGCCCTCCCCGCTGCGACTAGGCTGCAGGCGCAGCCAAGTCTCGCTCCCCTCCCGCTGGCGGGAGGGGTTGGGGGAGGGGCTGGCCCCGATGCCCCGCAAGGCGAGGATGCGCTGGAGATTCCCGAACACGACCCCGATCCGGAACCCGAGCCCGAGCCCGAGCCCGAGCCCGAGCCCGAGCCCGACCCCGAGGACGACGAGGACATCGCGAACTGGGCCCCGCCGCCGCGCAAGCCCGGCAATCCGCGCCACAATGAATGGACCCGGCAGAAGATGGCGCTGTTCCTGCGCGAGCTGGCGGCGTCGCAGTCGGTGGCGCAGGCGGCGCGGTCGGTCGGGATGTCGCGCCAGTCGGCCTATCGCCTGCGCGCGCGGCTGGTGGGGACGCCGTTCGCGTTCGGCTGGGAAGTCGCGCTGGAGGCGGGGCTGGCGCAGCTCGCCCATGCGATGATGGACCGCGCGGTCAACGGGGTCGAGGTGCCGCATTATCATGCCGGCGAGCTGGTCGGCACCTCGCGCCGCTATGACGAGCGTCTGGCGATCTGGCTGATGAGCAATCCGTGGAAGGTCGGCCGCCAGCAGATCGCGCGCGAATATTCGGCCGAGGGCTTCGACCGGCTGCTCGAGCGGATCGAGACCGGGCCGCTCGACTGGGAGGGGCTCGACGAACCCGGCGAAGAGCCCGACGACGGCGGGGAGGACGAAGCGGCGGAACGGCCGGGCGGCCCGCCCGACCAGCTCCCGGGCCTGCTCCCGCCCGCGCCGAGCGGCGTGGAGGCGGGCGAGCGCCAAAGCGCGTTCATGATGACGCGCAGCTGGTATGGCGGCGGCGCCGGCGAGGAAAGCCGCGACACGCGGCGCTGGCGGGGGCGCTGACGGGAATGGCGGGATATGTCACCCACAGGGCCTGTGTCCCGCGGGAAAGCGCGGGTTTTGGGGGCGGACACCAGGGCGGACAGAGTGTCGCTTGTGTAACCCTCAGGCGGCGTCCCGGTGTCTCTCGGGGACAGCTTGGCTGCCGGAGAAGGGGGTTCTCGCGGAGGGCGCGGAGCAAGCAGGGATCGCGGGGAGGGAAGGTTCGCGGCGCGGTCGCTCTGCCGCGCTATCGCTGCGCTACTTGAGGGGAGTCCCTGTGTCCCCTACCGCTTCGCTATTTGAGGGGAGTCTCTGTGCCCCCTACCGCTTCGCTATTTGAGGGGAGTCCTCGCCGTCCTACCGCTGTGCGACCCGGGTTCGTTGCTGCTCCAGCCACACTTCGCCCGCCAGCTCGCCGACCGCGTAGCTCGCGAGGCGGTCGCGGCCGCAGGCTTTGCTCATGCCGCTGTCGAGGAAGCGCAGGCTGGAGAGGTGGGTGAATTCATGCGCGACGGTCGCGACCAGATTGGCGCGCTGGTCGATCGTCCCGTCGGGCCAGTAGGAGAACCATTGCTGGCGGATCGCGAGGCGGCCGTTGGCGGGTTCGACCTTGGCGATCGCGGCGACCGGCTTGCGCGCGATCACCGAGACGGCCGGTTTGGGCCGGCGCAAAAGCGCGACCAGCTCGGCGCCGGTGACCGTCTGCGGCCGGCCGAAGGCGCCGTCGCAGCTTGCGAGCCAGTCGGTCTTGGCCGCGGCGGCGCGGGCGAATTCCTCGCTGTGGAAGATCCCGCAGACTTCCCGGGCGGCGGCCACGATCGTTTCGGCATCGCGCGGGGTGAGGTTCTGGATGCCGATCGCGGGGCAGGTTCCGTCGGCCGAGGTGGCGCGGAAACTGCCGGCGGCGGGCGCGCGGTAGCCGGTCCACAGATACGCGTCGCGCGCGCCGCAACCGGCCAGCGACAGCAGCGCGGGGAGGGCGAGAAGGACGGCTTTGGACACGTGCGGGCGCTCCCGAAAGAGCCCTCCCGCGGGAAGGATAACGGCGCGGGCGGCCGGCGGTTCCGCCGCGGGCCGTCAAGTCGCGCTTGCGCAGTGGCGGCGGCGGTCTATGATATGGACAAAATCAATCAGGGAGAGATTTTCCGATGCGCACATTATCCACGATCGCGGTTTTCGGGCTGGCGCTGCTGGCCGCTCCGGCGATTGCCCAGGGCGGCCCGCCGCCGGGCTTCGTGCCGCCGCCGCCGGTCGCCGCGCCGCTGTGGCCAATGGACGTGCCCTTCGTGAACACCAGGCCGGTGCTGTTCGCCGATCTCGGCCAGGGCTCGCCCGATTCCTTTACCGCCGTGCTCGACCCGGCGACCAACCAGCTGTGCTACATGCTCAGCGCTCCGGGGCGCGAGGCGCCGACGATGGCGCATATCCACAAGGGCGGGCCGGGCGAAAGCGGGGCGCCGGTGGTGGCTCTGGCGAACCCGGCCGGCGGATCGAGCGGCGGCTGCGTGGCGGTGAAGCCCGAGGTGGCGCAGGCGCTGCTCGCCAATCCGGGCGGCTATTACGTCAACGTCCACACCGCGGCGATCCCCGACGGGTTCGAGCGCGGGCAGCTGCAGACCAAGGGCAAAGCTCAAGCGATGTAAGCGGCCGGCCCCCTCTTCCCCGGAGGAGGGGGCGGCGAGCGGACGCTCAGTCGTCCAGCACCGACAGGCTGACCTTGCCGCTGCCCGGGCCGATCAGGCCGAGTTCGCGGGCGGCGGCCTGGGATACGTCGATCACCCGGTCGCGCGCGAAGGGGCCGCGGTCGTTGATCGTCACCACCACGCTGGCGCCGGTCCTGGTGTTGGTCACGCGGACCTTGCTGCCGAACGGGAGCGAGCGGTGCGCGGCGGTGAAGCCGGCGGGATCGAAGCGCGCGCCGCTGGCGGTGCGGTGGCCGGCGAATTCGCGGCCGTAATAGCTCGCCTTGCCGCCGTCGATCGCCCGGCCGGTGTCGGCAATGGCCGCGGGATCGACGAAGCGCGGGCCGGCCTCTTCGCTCGCGGCCGCGGCGGGGGTGGCCGGGGGGACCGGGGGGACCGGGGCATAGGCGGCGAAGGCGTCGCGGAAGCCGGTCGGCTGGGTGGCGGCCTGGCCGGCTGCCTGGATCGCCGCGGGAACGAGCATCGCGGTCCGGGCGTTGGTTGGCTGGATCTCGGCATAGGCGCCGGTGCCGGGAACGCTGGCGCCGGCCGCTCCGAGGAGCAGCGCCGCCACGGCTGCGGGCAGAATATGCCGCGTTGCCGGTCTGCGGAGCGCGGGTGCCAAGCTGCCCGCGGAGTTGGTGCGTGTCGCCCTCATCGCGGCTGGCCCTAACCGATGTTTTGGCGCGGAACATGAACGGAGAACGGCTTGTCGATGGTGGGGAACGGCTCGGCGCGGAATGGAGCCCGAAACCGGGCGAGCCGTGAAGTTTTCCCGCAAGTTCAAGTCCGCTTGAGGTTGGTTAACGGCGGGCTAATTATGGTTTCGGCGAATCGAATCCGGCGCTTGCGGCCCTGCGAAGGCAGGGACCTCGGGCAGTTTCCGCGCTGTGCGAACGGCCTGAGGCCCTGCCCGCGCAGGGGCTCGGGTGAGACTGCTGGAGTTGGGAAACGGAGCGGTGATGCAAACAAATGAGGCCGGCATTGCTGCCGGCCTCACTGCACCGGTCGTGCGGCCGGCGTTTCGCCGTTCCGAAGAGCGGCTATGTCGCCCGGCGCTCGCGCCGGCAGCCGGTTCCGTCAGGCGGGTCGGGCGGGTGCAAGCACCTTTCCTTCCGGCCTGGCGGTTCCGCGGTCGGCCAATCCGTGGGGGCCCTTGCGCTTCACCTGGTTCCGTTCCGGCCGAAGCCCTTGCGGTTCCATCCACGCGCGAGCCGGATTGACCGGCCAACCGATGGCGCTCTTTCGCGTCTCTTGTTCGGGCCACGCAAGAATCCGGAGATCCTGGCGATTATGCCCGTTTCCAAGCCGCGCAGCTTTCGCCATCGCGTCGGGAGCTTCCAGCTTTTCCACTTCTTTTCAGGCTATTACACCTTCCGAGGAGTGTTCCGGCGGACGTTTCCGATGCCTTGAAGCTGCGCCTTGCGGGCGAGTCGCACAAGCGTGGCAACCCCGACTTATCCACTCTTTGCCGTTTTGGCGGTGGATAAGTGGGGATAACTCGCCTCCGCGCATTGCGGCTGCTAAAGAATGCTGCTGTAGGGTGCGGTTCCGCTGCGGCGCAGCGCGAATTTCTCCCCAGATTACCGATCGCGTTGGGCCAGCAGGCGCAGGCGGAGCGCGTTGAGCTTGATGAAGCCCGCCGCGTCCTTCTGGTCATAGGCGCCGGCATCGTCCTCAAAGGTTACGTGGCGTTCGGAGTAGAGCGAGTTGGGGCTCTTGCGCCCGACCACATTGGCCGATCCCTTGTAGAGCTTGAGCCGCACCGTGCCGCTGACCCTGGCCTGGCTGTGGTCGATCGCCGCCTGCAGCATCTCGCGCTCAGGAGAGAACCAGAAGCCGTTGTAGATCAGCTCGGCATATTTCGGCATCAGCTCATCCTTGAGATGCGCCGCGCCGCGATCGAGCGTGATGCTTTCGATCCCGCGATGCGCGCGGGCGTAGATCTCGCCGCCGGGAGTTTCGTACATCCCGCGGCTCTTCATGCCCACGAAGCGATTCTCGACCAGGTCGAGCCGGCCGATGCCGTGTTTGCGGCCGAGCTCGTTGAGCGCGGTCAGCAGGGTGGCCGGGCTCATCGCCGTGCCGTTCAGCGCGGTGCCGTCGCCGCGTTCGAAGTCGATCGTGATGTATTCGGGGGTGTCGGGCGCGTCTTCCGGGTTGACCGTGCGCGAATAGACGTAGTCCGGGGTCTCCTGCCACGGATCCTCCAGCACTTTGCCCTCGGACGAGGTGTGGAGCATGTTCGCATCGGTCGAGAACGGGCTTTCGCCGCGCTTGTCCTTCGGCACCGGGATCTGGTGTTCCTCGGCCCAGGCGATCAGCGCGGTGCGGCTGGTGAGGTCCCATTCGCGCCACGGGGCGATGACCTTGATGTTGGGTTCCAGCGCATAGGCGGACAGTTCGAAGCGGACCTGGTCGTTGCCCTTGCCGGTCGCGCCGTGAGCGACCGCGTCGGCCCCGGTTTCGCGCGCGATCTCGATCAGGCGCTTGGAGATCAGCGGGCGGGCGATCGAGGTGCCGAGCAGGTAATCGCCTTCGTAACGGGCATTGGCGCGCATCATCGGGAATACGAAGTCGCGCACGAATTCCTCGCGCAGATCGTCGATATAGATGTGCTCGTCGGGTACGCCCATCAGCTTGGCCTTGGCGCGCGCGGGCTCCAGCTCCTCGCCCTGGCCGAGATCGGCGGTGAAGGTCACAACCTCGCAGCCATAGGTCACCTGCAGCCACTTGAGGATCACGCTGGTGTCGAGGCCACCGGAATAGGCGAGAACGACACGCTTGATATCGGACATTGGGCAAGCTCCGCTGGAAATAGGCCGCTGATTTACGCGGGCGCGCCTAACAGCCGGGCCGGCTTATCGCAATGATTTCAGCAGTCCGGGCAGCCCGGCGGAGAGGGTCAGCGCGCGCAGGATGTAGCTGAGCAGGAATGCGGTCCACAGCCCGGCCGCGCCCCAGGGGCGCAGCGCAAGGTCGAGCGCGACGTAGATCACGGTCGCGGCCACCGCGGCATTGCGCAAGGCATGGCCGCGGGTCGCGCCGATGAAGATCCCGTCGAGCAGCCAGCTCGGCATCCCGGCCAGCGGCACCAGCGCGGCGAAGGGGAGGTAGAGCGCGGCGCGCTGGCGCAGTTCAGGGTCGGACGTGATCGCGGCGATGAGCGCGTCCCCCGCCAGCCAGAAGCCCACTGCCATCAGCGCGCCGCAGCCGAGGGAGTATTCGCCGGTCAATCGTACCGCGCGCAGGAATTGCGCGCGCGAGCCCGCACCGATCGCGTTGCCGACGCGGGCTTCGGCAGTGAAGGCGAAAGCGTCGAGGATGAAGGCGGCGATGTTGACGAATTGCATCAGCACCTGGTTCGCCGCCAGTGCCACCGTGCCCAGCCGGGCCCCGGCATTGGCGAACCAGGTCAGCAGCAGCAGCAGCGCGATCGTGCGGATCATCAGGTCGCGGTTGACCGCGAACAGCCGGGCGAGCGCCGCGCGTTCGAACAGTGTTGCGATTCCCGCGCGGCGGGCGAGGGCGAGCAGATCAGCCCCGGCGACGCGGGTGACGATCGCCAGCCCGGCCGCCAGCGCGGCCCACTGCGCCCCGGCCGCGGCCAGGCCGACCCCGTGCGCGCCCAGGTGCAGGCCGCACACCAGCCAGGTCGACAGCCCGATATTGGCGAGGTTCATCACCAGTTGCAGCACCAGCGCCGCGCGCGAGCGGCCGAGCCCGAACAGCCAGCCGGTGATCGCGAACACCGCCAGCGCGGCCGGGGCACCGAGGAAACAGGCGCCGACGTAAAGATGCGCCTCGCCGGTCACCTCCGCACCGCCCGCCAGCAGCGAGAACGCCAGCAGCGCGAGCGGATAGTGCAGCAGCAGGATCAGCGCCCCGATCCCGAAGCCGGCGATCAGCCCGCGCAGCAGCAGCGCCTCGACCTCCCGCCGGTTGCCCGCGCCTTCGGCCTGGGCGGTCAGCCCGGTCATCCCCATGCGCAGGAAGCCGAAACTCCACAGCACGAGGTTGATCACCACCGCGCCGAGCGCGACCCCGGCAAGCGCGGCGACATTGCCGGTGCGCCCGATCACCACCGTGTCGACCAGGCCGACCAGCGGGATCGACGCCTGCCCGACCATGATCGGCCACGACTGCGCGAACACCGCGCGGCGGGTCAGCGGGGGAGGGGGGAGGCCGGCTTCCATCCGCGCCGCCTAGAACGCGGCGGCGGGGCTAGGCAAGGGCGGGTCCTATTCCGCCGCCTGCCCCAGATGCCACACCGGCGCCTGCTCGCGCGCCATCAGTCGCTGCGCTTCCTCGACCATATAGTCGCGCGTCATCGGCAGGGCGCTGCGCTGCTTGACGGTCTGGAACTGGAAATTGACCATCTTGCCGTGGCGGAAGCCCTGTTCCGCGCCGACCAGATAGAACTGCCACATGCGGAACAGGCGCTCGTCATAGAGCGCCTCGATCTCGGCCTGGTGCTGGCAGGCCCGGTCGTACCAGTCCTTCAGCGTATGCGCATAGTGATAGCGCAGGATCTCGAGATCGCCGATCTCCCAGCCGGTCTCCTCCATCGCGAAGGACAGTTGCGAGACTGACGGGAGATAGTGGCCCGGGAAGATATAGGTGCGGTTCCACTTGTCGGTGGTCAGGCTGGTGCGGGTGCGGCCGATCGTGTGGGTCAGCATGATCCCGTCGTTGGCCAGCAGGTCGAAGGTCTTGGCGAAATACTCGCCGTAGCGGGTGCGGCCGACATGCTCGAGCATGCCGATGCTGGTGATGCGGTCGAACTGGCCGGATACGTCGCGATAATCGATCAGCTCGAACTTGACCTTGTCGGCCACGCCTGCGGCTTCGGCGCGCTCATTGGCGAATTTAACCTGGTCGGGCGCGAGGCTGACGCCGAGCACTTCGCAGCCGTACATCCGGTTGAGATAGAGCCCGAGCCCGCCCCAGCCGCAGCCGATATCGAGCACCCGCATCCCCGGCTGAAGCCGGAGCTTGGCCGCTACCAGCGCCTTCTTGTCGAGCTGGGCCTGCTCCAGCGTGTTCGCCGGATCGCGGAAATAGGCCATCGTATATTGCCGGTCCGCGTCGAGGAACAGCTCGTAGAACTGGCGGGTCAGCCCGTAATGGTGGACCACGTTCTTGCTTGAGCGCGTGCGCGAATTGAGCTGGTCGAGCTGCGAGGCGATCTTGCCCACCGCGCGGCGCAGCGGGTTCTTCGGCTTGAGCGCCTTGGCATCGTCGCGCCGCGCCTGTTCCATCAGGAACAGCACCATGTCGCGAATGTCGTGCGGCGGTTCGACCACCATCCGCCCGTCCATATAGGCCTCGCCCGCGCCCATGCGCGGGTCCTTGGCGATATGCAGCGCCGCGCCCTTGTCGGTCAGGCGGACGGTGATCGGATCGGCACCGGCGTCGCCATATTCGTGACGCGTGCCGTCATGGTCGACCACCACCAGCCGGCCATGTTTGACGAGGTGCTTCAGGAGCTTATCGAGTAACCACATGAGATCGATCTAAAGCCCCCCAAAGCCTGCCGCAATCACCTATTCCGCCGCTTGCGCCAGATGCCATTCGGGCACTTCGTCGAGTGCACGCAGCCGGGCGCTTTCCTCGTCGATATATTCGCGGGTCATCGGGATCGCCGAACGGCTCTTCACATATTGCAGCTGCCAGTTGACCAGCCCGCCGTGGCGGAAGCTCTGCTCGGCGCCGGCGAGGTAGAATTCCCACATCCGGTAGAACCGTTCGTCATACAGCGCGGTGATTTCCTCGCGGTGCATCTGGGTGCGGCGATACCATTCCTCCAGCGTGTGCGCATAATGGAAGCGCATCGCCTCGACATCCATGATCTGCCAGCCGGCCTTCTCGCTTTCGACCACCATTTCGGACAGCGCCGGGATATAGCCGCCCGGGAAGATGTATTTGCGGGTCCAGGCATCGGTCATGCCCGGGCCATGCGCGCGGCCGCAGCAATGCGAGAACATCACGCCGTCGGGCTTGAGCAATTTGTAGGTGTGTTCGTAGAACCCCGGATATTGCGGCGTGCCGACATGTTCGAGCAGGCCGACCGAAGTGATCCGGTCGAACTGGCCCTCGACATCGCGGTAGTCCATCAGCTTGAACTTCACCCGGTCTTCGACCCCGGCTTCCTTCGCGCGTTCCTGGCAGAAGGCGATCTGATCGGGGGCGAGGGCGACGCCCAGCACGTCGACGTCGTAATGCTTGTGCAGGTACAGCGCGAGGCCGCCCCAGCCGCAACCGATGTCGAGCACGGTCTTGCCGCTGCTGGTCGCCGGATCGAGGTTGAGCTTGGCCGCGATATGCGCCTTTTTGTCCATCTGCGCTTTTTCGAGGCTGACCGACGGATCGCGATAATAGGCCATCGTGTATTGGCGGTCCTCGTCGAGGAACAGCTCGTAGAGCTGGCGGGTGAGGTTGTAGGTGTGTTCGGCGTTCTTGCGGGCCGCGCGGCGATCGTTGAAGCTGTCGATCTTGTAGGCGATGCGCCCGGCCAGCTGGCGGAGCTTGCCATGGGGCTCGAATGCATCCTCGTTCTCACCTTCGCCATTGGCGCCGGCGAACAGCAGCAGGTCGCGAATGTCGTGCGGGGCTTCGACCACCATGCGCCCGTCCATATAGGCTTCACCCGCGCCGACACGCGGGTCCTTGGCGATGTGGAAGGCGGCGCCCTTGTCCATCATCCGCAGGCGGATCGGCTCGTCGGTGCTGTGCGGATCGCCGAAGATGTATTCCTTGCCGTCGTAATCGGTGACGATCAGCTTCCCCTTACGGATCAGCTTCCGCAGCATCTTCTCAAGCAACCACATTAAAACCCAGTCCCTTCAATTTTCGAACAGCGTGCATGAATTGCGCGCTCGCCCGCGTCAATCGCGCGGCGCTTCAGATACCGGCATACCATTCGTAGCCGGTGCGATCTTCCCAATAGCCGCCTTTTCCGCCGCCGATAGCCGCGAGGCTTGCGACGGCCTCGATCCCGGTGACGTATTTGGCGTGCTTGTAGCCGAGCTGGCGCTCGATCCGCATCCGCAGCGGCGCGCCGTTCTTGACCGGCAGCGGCTCGCCATTGAGCGCATGGGCGAGGATCGTTTGCGGGTGGAACGCATCGACCAGATCGATGCTCTCGTAATAATCCGCGCCGTTGAGATTGTCGGCGCAGCGAAACACGATGAACCTCGCCTCGGGCTTGAGCCGGGCGAGGTTCAGCACATGCGCCAATTGCGGCCCGGTCCACTGGGCGATCGCGCTCCAGCCCTCGACGCAGTCGTGGCGGGTGATCTGGGTCCGCTGCGGCATTGCCCGAATCTCAGCCAGGGAGAGCGCCAGCGGTTGCTCGACCAAGCCGGAAACCGCGACCTTCCAGTCGATGAAATCACCCAGCCTGAAGGATTCGTAAGTCTCGCTGTCCGGATTGACAGTGCCGTTGCCGCGGAAATCGGGCGAGATATCGGCAAGGGTGAACTCGCGCGCCATCGCGCTGCGGCGGCCGAGCAGGTCGTGGAGGTTGCGGTTCCAGCCCTCGGCCGCGTCGAGCAGCGAGGATACCGGGCCGCTCCCGGCCACTTTGGAACAGCCCGCCACGAACAGCGCGGCGATCCCGGCGATGAAGCCGCGCCGCTTCACGCCTCGGTCTCCGCCGTGCCGCCGGTGATCATCTCGCGGATCTGCCGGATCGGACCCGACAGCAGCACCAGCACGATATGCAGCACGAAGAACGCGACCAGCGACCAGGCGCAGATGAAATGGATCGAGCGCGCGCTCTGGCGCCCGCCGAAGATGTCGAGCAACCACGGCCAGTTCGCATCCATTCCGGGGCTCATCGTGATCCCGGTAAAGATCATCAGCGGCAGCAGGATGAAGATCACCGCGCCATAGGCGATCTTCTGGAGGAAATTGAACTTCGAACCGTGATGCTCGAAATCGAGCTTCAAATGCTTGACGATATCGGCGCGGATCGAGCTCCAGCGCCAATCGCTGTGCCCGGTGACCAGATCGCGCCAGAAATGGCGGTTCGCCAGCGAGGCGATCACGAAGCCGAGCAGCCCAAAGGCAAACGGCCAGGCGAACAGCAAATGCCACAGCCGCCCCTCGGCCAGGCTGTAATGCTGCGGCAGCGTGATCCAGCCGGGGAAGCGGTGGAGCACCAGCCAGGCGTCCGCCCGCTCGAAACCCCACTGACCCCAGTAAAGCCGGGGATGGGCATTGAAGATGTTGAGGCCCGACATGAACATCACCACAAGGCACACGGCGTTGAGCCAGTGCCACAGGCGCGTCGTCAGGGCATGACGCTTCTTCATCGCGCCGGTCTCTCCTCACGCGCCAGATAGAGCACATCGCGGCTTTGCGAAAGCAGGTGCTGGCCGGAATCGACAAACAGCGTGCTGCCGCTGGAGAGGTGGCCCTGCGCGAGGAAGAAGGCCGCGTCCGCGATCTCCCCGGGGTCGGTCAGGCGTTTCAGCAGATTGAGCCGGCCCGACACTTCGAATTCGCCGGCGATCTGGTCGTAGCTCGGCAGGATCGCGCCGGGAGCGAGGGCGTAGGTCCGGTCGTCCGCCCGAACATCCGCCATCGCCAGCATCGGCACGGTCGCGGCAAGCGCGTGCTTGCTCATTGTGTAGGAGAAGAAGTCGGGGTTCGGATTCGCGAGCTTCTGGTCGGTGATCGCGATCACCCGCCGCCCGCTGTCGGCCCGCGCGTTCCTGAGGAACGCCTGCGCCATCCGCACCGGCGAGACCGCGTTGATCCGCATCGAGCGGCGGCTGGTCTCGGGATCGAGCCCTGTCGCATCGTCGGGCACGAAGATCGAAGCCGAATTGACCAGCACCCGCCAGTCCGGCAGCCGCGCGGCGAGCCGCTCGATCATCGCGATCGCCGCCTCGCTGTCGATCAGGTCGCACTGGACGATCTCGGCAGAGGGCAGACTGTCGGCGAGTTGTTCCGCTTCGCCCCGCGAGTGGTTGCAATGGATCACCGTGTGCCAGCCCTCGGCCGCGAACCGCCGCACGATCGCCGCGCCGATCCGCTTCGCGCCGCCGGTTACGAGGACGGCGGGACGGGTCACGATTCGCCCCGAAGTTGACGCGGTTGACACGGTTCGAAGCGGATAAAATCTTCCGGCGCCAGGGTGGCCGTGATGCGCGGAATTGCTTGGTTTTGGAGCTGGCGAGGGGCGGCTTGAAGCATCCGGGCGTTTGAGCACAACCGGCGAGTGTAGGAAAGCGAATTGCCCCCTCTCCAAGTTCCGCTAGCCGCTGGCGCGGCAAGCTCCACTATCCTCTCCCGCAAGGGGAGAGGATAGAAAGTGGCGCTCCTCTCCCCCAGCGGGAGAGGATACGAAGGCTTGGCCCTGAAAGGGGCTAGCCGCAGTTGGAGAGGGGGCTCAGCGCCTCGGTGCCTTCGAAACGTTCCGCGCCACCGCCGCCTTCACCAGCGCGGTGAAAGCCGCCTCGTCCACCGCAGCCCCTTCCGCGAAATCAATCGCCCGGCGTACATTCCCGTCGAGGCTCGAATTGAACAGTCCCGCCGGATCGGCCAGTGCCGCGCCGTTGGCGAAAGTCAGCTTGACCTTGTCCTTGTAAGTCTCGCCGGTGCAGAGGATCCCGGCGTGCTCCCACACCGGCACACCGGCGGGGTTGGACGGCTTGCGCCATTTGACCGTCTCGACCACGTCCGGATCGGCCGCGCGGATCAACGCGCGCAGTCGGGCGAGGGTGGTGCCGCGCCAATCGCCGAGGCTCGCGATCTTCGAGTCGATCAACTCGGAAGGGTCATCGCTCATTCGTGCGCTCTTCCTTCCTGGAACACCGCCCGCTCCAGTGCGCGCCCGCGCCATTCCTGCGACAGCGCGGTGAGTTGGGCTATGCCGACCAGTTCCTGCGTGCTCGCGCCCTTGTGGAACATCCCGCGAAACACCCGCTCGATATCCCAGCTCTCATGACCGCGTTCGACCAGTTCGAAGCTGTCGCCTTGGCCGACGGTGCCCGGTTCCAGCACGCGGTAATACCAGCCGCAGCGGCCCGTCTGCATCACGCGCAGGGTGATGCCCTTCGCGCCGAACTTGTGGTCGATCTTCCAGCACGGCTGGCGGCCCTGGCTGACTTCGACCAGCGCGCTGCCGAGGCGGAAGCGGTCGCCGATCAGGACGTTTTCTTCGGTCAGCCCTTCGGTCGAGATATTCTCGCCGAAGGCCCCGGCGGCGGCGAGCAGTGGGTGGTCGTCCAACTCCGCGCGCCACGCCGGGTAATGGTCGTGGGGATAGTGGTGGACCGCCATATCGACGCCGCCGTGGTGGACGCGGTCCGCCTGCTGGTCGCCCTCGAGCCCGAGCGGGCCCACCGCGACCGGCCCGCTGACCGGCAATTTGCCGATCGCACTTGCCTCCTCGCCCCGGAACGGCACAGCAGTGCCGACCATTACCGGGCCGAGGGTCAGCTTCATTCTGCTGCGACGGCCTCGTAGCCGATGTCGAGCTTGCCGAGCACGGTCGCCTTGCTCAGGTCGAGCCCGTAAAGCTTTGCCGCATTGCCACCGACGATCCGGCGGACATCGTCGATCGCCATATGGCCCATGGTTTCGGAGATGGTCTTCTGGCTGTTGGGCCAGATCGAATCCGGATGCGGGTAATCGCTCGCCCACAGCAGATTGTCCGGGCCCCAGAATTCGAGCAGCCGCATCGCGGTCGGGCTCTGCTGGAAGGTCCCGTAAACCTGGCGGCGGAACACTTCGCTCGGCTTCAGCTTGTGCGGGATGCCGCCCCGGTCGTCCCAGAAATCGGCGCATTCCCACAGGCGGTAATGGCGATAGTCGAGCTCCTCGACCACCCACGGCACCCAGCCCACGCCGCTTTCGGCAATCACGATCTTCATCCCCGGATGGCGTTCGAGAATGCCCCAGGCGAACAGGTCGACGAACGGATCGAGGAACTGTTCGATAAACATCTTCGCGTGAAGGAAGGTCGCACCGGGGCTGCCCTTGTACTTGTCGAACGCATTGGTGACCGAGGGGAACACGGTAACGTGGAACGACAGCGCGATGCCGCTGCTTTCGAGCAGCTCGAACAGCGGTTCCCACCGCGGATCCTCGAGCCGCGGCTCGGCGACCGCGATCTGGAGGTTCGCCTGCTTGACCCCGCCCCGCGCGACCAGCCGCGACAGTTCGGCGATCGCCGGCTCCGGATGCGGCGGCAGCATCGCGACGCCGATCAGCCGATCGGGCGCGGCGGAACAGAAATCCTCATGGAGCCAGTCGTTATAGGTCGCATAGCACGCCGCCATGAATTCGGGATCGGCGGTCTTGATCGAGGTCACCGGGCCGAACACGATGTGCGCCCATACGTGATCGCGGTCCATGTCAGCCAAGCGCAGCACCGGATTGCCGGCGCGCAGCTCGGTCGTATCCTCGATCCCGCCGCGGTCGTATGCGGTCAGGATCGGCTTGGGCCCGTCGCTGAAGCGAAACGCCTTGCCCGACCAGCCCCCCCAGCTCTGCCCATCGGCGATCCACTGGGCCATGCCCTTGTCGTTGATTTCGATATGTGGCGCGCGGTCACCCCATTTCTCACCCATGCGCTTGGTCCAGACGTCGGCCGGCAGCATGTTGAGGTCAAGGTGATCGTCGCAGGAAACCAGCGGCGTTTCGATCATGGGGGCTCTCCGGGAATATTACTTAGCGTGATTGCTACTTTGGCAGCGCGGGCCGCACCGCGCAAGGTATCGCATGAGCGATCGCGCAAAACGAAAGGGCCGCGCGGCGGTCTGCCACGCGGCCCAAATCGTTGGCCCTGATGACTTCGGGCTTAGCGGCAGCGCGCGTTGCCGCGATCGATATCGCGGCCGAGCAGCGCACCCACAGCGGCGCCGAGTAGCGTGCCCGTGGTCCGCTCGCCATGCGTGTCGACCGCGCGGCCAACCAACGCACCGCCGGCGGCACCAATGATAAGGCCGGTCGTGCCATTGTCACGCTTGCAGTAGTAACGGCCATCCTTGCCGCGCCACATATTGTCGCCGCGGTGCAGGCGGCGCGGCTCGCGATAGCGGCCGTAATTGTCATAGGTATTCGAATAGCCGCGGTCGTGACGGCCGTGGCCGTGCTTTTCGGCCAGCACCGGCGTAGCGGGGAGCGCCAGCGACACGGCGGCGAGTGCAAACAAAACCTTTTTCATCGCTCGTACCTTTTCCGTTTTCTGTGCGAGTGGTGTCGCGATAACGGAGACGATCGGTGCTTGATCCCCAACCCCGGATGAACGTCCTGTTATGACGCGGTTTTGGGGTCCAGCCGTTGGGTAGCTGCGGTGAACGGCTGGTTCGGCAGAGGAGGATGACGTGAAACTCGATCTGGTGGACGTATTCGGTTCGGCCCCGCTGCGCGGCAATCCGCTGGCGGTGGTCCACGGAGCGGAGGGGCTGGACGCCGCGGCGATGCTTGCGCTGACCCGCTGGCTCGGCTTTTCGGAAACCACCTTCCTGCTACCGCCGAGCGACCCCGCAGCGGATTACCGGGTGCGGATATTCTATCCCGCGGGCGAATTGCCGTTTGCCGGCCATCCGACGCTCGGCACCTGCCACGCCTGGCTGGAGGCTGGAGGCGTACCGAAGCGTAACGGGATGGTGGTGCAGCAATGCGAAGCCGGGCTGGTCGAGGTGCGGCGCGACGGCGATTTGCTTGCCTTCCGCGCGCCGCCGATGACCCGCACCGGGCCGCTCGGTGAAGCTGAACTGGAAGCGGCGTTGCGGGTTGCCGGGGTAGGTGCCGGGCAGGTGCTCGAAGCCGTGCATGTCGCGAATGGGCCGGGGTGGAAGATGCTGCGGCTGGCTACCGCCGAGGATGTGCTGGCGGCCGAGCCGGCAGTCAAAGCTCCACCTGAAACCGACATCGGCCTGGTCGGGCCGCATCCGCCTGGCTCGGAACTCGCATGGGAAGTGCGCGCCTTTTTCGCAGACGCGCAGGGCAGGGTGGTGGAGGATCCGGTCACCGGAAGCTTCAACGCCGGGGTCGCGATGCATCTGTTCGGGAGCGGCCTTGCCTCGGGCGAATATCTTGCCGGGCAGGGCCAGAAAACCGGCGCCGAGGGGATCGTGCGGTGTTCGCGGGACCGAACCGGCGCAATATGGATCGGTGGCCGCACCGCGACTATTGCGCGCGGTGCGGCCCTTCCGAGTTTCGAAGCCTAGGTTTTAGCGGCAGCGCGCGTTGTTCTGGTCGACGCTCTTGCCGAGCAGACCGCCGAGCACCGCGCCGAGGATCGTGCCGGTGGTCCGTTCGCCGTGCGTGTCGACCGCGCGGCCGAGGAGTGCGCCGCCGGCTGCGCCAATGATCAGCCCGGTCGTGCCATTGTCGCGCTGGCAATAATAATTGCCGTCATTGCCGCGCCACACACGGTCGTTCCGGCCGATCCGGCGCGGTTCGCGATAGCGGCCGCGGTTGTCATATTCGCTGTAACCGCGATCGTAACCCCGGTCGTAACCGGCACGGCCGTAGTTGTAGTCCTGGTAGCTGCCGCGCTCATAGCTGTGCGAGCTATAGGGGCGCTCGGCAGCCGCAGGGCCCGCCGCGAGGGTCATGGAAGCGACCGCAGCGGCCGCAGTGGCGATAAAGAGCTTCTTCATGTTCAGTCTCCTGACTGTGTTGATGAACACCTTCTAGGAGACCGAACCTGATCCGTTCATGAACTAAGCGTTCAAAATTAACATTATCGCCAAAGCGTGCCCTGCGGGCGATGAAACGAAATTAGAGCTTCAGGATTGCTTCCTTCGCATCAGCGATCGCCTGCTCACGCACTTCGGGGCCGAAGCCGATCTTCTCGGCGCGAATATATTCGAGATCCTTGATCCCGATGAAGCCGAAGAAATCGCGCAGATAGGTTTCCTGATGTTCGGCCGGGCCGTCGAATTCGTAGGCGCCCCCGCGCGAGGATGCGATGATCACGCGGCGTCCACCCGCGAGGCCGGTCGGGCCCGCTTCCGAATAGCCGAAGGTCACGCCCGGAACGCCGAGCCGGTCGAGCCAGGCCTTGAGGGCGGACGGAATCGTGAAATTGTACATCGGCGCGCCGATCACCACGATGTCGGAGCCGAGGAACTGGTCGAGCACCGCACGCTCGGCCGGGAAGGCGGCCCTCATGTCATCGGTGTGCTGGTCGGCCGGCAGGCGAATCGCGCCGGTCGAGATCGGATCGAGATGCGGCAGCGGCATCGTGCCGAGATCGAGCACGGTCACTTCGGCGCCGGCATGCTTGGTCTTGAGATGGGCGACAATCGCGGAACTGAGCTCGCGGGTAACCGAATGGGCCCCCGTGGTGGCGCTGTCGACGTGCAGGATTTTCATGGGGACTACTCCGGTAACAAATGATAACCAGGGGCCATATGGAAACTATCATGGCCCCAGCGCAAGAAGGCACTTTATTGTCCGATGGTTACACGGATGTGCCTGTCGTTCATCAAAGCTCGACCTGTCAGACGGTGACCGAGGTACTCAATCGCATCGGCGACAAATGGTCGATGCAGGTGGTGATGAACCTCGGCGCTGGCTCGCTGCGTTTCAACGAGCTTCGTCGCGCGATCGCCGGGATCTCGCAGCGGATGCTGACCCGCACTTTGCGCGGGCTTGAGCGCGACGGGCTGGTCAGCCGCAAGGTCACTCCCAGCATCCCGCCGAGGGTCGATTACGCGCTGACCGAACTCGGCCAGTCGCTGCAGGGACCGGTTAATGTCCTGGGCGCGTGGGCGGTCGGCAACCGTGAAAAGATCGCAGCCTCGCGCGTGCGGTTCGATCTGGAGAATCTGGAAGGTTAGCCGTTCTCCGGCGCAAGCCGGAGTCCAGGTCAGCAAAACGCGGCTTGTGCGGTCCTGGGTTCCTGCTTTCGCAGGAACACTATTCTGCCGCCGCCGCCTCGCGGTCCCGCTCGGCCCGGCTCTTCTTCTCCGCGGCAGTCTTGAGCTGGCCGCAGGCCGCATCGATGTCGCGGCCGCGCGGGGTGCGGACCGGGGCCGAGATGCCGGCGTCGAACACTATTTCGGAGAAGCGCTTGATCCGTTCCGGGGTGGAGCATTCGTACACCGCGCCAGGCCACGGGTTGAACGGGATCAGATTGACCTTGGCCGGCAGCCGGTAATGCTGGATCAGCCGGATCAGCTCGCGCGCATCGTCGTCGCTGTCGTTCTTGTCCTTCAGCATCACATATTCGAAAGTGATGCGGCGGGCGTTCGACGCGCCGGGATAGGCGGCACAGGCTTCGAGCAGTTCCTCGATCCCGTATTTGCGGTTGATCGGCACGATCTCGTCGCGCACCGGCTTGGTCACCGCATGGAGCGAAACCGCGAGGTTGACCCCGATCTCCTCGCCCGCGCGCGCCATCATCGGCACCACGCCGCTGGTCGAGAGGGTGATCCGGCGCTTCGATAGCGCGAGGCCGTCGCCGTCCATCACCAGCTTGAGTGCATCGCGGACATTGTCGAAATTATACAGCGGCTCGCCCATGCCCATCATCACGATGTTGGTCAGCAGACGGCCGTCGGCGCGATATTCGGCCTCGTCCTCTTCATCGTCCCACTCCTGTTCTCCCGCGAAGGCGGGGGGCGCAGCCGGCGTGGCGCCAGCCTGCACGGGATCCCCGCCTTCGCGGGGACGCGGGTGAGAAGATTTCGGCCATTCGCCCAGGGCATCGCGCGCGAGCATCACCTGGCCGACGATCTCGCCCGGGGTCAGGTTGCGGACCAGTTTCATCGTCCCGGTGTGGCAGAAGGTGCAATTGAGCGTGCAGCCGACCTGGCTCGAGACGCACAGGGTCCCGCGGTCCGCATCGGGGATGAAGACCATCTCGAAATCGTGGCCGTCGGCGGTGCGCAGCAGCCATTTGCGGGTGCCGTCAGTCGAATGCTGCGCCTCGACCACTTCGGGCCGGCCGATCACGAAGCGCTGGTTCAGCCACGGGCGCATCGCCTTGCCGATGTCGGTCATCGCGTCGAACCCGGTCACGCCGCGGTGATAGAGCCAGTGGAATATTTGGCGCGAGCGCAGCTTCGCCTGCTTCGGGTCGAGCCCGGCCTGGGCGAACAGCTCGGCGATACGCGGCTGGGCGAGGCCCAGCAGGTCCACGCGCCCGTCCGCGCGCGGCGTCACGTCACGCGGGACGGTCACCGGGTCGAATTGGCCCGGGATCGGGATAAGCGGAGTATGGGTCACGATGCGCCGCATATAGGCGCTGCTTCGCCGATGGCAAAGCCCGCGCGAACGCGTGATCACAAAGCCGGTTCCCGTGTCTCAACGCGGTCACGTCTCGGCTGGTCGTGCTTTTATGTTGCTGAAATATCACAATATTTTTGTTATCTCAGGTTCATGAAACTTCCGCATGGTGCCGATGCTTTTCGCCCATGCCAGCGGCGCATAGGCCGCAGCACAATCGGAGTTATCTCAATGACCAAGACCATCTTCCTCCTCGCCGCAGCCTCTACCGCGCTGTTCGCGGTGCCTGCGGCCGCGCAGGACAGCGCCGCATCCGACTTCACCGGCTTTCGCGTCGAGGGCCTCGTCGGCTATGACAGCAGCCGCCCGGGCAGCAAGGACGACATCGACAATGCCGACGACCTCGACCAGTCGATCGATAACGTGAACTACGGCGTCGGCGTCGGCTATGACATCGATCTCGGCGGCGTGGTCGTCGGTGCCGAAGGCGAGTGGATGGAGTCCTCGGCAAAGACCGATTACGACACCTTCGGCTTCACCGAATTCGGCGTCGCCAACATTAGCGCTGGCCGCGATCTCTATGCCGGCGTCCGCGTGGGTGTGCCGGTCGGCTCGAAGGCGCTGATCTATGCGAAGGGCGGCTATACCAACGCCAAGTACAACGTCCTCGCGACCGACAACACCACCGACACCAAGACCGACATCAACCTCGATGGCTGGCGCGCCGGCGCGGGCATCCAGTACAATCTGTCGAAGAACCTCTTCGTGAAGGCCGAGTACCGCTATTCGAACTATGGCCGCGGCGAAGTCGAAGCCCCGAGCGGGATGGAAAGCGATCGCTTCGACGTCGATGTCGACCGCCATCAGGGCGTGGTCGGCGTCGGCGTGCGGTTCTGATCCTGACCGGAGCAGAAACGCGTGGCAGCGGGCCGGGAGCAATCCCGGCCCGCTTTGCTATTTGAGCTTCGCGCAACCGACTGCCGCCGCGTCCATCGCGGTTGCCGCGCCGGCGAGCCTGTAGCTGTCGTTGAAGATCCGGCCGTCGCGGTCGCGCGCGGTGACGATCATCGCCCCGGCCGAACGCATCGCCGCGACGATCGCGGCATCCGCCTTGCGGTCCTTCGCCCAGGCGTCGCCGCCGCCGCCGGTCAGCTCGAAACTCTGGTTGCCGACCCGCAGCGAAATCGTGCCTGCCGGGCTCAGGCGCCGGGACAGGCGGACATGGAGCTGGTTTCTGAGCGCGCGGCGCGGCCAGGTGCCGATGCTGGCGAAGGGCTGGTAATCCCCCGCCTTGTTCGCCTGCGGCATTGCGATCGCATAGCAGCGCGGCGTGGCGGGATCGCGAAACGCGCCCCAGTCGGAAAACACGCCGAGACTGTCCCTGGCCGAAAGCGGGGCGGTGAGGGCGAGGACGGCGATCCCGGCACAGAACCACGCAAGGCGCATCAGCCGCCGACCAGATCTAGATAGGCGACCACATCGTTGTCGGTCGCGATGAACAAGCCGTCCTGCACCTCCTCCGGCTGCTGTGCCGCGAGGTGGAGCGCCTGTTCGAGCGAGCCGTAGAACAGCGTATTGGCCGCACCGCCTTCGATGCCGTCGTCGAGATGATAGAGCCGCACGGTCGCGGCGTCGAAGGTGGTTCTCATGCGCCCGGGTCCCGTTTCGCGCCGTCAAGCAGGCTTTCGGCGCGTTCGGCTTCGCGCTGCCGTGCCTGCTTCGCCTGTTTGGTCTGGCCGAATTTGGCGCGGTTGGCATCGGTCTGCGCCTGTTTGCCGGCGCGTTCCTTCGCCTTGCGGGCGGCGCGGAGGTTGACGATCTCCGCCATCAGCGCGCCTCCGGGCCGGAATTGGACGAGCCGGAATCGGACGGGTAGGAAATCGCGACGACTTCCCACTCCTTCTCGCCGCCGGGCAGGCGTACGCGCCGCAAATCGCCGATCGCGGCGCTGCGCAGCGCGTGGGCGATCGGCGCGCTCCAGCCGACCAGTCCCGCACCTGCGTCCTGCTCGTCGTCGCCGACGAGGGTGAGGGTGCGGTGCTCGTCGTCCTCGTCGGCGATGGTGACGGTCGCGCCGAACCATACCCTGCCCAAATCGGTTTGCCGGGATGGATCGATCACCTTGGCCGCTTTCATGCGCCGGGCGAGATGCGCGAGTTCGCGGTCGATTTCGCGCATGCGCTTGCGGCCGTAGAGATAGTCGCCGTTCTCGCTCCGATCGCCATTGCCCGCGGCCCAACTCACGATCTCGACGATCTCAGGCCGCTCGCGACCGAGCAA
Source organism: Candidatus Andeanibacterium colombiense (assembly GCA_029202985.1). Taxonomy (GTDB): domain Bacteria; phylum Pseudomonadota; class Alphaproteobacteria; order Sphingomonadales; family Sphingomonadaceae; genus Andeanibacterium; species Andeanibacterium colombiense. The sequence continues at coordinate 702,975 of CP119316.1, read as the reverse complement.
ATGATCGTAGCGCGCCTTCAATGCGGCGAGGCCGGCGGGGGTAATGTAATTGGCGCGTGGCTCCATCGCGCCGCCTTAGCCTATCGTGCGGGGGCCGGCCAAGAGGCCAGGCCCGCCGCATGAACTCAGCCTGTGCTGTCGGGCACCTGGCAATTGGGCAGCCCCAGCGCATTGCACAATTGCGTACCGTTGGGAGTGTTGCTGAGCGCCTGTGCGATGATCTGCTTGATCGGCGTCGGAAGAAAGCTGATCAGCCGCGCCAGCCCGCCGCCGAAATTGCCATTGCCGAACCGGCCGGGCCGCACCGCGGACGGTGTGAGGAACGGACTGGAGCTGGCTTGCACGCTCGTCGGGAAAGGAGAGATGAGCGGGCTGGTGGACGCCACCGGCGTGACCGGGGCGATCACCGGCGAGGTTCTCGGCAGGGTTATCTTTGTTCCGATGGTCCGCAGGGGAAGTGCCTGGGCCGATCGGGTAGCTACCCGAAACTTGCTTGCCGCAAGCGCGGGTGAGGTAAGCGCCAGCGACGCAACCACGGTGAGGGTAATGGCCTTTGAATTCCACATGAAACGCCTCCTAGACTCGCGCTCGAGTCAGTAAGTGCCGTCCAGACGATCACCCCGCTTTGCGCGGTTCGGCCTCCCGTCCCAAATTATGTGCTGCCCGATTTTGTCCGCGGCCTGCATGTTTGCCGCTTGCCGGATGCCGACTATGTCGCGTCCGGTTTGTCAGGGCGTTTCGGAGAGTGGTAAATGCTCCGGCATGCCGCACTGCAATATAACGCGGTTTGATGCAAAAAGCTCCACGCCTCGCCGCGCACGAGCCCCATTCAGGCCCGAAAAAGCGCCACAATCGGCGTTAATAATTTAATTTGCGGAGGCAGCGGCCGGCAAATAATTTCCGCCCATCAGCTGGGACAGCGTATGCGGGCCGCCGTAGCCGGCCTTTTCCGGATGCATCGTTTCGTAAACGACCGCGTTCTCGAGCACCCGCTGGATATAGGCGCGGGTTTCGAACTTCTGCGGGATGCGCTCGATCCATTCTTCCCAGGACAGCTCGCCGCGGCGGGGATCGCCATTCGCGCGGAGCCATTCGTTGATCCGCCCCGGGCCGGCGTTATAGGCGCCGATCGCCAGCGGATACGAGCCGCCGTAATAATCCATCATGCGCGAGAAATACCCGTCGCCCAGCCGCAGATTATATTGCGGATCGTCGGTCAGCGAGGCGGACAGATACGTCATGCCCAGCTTGCCGGCCTGTTCCTTCGCGGTGCCCGGCATCAGTTGCATCAGCCCGCGCGCGCCGGCGTGGGACAAAGCGTTCTGCGCGAACTGGCTTTCCTGGCGGGCGATCGCATGGACCATCGTCCAGTTGGTCCCCGCCGGCGCGGGCAGGGTCGGGAAGGCGATCGAGGTGAAATCGTAATAGCCTTTGGCCGCGGCTTCCTCGCCCAGGATCACCGCGAGGTCGCGGCGGCCGATGTCGCGCGCCAGATCGAACACCATTACCGCCTCCGCCTCGCTCTGGGCCTGGGCCGAGATCTCACGGTAGAACTTGATCCCGACCGACCACGGCGCGTCGCGCGCGACTTCGCGGACTGCCCGGGTCAGCGGACGCGCCAGGAAGGCGGCGCGCGCTTCCGGGGTCGGCTGGGCGGTGGGAGTGGCGCTCAGCGCGGGCATTGGCCGCCCGAGCTTCTCAAGTGCGAGCATGCCGTAGAACCGCTCCGGATATTTCGCGGCCATCTCGTAATAGCGGGTGGCGCCGGCCCGGTCGCCGGCCTTGGCAGCCGAAAGCCCGGCCCAGTAGAACCCTTTGGACCGTGTATAGGGCGTCCGCGCCGCCGCGCCGTAGCGATAGAACAGCGGGGCGGCATTGGCCGGATCGCCAAGCTCCCACAGTGACTTCGTCCCGCCCAGCCACATCAGCGAGGTATAGTCGTCGCGCAGGCCGTAGCCCTTGGCGCTGACGTCCTCGCCCGGTTCGAATGCATCGTCGATCGAGGAGGCGATGCGCTGCGCGCCGCGGGCATCCGCATTGCGGGCATCGACCAGCAGTTCCTCGATCCACGCGGCCGGATCGCGCGGCCGCCAGGCGAGCGGCGGGCGGGTCGCGAGCAGGTTCACCGCATCGGCGGTTCGCCCGGCCTTGCGCAGCTGACGCACGATATTGAACACATAGCCCGGATCGCGCAGTGCCGCGTCCCGCCCGCCGGGCAAAGGCGCGCCTTGCGGATCGGTGCCGAGCGCGGCGGTCAGGCGGGCGCCGAAGATCGTCTGCCGGGCGAGCGAAGTCCGCAGCAGCTGGCGCGACCCTCCGGCGGTGTCGCGGTCCCACAACAGCGCGTCCATCCGCGCGTCCTGATCGTCCTGCGTAAAGCCCGCGCCGAACACCGCCTGCAGCGATGCTTCGGCCGACGCGCTCATCGTTCCGCCGCGCCATGCGTCGCGCGCGATTGCGGCTGCTTGGGGGCGACCGGCGGCGGACAGCGCCAGCGCGTATTGCGCCCGCGCCGGATTGGTCACCGGCGGATAGCGGTCGAAAAAGGCGACCAGCCGGCCGGCGTCCACCACATCGGTCGCGACATGGCCCTCCGCGTAACCGCGCAGCTTGGCCTCGTCCGGGAAGCCCGGATTGGCGAGGATGAAGCTTGCATAATCGTCGAAGGTGAAGGCGGGCGAAGCGGTCAATTGCTGCCAGCGACTGATCGCCGCTGCCATCGGGCCGGGCTGCTGCGCGACGAGTTGCGCGCGCGCCTGGTCCCACTCCGCGCCGTCCTGCGCGGCGAGCGGAGCCGAGCCGCTCAGCAGCTGGCTGGCGGCAAGTGCGATCACGGAGGTACGGACAAATCTCGTCATGCTGGACATTCTGGCCATTGGCTCCTTATCAGGCGCTGAATGTGAATCTCCGAGCATCGGTGCAAACGGTACCCGATTGCCAGAATTCGGCAAGTGAGAGGCAAAAGTCCATGTTTTCCGGCTCGATTCCGGCCCTGATAACTCCTTTTCGCGACGGAGCGTTCGATGAGGAGGCATTCCGCCGCCTGATCGACTGGCAGATCGAGAACGGTTCGGCGGCGCTGGTCCCCTGCGGCACCACTGGCGAAGCGCCGACCCTGTCGAACAAGGAGCATCACCACGTGATCGCGGTCTGCGTGGAACAGGCCGCCGGGCGCGTGCCGGTGATCGCCGGCTGCGGTAGCAACAACACCCAGACCGCGCTGCGCCACCTCGAATTCGCGCAGGAATGCGGGGCCGATGCCGCTTTATGCGTCGCCCCCTATTACAACCGCCCGACCCAGGCCGGGCTGATCGCGCATTTCAGCTTCCTCGCCGAACGCTGCGACTTGCCGATCGTGCTCTACAACGTGCCGGGGCGGACGGTGACCGACATCCGGCCGGAAACGGTGATCGAACTCGCCAATGCCTTTCCGGACGTGTTCGTCGGCCTCAAGGACGCGTCGGGTGATCTGACCCGCCCGACCGAGCATCGGCGCGGAATCCCGGGCGCGTTCGCGCAGCTGTGCGGCGACGATCCGGTGTGGCTTCAGCATTACGCCGCGGGCGGCGTCGGCTGCATCTCGGTCACCGCCAATGTTGCGCCGCGCCTCTGCGCGGACCTCCAGGCGGCGCTCGATGCGGGCGATTTCGAGACCGCGCGCGAACTCGATGCGCGGCTCTACCCGCTCCACCGCGCGATGTTCACCGATGCCTCGCCGGGCCCGGTGAAATATGCGCTCAGCCGGGTCCACGGCTGGCTCGACGACAGCGTCCGCCTGCCGATCATTCCTGCAAGCACGGAATCGCGCAAGGCGGTCGATGCGGCGTTGGCGGCCACTGGGGTCGTTTAACGCCGAAAGGCCGCGGAAAACCGGCTTTTCGAGTCCGATTTCCATGGATTATTAACTAACGCCCCATAAGTATCACCCCACGCATTTCCGCGAGGGGCTTTTTTTGATGTGGGCTGACAGGAAGCGAGCGCCGGCCGAAGAGCTCGCCGTGGCGGACGAGCGCGAGGCTTTGCGTGCCGCCACCGAGGCGGCCGCCCTGGCCGAAAAACGCCTGCGCTCGGCGATCGACGTGTTTCCGGAGGGGATCGTGTTCCTGGACGCCGAGGGCAAATATATCCTGTGGAACCAGGAATATGCGAAGATCTACGCGAAATCGGCCGATCTGCTCGCGAAAGGCGCCCGGCTCGCCGATACGCTCAGGATCGGGGTCGCGCGCGGAGATTACCCCGAAGCGCTCGGGCGCGAGGAGGAATGGATCGCCCAGCGGCTGGCGTTGATTGAAAATCCGGGGCACGGCACCCGCCACGAACAGCGCCTCGCCAACGGCAAGACGATATTGATCGAGGAACGCCGCACCGCCGATGGCGGCACGATCGGTCTCAGGGTCGACGTGACCGACATCAAGCGGCGCGAACAGGGCTTCCGCCTGTTGTTCGAAGGCAATCCGGTGCCGCTGCTGGTCTATGACCCGCGCAGCGAGAAGATCCTGCGCGCCAACGATGCCGCCGCGGCCCATTTCGGTTATAGCCGCGAGGAATTCCGCGGCTTGCCGGGCCTGTGCATCTTCGCGGACGAGGAATGGGCCGAGGCCCGCTCCCTGCTGGCGACCGACAATTCGGAGACCGATCGCTTCTGGCTGCAGCGCGCGGCCGATGGCTCGACGCTCGAATCCGTGCTGTTCACCCGCCAGACCCGGCTCGACGACGGGATCACGACGATCGTCTCGGTGTTCGACGTGACCGAGCGCCGCAGGGTCGAAGCGCGCATGGCGCATATGGCGCGGCACGACGAGTTGACCGGGCTTGCCAACCGCACCCATTGTCGCGAGCAGCTCAACGCGATGCTGGCCGCGCAGGGCGAAACGCCCGGGCAGGCCGGCGAGTTCACCCTGGCGATGGTCGATCTCGACCATTTCAAGGACGTCAACGACACTTACGGTCACCAGCCGGGCGACACGCTGCTGGCCGAAGCCGCGCGGCGGATGACTGAGCTGGTGCCCGAGGGGGCGCTGCTGTGCCGCCTCGGCGGCGACGAATTCGCGATCCTGTTCCCGAACCGGGAGCGCAAGGAGGTGAAGGCAATCTGCAAGGCGATCATCGCGGAGCTGTCGAAGCCGTTCTTCGTCGGTGAGCATGTATTGCGGATCGGCGCGACGATCGGCCTCGCCTCGGCGCCGCGCGACAGCTCCGACGCCGAGACGCTGCTCCGCTACGCCGATCTCGCGCTCTACGCCGCCAAGGTGCGCGAGCGCGGGACAGTGCGGCGGTTCGAAGCGGCGATGGATCTTGCCGCGCAGGCGCGGACCAGGCTCGAGAACGATTTCCGGACCGCAGTGCTGAGGGGCGAGCTTGAAGTGCATTACCAGCCGCTGATCGACCTCGAGACCGAGGAGATCGACGGTTACGAAGCACTGCTGCGCTGGGATCACGCCGAGCGCGGAGCGATCTCGCCCGAGGTGTTCATCCCGCTGGCGGAAGAGATGGGCATCATCGACATCGTCGGCCAATACGTGCTGCGCAGCGCCTGCATGGAAGCGGCGAAGTGGCCGAAGGGGCACAAGCTCGCGGTCAATGTCTCGCCGCTCCAGTTCCGCAGCGGCAATCTGATGAATTCGGTGATGCAGGCGCTCGCTTGGTCGGGCCTCGATCCGGCCCAGCTGGAACTCGAGATCACCGAGGCGGTGCTGATGGACCAGGGCCCGCAGACCGAGCAATTGATCCGCCGCATCCGCGATCTCGGTATCGGCATTTCGATGGACGATTTCGGGACCGGCTATTCCTCGCTCAGCTATCTGCTCCAGTATCCGTTCACCAAGATCAAGATCGACAAGAGCTTCGTGCTGCAACTGGCGCGCGAACCGGAATCGCGCGCGGTGGTCCGCGCGATCATCAGCCTCGGCCGCTCGCTCGGGCTGACGGTGACCGCCGAAGGCGTCGAGCGCGAGGACGTGCTTGCCTGCCTGCGCGAGGAAGGCTGCGGGCAGGGGCAGGGCTATCTGTTCGGCAAGGCCAAGCCGGCGATCGAGATCGGGATGGAAGTGAAGCGGGCTCGGGTGGCTTAACTACCTTGCCGGAACACTGATTTAATAAAGCGCCGAAGGGTGCGGCTGGCCGAGGATCATCGCGCCGTAGAATTCGAGATGCGCCGGGCTCACGATCATGTGCTGGTTCACGGTCAGCGCATCGCGGGTCAGCCGTTCGAGCGCCGATCCGTCGAAGATCGCATTCGCGCCGATCAGGTCGAACAGCATCCGCGTGACCTCCGCGGCCATCCGGCAGGCGTTGACGTTCGAAAGCGCGAGGCGGCCTTTGGTCTCGACCGATGGGGCGCCCTGTTCGAGTTCGGTCCAGAAGGTCTGGGCGGAGGCGAACAGGAAGGCGTGGGCCGCGCCGCGCTTCATCTCGGCCTTGGCGATCGCGTCGCGGACATAGGTGAGCTGGGCGAGCGGGCGGGGCGGCATCCCGCCCTGCCGTTCGGAAACCAGTTTCCTCGCTTCGTCCATCGCCCGGCGCGCGACGCCGAGCGGGACCGCCGCCATCGTCGTCACCCAGTTGAAGCCCGAGGAATAGAGCGGCTCGCGGCCCTGGAACAATGCGTCGTCGATCCGCAGCGCCTGCGCTTCGGGGACGAACACATCCTCCGCGCGGTAATGGTTCGAGCCGGTGCCGCGCAGCCCGTGGGTGCGCCAAGTGTCCTCGATCACGTACTGGTCGGCGCGGGCAAGGGCGAGGCGGGTCTCGGGCTGGCCGTTGGCGCCGATCACCGGTACGTCATCTTCGTAGATCACCGCGCCGGACATGATCGCATCGGCATGGTTCGAAATGCTGCCGAACGGAAACCGTCCGTTGAGGATATAGCCGCCCGCGACCCGGTCGAGCCGTCCGCGGCCGGCGGTGAACTGGCCGGCGGTGATGCTGTCGGGATCGGGCAACAGCGCGCGCGAGGCTTCTTCAGGCAGGAATTCGGCCATCAGCCCGCTGTCGGCCCCGATCTTCACGCACCAGCCGACCGAGGAATCGGCATAGGCGAGTTCCTCGATCACCCGCAGCTGCTCGGGCAGGCTCAGCTGCGGCCCGCCCTTTGCCCGGCTGCGGGCCATGCGGAACACTCCGGCCTTCCTCAGGTCCGCGACAAGGTCGTCGGGCAGGCGCCGCAGGTTCTCGATCTCTTCCGAGCGTGCGGAGATCGCAGGCGTCAGCGCCCGCGTATTGGCGAGGATTCCGTCAGCATCCAGCGGCACGTTTCTCTCCCGGTCAATCTGCCGGGTTGTACTTCTGCACGAAGGCCATCGCCGCCGCCAGCATCTGCTTGCGGGTTTCGGCGTGGGACAGCCAGTGATCCTCGCTTTTCATGTCCACGAATTCATAGGGCTTGTGCGCATCCTTGAGCGCGTCGGCCATTTTGGTGCTCTGTTCGTAAGGCACCACCGTATCGTCCTTGCCGTGGATCAGCAGGATCGGCGCGTCCGCCTTGGCCGCAAAGCGGCGCGGAGAGACCTCGTCGAGCGTCGAACGCGGGCCGAGTTCCTCGAGGAGCGACATCTTCACCACCTTGACGCTGCCGCTTTCGGCGTAGTCGGTATCGTACATCAACTCGACGTCGCTCACCGGCGCGACCGCTACCGAGCAACGGTAAAGCCCCTGCTGCAGCGTTACCCCGGCCAGCGCGGCATAGCCGCCATAGCTGCCGCCCATGATGCAGGCGCGTTTAGGATCGACCAAGCCCTTTGCCACCAGCGCGGCGAGGCCGTCGGAAATATCGGTCTGCATCTTGCGGCCCCATTGGCCGTAGCCGGCGCGGTGGAAGGCTTCGTCGCGGTTGGTCGAGCCGCGGAAATTGGGCTGGAACACCGCATAGCCGCGCGATGCGAAGGCCTGCGCCCACCAGTCGAATTCGACATCGTCCTGCCCGGTCGGCCCGCCGTGGGGGAATACGATCACCGGCAGGTTCTTCGCCTCGCGGTGCGGCGGAAGGGTCAGCACGCCGTCCATTTCGAGGCCGTCGGCCGCCTTGTATTCAAACTTCGATATCGGACCCACCTCGTCGGCCGGGATGACCGGCCGCTCAGAGCCGAGCGGATCGGCCTTGAGTGCGTTCAGATCGACCGCATACCAGGTTCCGCTGTCGCCATTGCCGCTGGTGCGGAGGAGCACATGGCCGAAATCGGGCGTCCAGTCTTCAAGTGTCACCTTGAGGTTCTTGAATGCGCGGCTGATCTTGTCGGACATCGACTGAAGCTTAGGACCGAAGAACACCCGCTGGTCGCCGTCGATATATCCGATCAGACGCCCGGTGGTGCGCTCGACATAAATTGAATCGACATTGATGCCCTGCATCACTTCCACCGGATCGGTCACGCCGGTCAGCGGCAATTCGTACCAGTGGTTGTCCTCTTCGCCTTTGGCCTTGGCTGAGTAGATCAGAGTAGTGCCGTCCTTGCCGAGCGAGATCAGGCTGGCATCACCGCCGGGATTGGCACCCTTCGCGATCACCTTGCCCTTCGCGTCCTTGATCCGCCAATTGCCGGTCTCCCGCTCCATGTCGAAGGTCGCGGCGACTTCGCCGTGTTCGTCGATCAGCCAGTCGCGCCATAGATAGTCACCGCCGGGAGCCGCGATCTTCCTGGTGGAATTGTCCGGCAGGCCGACTTCGAACAGCGTCGGCGAAGTGGTTTCAAGACGCTGCTGCATCCCGGTGCCCATCAGTTGGACGCCGCCGAAGTAGCCCTTCCACTTGCCGCCGATCAGGCGCAGGCCGTAGCTGCCGAAAATCGAGGTAACGATTGAGCTGTTGTGCCCGAACACGATTGAGACTTTTTGTGCCGCATCCAACGGGACGATCAGCGTCTGGAAAGCCTCGTACTGGTTGGAGGTGAAGCCGAAGCCGAGGGCTTCGGTCTTGCTGTAGGTGAGCAGCACATTGTCGTCGCCGATCCACTGGATGCCGCGCACCTTCAGGTCGCCGACGCTCGCGTGGCCAACCAGCGTCATTCCGCCATCGAACAGCAGCAGTTTGCGCTCACCCTCGACGGTGCCGATCACCGCGACATGCTTACCGCTGGGCGAGATCGCCGCATCCTCGAACCCTGGCAGATCGCCATAAGCGTCGAGCGGGGGTGGCGCGGCCACAGCCGGCTGCGCAAGCACGCTGGCGCAGGTCAGCAGCGCCGCGGACGCGATAGATACAATTCTCACCTTCAACCCCCGGAAAATCGAGCTTCGACAATGCATTCAGCGCCGAAAACTCGCAAGCTCCCACGTAATTACCGCTAGCACTTTGCCTTTTCGCGACATGTCCCTACATGCCCCTCCACCATGGCCCGTCCGAAACCCGCCACTTTCGAGAAAACCAAGATCGTCGCCGAGAACCGGCGCGCGCGCTTCGAGTATTATATCGAGGAGGTGTTCGAGGCCGGAATCGCGCTGACCGGGACCGAGGTGAAAAGCCTGCGCTTCGGCGAAGGCACGATCGCCGAAAGCTATGCCGAAATCCGCGACGGCCAGGCGTGGCTGGTCAATTCGAACATTCCCGAATTCAGCCACGGCAACCGCTTCAACCACGTGCCCAAGCGGCCGCGCAAATTGCTGCTCAACTCCCGCGAGATCGACAAGATGCTCGGCGCGGTCGAGCGCAAGGGCATGACGATGGTGCCGCTGTCGGTCTATTTCAATTCGCGCGGGCGCGCGAAGGTCGAACTGGCGCTGGCCAAGGGCAAGCAGACGCACGACAAGCGCCAGTCGATCAAGGAACGCGACTGGAAGCGCGACAAGGCGCGGCTGATGCGCGACAAGGGTTGAGTTGGCTGAGTTCACGGCGAATAAACCCTGCGGGACCCTTGAAGCGCGGCGGCGCCCGGTCCAGGAATCACCCGATCATGAGCAATAAATTCACTGCCTGGCTGTCGCGCAACATGCCCACGCGCGAGAGTATGGAGCACAACCGCTTCATCCAGCCGTTCGCGCACCGGGTGCTGCGTTCCGAACTGTGGCGCTTCACCCGCCGCTCGGTCCCGCGCGGGGTCGCGCTGGGCCTGCTGGTCGGGATCATCATCCCGTTCGCGCAGATCTTTTTCGCCGCGCTGCTCAGCGTCAGCGTGCGTGCCAACGTACCGGTCGCGGCGGTGACGACCTTCGTCACCAATCCTTTCACCACTCCGCTGATCTGGTACTTCTCCTACGAAGTCGGCTCGCTGATCCTGCGGGTCGATGCGGCGACCGTCGGCGCGCCGGTCAGCACCACGCTGCAGCAGACCGATTTCGACCAGGCCCTGCAATGGCTCACCGGCGCGACGCTGGTCACCGCCTTCGGGCTGGTGGTGGTGGCGGTCGCCTCGGCGGCGGTCAGCTATCTCGTCACCGGGTGGGTCTGGCGCGGCTGGATCGGGCGCAAGCGCCGCCGGCATCTCGCCAGCCGCGCGCGGCGGATCAGCGTTACCGAATGAACGGTTTCAGCCGCCTCGCGCCGGACCGCGGGAAGGCGCCGGCCGAGGTTATGCTGGTGGCCCTCGCGCTCGTCGCCAGCGCGGCCGCGATCTGGCTCGTCACCGGCGAGAAGACCGTGGCATTGGCCTATGGCGGCGGCTTGATGGTACTCGGCGGGATCGCCTGGACCCTCGCCCGGATGCCCGCGAAACGGGTCGAAGCGGATGGCGCGGTGCCCGACTGGACGGTGACGGCCGCGGCGATCGAGCAGGCCGGGGTCGCGATCGCGGTGACCGACCGGGCCAGCCGCCTGACCTGCGCCAATTCCGATTTCGCCGCCGCTTTCGGCACCAGCCATGCACCGCCGGGGTTGCCGCTCGACCATGCGGGCGCGGAAGCGCTGACCCGCGTGGCGCGCGGGGCATGGCGCGACGGCTCGGCCGCGCTTGACCTGCTCGAGAGCGGCACATCGCGCTGGGCGGTCTCGGCCACCCGCGCCGGGCGGGCCGACGACTATCTGGTGTGGCGGTTCGAGCCGCTGATCGAGCATGACCAGATGGCCGAGATCGCGCAGCGCATCACCGGCGCCTTCGGGCGGGTGCTATCGCATGCCGGGATCGAGGCGGCTGTCGTCGGGCCGGAGGGGGTGATCCGTACCGTCAGCGAAGGTTTCGCATTGCGCGCCGCGGGCGATCCGCGCGCCACGCTCGCCGGGCAGGAACTCACCGCCCTGCTGCGCAGCGACGAGCGCGACCGGATCTATTTCGCCCGCGAAGGACGCAAGGGCGTGCCCCAGACGCTGGTCCATGTCGCGCTGGTCGAGCCCGACGAGCAGGACACCGCGCCCGATCACGCGCCCTCGCTGATGTTCCTGCTCGATGCCGGGGTCGGGATCGGCGGCACCTGGGGCACCGAAACGCAGACCGGCACGCCGCAATTGCAGGCGCTGCTCGAACAGCTCCCCCTCGGCCTCGCGATGACCGACCGCGACGGGCATTTTCTGTTCGCCAACCCGGCCTTCCTCCGCGCCGCCGGGCTCGAGGGCAAGCCGTTGCCGCCCTATCCGCTGGATCTGGTGGTGAAGGAGGACAAGGGCGCGATGTCCGATGCGGTGCGGCGCTTCGGCCAGGGCGCTCCGTCGAGCGCCGACATGGCGGTGCGCCTGCGCTCCAGCCCGGACGAGCCGGTCTCGCTGGGGATCGCCGGGGTGCGCGGGCTGGGCGAGCCGGCGGTGCTGCTGAGCCTCGCCGATACGACCGAGGAAACCCGGCTCAAGCGCCAGGTCGCGCAGGCGAGCAAGATGCAGGCGGTCGGCCAGCTCGCCGGTGGGGTCGCGCATGATTTCAACAATGTCCTCACCGCGATCATCGGCTATTGCGACCTGATGCTGCTGCGCCACACGCCGGGCGACAGCGACTACGACGACATCCAGCAGATCAAGGCCAATTCGAACCGCGCGGCCTCGCTCACCCGCCAGTTGCTCGCCTTCTCGCGCCAGCAGACCCTGCGGCCCGAAGTGCTGCAGCTGCCCGATGTGATCGCCGAGGTCAGCCAGCTGCTCAAGCGCCTGATGGGCGAGCGGATCGAGCTGAACATCCATCACGACCGTAATCTCGGCCCGGTCCGCGCCGATCCGCAGCAGCTCGAGCAGGTGATGATGAACCTCGCGGTCAACGCCCGCGATGCGATCCAGCGGACCGGCGAGACCACCCCCGGGCGCCTGACCATCGTCACCCGCCGGGTCGCCGCGGCCGATGTCCGCCGGATGGACAGCGAAGTTGTGCCGGTGGGCGATTATACGGTGCTGATCGTCGAGGATACCGGCGGCGGGATCCCGCCCGAAGTGCTGCCGAAGATCTTCGATCCGTTCTTCACCACCAAGGAGATGGGCAAGGGCACCGGGCTCGGCCTGTCCACGGTTTACGGCATCATCAAGCAGTCGGGCGGGTTCATCTTCTGCGACAATGTCGCGGAAGGGGCATTGGTGAAGGGCGCGCGCTTCACGATCTATCTGCCGGTCCACAGCGCGGCGGAGCCGGTCGCGCTGCGCGGCGAGAAGGAGGAGGCCTCGCACTGGTCGGGCGGCGGGCGGATCCTGCTGGTCGAAGACGAGGACATGGTCCGCGCGGTCGCCGAACGCGCGCTGACCCGGCAGGGCTACGATGTCGTCACCGCCGCCGACGGCGAGGAGGGTCTCGAAAAAGTCGCCCAAGGCGGCATTTTCGACCTGGTGGTGAGCGACGTGGTCATGCCCAACATGGACGGCCCGGCGATGGCGCGCGAATTGCGCCGGATCGCGCCCGGTCTGCCGGTACTGTTCATGTCCGGCTATGCCGAGGAACAGCTCCGCAACGAGATCGACATCGAGGACATGCACTTCATTCCCAAGCCGTTTTCGGTCCAACAGATCGCAAACAAGGTCGCCGAAGTGCTCGGGGTATCGAAGGGGTAGGCGTGGGGGGGCACGGAAAGGATTGTGCCCCCCCCGCCCCGTCATCCTGAACTCGTTTCAGGATCCATCGTGCCGGAAGGGCAGAGTGTCATTCCGCGAACTGGGTAGGCGGAAAAATGGATCCTGAAACAAGTTCAGGATGACGGCAGCCGGAATTCGAATGCGGAAGCCGGATAACGGAAGACGGAAGTCTCCTGGGCGCCGACCGCAATTATCCATTCACATCGCGTAAAGTTTCAGGATACAATATTACATAGCTTAGGGAATTTGAGGAGGGACTGATGGGTTTTCGCGCCTTCGGCATGGCCGCCGTATCCGCTACCGCGCTGCTCAGCGGCGCGGCTTTCGCCCAGAGCAGCAGCAACCCGGTGGGCGAAAGCGCGCAAGGCGACGTAGCGGTCACGATTTACAACAACGGCCAGGCGGTGGTGCAGGACGTGCGCCAATTGCCGATCGCCAGCGGCCGCAGCCGGATCGAATTCCCCGACGTCTCGGCGATGATCCGCCCCGAAACGCTGAGCTTTGCCGCCGCCGACACCGGCATCGTCGAGCAGAACTTCGATTTCGACCTGCTGACTCCGACCAAGCTGATGGAAAAGGCGGTCGGCCAGACCGTGACCCTCGTCCGCACCAATCCCGCGACCGGCAGCGAGACCACCGAACGCGCGACCGTGCTGTCGACCGCGGGCGGCGTGGTGGTGAAGATCGGCGATCGGATCGAAGTGCTGCGCGACGATGGCCTGCCGGTGCGGGTGGTGTTCGACCGGGTGCCGCAGAATTTGCGCGCGCGCCCGACGCTGTCGGTGACGGTCGATTCGACCCGCGGCGGCACTCGTCCCGCGTCGCTGCGCTATCTCACGCCGGGACTCGGCTGGTCGGCCGATTACGTCGCGCTGTATGACGAGGCCAAGGCCACGGTCGATGTGCAGGGCTGGGTGACGCTGACCAACAACACCGGCACGACCTACACCAATGCGAAGACGCTGCTCGTCGCCGGGCGGGTCAATGGCGGCAACGATTACCAGCCGCCGCGCCCGCCGCGTCGCGGCACCGCCGGAACGGTGATGAAGCCCGGCACCGAAACCGCGGGCCGCGAGCAATTGGGCGATTATTACCTCTATCCGATCGCCGAACGCACCACGATTGCCAATGCCCAGACCAAGCAGGTCAGCTTTCTCGACGTGCAGGGCGTGCCCGCGCGCAAAATCTATGGGCGGACGCTCGGCTGGATGGAGAACGACGGTAACGCGGTTAATGTCGACAGCCAGATCGCGTTTTCTTCCTCTAAGGACGGCGGGCTGGGCGATGCGCTGCCGGCGGGGACGGTGCGCTTCTATCAGCGCGACAAATCCGGCACGCCGCAATTCATCGGCGAGAACGGCATTCCGCACACCCCGATGGGCAGCCAACTGGCGCTCAAGACCGGCGATGCTTTCGACATCACGGTGAAGTCCGAAGTCGAGAGCCGTTCGACCATCACCGGCGCCGAATGGGAGAAGAGCGCGCGCTACCGCGTGGTCCAGCCTGACGGCAGCGCGACCGTGATCGAGAGCGAGCGACCCAAGACCTTCTACCGCACCACGATGCGCTACACGTTGACCAACGCCAAATCGGCCCCGGTCGATGTCGAGCTGACCCAAAGCGGGCTCTATTGGGGCTGGTGGGGCAACGATTACCGCATCACCAGCGAGGATGTGCCGGGCGAGCAGCTCGATGCGGGCACGCGCAAATGGACGGTGCCGGTGCCCGCCAATGGCGAGCGGGTCGTCAGGGTGACTTACGAGACGCGTTACTGAGGCGAGGATGGTGGTTTCTTCCCACCCCCTTCGTCATTGCGAGCGCAGCGAAGCAATCCAGGGCGGCGTATGTGGCCCGGGATTGCTTCGTCGGCTTCGCCTCCTCGCAATGACGAGTGTGGCTCTGGTTGCGGCTTTGGCCGCTTCACCCGCATCGGCGCGCGAGGCGGTTTACGCTTCCGCACCCGGCAAGGTTTCGGTCACCGTATACCGCGATCCTAACCGCAGCCTCGGCCAGCGGATCGACCGCGAATGGCCGCGCGGCTTCGCGATGATCACCGAGACCCGCACGGTCACCCTGCCGCCGGGCGAATCGACGATCCGCTTCGAAGGGGTTGCGGAAGGGATGGTCGCGGTCAGCGCGATCGTCACCGGCCTGCCGGGCGGGACGATCGAGAAGAACCGCAACGCCGACCTGCTGTCGCCCGCGTCGCTGGTCGACGGGACGCTCGGCAACCGGGTGACGATCACCCGCACCAATCCCGCAACCGGCGTGGCGGCGAGCGAGGATGCGATCGTGCGCACCCGTGCCGATGGCGGGATCGTGCTGCAGACGCAGGCCGGGTTCGAGGCGGTGCGCTGCTCGGGCCTGCCCGAGAAACTCACCTTCGACCGCGTGCCCGACGGGCTTTCCGCGCAGCCGGTGTTCAGCATCGACACCCGCACGCCCGCAGGCGGGACCTACGAGGTCCAGCTGACCTACATCTCGTGGGGGTTCGACTGGGAAGCGCATTATGTCGCCAGCCACACGGGCAAGGATGCGGACGGCAGGGAGCGGCTGCGGATGCGCTCGTGGCTGACGCTGGTGAACGACAACGGCCAGAGTTTTCCCGACGCGCAATTGCTGGTGGTCGCCGGTGCGCTCAACATCGCGAGCGATTTCCAGGCGCTGGCGAGCCCGCCGACCGCCCGGCCGCTCTATCTGGATTGCTATCCGATCGGCAGCACCGCCGCGGGTTCTGCGATCGACGTTCCGCCGCCTCCACCACCCGCGCCGCCTCCGCCGATGATGGCCTATGAGGCCGATTCGATCGTCGTTACCGGGGCGAGAATGTCCGCGCGCGGGCTCATGGAAAGTCCGGCCCCGATCGTGGCGCAGGAGGAGAACCTCGGCGATTTGAAGCTCTACCGCGTGCCGGTAGCGGTGGATGTCGCGGCGAAGTCGATGAAACAGGTCGCCTTCCTCGACCGTGACGAGGTGAAAGCGGCGTTCCAGTATCGCTATTCCTGCTCGCCGTGGGGCGAGAACGACGAGGCTTCGCCGCTGGCGATCTGGCTGCGGACGAAGAACGACAGGAAGAACGGCTTGGGCGTCGCGCTGCCGACCGGCGGTGTGACGCTGTTCGAGCAATCGTCGCGGGGTGAGCAACTCGTCGGGGAACCGTCGATGCGCGATTACGCCGAAGGGCGCGATGTCGAACTCGAGCTGGGCCTGAGCCCCAATATTTTCGGCCGGTGTGTGAAGGACACCAAGCGCGATCCGGGATCGCGGCCCTATCCATGGGTCACGATGCACACCACACTGACCAATGCCAATCGCTTCCCCGTCGAAGTGCGGATCGAGCTAGGCAGCCCGGCCGAGTGGAAGGCGCGTTCGAAGCTCAAGGGACTGGCGCTACGCGACGGGCAATGGTCGATCGAACAGAAGCTCGCGCCGAATTCGTCCACTACCATCGCGTGGGACCAGCGCAGCGCCCAAGCGAAAGATTAGATCGGCTGAATTGTGCGGCTTATGCGCGGGCAAGAAAATTTCTGTTCCACTCTTGTTCCGTCGGAACAAATCGGATACATACTCGGCCAAGTTGACCTTTCCGGTCATCCTTCTAGGCAGCGGAGGCCTCTCATGGCGACGAATCTGAAGCTCGTGGACAAGGAAGACAATTTGGACCGTCAGAAGGCGCTCGACGCCGCCCTCGCGCAGATCGACAAGGCCTTCGGCAAGGGCAGCGCGATGAAGCTCGGCAGCAAGGAAGCGATGGAGGTCGAAGCGATCTCGACCGGTTCGCTCGGGCTCGATATCGCGCTCGGGATCGGCGGACTGCCGCGTGGCCGCGTGATCGAGGTGTACGGGCCGGAATCCTCGGGCAAGACCACGCTGGCGCTGCATGTGATCGCCGAAGCGCAGAAGAGCGGCGGCACCGCCGCCTTCATCGACGCCGAACATGCGCTCGATCCGGTCTATGCCAAGAAGCTCGGCGTCAATATCGACGAGCTGATCGTGTCGCAGCCCGACACGGGCGAACAGGCGCTCGAGATCACCGACACGCTGGTGCGCTCGAACGCGATCGACGTGCTGGTGATCGATTCGGTCGCCGCGCTGGTTCCGCGGGCCGAAATCGAAGGCGAGATGGGCGACAGCCACGTCGGCCTCCAGGCGCGGCTGATGTCGCAGAGCCTGCGCAAGCTGACCGGCTCGATCAGCCGTTCGCGCTGCATGGTGATCTTCATCAACCAGCTGCGCATGAAGATCGGCGTGATGTACGGCAATCCGGAAACCACCACCGGCGGCAATGCGCTGAAGTTCTACGCTTCGGTCCGGCTCGACATCCGCCGTACCGGCCAGATCAAGGAACGCGACGAGATCGTCGGCAACGCGACCCGCGTGAAGGTCGTCAAGAACAAGGTCGCTCCGCCGTTCAAACAGGTCGAATTCGACATCATGTATGGCGAAGGCATTTCGAAGGTCGGCGAGATCCTCGATCTCGGGGTCAAGGCCGGCGTGGTCGAGAAATCCGGCGCCTGGTTCAGCTACGACAGCATCCGGATCGGCCAGGGGCGCGAGAATTCGAAGCAATATCTGAAAGACAATCCTGAAGTTTGTGACCGGTTGGAAGCCGCAATTCGCGGCCGCACCGAACAGGTCGCCGAGGAGATGATGACGGGCCCGGACGCGGACCCCGAAGAGTAATCCTCAAGAAGCGGCGTCCCTCTTGGCAGGGTGGGGCAAGGCTTATGGAAATGAAGCCGGTACCGTGTAACCTTGCGGGGTTCGCGGGCCGGCTTTTCCGCGTGATGTGGCATGAGGGATGTTGCGCATGACCAAGGCAAACGACTGGGAGGGGCGCACCGGCGAGAGCTGGGCCGCCGAATGGCGCCGGACCGATCGCAGCTGGAGCGGGCTGACCGAGCAATTGCTCGGCCGTACGCGCGATTTCACCTTCAGCAGCGTGCTCGATATCGGCTGCGGCGCCGGCGAATTGTCGCTCGCGATCGCGCGCGGGCGGCCCACCGCCAGGGTGATCGGGCTCGACATCTCCGCCCCGCTGGTCGAGGCCGCGCGGGAGCGTGGGCGCAACCTCACCAACGCCGCCTTCGACACCGGCGATGCCGCGCGCTGGATCCCGCCCGAAGATTTCGCACCCGACCTGCTGGTTTCGCGCCACGGAGTGATGTTCTTCGACGATCCGGCGGGCGCTTTCGCCCATCTCGCGCAGATCGCCGCGCCGGGCGCCGGCCTGCTGTTCTCCTGCTTCCGGGGCCCGACGGAGAACGAATTCTTCACCGGCCCGGGCAGCCTGCTGCCGCGCCCGGCTACACCGCGCGATCCGCATGCGCCGGGGCCGATGGCCTTCGCCGATCCGGAGCGGGTGCGCGGCATTCTCGCGCAGGCGGGTTGGCACGCGGCGGATTTCGCTCCGGTCGATTTCGCGATGGTGGTTGGCGCGGGTGAAAACGCGCTCGACGATGCGCTCGCCTATTTCGCGAGCATTGGCCCGCTCGCCGCCGCCGCGGCCGAACTGACGCCGGCGGAGCGCGACGATCTGTTCGTTCGCCTGCGCGCCTGGCTGGCCCCGCGCCAGGTCGACGATCTCGTCGCGCTGGGCGCTGCCGCGTGGATCGTCACCGCCCGGCGCGGCTGATCGCCGCATAGGCACCGCCCGGCGCGGTCAAGGCACTTGTCGCCGCCGTCCGCATTGCCTAGTTCCCCCTGATGAATTCCTCGAACGATATCCGCCGCACATTCCTCGATTATTTCGGGGCCAACGGGCACCAGGTGATGCCGTCGGCACCGCTCGTGCCCTATAACGATCCGACGCTGATGTTCGTCAACGCGGGCATGGTGCCGTTCAAGAACATCTTCACCGGGCTCGAGACCGCGCCCGCGCCGCGCGCGACCAGTTCGCAGAAATGCGTGCGGGCAGGAGGCAAGCACAACGATCTCGACAATGTCGGATATACCGCGCGCCACCTGACCTTGTTCGAGATGCTCGGCAATTTCTCATTCGGCGACTATTTCAAGGAACGCGCGATCGAACTCGCGTGGAACCTCGTCACCCGGGAATACGGCCTGTCGAAGGACCGGCTTTCGGTCACCGTCTATCACACCGATGACGAGGCGTGGAATCTCTGGAAGAAGATCGCCGGCTTGCCGGACGAGCGCATCATCCGGATCGCGACCAAGGACAATTTCTGGGCGATGGGCTCGGACGGCCCGTGCGGCCCGTGCTCGGAGATCTTCTGGGATCACGGCCCGGAAATCGCCGGCGGCCCCCCGGGCTCGCCCGACGAGGACGGCGACCGCTTCGTCGAGATTTGGAACCTCGTGTTCATGCAGTATATCCAGGCGAACGACGCAATCGTCGGCGATCTGCCGCGTCCGTCGATCGACACCGGCATGGGCCTCGAACGCATTTCGACCGTGCTCCAGGGCGTCCATTCGGTGTTCGAGACCGATACCTTCAAGGCGCTGATCGGCGCCTCGCAGGACCTGACCGAGAACGATACGCCCGACACGATCGCGAGCCACCGGGTGATCGCCGATCATCTGCGCTCGACCAGCTTCCTGCTTGCCGACGGCGTGCTGCCGTCGAACGAAGGCCGCGGCTATGTGCTGCGCCGGATCATGCGCCGCGCGATGCGCCACGCGCATCTGCTCGGCGCGAGCGAACCGCTGATGCACCGCCTGGTGCCCGCTCTGGTCACCGAGATGGGCCAGCATTACCCGGAACTGGTCCGCGCGCAGACGCTGATCGAGGATGTGCTCGAGCGCGAGGAGACGAAATTCCGCCAGACGCTCGACAAGGGCCTGCGCCTGCTCGACGAAGCGACCGGCGGGATGGGCGAAGGCTCCGAACTGCCGGGCGAAACCGCGTTCAAGCTCTACGATACTTACGGCTTCCCCTACGATCTCACCGAAGATGCATTGCGTGCCCGCGGGATCGCGGTCGACAAGGCGGGCTTCGACGCCGCGATGGCGCAGCAGAAGGCCGCCGCGCGCGCTGCGTGGAAGGGGTCCGGGGCCGCGGCCGACGAGGAAGTGTGGTTCGACATCGCCGAGCGCGAAGGCGCGAGCGAGTTCACCGGCTATGCCGCGACCGGCGGCGAAGGCCAGGTCGTCGCGTTGGTGGTCGGGGGCAAGGAAGTCCAGTCGGCGGATGCCGGCCAGGACGTCGTGGTGCTCACCAACCAGACGCCATTCTACGG
The DNA here is from genome assembly GCA_029202985.1 of Candidatus Andeanibacterium colombiense. GTDB lineage: Bacteria > Pseudomonadota > Alphaproteobacteria > Sphingomonadales > Sphingomonadaceae > Andeanibacterium > Andeanibacterium colombiense. Next base: position 682,872 of record CP119316.1, on the reverse strand, counting down.
CGAAAGCGGCGGCCAGGTCGGCGATGCCGGCGTGATTACCGGGGGCTCCGGCCTGCGGATCGCGGTTGCCGATACGTCCAAGCCGCTCGGCCGCCTGCATGCGATGCACGGAAAAATCGAGAGCGGCACGATCAAGGTTGGCGATACGGTGCATCTCGAGGTCGATGTCGCGCGCCGCGATGCGATCCGCGCGAACCATTCCGCGACCCACCTGCTGCACGCGGCGCTGCGCGACAATCTCGGCGAGCATGTGACCCAGAAGGGTTCGCTGGTCGCGCAAGAGCGGTTGCGGTTCGACTTCTCGCACCCGAAGGCGCTCACGCCGGGGGAGATCGCGGCGGTCGAAGCCGAGGTGAATGCCGAGATCCGCCACAACGATCCGGTGGATACGCGGCTGATGAGCCCTGACGAAGCGATCGAAGCCGGCGCAATGGCTTTGTTCGGCGAGAAATACGGCGACGAGGTTCGCGTGCTCTCGATGGGCAGCGCGCTGAACACCGGCCGCAACTATTCGGTCGAGCTGTGCGGCGGCACCCATGTTCGCGCGACGGGCGATATCGGCCTGTTCCGGATCGTCTCCGAAAGCGCGGTTTCTTCCGGCGTCCGCCGGATCGAGGCGCTGACCGGCGAGGCCGCCCGCCAATGGCTGGTCGGGCGCGAGGAAGCGCTGAAATCGGCCGCCGCGACGCTCAAGACCTCGCCGGAAGACGTCGAGGCGCGGGTCGCCGCGCTGGTCGACGAACGCAAGCGGCTCGAGCGCGAGTTGGCAGAAGCGAAGAAGGCGCTGGCATTGGGCGGCGGCGGGGCATCCGCTGCCGGACCGGCCGATGAGGAAATCGCCGGGGTGAAATTCTCGGGCCAGGTGATCGACGGCCTTGAGGCAAAGGCCCTGCGCGGGCTGCTCGACGAAGCCAAGAAGCGCATGGGCTCCGGCATCGCGGCAATTGTCGCGGTCAATGAAGGGCGCGCGGCGATCGCCGCCGCTGTCACCGAAGACCTTGTCGGCAGGTTCGACGCGGTCAAGCTGGTCCGCGCGGGCGTCGAGGCGCTCGGCGGGCAGGGCGGCGGCGGACGGCCGGATATGGCGCAGGGCGGCGGACCGGATGGTTCGAAGGCAAGCGATGCGATCGCGGCGGTGAAGGCGGCGCTGGCCTGATGCGGCGGACGTGGCTGGTGGTTGCGCTCGCTGCGTCTCCGCTGGCGGCAAGGGAGCCGGCCAAGGAAGCTCCCTGGCCGACCGGCATTTACGGCAATGTCCGGATGTCGGCCGAGACGGGCGATCTCGGCGGGCTCGAGGCGCGGTTCTCCGAACAGGACGGCAGGCACATGGTCGAGTATGTGCTGTGCGAAGGGTGGTGCAATGAAACCATCGTCACCGAAGTGCGCCGCGACGGCGCCGGGTTCGCGTTCAGCGGGACCGCCTATTCCTTTATCGACGGCGTGCGCACACCCGAAGTCCAGCACATCGGTCTGCAACCCAAAGGCGGGACCTTCGTCGCGACGGTCGGGGAGACGGACGACGCGTGGCGGGCCGGAACGCTCAAGCAGCTGAAGGAGCCCTTCGGGCTGACAGTCGCGCGGAGCGAAGAACAGGCCGCCGAGCAGGCGCCGGATTGGGCAGCCAAGCCGGTTCATGCGCGCGTCCTAAAACCATTTTCCTACACCTGAGCGGATGTGCAAGGGTCGCGGCGGCTCTTTGATGTCGTGGAACCTTGAACCTTCGAACCCTTGTTCCGGAATGTTACCCGCGCGATTTTGCGCCGCGGAAGTGTAACCGTGTCATTGGGCCCGAAAACTGGCGGAAATACGCGCCGGGCAATGCCGAACGGACGGGTGACAGGGTGTAACTTGTGTAACCCTGCCGACGCTGCATCAGGCCTCGGCCGTACTCGTCCGCAGCTTCGGCTTATGTTCCAGCGCGCCCTGCTGCTGGATCTGCAGCCGATATTCGTCGCGCTTCTCGTGGATCGACGCGATCACCGGACCCATCGCCACCCCGAGGTCGACCAGCACCGCCTCGGATAGCTGGAGCGAACTTTCGAGCTGCTCGGGCACCGCGTGGGTCGCGCCGCTGCGATAGAGTAGCGCCGCATGCTCGGTATCGCGCGCGCGGGCGATGATCAGCAGGTCCGGATAGGTTTCGCGCAATTTCCGCACCAGCCGCTGCGCGAGCACCGGCTGATCCATCGTCAGCACCACTGCCGGCGCCTCGGCAATCCCCAGCCGGTCGAGCGCCTTACCGCGCCCGGCATCGCCGAAGGTCACATTATAGCCGTCGCGCTTGGCCTGTTCGGCCAGATCGGCGTCGCCGTCGATGCCGATATAGGGTTTGCCGTGGACGATCAGCATGTCCGCCACCAGCCGCCCGACCCGGCCGAAGCCGACCACGATCACACGCGGCACATCCGGTTCGCCGGCGGGCTGTTCCAGCGCCGGCATCGGTTCCAGCCGCTTGCCGATGACGCGGCCGAGCTTGGCGAGAATGGGGGTGATGGTCAGGCCGATCGCGGTGACGATCTGCCAGAACTGCGCGGTCTCATGATCGATCAACAGCGCCTGGCTGGCCGCGGTCAGCACGATCAGGGTGGTTTCGGACGGGCTCGACATCAGCAGGCCGGTCTCGGTCGCCGTGCCGCGCCCCGCGCCCATCGCCCGCAGCAGCAATCCGGTGACCAGCGCCTTAAGCCCGAGCACCCCGACCACCGCCAGAGCGATCGGCCCGGCATTGGCCCACACCACCGTCAGGTCGATGCTCATGCCCACGGTGAGCAGGAACACACCGAGTGCGAGGCCCTTGAACGGCTCAATGATATGCTCGACCTCGCCGTGATACTCGGTCTCGGCGATCAGCAGCCCGGCGATCAGCGCGCCGACGATCGGCGAGAGGCCGGTCGCCGCGGTCGCGAGGCTCGCGCCGATCACCACCAGCAGGCTGGCGGAAAGGAACAGCTCGGGGCTCTTGGTTTGGGCCGCGCGGGTGAACAGGCGGGGCAGGGCGAAACGCCCGAACACCAGCAGCACCGCGACTACCACTGCGCCTTGCCACAGTGTCGTGATCAGCCCGTCGATCCCGTTGCCCGCGTTCGGAGCGAGCGCGCCGAGCAGGAAGATGATCGGGACGATCGCGATATCCTCGAACAGCAACATGCCCAGTGCCGCCTTGCCGACCGGGCTCTGCGTGCCCGAAATCTGCAACACCAGCGCGGTCGACGAGAGCGCGAGCGCGAGGCCGAGGCCGAGGCCGCCGGTCCAGTGCTCGCCGGTCAGCGCGAGGAACGCTGCCAGCAGCCCGGAAATGACCACCAGTTCCGCTGCGCCGAGCCCGAACACCAGCCGGCGCATCTGCCACAGCCGATTGAACGACAGCTCAAGCCCGATCGTAAACAGCAGCAGGATGATCCCGAACTCGGCAAAGGGTTCGAGCCGCTCGTCATTGGTGATGGTGACGTAGCCGAGCCACGGATTTTCCGGGACCAGCCGGCCGAGGCCATGCGGCCCGACCAGCACGCCGACCAGGATAAAGCCGATCACAGGAGTGATACGGAACCGGGCAAAGATCGGGATGACCAGGCCGGCAGCGCCGAGGATCACCAATGCGTCGGAAAGGGATGAAGTGGGGAAATCGCCATGAACCATGGCCGGGAGGGTAGGGGAGGAGTGACGCGATTGTCACCCCTCCGGCCCGAAGTTTTTTCGCGAGTGGGCCCTCAGGCCCAGCTTGCCATCTCGGTTTCGAGATTATGGACGACCGTTTCGAAGAACTGCTCGGTCGTCATCCACGGCTGGTCGGGGCCGATCAGCAGCGCGAGATCCTTGGTCATCTTGCCGCTCTCGACCGTGTCGATGCAGACCTTCTCGAGCGTTTCGGCGAAGCGCACCACGTCGGGCGTGTTGTCGAACCGGCCGCGATAGATCAGCCCGCGGGTCCAGGCGAAGATCGACGCGATCGGGTTGGTGCTGGTCGCCTTGCCCTGCTGGTGCTGGCGGTAGTGGCGAGTGACGGTGCCGTGGGCCGCTTCGGCCTCGATCGTCTTGCCGTCGGGGGTCATCAGCACCGAGGTCATCAGGCCGAGGCTGCCGAAGCCCTGCGCGACCACGTCGGACTGCACGTCGCCGTCGTAGTTCTTGCAGGCCCAGACGAACTTGCCGCTCCACTTCAGCGCGGAGGCGACCATGTCGTCGATCAGGCGGTGCTCGTAGGTGATCTTCGCGTCGGCGAACTTCTCCTTGAAGCCCTCGGTGTCGAAGACCTGCTGGAACAGGTCCTTGAAGCGCCCGTCATAGGCCTTGATGATCGTGTTCTTGGTCGAGAGATAGACCGGCCAGCCGCGATCGAGCCCGTAGTTGAAGCTCGCGCGGGCGAAATCCTGGATCGAATCGTCGAGATTGTACATCGACATCGCGACACCGCTGGACGGGAACTGGAACACCTCGCGGTCGATCACCGTGCCGTCTTCGCCTTCGAACACCAGGCGCAGCTTACCCTTGCCGGGGACGAGGAAGTCGGTCGCGCGGTACTGGTCGCCGAAGGCGTGGCGGCCGACCACGATCGGGTCGGTCCAGCCCGGGACCAGCCGGGGGACATTGGAAATCACGATCGGCTCGCGGAAGATCGTGCCACCGAGGATGTTACGGATCGTGCCGTTGGGGCTCTTCCACATCTGCTTGAGGTGGAATTCCTCGACGCGGGCTTCATCCGGCGTGATCGTCGCGCATTTCACGCCGACGCCGTACTGCTTGATCGCCTCGGCCGCGTCGATCGTGATCTGGTCATCGGTCTCGTCGCGCTTTTCGACCGAGAGATCGTAATAGAGCAGTTCGATGTCGAGATAAGGCTGGATCAGCCTTTCGCGAATCCACTGCCAGATGATCCGCGTCATTTCGTCGCCGTCGATTTCGACGACCGGGGTTACGACCTTGATCTTCGCCATGAGGGTGCCCGCTGCCTTTCGATGGGAGGTATTGCGGCCTCTTAGCAGCCTCGGGCCCGGGCGCAAGGACGGGAGCCCAGTCTGGCGCCAAAACAAGAAAACCCGCCGTTGCGGGCGGGTTTTCTATACGATGGTGGGCGTAGCAAGGATTGAACTTGCGACCCCTACGATGTCAACATAGTGCTCTACCACTGAGCTATACGCCCGCACCATCGGTGTGCCGGTTGCGCCGGCAGGCGGGCCATTTAGCATGGCTTGCCCACGATGCAAGGCCCGCGAAAATATCTCTTCAAAGAGTGGCGGAAGCCTGGTCTTCGAACACCCGCTCCACCTCCAGCACCAGATCGCGCAGATGGAACGGTTTCGAGAGCACGTTGGCATGCGGAGTTTCGCGGCTGGCCTTCAGCGTGACCGCGGCGAAACCGGTGATGAACATCACCT